>PSLZ01000072.1:0-6379 GCA_040289885.1 Armatimonadota bacterium | reverse complement strand
AGCCAAAACCCTCCTCCCCGCCCACAAGACGGCTCACCAGGAGGTTCGCCCTCCAACCGCCGCGGGGAGAACAAAGGGGGTATCGGCTCACCACGAGGTTCGCCTTCCATTTACCCCCTTACAGGACTTCCCCTGCCCGGTGCGGAAGATCTGCTTAGACATAACACGGAGGATTTCGCGTCATGAAACGCCTGTGGCTCGCGCTTGCGCTGTTGGCTTTGGCACGGTGTGCCCCCGCTGATACCTTGGAACTAACTGACGGCACCGCCCTCAAAGGATGTTTCATCCGCGACGAAGGGGTGCGTCTGCTAGTGTGGGAAAACATGCAAACAGAGCTACCTGAAGCCGGAGGAAATCGTCAAATCGCTCAAACTCAAGTACCAGCGGGGCGAGCCCGTGACCCTTACCGCGCATGTGAAAAACGTGGGGTTCGCCCTCGCCCAGCCGTTCGACTACGTGTGGCTGATCGACGGCAAAGAGGTGCGCCGAGGCAGACACCGCGGCAGACTGCGCGAGATGGAGGAAGCCTCTTTCACTCTCCGATGGAACTGGCAGGAAGGCTTCCGCCACGTTACCTTCCGTATCGTTACCAGTCAGCGCGAGATCGCCACCATCAACAACGAGGTGACCGACCCGCTGTGGGGTTGGGAGTTCTTCTACATCGTCAGCAACAAGCGCGTGCAGAGGTGGCACACCTTTCGCAGTGCCTACGGCAGCTTCTGCTTTGAAGACTACTACCGCTGGCATATCGACATCATGAACCTGCTCTTCGCCCACAGCATCTTCCCCTCCGCCCCCGAAGGCATCAAAGCGCGTGTGCGATTAGACCGCATCCTCTACACCGACGATGTGGACAAAGCGGTGCAGAGCCTGGTGGCGTCAGACGGAATCGCCTATCATCAGGGCGGATGGGTCTGGCACGATAGTCCCGAAGAAAAGGAGGGCAAGGGGCAACCGCCTACCAAAGAGTGGCGACAGAACACCGAATGGTCCCTGCCCCATGAGCTGGGACATCCGCTCGGATTGACCGACTGGTACGCGCTGGACTATGCCGGGCACGAGTACCACAAAATGCCCGATAACGGCGACCTTGTAGCGCACTTCATGAGCCACCCCGCCACCATGATGCATTGGCATGCACCGGTGGTCTACTCCGAGGCGGATGCGGGCTACCTGAACATGACGTGGGATAAGCCGCGCGGGCACTTCGGCGACCACTACTTCGCCATTCCTGCCGAGAACTTCCTGCGCATCGTGGACGTCAACGGCAACCCCGTGCCCGGCGCAAAGGTGGAGATTTTCCAGCGGGGTTGTGTGGTAGACCCCAACGGTCCGCCGGGCGAGGAAGCGGGCGTGAGGTATTTCCCCGTTATCGAAGACGGCAACTTCGACCACCCCGTCTCCAAAGACCCCGTGATCGTCGGGCAAACGAACGAGGAGGGTATCCTGCGCCTGCCCAACCGACCGGTGAAGGAGGTGCGCACACTCAACGGCTTTCACCGACGCCCCAATCCGTTCGGCAACATCAACGTCGTTGGGGGTCGTGGGCTGGTGCTGGCGAAAGTGATCAGGAGCAACCGCCCCTGTTACTACTGGCTGGAGATTACCGACTTCATCACCGCGTGGTTCCGTGGTCACAAAGACAGGTTCACCCTCACCCTCAAGACCCCTTACGGCTCGATAGATTCCCCCCTACCCCCGCGCAACGTGAAGGTAGAACGCATCGACGAGCACCATGTGAAAGTCACTTGGGACAAAAAACCCGCCCCCGTGCACGAGACGCAGTATCTGGAGCGGGTCATCGGCTACCGGGTGTACCGCCGCGTCTCCAGCGACGGGCTCAACGACCGCCCCTGGTTCCCCGTCGCCACCGTGGGACCGGACACCTTCGAGTGCGTGGTTGACCTGCGCCAGCGTCCTGAAGATGTCTACTGGTTCTCGCAGGCGAGCCGGTTTGCCGTGTCTACCCTTGGTGAGCGGTCGGTAGAGAGCGAGCTGGTGGAAACGCTACTGCCAAAGGAACCATAGCTTGTCTACCAGTAGCCGAGCATCTGCGCTGCCGGTGTTGATCACGATTTTGACGAAGATGTCCCCTTCGTAGGAGACCCACCGACTTGCGGGTGCTGGCAGGCTGAACGCGATGGTCTGCCCCGCGTGCTCGCTCGCTCGTGCGCGGAAGACCTCTACCCACGAGCCATAGGGATAACTGCCCGTGCTGAAGTCGTAGACCTGCACGCTTTCGACGGGGTCATTGACCACGTCCAGATACTGGCGCAGGTACTCGCAGGCGATGGAGGAGACCGTACCCTTGTTCAAGCCGCGCACCAGCAGTTTCAGCTCGATGGCTTTGCTGTTGTCGGTACGCGGGCGTGCAACCAGAACCCTGCCATCCGCTTCTAGCAGTTCCGCGTAGCCGCCGCTGAGCTGTGCTCCCTGCCCGTATTGCCCAACGATGCCCACATCGCTTGGCACGGTGGCGAAGGGCGACGACGGCGCGGCAACCGTCAGCCAGTGCCGGTTAGAACCCCTACCGCGCACCAGCACCTTCAGCCAGCCCGAAGACGCCCCCGCCAGCACACGCACCACGATGCGCGAATCGCTCCACTCCAGCACCTGTACGACCGGCAAAGGGCGCGGAGCAGGGCGCACGGAAGCCGACGATACCGTCAGAAACTGCCTGCCCTGCAGTAACACATTGCCCGCGGAGGCGTCCCAGCCGAACCCCCGCCCGAAGATGGTGACCGTGCCGCCCACAGCAGGAATGCGGTGTGGGCTGATGGAGTGGATCACCGGAGTAGTTGGGTACCAGGGCGATTGCAGTGGCAGAAGATTCATTGCCCGCCAGGCATCCACCCGCCCGTAATTGGTGAAATAACCCACCACCGGGTCGTTCAGCGGTAGTGAGGCGTACTCCAGCGCGGCGCGAATGTACGGAGCCGGTGCGTTCGGCTGAAGCGACCACAACAGGGCGGTTACCCCCGCGGCGTTGGGGGTGGCGGCGGACGTGCCCGCAAAGCGGTCGGTGTAGCCTCCGCCCAGCGTGGTCGCGTAGATGCCCACCCCTGGCGCGCTGACATCTACCCACGCGCCAAAGTTCGAAAAGCTCGCCTTGCGGTCGGCGGAGGTGGTGGCAGCTACTGCCACTGCTTTGTCGTAGCCTGCGGGGTAGATCGGGAACGGCTCGTTGAAGTTGCCCGCGGCGGCGATGACCAGACATCCCTTACTCCAGGCGTAGTCCACCGCGGCGCGAAGCAGAGGCGTCAGGTCATCGCTGAAGTAACTGATGCTTTGCACCTTCGCGCCCATGTCCGCGGCATAGACCACACCCGGCGCGAACATCGAGTCGTAGGAATAGCCGCTGGACAGCCCGATCTTCACGCACATCACCCGACATCGGTAGGCGATGCCCGCTATCTGGCTGGCGTTGTCGCCCACCGCCGCGATGATGCCCGCACAAGCGGTTCCGTGCCCGTGGTCGTCCATAGGGTCACGGTCCCCGTAGGCGAAGTCCCAACCGATATCGTCATCCACGAAGCCGTTGCCGTCGTCATCGATACCGTTAGCGGGGATTTCACCCGGGTTGTGCCAGATGTTGTCAGCCAGTTCGGGGTGGTTGTAGTCCACGCCGGTATCCAGCACGGCCACCACCACGTCGGGGCTTCCCTGCGTCACGTCCCATACGGTGGGCACGTTCATCTTGAACAGGTTCCACTGGTTCGGCACGAAGGGGTCGTTGGGCAGGTAAGCCATCCGATAGGCGCGGTCGGGAAAAGCTTCGCGCACCAGCCCCCTTGCGCGCAATGCGGCGATGGTCTCATCCACCTGTCCGTAAGGTACTTTCAGCACCGTGTAGCCCAGCTGCGGGATTTGGCGAATCACCGGATAGCCCAACTGGGCAACCGCCTGCTTCGCGAAGGGGTGAGCCAAACGGACGATAATGCGGTCGGGTGCGGCGAGCACCCTGCTCTGCGAGGTGAGAATCGGCTCTACGGACTGCTCTGCGCTCAGCGTGGCGCCGAAGACCAGCAGAAACAGCACGAAGAAACGCTTCATCCTATCCTCTCCTTTTCCCCGAACAGGGAGTGAATAACCACCGCCTATCTTACGCCACCCGCACAGCGACTGTCAAGGGTTGCCCCAACCCTATTGACATCTGCGAACACCTGTGATATACTGTTTCCAAATCACATCAGGGTAAGCCGTCTGCGCCTCAATCGCATTGAGGCTGAAACATCGGGGGAAGTCCGGTGAGAATCCGGCGCAGGCCCGCTGCGGTGTGTCTCCCACAAGGAGACGAGCCCGAATGCCCGGCGACGGCTGGTCACGCCCTGTGTACACCACAGGGTACCCCTTCGCGGAGGGAGGGGGACGTGACCCGAAGGTGAATATCGGGCGCGTTTCAACCAACCTGGTGCGAAAGGGCATCAGGTTTTTTGCTAACGCGCCAAAGCAGACAACACCGCTTCCGACGTTTCCCTCCGCGCGTCGCGAGCGGTGCCATTTTTTAGTAAGGAGGGAAACATGTCTCGCCAACACAACGCTTTTACGCTCATCGAGCTGCTGGTGGTTATCGCGATTATCGCGATCCTGGCAGCCATCCTCTTCCCCGTCTTGGCGCAGGCACGCGAAAAAGCCCGCCAAGCCAGCTGCCAGAGCAACATCAAACAGCTGGGTCTGGCGACGCTGATGTACCTGCAGGATTACGACGAAACCTACCCCATCGCCCAGTACGCCTACAACGGCTCCCTGCGACAGTGCTGGTTCGGCAGGGAGACCAGCCCCACCGTGTGGGACAAAACGGGAAGCCTGCTCTACCCCTACATGAAGAACGGGCAGATCCAGCGATGCCCCAGCTGGGGGGGGCGTACCCGCTTCGGCGACGGCAACGGCTATGGCTATAACTGGGGGTACATCGGCTCGGATATCTACATCACCTTCAACTGGGGCACCTGGCCCAACCTACGCAACCCCGCTTCGGAAGGTGCGCTCTCGCGCCCGGCGGAAAAGGTGATGTTCGCCGATAGCGGCTTTTATAACGCCCCCTGGTACCGCGGCGATGGTTCCATGTGGGAGACCCCGTACATTGACCCCCCCTCGATGTGGTGGGGTAACCCAACGGTGGACTTCCGACACGTGGATAACCGCAAGGATGTGGACACCGCCAACCGGACGGTGCGGCATCGCGGGATGGCGAACATCGTCTTCTGCGATGGACACGTCAAACCGATGAGCCAGACGCAGATGACCGATGCTCACTTCACCCGCGACTGAGCTCTGAGAGTTCCTCCTGCAATACGATAGTTACACGGTTGCCCCCTTTCTCCCCCAGAAAGGGGGCTTTTTTTGCTACACCTCCTGTTTTGCCGGCGGGCGATACTGTCCCGTGGGATGCACATCAGCGGTAGCACCCGCCTCGCGAAGCATCCGGCGATAGGAATCCGCCTTGCGCCGCGGCAGGTCCACCAGAATCACCATCGGCAGGTTCTTCAGAATACCCCGGCAATGGTCACGCGGTGCCGCTAGGATGTTGCAGAGAATCTCCAGCACCTCCTCGGTGTTATGCCCGGCATCGACTAGCACCAGGTCGTAGGTGGTGTATTCAATGCTCTCCTCACCCGCTCCTGCGGTAGCGGCTGCAACGCCCGGCTTGGCGGGCTTGAGGTCGTTCTGTCCGTTGCAGTTGTCGCAAATAAACATCTTCGCGCGGGGAGATACCTTCTGGGGTGCGCCACAGTGACGACAGACCAGCACCAGCGGTGGTACCACCTGCCCGTCCTCTATCGCCACCACCCGGTGACAGTGCTCACAGGTGTAGTCTTCCGTCGGCGGGGCAAGGAACAGCGTCGGCTGATCGCAATAGGGGCAGATGGCGCGATACGAGGGAAGGTTGTTCAACTGCATATACTGCCATCCCCCGTATCCGGCGATGCCCGCGCCCGCCAGCGTTATAATCACCCCAATCGCAAACGGCATCCAGGTGGCGATGGTTGACAGGTAAAGCAGGAACAGCCCTACCAGAAGCACCAGTATCCCCACCACCACAATGGGCAGGATGCGCTGTAACTCCGCTTCGATGACTTCCGCACGGGTTGGCTGTGCCATCGGATTCAGTCCCCCTGGTCAGTAGTTTAGGCACATTTACCTTATCACGGAGCGACTGCCTGTGTCAACCGTAGAGCTCCGCAAGCGGTCATGCCCCCTCCCCGTCCGCCGGGAGGGTTGGGGGAATGGCTCACAACCTTGTGCGGAGTGCCAGCCCTATTGTCATGCTGAGCGACAGCGAAGCATCTCTGAGATCCTTCGCTAACGCTCAGGGTGACGAAAAACTGGAGGGCGAGGCTCCTGCCAAGCCGAACACCCCACGCCCGCAGGACGGCTC
>PSLZ01000025.1:0-51563 GCA_040289885.1 Armatimonadota bacterium | reverse complement strand
TGGTCACACGGTGGGAGCCGGCGTGGTGACCAAGATCATCGAGTAACAGCAGGAGACGGCGATGGCAAGCAAGAACAAAGAAAACCGAATCATCATCACACTGGCTTGCACCGAATGCCGTTCGCGCAACTACACCACTACCAAGAACCGGATCAACGATCCGGACAGGTTGGAGTTGCGCAAGTACTGCCCGCGCTGTCGCCACCATGTGGTGCACCGCGAGGTGAAGTAACGGCTTCTGGCGCATGTGCAGGGGTGTAGCTCAGCATGGTAGAGCACCGGTCTCCAAAACCGGCGGTCGGGGGTTCGAGTCCCTCCACCCCTGCCATTTGCATGTCAATTTGAGATACCAAGAGAGATCACTGTGATGGGTATAGCCAAAACGAAAAGCAAAGAGACGGAACGGGCAAAACCTGCAACTTCAGGAGCAGGTAAACCTCCCGTTCGCCGGACGCCTAGCATCGAGCGTATCCGTCGCTTCCTCAATGATGTGTGGATTGAACTGAAGCGTTGCGAATGGCCAACGCGCGAACAGGTTGTCCGTTCCACGATGATTGTGATTGGCTTCATTGTGGTAACGGGCACGTTTATCGGGGTTTTGGATGCGTTGCTCTCGTGGGTGACGCGAGCATTACGGCTGTTTTGAGGGTGGGCGATGCAAAAGCAATGGTATGCGGTACATACCTACGCCGGTCATGAGAACAAGGTGAAGAGCGCCATCGAGCGGCGCGCGGAGGCGATGGGCCTGCGAGACCGCATTTTTCGCATCCTGATCCCCACCGAGCAAGAGATGCGCACCCGCCAGGGCAAGAAGATCACCGTCAGCCGGAAAATCTTCCCCGGCTACATCCTGATTGAGATGATTCTGGACGAGCAGACGTGGTACCTGGTGAAGAGCACAGCGGGCGTGACGGGCTTCGTAACCTCGGGGGACAAACCCGTGCCCCTGCAGGAGAAAGAGGTAGAAGCCATCCTCGAAACCGTGGAAGGCACCCAAAAGAAGCCCCGCATCGCATGGCAACCGGGCGAACAGGTGCGCGTGGTGTCAGGTCCTTTTACCGACTTTCATGGCACCATTCAAGAGGTGCTACCGGATAAAGAGAAAGTGCGCGTCTTGATCTCGCTCTTCGGGCGCGATACGCCTGTAGAGTTCGACTTCGAACAGATCGAGAAAATCACCTAAGGCGCGGCTAGATAGACGGAGGGTTCACGTTGGCAAAAAAGATTCTGGCAGTGGTCAAACTGCAAATTCCGGCAGGAAAAGCCACCCCTGCTCCGCCCGTAGGCTCCTCGCTGGGTCCCTACGGCATCAATATGATGGAGTTCATCAAGTCGTATAACGAGCGAACCGCCTCGCAGGTGGGTTCTATCGTGCCGGTGGAGATCACCATCTACGAGGACCGGTCGTTTACCTTTGTGACGAAGACCCCACCCGCCTCGGAACTGCTTCGGAAAGCGGCGGGGATTGACAAAGGCTCCCCTGCCCCGAACAGGCAGAAAGTGGGCAAAATCACGATGGAGCAGTTGCGTGAAATCGCTCGTACCAAGATGCCCGACCTTAACGCCAACGACGAGGAAGCAGCGATGAAGATCGTGGCGGGAACCGCACGCTCCATGGGCATCGAAATCGTGTCTTCGTAAAAAGGTTTCAAAATCTGTCGGCAAGTCATCCCCTCTCCTGCTCGGCAGAGGGGATTCTTGCCCAAGCGAACCGTCCCCATGTGGGAGGGGGTAACCCGACAAACACACCACAGGAGGAACACAACCATGCCACAACACGGCAAACGCTATCTGGAAGCGAAGCAGAGAGTAGACCGCAACCGCCTCTACGGGGTGCGCGAGGCGCTGGAACTGGCAAAGTCGCTGGCGAACGCCGGCTTCGATGAGACCATCGACATCGCCGTCAATCTGGGCGTTGACCCCCGCCACGGCGATCAGATGGTGCGCGGTACCACCACCCTGCCCCACGGCACCGGCAAGCAGATCAAAGTCGCCGTGTTTGCCAAGGGCGATAAGGCAGAGGAGGCGTTGAACGCAGGCGCGGACGTGGTGGGCGCGGAAGACCTCATCCAGCAGATCCAGCAAGGCTGGCGCGACTTCGACGTGCTGGTCGCCACGCCGGACATGGTGCCCCAGGTGAGCCGCCTCGGACGCCTGCTGGGACCGCGAATGCCCAACGCCAAGTCGGGAACCGTGACGAACGACATCGACCGCGTGGTGCGCGACCTCAAGCAGAGCAAGCGGGTGGCGTTCCGCGTGGAGAAAGCGGGCATTGTGCACATGCCCATCGGCAAGGCGTCGTTTGAGGTGGACCAGCTGGTGGAGAATTTCAACGCGGCGATCAACGCCCTGCTGAAGGCGAAGCCCGCCGCGGCAAAGGGGCGATACCTACGCGCCATCACCGTCTCTTCCACCATGGGTCCGGGCATCCGGGTGGATACCCAGGAAGCTCAGAAGTTGGCAGAGACCGCCGCGTAGCCTTCATAGCACCCTGCACGGCGTTTCGGTGGGGAAGGACACAGGGTGACCGGTAGGTCACCCTGTGCACGTTTCGTCTCCCGTTACCAGCGTGTCCGCACGGTGTAGGTTACCTTCACCGCGGCGTTGCGCTCGACGGTGACCGGGAACTCCACCGTGTGGGCATCTAGCTTGTTGTATGGGTGACTGCTTTGCAGAATCTGCCACTCGCCCCAGAAGTGCTCTACGATCCACACCGGCGCATCGCTCTCTTTGTGGTTGCGCACGGTGATTTCGTAGGTCTCCTCGATGACACGGTCGGATATCTGCTTGAACTCGGTGCGCTTGCGCTCGCCCACCACATCAAAAGCATCGCCGATGTACAGACGCACCAGCTCATCTTTGGGGGTGTGGTCGATCAGGTCCTCACCCAGAAACTGCAGGTTACCCCGGTCATCGGCTTTGTACAGGCGCACCTTGCCTTTGGGGAGCGGCATCCCCATATTGTTCTCTTTGGAGTTGCGCATCTCCACCACGATGTTCAGCTTCACGTTCTGCGTGTCACCGCCCATGCCGGGTGCGCGAATGCCCTGGATCCACCATCGCCTGCCCGCGTCCAGCACCAGCTTACGCATCACCTTCACATCGGCGGCGGAAAGCAGGGTCATCTGCTTGGTCTCGTTATCGCGCACGGTAGTCGTGCCCTGAAGGGTATAGAGGTGGTATTCAAAGAACGCCTCCTCCTCGAACTGTGGAGCCGCCGCACGGGCCCTCATCATCCCATCCACCACGACCCCTGCAGGTACTGGAGCCTCCTGCACGCGGCGCACATCGCCCGCCATGAGCTGTAGCTGCGCGTCGGCGTAGGTGGCACCGCTACGGTTGTCAATCGTTACCCATCCAGTCAAATCTACCATGTTCTCGTCCTTGTTCACCACCGCCACGTAGTCGGCTTTCCAGGTGATGGCGTTGGCGATGTAGGAAACCTGCGTGTGATGCGTGCCCGCCCGGTCTACCTCCAGCTTCCACAGCAGTGACGGGCGCGACACTAGCCCCTCGGGCAGTTCGCTCAACTCGATCTGTCCCGTCGGATTCAGCACCAGGCGACCGTCCTTCAGCCGAATGACCAGCCCTTGGTAGACCGTTCCACCACCGCCGGCGTCCGTCTGCCCCACAACAGCAGTAGGCGGGTTCAGCAGGGTGCCCTCCAGTATCTCCACCTTGCCGTCGGGATGTACCTGCTTGAAGCGCACCACCTTCCCGACCGACTTGTTCAGGATGGAGACGGGGTTCAGCAGATCGTACTGGTAGTTTTGCTCACGCACTGCAACCGCGTTGGGTGCGGTGAGGGACTTGAAGCTGATAGAGGTAGGGTCTATCTGTGCCGCGACATCCTCATAGCGCACGAAGTTCACGCCCTCTTTCAGGCTGATTTGCCGGTTCTCGCGCACCACCGCGAAGTTCTGATTGTAAATGGTCAACGACACTCCCCGCGTGTCCTTCGCTGTGGAGGTCACCGTCATCTGGGCTTCCATCGATACCATCGCCCCCATCAGGAGAGATACCCACACCAACATGTTTCGCCACATGTCCTCGAACCTCCCTCTTTTCTGCTTGCACGCATTAGACGCACCAGCAGGGCAAGATGTTTCCATCTCTGCACCGTAAAAAAACGGCACAATTGCCAGCAATACCATCTGTGCAAATGCAGAATAGTTGCCAGAATCTCAAAAGGTAACATGAACTGCCAGCAACCGGATGCGACACAAAACGTCCGAACGCAAAACAATAGCCCGCTCCTGACGGCTTCTGGTGTTTCTGCATCGGTAGGCGTGCACCGTCAAGGAGGTGTTAACGGGATGCACAAGCATGTTCACACTGCCACTGCCACGGAGGAGCAGGTGATGGGACTGTGTCGGCAGATTGAGGAACAGGAGTGTATTCTTAAAGCCATACCGTCCATCCTGATCACCATTGACGAATCCGACCGGGTAACTCACTGGAACCCGTCTGCAACTGCCGTGTTTGGCATTCCTGCCGACCAGGCTTTGGGACAGCCCTTCTACCAGTGCCCGATTCACTGGGACTGGAAGATAGTGAAGCGGGGCATCGAGTCCTGCCGTCGGAGAGGAACACAGGTCAAGCTGGAAGACATCCGATACACCCGTCCCGACGGGAACGAAGGGATTGTAGGCATCACGCTGAGCCCGCTCGGCGATTCACACGAGCAGGACGGCAGAGTGCTCCTGCTGGGTGCGGACATCACCGAGCGCAGGTTGATAGAGCGACAGCTGGCTCAGGCGCTGAAGATGGAGTCCATTGGTCGTCTCGCAGCGGGCATCGCGCACGAAATCAACACCCCTACCCAGTACGTCGGCGACAACGTCCGATTCCTGCAGGATGCGAAAGCGGGAGCGATCTCGAACGAGCGGATCGCCGAGGTGGAGGAAGCCATCGAGAACGCCGACTTGGAATAACCTTCTGGATGAGATACCCAAAGCCATCGAGCAATCGCTGGAGGGACTGGAGCGGGTCGCGAAGATCGTGCGCGCGATGAAGGAGTTCTCGCATCCGGGCGCTGCCGAAATGACCAGCGTGGACATCAACCACGCGCTGGAGAGCACCATTACCGTTGCCCGCAACGAGTGGAAGTACGTGGCTGACCTGGTGACCGATTTCGACCCCAACCTGCCGCCTGTGCCCTGCCTGCCGGGCGATATGAATCAGGTGTTCCTGAACATCATCGTCAACGCGGCGCACGCCATCGCCGATGTGGTGGGCGACGGCTCGAAGGGCAAGGGAACCATCACCGTCAGCACGCGCAAGCTGGACGGCTGGGCGGAAGTGCGCATCAGCGACACCGGCACCGGTATCCCCGAAGCTATCCGTTCCAAGATCTTTGACCCCTTCTTCACCACCAAGCAGATCGGCAGAGGTACCGGACAGGGACTGGCGTACGCGCACTCGGTGGTAGTGGAGAAACACGAGGGCATCCCACCTTCGAAACGGAGGAAGGCAAGGGGACCACCTTCATCATCCGCCTGCCTTTACAACAGTCCGAGCAGGAGGTGGCGGCATGAAGCGGCGGATCCTGTTTGTGGATGACGAGCCGAACGTGCTTCAGGGGCTTCAGCGGATGCTGCGTCCCATGCGCAGCGAGTGGGAGATGGAGTTCGCGGGCGGTGGCGAGGAAGCCCTGCAGAAAATGGAGCAGGCTCCCTTCGACGTGATCGTCTCGGATATGCGAATGCCGGGCATGAACGGGGCGCAACTGCTCAAAGAGGTTGCCAGAAGATACCCCGATACCGTGCGCATCGTGCTCTCCGGGCACTCTGACCGAGAGTATATCCTGCAACTAGTCACTACCACCCATCAGTACCTTGCCAAGCCCTGCGACGCGCAGACCATCAAGGATACTGTCAACCGGGCTTGTGCTCTGCGTGACCTGCTGACGAGCAAGGAACTGAGCGCGCTGGTATCGCAGGTCAAATCCCTGCCGAGCTTGCCCTCGTTGTACACGCGAATCATCGAAATCCTGCAGTCCGACGACCCGTCTCTGCAAAAGATCGGGCAGATTGTGTCCGAAGACATCGCCATGAGCGCAAAGGTGCTGCAGTTGGTGAACTCCTCCTTCTTCGGGATTGCCCGGCGTATCTCCAACCCCGTGCAGGCGGTCATGTTTCTGGGGCTGGAAACGGTGAAGGCGTTGGTGCTTTCGGTGCACATCTTCGCCAAGTGGGACAGCAGCAGGGTCAAGGGCTTTGACATCGAGCGTCTATGGCACCACAGCATGACCGTCGGCGCGGTGGCAAAGCGACTGTCTGAGACCGAACAGCTCTCGGCGCGTGACGTAGATTCGGCGTTCACCGCAGGGCTACTGCATGACGTCGGCAAGCTGATCCTGGCCGCAAGCCTGCCCGACCCCTATCAGCGGGTGCTGGCTGAATCGAAGGCACAGAACATCCCTCTCTGGCAGGCGGAAGAGCGAACCTTTGGCACCTCGCACGCCGAAGTGGGCGCGTATCTGCTGGGGCTGTGGGGACTGCCGACCTCTATCGTGGAAGCGGTAGCATGGCACCATCGCCCGGCGGAATCTCCTGCCCGCACCTTCTGCCCGCTGACCACGGTGCATATCGCCAACGCCCTGTGGTGCGCGAACGAGCCGGGCTGTGTACCCGACCTGGATACCGCGCTCATCGAGAGCATGGGTCTCGCGGAGCGGATACCCATCTGGCAAACAATCTATCAACAGGCGATGGGACAGGGAGGCAAATGATGTCTGAAAAAGTGTTATTCGTCGACGATGATGCGAACATTCTGGCAGGCTATCAGCGTGCCCTGCGCAAACTGTTCCGCATCGAGATCGCCATCGGCGCGGACGCCGCCCTGACATTGATCGAGAGGCAGGGACCGTATGCCGTGGTCGTCTCCGATATGTATATGCCGGGCATGAACGGCGTGCAGTTTCTGGCGAAGGTGAAAGAGATCGCGCCCGATACGGTGCGCATCATGCTGACCGGCAACCCCGACCTGCGCACGGCTATCGAAGCGGTGCATCACGGGCATATCTTCCGCTTTTTGACCAAACCCTGTCCCCCTGAAAGCTTGGCGCTTGCGCTGGAGGCAGGTATCGAGCAGTATCGGCTCATCACCGCCGAGCGGGACCTGCTGGAGAGAACACTCAGCGGTAGCGTGCGCATGTTGATGGACATCCTGGCGATGGTAGACCCTCATCTGTTTGGGCGGGCGCAGACCCTGCGGGGTTACATTCGCTCGCTGGCGCAGACGCTTCAGGTTGGTGAAATCTGGAAGCTGGAGCTATCGGCTCTGCTGGCGCAAGTGGGGCTGGTGACCATTCCGCCGGTGGTGGTGCTGAAGTCCCGCGCGGGGCATCCCCTCTCGGAAGCCGAGCAGGAGATGCTGGAACGGGTGCCCGAAATCAGCCACAATTTGCTGGCGAACATCCCCCGCCTGGAGCCTGTAGCGCGTATCGTGCTCTATCAGAACAAACATTTCGACGGTTCAGGCTTCCCGCGCGATGCGGTGTCCGGCTATGACATCCCGCTGGGCGCGCGGATGCTGAAAGTGGTGGGCGACCTGCGCACGCTTGAGGAGACCAACGTTCCCCGAAAACGCGCCTTCGAGGTAATGCGCCGACGCGAAGGCTGGTACGACCCGCGCGTGCTGGAAGCGGCGGCGGTTACCTTTATCTCTCCCACAGAGACCCGTCCGCAGACGGAGACCCCTGCGCTGGCGGTATCGGTGCGCGGACTGCGGAGCGGGCATGTGCTGGCTTCCGACGTGTATACTGCCGACGGCAAACTGCTGATTTCAGCGGGGCACCGGGTGTCGGAGGCTTTGCTGGAGCGCATCCGCAATTTCGCGGAGGTAACCGGCATTCGTGAGCCGCTGTATGTGGAGATGGCGGAATCGCTCTACGCCGCATAACCGGCTGTCAATCGGGCAGGTCCCAAATCAGCAATCGGCAGGAAAGCTCTGCCTGCAGGAAGTCATAGGCGGCGACGGGCGGCAAGGGCGCTGTCTGCTCGAAAGCGGGGTTGCCGCTGATGACCACGATGCGACTGCCCCCATACTCTGCGCTCCACTTCTGCCACAGTTTGCGATACAGGTGCACCAACTCCGATGGCTTGCCCATGCGGATGCCATACGGCGGATTGGTCACTAGCACTACTGGCTCCTCCGGCGGCGGTAGAGTGAGCGCGTTGGCGATGGTGAACCGGATATCGGGCAGGCCCGCTTTGTGCGCGTTCTGTCGGGCGATGTCCACGTAGCGTGCGTTCCAGTCACTGCCGTGCAGAGGGGGAGAATCTCCTCCTGCCTCCTGAGCCTTCGCCAACTCCGCCTGCCACCGAGCCTCGTCGTGCGGAAGCAGTTTGCGGAACGCCCACTCCTCGCGTCCCAACGACGGACTTCTGCCTCTGCGCCACAGTGCGCCCTCGATCAACAGTGTGCCGGTGCCGCACATCGGGTCCATCAGCGGGCGGTGATCCCACCCCGATGCCATCACCACCGCCGCGGCAAGCGTGGGACGCAAAGCCGTGAGGTGCGCCAGGCTCTGCCGCCATGGGCGACGATGGAGGCTACTGCCCGTCAGGTTCAGACCAAGTAGGAACTGCTCATGCGCCAGCGTAGAGAACACCTCCACATCTGGATAGTCCAGGTTCACGGGCGGTCGTTGCCCCCGGCGGGCGATGAAACGGTCACACACCACCTGTCCCACCACCCGCGCGATGTCCATGCTGGTGAACTCATGCGTGCCCTCCCGCTCCGAGCGAATCGCGAAGGCGAGGCTGTTACTGAACCACTCCTCGAAGGGAACCTGCCACGAGACCTCCTCGATCTGCTTCAGGTCGCGTACCTGCGCCCGCGCCAGCAAGGCAAAGAAGCGGTTGACCGTGCGCGCGTAGAGGTGCAGATGGTAGATGGCATCCCACTGGGCGCGGAAGTAGACCCGGGACGGGCTGATGTCATAGACCTCCGCGCCCGCATCGCGAAGCTCCTGTGCGGTGACGAACTCTAGTCCGATGTTGCAGGTTGCGAAGAACTCTCCTGTGCTCATCCTCCTTCTAGGATACCACCTTCCGGCGGCAGTTTACAGTGCAGACGCTTGCCCCTCCATGCACCCTCCACCAGCACCTCTCCTCCCCGCCCGCAGGGAGGGTTGGGGTGGGGGTAACGGCTTACGAGGACGTTCGCCCTCCAGATGTGTGCTCTTACAGTCGCTTCCCTGCCCACAGCACTGCCTGATATAGGATGCGGCGCACGGTGGGATGGAAATAGGTGGGCATGGTCTCGTGACCGGGGCGGAAGTAGAACACGCGCCCGATGCCTTCGCCCTGCCCGACACCACCACCCGGTCCCGATGTGAAATGGGGATCGATGCCCTTACCGACCGTCCAGCACAAGCCGGAGGGGAAGGTTTCGCCGCCCAGCGGGAAGTACGATTGCAGGATCACCACCAGCGGTGGCGGCACGTCAAAAGGCGCACCGTACATCTCCTCGCCGTTCAACACGAAATCATCCACCCCTTTGACGATGGGATGCCAGGGAGCGCACACGCGGATATGTTCGTCCTCCGGGGGCTCGTTCTCGCGCCAGCCACCCTTCAGGTGACCGGTGCACCCCAGCACCACCCGGAACGGTTTGGAGTAGTGCGCCGAATGCAGAGCCACAAAGCCCATACCCTCTTCGCGCACCCGATGGGCGATCCGATCCGCCAGTTCGTCCTTCACCTCGCCGTGTCGGGCGTGTCCCCACCATACCAGCACGTCGATGTGCGCCAGCAGGTCGGCGGGGCAACCCTGCTCGGGCTCGTCCAGATTGGCGGTGCGCACCTCCAGCACACCCTCGACGTCCAGCTCTTTCAATCCCTCTGCCACTGCGCCGTTGATGCTGTGAGGATAGATGGACTTCGGCGCGTGGGGAGGGTTCTCATCCCATACCAGAACCTGTAGCTTGCTCATCTTTACCTCCTTTAGACTTCGTCCCTCATGATTTCGGCACGGGTGACCTCGCGTCCCTCCTGTGCCGAACGATAACCTGCCTCGATCAACGCCACTACCTGCAGGTTGTGCCTGCCACTGCACAGGTAGGGCTCGCCCGCATCCAGAGCCCGGATGTAGTGCAGGATAGCGTGCATAAAGGCGTCCGGGAACCATTTGCCGGTGAAACGTGGGCGCACCTCCGCCGGCGGGTCGGTGGTAACGACCACTATCTCTTCGCTGGTGCCCGTGATAGCGCCTTTATCACCCTGAATGACCACCTCTTCCACCGAATGCGGGCGCGGCAGGTGCCCGCGATAGCACCAGTTGTTGATGACGCATGCCTGCACGCCGTTCTCAAGTCGGATATTCATCACGTTCCAGGTGTCGCCTACAATGCCCTTCTGCGAAGGGTCGCGCCCCATGATGGCGTAGGCACTACGCCAGCTCCCGAACCAGTGTACCACTAGGGCGAGATGATGCACCCCCATGTCGCTGAGCACCCATCGCTCCTGCTTGCCGTAAAAGGGGTGGTCGCTTACGTCGAACCAGTTGCGGTTTTCGATCTGGCAGTAATAGGGTGTGCCGATAGCGCCCTGGCGCAGATAGGGCTCCATCGCCTGAAAGCCCGGCACGAACACCGAGTTCTGATTGACCATCAGGGGGATGCCCGCTTCCTCGGCAATCCGCACCAGCTTGAGGGCGTTGGCATAGTACTGTTCCAGCGGTTTCTGCACAAACAGCGCCTTGCTGTACTGCGCTGCCCAGCGGAAAATCGGCTCGCGCACGTGCAGGAAATGGGGCGCTGTGACATCCACAATCTTCACTTCCGGGTGAGCGATTAGAGACTCTACATCGGTGGTGGCGAGGGGCAGATTCCATTTTGCCTGCATGGTCTCCACGCGTTGGGGGGCGATATCCGCGCCTCCCACCACTTTCAGCCCAGCGTTGCGATATGCCTGCAGATGTACGTTGGCGATGCCGCCCAGTCCAACGATACCAATTCCCCACTGCTCGTAAGCCATCGGTTCCGTCTCCTACACAGGATGGTCTGAGTAAGAGTTACGCCGTTGCGTTGGTGCCTCCCTCTCACCCCGAGCCTCTCGCGTCCTTCCGCGCCGCGTTTTCCTGTCATTCTGAGCGAAGCGAAGAATCTCACCCCCCCCTTTTAACTACGAGATGCTTCGCTGGCGCTCAGCATGACAATAGGGTTGGCGTTCAGCATGACAACAAAGACGTCATTCTGAGCCCCTCTCTTGTCATTCTGAGCGGAGCGAAGAATCCCAACCGAGATGCAGAGCGGGCGTTCAGCATGACATTGAGGGTCAGCATGACGCAGGTACTGCTCTGCATCCAACTGTGTAAGTCCTACCCTCATCCTTTAGGCATTCGCCTGCACGTCTCATATCTGCGCAGGAAAAGAGAAGATTCTTCGCGAAAAGAAAAAAGAAGAGGTGTGACGGGGCGATGAGTCTGTTTGAAATGCTTTTACAAACCACCCAGCGCAATCCTGACCAGAACGCTCTGATCTTTCGCGATCATCCCATCTCCTACCAGCAGTTACTTGTGGCGGTCAGCGGGGTGGCGAAAGGGCTCCGGGATCTCGGTATCGGAAAAGGCGACCGCGTGGGCATCCTTCTGCCCAACCTGCCCCAGTTCGTGATGGCATATTACGCCTGTCAGGCACTGGGTGCCATCGCGGTCCCTGCCAACCCGATGCTCAAACCAGACGAACTGCGTTACATCTACAACGACGCAGAGGTCAAGGCGGCGGTAACCATCCCCCCGTTGGCGGATGCCCTGCGTACGGTAAAGGCACAGGTTCCCTCGCTGAAGACGCTCCTGCTGGCGGGCGGGGAGGCTCCCGACTTTCTGCCGTTTGACGCGCTGTGGCAACAACCGGCACCGGTGCCCACACCGCCGGAGTTCAATCCGCGCGAGCACCCTGCAGTGTTCCTCTACACCTCCGGCACGACGGGCTTCCCGAAAGGGTGCATGCTCAGCCACCGGAACCTAATCGCGAACTGCGAGTCGTGCGTGCCGGTGCTGGAGATGTCGCCCAGCGATAACTTTTTGACCGTACTGCCCCTGTTCCATGCGTTTGCAGGCACGGTATGTATGCACCTTGCTATCTACGTTGGATGTACCAGCACGCTTTTGGAGCGGTTCACGCCCGACGGCGTATTGGAGGCGATAGAGAAGCACCGCTGTACCATCTTTCCTGCCGTGCCCACCATGTATGCCGCCATCCTGCACTTCCCCGTACCGCGCGAGTACGACCTATCTTCCCTGCGCATCTGCGTGTCGGGTGGGGCGCCGATGCCTGTGGCGGTGATGCAGGCGTTTGAGAAGCGGTTCAACGTGGTCATCTTGGAGGGCGACGGACCTACGGAGTGCTCGCCGGTGACGGCGGTCAATCCTTTGAAGGGCGTGCGCAAACCGGGTAGCATCGGCTTGCCCATCCCGGGCGTGGAGATGAAAATCTTCGACGACAACGACAACGAGGTGCCCGTGGGCGAGCTGGGCGAGATTGTGGTGCGCGGCGAGAACGTGATGCTGGGCTACTACAACCTTCCCGAAGCGACCGCCGAAGCCATGCGCAACGGCTGGTACCACACCGGCGACATCGGCAAGGTGGACGAGGACGGCTACTTCTATATCGTTGACCGCAAGAAGGACATGATCATCGTAGGCGGATTGAACGTATATCCGCGCGAGGTAGAGGAGGTTCTGCACACGCACCCGGCGATTGCGGAGGCAGCGGTGGTCGGCGAGTATGACGAACTGCGCGGCGAGGCGCCCGTGGCGTATGTGGTGCTAAAGCCCGGTGCGCAGGCAACCGAGCGCGAGATTATCCGCTATTGCCGCCAGCGGCTGGCGAACTTCAAGGTTCCCAGGCGGGTGGAGTTCCGAGAGTCTCTGCCCAAGTCGGGCACCGGCAAGATCCTCAAGCGTCTGTTGCGCAAAGAGGTGGAACAGGAGCAGGGCGCAGGCGCAGGATGATTGGCACCTTCATCAACACGGCGACGGTGGTCATCGGCACGGGGGTAGGGCTAACGGCGCGACGGTATCTCAAGCCGCGCCTGCGCGAAACCACCATGCAGATCATCGGCTTGATGACGCTGATGATCGGCGTGCAGATGAGCCTGAGCGAGAAGAACCCTCTGCTCCCTCTGGCAAGCCTGCTCATCGGTGCGATAATCGGTGAGGGGCTGGATATCGAGGGCAGGCTGGATGCGCTGGGCAACAGTCTGCAGAGGCGGTTCAGCAACGAAGGCGACAGTACCTTCAGCCAGGCGTTCGTGAGTACCAGCATCCTCTTCTGCGTGGGACCGATGACCATCATGGGCTGTCTTCAGGATGGGCTAACGGGCAACTACAGCCTCCTGCTGGTCAAAAGCCTGCTGGATGGGGTTTCCGCGGCCTTTTTCACCGCCGCGCTGGGCTGGGGCGTGCTGTTTTCCGCTGGCACGGTGCTGGTGGTGCAGGGCACGCTCACGCTGGGCGCGGGCTGGATCGGGAACGTGCTGACGGAGGGAATGAAAAACGGGATGTTCGCCACCGGTGGGCTGATGATGTTGGGATTGGGCATCCGTCTGCTGAACCTGCGCCCGATTCCAGTGGCAAACTTCCTGCCTGCTCTGCTTATCGCGCCCCTGCTGGTGTGGGTGGTGAACCTGTGGCGTTGAGGCTGTGGCGCACCCTGTCGATCACCTGGCGGAAGGTCTCGAAATCCCGTTCGCCCTCGAAGCGGTAACGGATGCGCCCCTCGGGGTCAATCAAGTAAGTAATCGGCACGCCCTGAATCCAGTACGCGGAGACCACTGTGGGGTCTGCCAGCGCCTGCGGAAAGGTGATTTTGAACTTCTCGATCCATTCGCGCACCGCGCGCTCGCCTTGCGTTTCGTTCACCGCGATGCCTATCATTACCAGCTCGGTTTCGGGATAAGCCTGGCGCAGGCGCACCAGCTCGGGCATCTCTACTGCGCATGGCGCGCACCAGGTGCCGTAAAAGTGCAGAAGAACCAGCTTGCCTTTGAAATCCTGCAGGCGCAATGGTGAGCCCTCGACACTTCTGAGGGTGAGGGGTGGGGCGGGGTCCGTGCGTTTTGGGTGCATGGGAGGAACATCTGTCCAGTGTTGCGTCTCTGCCCAGCGCGCGCGTTCCCGGTTCCACCACTCTTTCCATTGACGGATCACTGCCTGCTGTTTTTCGGGCGGGTCGGTGGTGCGGGTAAAGAAGGGCTGTCCGGTCAACTTGCGCAGGGCACCCAGCGCAAAGAATCGGGCGGTGTGGTCGGGGTCGTCAAGCAAGGGGATGATGGCGGGCACCACCCGCCTATCGTTGGCAAAGCGCAGCTGGTTGACCGCCGCCCTGCGGACGTCTACATCTTCGTCTTTAAGCCCTGCCAGCAGAAGTCGAAGCCCGCGCTCGCGGTCTATACGCCACAGCACCTCCATGGCGCGCCGTCGTACCGCCGAACAGTTGTCCTCCAGCCCCTGCTGTAGCAAGGGAACCGCGTCGCGAATCTTCCAGTCGGCGATGGCTTCCACGGTGGCGTAGCGCACGATGGGATTGGGATGCTGGAAGAACTGGCGTGCCAGGTTCGCCCGCCCCGCGCGGGGCACTGCAGACATCTGGTCAGCGACTTTGACGGTCGTCTCCTCGGCGGTGGGTAAAGCCAGGTCGCGGTTGGTGCGGCTGGCGAGAAAGGGGTATGTCATCACAGCGATCACTGCCAGCGCCGCCACAATCACCAGCCAGCCCCAAAACGGGTGTGCCTTTTGCGCCTTCTGCTCGTCATCGGCGCCCGATTTCGAGGAAGTGCCCATCCCTGACCTCCTGCCCTGTTGCATCGATACTACCATATTGCAGGAATAGATGTAAACAGGTATTTGACACCGCGCCGATAGCACAGTACAATATCAGCCAGCATGACTCAGGAGACACAAAAGGTCGCCCGTGCCGCGGCGGTGATGATGGCGGCGATATTCATCAGCCGTGTGCTGGGGCAATTACGCGATACGGCAATCGCCGCGTGGTTTGGGCAAAACGCTTACACCGATGTCTATAGGGCGGCGTTTTCCATCCCTGACCTGCTCTTCTTCCTGATCGCCGGTGGAGCGTTATCCTCCTCCTTCGTGCCGGTCTTCACGGAGTACCTCACGCGCGGTCAGGAGGAGGAGGCGTGGAAAGTGTTCTCGGTGGTCGCTACCTTCATGACGCTGGTGGTGGCCGGATTCGTGCTGGTGGGGGAGGTGTTCGCTCGGCAGCTGGTGCCGCTGATTGCGCCCGGATTCCAGCCCTGGCAGTTGGATATGACCGCCTCGCTGACGCGCATCGTGCTCCCTGCGCAGATATGCTTCTTCCTCGGTGGGCTGATGATGGCGACCCTTTACGTGCGCGGGCATTTTCTGGTTCCTGCGCTAGGACCTATCATCTACAATCTGGGCATCATCGCTGGCGGCTGGCTACTGGGAGGGCACTTGGGCGTGGCGGGGCTGTCGTGGGGTGCGCTAGCAGGGGCGGTAGTTGGCAATCTGCTCTTGCAGATGGTGTTCCTGCGCCGGATCGGCGTGCGCTACCGGTTCAGCCTGCACCTCCGGCATCCGGGCGTGGTGAAAGTGGGCAAGCTGGTTCTGCCGGTGATTTTGGGGCTGTCGTTGCCCCAGGTGTTTGTGTTGATTAACCGGGCGTTCGCGTCGCTCCTGCCTCCCGGGGCGGTCTCCGCGCTGGACAACGCCAACAAGCAGATGCAGGCGCCGCTGGGCATCTTCGCGCAAGCCATCAGCATCGCAGTGTTCCCCACACTGAGCGCGCAGGCGGCACGCGGCGATATGGACGCTTTCCGACGCACCCTGCTTCAGGGACTTCGCGCACTGTGGTTCCTGACCGTGCCCATCTCGGTGCTGATGATGGTGCTTTCTACGGACATCGTGTCTATCCTCCTGCAGTATAAGCGATTCACCCCCGAGGACACTCGTATCACCGCCGAGGCGTTGGTGTTCTACTGTATCGGGCTGTTCGCCTTCTCCAGCCAGGCGATTTTGAACCGTGCTTTCTATGCCGTGCAGGATACCGTCACGCCCGTGGTGATCGGCACGCTGACGACGCTGGTATTCGTGCCGCTGAACTGGTGGCTGATCGGTCCGCTGGCGCACAAAGGGCTGGCACTGGCGGGTTCCATCGCGGCGATTCTGCACGTGCTGTGGATGCTGAGTGCGCTGAGGCGAAAGGTGGGCATACCGGTAGGGCAGTTAGGGCTTCCCTTTGCCAGGCTGGTGTTGGCATCTGCACTCAGTGGGGCGGTCGGATGGTCGGTTCGCTCCCTGCTGGTGCAGTTTCTGCAGGGTTTCTCGCTCCATCCGAAGCTGGTGTCCTTGCTGGCGATTCTGCTGGTGACGCTGGTGGGCGGCGGGGTATACCTCCTGCTGGCGAAGCTGTTGCGTGCGGAGGAGATGGGTTACGCTTTGAAGGCTCTGCGCCATCGTTCCCGCCCCCATGCGAGCAGTGAAGCGTAGTCCATCCTTCGTTTCAACCCCCTTGCAAAAGTTGTGCTGGTGCTTTCCCGGTGATGCTGGGCACCGGTCAAAAAGCGAGATGCTTCACTGCGTTCAGCATGACGTTGTGTTGTCATTCTGAGCGGAGCGAAGAATCCCAACTGCGAGATGCTTCACTGCGTTCAGCATGACAAGAACGAGATGCTTCGCTGGCGCTCAGCATGACGACAAAAGACAACGAGATGCTTCGCTGACGCTCAGCATGACGAATAGGGTGCTTCACTTTGTTCAGCATGACAAACAGGGCTACGAAGCGCGATGCTGTTTCCTCTGCAGGTCACGGATGACACGCCAGCCAATCAGCTTCACATCCTGCTCCTTGAGAATGCGACGGATCTCCGCATCGGTGGTGAACAATCGGAACTCCTCAGCGCGGTCCTGCCACGAGCCCGCGATGTGTGGCATCTCCTCGGTGGCCAGGGCGGGGTGGATATACAGCTCGGTCACGCCCGGCTTGAGATCGCGGAGCATCCGCTTCCAGTACTGCGTCACGCTTTCACCCGGCTTGCGCCCGCCATGTATCAGGTAGTCGGGGAACAGGATGCCTTGCTCCAGCACCTTCTGACGCATATCGGGATAGCCAAACTGAGCCAGCAGGTCCTGTGAGCCCATGCGCACCGGCAGGTTGAACTCCTTCGCCAGCGGTACGTACACCTCATAGAAGTATTTGTCGCTGTACTGCAGAGTGCCCATATGCGAGTCCAGGTGGGTGATGTCGACGCCGTTATCCATCGCCATCTTGATCTGGGCGCGCGCTTCGATCATCGCCTGTTCGGGGGTGGCGTGCGCGTAGACCTCCGGCACATCGTTCCACATATACCCTTGAGGGTCTATTAGCCCTTTGAGCTTGCATCGGTCACCCACTGGACCCCAGCGGTAATACTTCCACTCGCTGGTGTGCGTCAGATGGATACCGAAGTCGGCTTTAGGGTGAGTGCGCGCGTACTCGGCGATCTGCAGGAACCAGGGACACGGCACCATGATAGAGCCAGCGGTAATAAGCCCTTTTTCCATGCCCTGAATGGTCGCCTGGTTGGCAGCGTAGCTCATGCCTACGTCGTCGGCGTTGACGATTAGCACTTTGTCGATGGGCTTGAAACCCAGTTTTACAGCCAGCGAGACTTCCCGCATCGTCTGCACCTCCCTGCGTTATCGGCAACAGGGTTGCTGAACAGGGATCATGCACAGCAGTTGCAGGGGCTTTTGCCCCGTGTTCACGAAGGTATGTACGGCGTTGGGCGGCACAAACACCGCATCCCCCGCCCGGAACGGATACGCCTCGTTCTGTCCGCGCAGTTCGCCTTCCCCACTGAGGATGAAGACCTCGTGTTCCCAGGGGTGCTGGTGCAGAGGGGTGTTTCCCCCTGGCGCGATTTCAAACAGGCGTATGGCGAAGGTAGGCGCACCATCGCGGTCGGTGATAAGCTCCTTGATGCTGGTTCCCTGTGCACCTTCGGCAGTAACCGGTTGGAACGGGATTTGGGACGACGGTATCACTTTCATCCTTATTAGCCTCCCTATTAGGGTTTTTTCCATGCGAAAAGCGGCTCCTCCTGCCTCCGGAAGAGCCGCTTGCCATTTGTTGTGCTAAAGCATATTGGTCTACAGCAGAATCTCCGCAGGCATGGCGAACACGCGCAGGGCGGGTTTGCGGCGCTCCTCAAAGCTGTCTACTAACTGCTTGAGTTTCTCGGTGACCTGTTGTGCCATTTCTTCAGGCATGACACTGAGGAAGACGGTGTTTTGTCCGGGCATGATGGGAGAGCCTAGTCGTCTACCCGTTTCCCCAACACCGGAGACGCCCGAATAGCGGGTATAACCGGGCACGTGCACCTCATCGAGCACCTTGACCACGCGGTAGTCAATGCCCGTTTCGCACACAATCATGAGCATTTTCATGGTCCTCTCCTCCTCTCGAAAGCTCACGACCTACGGGCAGAAGAAGAAGTATCAACTACATCTGCTATCCATATTGAATCCTATCACAGATAACAGGCGTTGTCAATGCACCTTGCAGGGCAACCCGTGCTTATGGTATACTGGGTTGCACGAAGGGTTTGTACCTTGTCAAGTTGCAAGGGCGTGAGCAAACCGCCATACTCTGAACACACAAAGCCAATGAGAGAGTTCCTGCCTGATGTACGGGCAGTAGTGGGCCCGACTGCGACCGGTAAGACCGAGGTAGGCATCCTGTTGGCGGAGCGGCTGGACGGGGAGATTATCTCCGCCGACTGTATGGCGGTCTACCAGGGGATGGATATCGGCACCGCCAAGCCTTCGCCCGAACAGAGGGGGCGCGTGCGCTTCCACCTGATCGACGTGTGTCGCCCGGATGAGCCGTTCAGCGTAGCGAAGTTCCAGCAGATGGCTCTGGAGGCGATCGAGCAGATTCGGCAGAGGGGGAAGCTGCCGCTGATTGTCGGCGGTACCGGGCTGTACATCAAAGCCCTGCTGGACGGGTTCCAGATTCCCCCCACTGCGGCGGATGAGGCTCTGCGACGCGCGCTGTGGCAGGAGGTGAGGCAGAAGGGCAGTAAAGCCCTGCACGAACAACTGCAGAAGGTAGACCCGCAGGCGGCGTCCCGGATACACCCCAACGATGCCGTTCGCCTTATTCGTGCGCTGGAGGTATACTTTGTAACGGGCAAGCCCATTTCGGAGTGGCAAAGGCGCCAGCCTCCCCCACAGGTCGGTAGGACGCGTCGGTTTGGGCTCATCCTTCCGCGCGACCTACTGTATCGCCGAATCAACGAGCGGGTGGAGCAGATGATCGCCCAGGGGTGGCTAGACGAAGTGCGCCAGCTCATCGAAGCGGGCTATGACCCTGCTCTGCCAGCCATGCGTTCGCTAGGTTACGCCGAACTGGTGCAGGTGGTCAAGGGCAAAATGAGGCTGGACGAAGCGATCCCGCTGATACAGCGTGAAACTCGGCGCTTCGCCAAGCGTCAATTAACATGGTTCCGCGCCGACAAACAGATCGAATGGATAGATGCTTCGCAGGGCGCCGAGCACGCGGCGCGGCAAATCCTGGAGCGACTGCGAAGCGAACACCAACACACTTGATGGATTTTGGGATGGAGGGGAGCCTACGACATGGCCAAGACTCAAATCAACTTGCAGGATGTTTTTTTGAACCAGGTGCGCAAGGAGAACATTGCCGTCACCATCTACTTGATTGGAGGCGTGCAACTGCGCGGGTTGGTTCGGGGGTTCGATGCCTTCACGGTGCTGCTCGACAGTCCGGGCAAACCCACCCAGCTGGTGTACAAGCACGCAATCACTTCGGTGGTGCCTTCTCGACCGGTCTCGACCTATCGCCCGCCGGACGCCGCGGCTCGAGCGGTCAGCACGCCTGCCGAGGGCACCGAAACCAGCGAGACGCCCTCTGAAAATGCGTGATCGCTCGCCGTAAGGTGCCGAACAAACAGCCCCCGTCGGTGTGGATAGGTGTGGGCATCTGTTCGCTTGTACGGCGGGGGCAGAGGGCAGTTTCGCGCGCATCGTGCCTGAAACAGAAGCCAAACCGGACAGGAGGTTGATGAGGACGTAAGGTGCAGTTCACCAAAATGCACGGTATCGGCAACGACTTCGTGGTGCTGGACTGCCTGAAGGCGGAAATCCCCGAAGAGAACCTGCCCGAACTGGCGCGTCGCCTGTGTGACCGGCGGTTCGGCATCGGTTCGGACGGATTGATTCTGGTCCTGCCCTCGCGGGTGGCGCATCTGCGGATGCGAATGTTCAACCCCGACGGCAGTGAGGCGGAAATGTGTGGCAACGGCATCCGCTGTTTCGCCAAATATGCCTACGACCGCAAACACGTTACCAGCACGCAGATGAACGTGGAGACGCTGGCGGGGGTCAAACCGCTGAAGCTAACCGTTCAGGGCGGTAAGGTGACCTCCGTCACCGTCGATATGGGTGTGCCGCGCCTTCAGCCCCAAGAGATACCCGTTCGCGTGGACGCAGAGAACGTCATCGGCTATCCTCTGCGGGCGGCGGGCAGAAAACTGGAGTTCACCGCCGTCTCGATGGGTAATCCCCACGCGGTCATCTTTCTGGATAACGTCTCGATGTTCCCCGTGGAGAAGGTCGGTCCCGAAATCGAGCATCACAAGCTGTTCCCCAAGCGCACCAACGTGCAGTTTGTACAGGTGGTGAACACACGCGAGATCATCCTGCGCACCTGGGAGCGCGGGGCGGGGCTGACCCTCGCCTGCGGCACGGGGGCATGTGCCGCGGTGGTCGCCGGTGCGCTGAACAAACTGACCAGCCGAGAGGTGCTGGTGCATCTGCCCGGCGGGGACCTACAGATCGAATGGCTGGGTGATGGGCGTGTGCTGATGACAGGTGCCGCGACCGAAGTGTTCGTGGGAGAGATCGACATCTGAGTGAAGGAGGAGAAGAGCTTGCCTGCACGTGCATCTCGTCTGGATAAAACACCGCCCTATCTGTTTGGAGAGATCGCCAAGCTGAAGGCAAAAGCATTGGCAGAGGGGCGTGACCTCATCGATTTCGGCATCGGCGACCCTGACCAGCCGACCCCTCGCGACATCATCGAAAAGCTATACGAGGCGGCGCAAGACCCCGCCACCCACCGCTATGATGAAACACCCTACGGCGAGCCGTTCTTCTTGCAGGCAGTCGCCGAGTGGTATCGCCGCCGCTATGGGGTGACGGTAGACCCAGAAGGGGAAATCTTGTTGTTGATCGGTTCCAAAGAGGGGTTGGCGCATCTGGCATGGGCGTATCTTGATGCCGGAGACATCGCCCTCGTGCCCGATCCAGCCTACACGGTCTACGCCATCAACGCGCGAATGGCAGGCGGTGAGACCTATGTCCTGCCCCTGAAACGCGAAAACGGCTTCCTGCCCGACCTTTCTGCCGTCCCCACCGGCGTCGCCCGACGCGCCAAACTGCTGTTCCTGAACTACCCCAATAACCCCACGGGTGCAGTGGCCACGCGCGAGTTCTACCAGCAGGCGGTGGAGTTCGCCCGCGCGTACGACATCTTGCTGGTCAACGATGCGGCTTACTCGGAGGTGGTGTATGACGGCTATCGCCACCCCAGCCTTCTGCAGATAGAGGGAGCCAAAGAGGTGGCGATCGAGTTCAACTCGCTGTCCAAGATGTTTAATATGACGGGCTGGCGTGTGGGGTTTGCCGCGGGCAATCGCGACGCCATCGCGAACCTGAACAAGATGAAGTCGTACGTGGATAGCAAGCAGTTTTCCGCCATTTCACGCGCGGCAGGGTATGCCCTGCTGTACGCCGACAATACCCGCACGCTGAACCTCTACCAGAAACGGCGGGATATTCTGGTGGAAGGGCTTCAGACGATCGGCTGGCAGGTGCAAAAGCCCAAAGCCACCTTCTATGTTTGGGTGCCTACGCCAGATGGCCTGCCTTCCATCGAGTTCGCCAAGCAGCTGCTGGAGCGGGCGGGCATTCTGGCGATACCGGGCATCGGCTACGGCGAGCACGGCGAAGGCTACGTCCGCTTCTCCATCACCGTCAGCGGCGACCATCACGGCGAGCGAGTGGAAGAGGCGGTGCGCCGGATACGCGAGCAGTTCAGTTAGAAACCGCTTGCCGGGAGCTACCTTCACTGCTGTCCTCTCCCCGGCAAGGAACTTCGTAGGGGAGGGGACGGTTTTACCCGTCTGCTTTATTGACCAAATTTGAAAACAGTTCGGAGGCGACTAAAAGTCGATGCGAGTAGCCGAGGGGGCGCGTTCGCGCCCCCTCGGCGTTCCTCACGATTCCGCTTGCCGCCTTATGGCGAACCTTGCGTGCACCAGCCGTATTGATCCTGCTTGGCGAAGCCCCACACCTCGTCGCGGCAGACGTCGGGAGCAGGAGCCTGATTGCACCAGCGGGTGTATGCGCCCGAGGTGATGCAGTACTGCTTGATGGCGTTGCCGTTCACGTTGATACCCGAACAACCCGACAGCTTCGCCGTGAAGGTCTTGGCGTGCCCATCCGCGTAGCTGGCGTTGACGATATCGTTATGGCGCGCCTGCACGGGCGAGTCGAGCAGGTTCCAGGCACACGAGTTCTGCTGTGCCGCCAGGTTGCCATCCGACGCTACCGCCGTCTCCGCAGGAAACTCGATGGAGGCTATCGGGGTGCCAATGTTGGTCAACGCGTAGTTGAAGTTGTAGCTTGCCCAAGTGAAGCTACCACACTCGCCTCCGGGCAGACCCAGCGCACGGGCCGCCGCGTCGACATTAATGGCTCTAGGCTCCGAGGGGCATTGGTAAATCTGGCGGTTCTTCACATAGGGCTCGACGGCGCCTAGGTAAGTGAACGCGCAGGGTCCCTGGGCGTTGGCGGACACATAGTAACTGAGTGGGAACCGCTCGTCGTAATCCTGCACGTACATCATCGACGACGTGCCCATCTGCTTCATGTTGCTGAGACAGCTGGTCTGACGTGCCTTTTCGCGCGCCCGGGCAAACACCGGGAACAGGATGGCAGCCAGTATCGCGATGATCGCGATCACCACAAGCAATTCGATCAGCGTGAACGCACGCTGAGAACGGTTGTTTCTCATCTGAAGCACCCTCCTGACGTTAGGTAGTTTGGGGAGCGTTTTCTCTCCTTGTATATTGTAAGCCAGTATTCCAAAAAAGTCAACACTTTGCAAGTTATGCGCACAATCTTTTTGAAGTTCGCTCCCATAGACAGCAGGCAAATCTACAGGCTATACTATCCGTACCGCTGGCTCTGTGGGGGACAGCAGACTTCTCTGTGGAGGAACACGCATGACGAACGCGCTTGGAGTGCCTCAGGTGTGGCGAACCGGCTTGTGGTTCGCGGTTCTTGGGATGATACCCTCGTTCCTGCGCGTGCATGGGGAGACGTTGCGGATATTGCCCTCGGTTCTGCGCTCGCTGGACGCCTCGGGGTTACCTGTGCCCGATTCGCTGGCTTGGTCGCCCGCGCTGGTGCGTTGGATTTCGGCGGTAGGCTCGGTGCCGCTATCGGTGCGCCTGCTGGTGCTGGTAGGTGTATATCTGTGGCTCGCGTGGATCGCCGTGCGCGCCATGCAACCCGCTATCGGTTTACAGAGCGCGGGCAGGGCGGCGGGACTGTGGGGGGCATGGCTGGCGGTGGAGGCGCTGTTCGTCTGGTGGTTCTGGGGCAGTTGGGATCAGAGCACCGGCGCCATGATGCGGTTTCTCGGCGTTGTTTGCGTGACCACGACACTTCTTCTCGCAGAGGATGGGGTAGCCGGATGGTGGCTGAGGCGAAGAGATTCGGTCAGCGCATGGTCGCTATTACGTTTGACAATCGGGGGCTTTGCCTGCGGGCTTCTCGGTGCGCTGGTTCTGCAGTTCACCAGCTTTGAGTTCGGCGCCGCGCTGTACCGGCTGATGTTCGGCTTTCCCGCCGCCTTTGCGCCACCGGGCGGTTCGCAGAACCTAGCGGACCTCAACCCGCGTGGCTGGGTCACTTTCGCCGCGATTTCGGTGGCGGTCGCGGCGGTAGGCGGTTTCTGTTGGGGATGCCTGTGGACGGCGGTGGTTGCGCCGGCATCGAGCTATCACCAGCGCGTTCGAGCGATGGCGTCGGCGGTTGTGCCTCTGGCACTGCTGACGCTTGTCGGGGTATGGTCGTTCTATGGGCTGGTGGTTGGACGGATGGACTACGGGCGCTCTCTCGCCGAGTTTGCTCAGCGCGAACAGATGCCCATCGGACCAGCGGGCAACGACACAGTGCTCCTTCCCCTCTCCGACGGCAGGCTCCGTGTCGCCAGCATCCCCTTCCAGACCATCCTCGGCTTCCCCAACGAGCCCGGCGTTACCTATAAGGTGGAGCAGTATCTGAAGGCTCGACGCTATCAGACCGTACTGGTGCGTCCGCTGTTTGTGCATCTGCACGATGTGCGTTCCATCGACTGGGACCCCCTGCGCAGTCTGGAGGTGGACCGCTTGTGCATCGAGCGTGCGCCGCGCCTGCAGTTTGTGCAGTTGATGGTGGAGACGCTTTCGCATTGCGGGGTCACGCCCGAGGCGAAACGGTATCTGGACTGGCTATCTGCCCGCGCCCGCCCCTTCCGGCAATCCCAGCGCGCCTGTCAAACCCTGGGGGATCTCTACGCCCGTTTCGGCGATGCGCGCAAGGCGCAGGAGTGGTACCAGCGAGGCAAGATTCCAGAGGAACTGCGCCAAGCCGTTCAACCCGCTGGCAGGATAGCGGGCAAAATCCTGTGGAACGGGCAACCCGCGGAGAACGTTCGGGTGGGCGTTATGCGCAGGCAGAACGCTCTGCCCTTTACCCGCGCCCGTCCGCTTGCTGACCGGCAGGTGTTGATTGTCCGTCCCTTCGACTGGCGGCTGGTGGCTGGAGTGGTTGCGACGGACAAAGGGGGACGATTCACCTTGCCCCCGCTCCCATATGGCGAATATGTGCTGTTGATACGGGTGGAGTCTCGCAGACTGCCTCCTCTACCGGGCGCGGTACGAGTGGAGGGTCTACCTGCCGTTGTTCGGCTCGGTTCGGCGCGGGAAGACGTAGGCACCATCCAGGTGCGCGAGATAGGCAAGCGTCCCGCCCGCAGAGACCGGGCGATTTAGCCGTGCCGAAAGCAGGACACCTGCGCCCGAGTGTCCAAGGTTTCCACAAATGTCTCGGACATCGATGCCATTCAGCACTATCACCGAGGGCGCGACGCTCGCGGAGCAGGCAGGGGAGCAGCCCCGACGTTGGGCGATCGCCGGCATACGCCCGCAGTTGGCACTGCTGATCCTGCTGACACAGGCGGTGATGGTGTGGTGGGTGGCAGACAGTGAGATCGCGCGCAGTATCTATCTCATCTGCTACTCGCTGATGATGCCCACCGCCCTGTATCTGCTGTTGGTGCGCCTCTTGCGCCGATGGCTGAGGTTTGACCGGCGCGAACTGCTGATGGGCTACATCGTGCTCACCTGCACGCTCCCCATTGTCGGCTTCGGCGGCTTGCGCTTCATTCTGCCGGGCATGGGCTTTTTCCCTTACTTCTCGCAGACGCAACCGCAATGGAACAGCTATCTGCCGTATCTCGCGCACTTGCCCGTCCTGCATGATGCCGAAGCCATCCGCGCGCTCTACCGTGGGCAAAGTGGAGTGCCGTGGCAGGCGTGGACAGTGCCCATCCTGTTCTGGAGCCTCTATCTGATACTGCTCACAGGCGTCTGGATCGGGCTGGCGGCGATACTGCACCGAATCTGGATCCGCCAGGAGCGACTGACCTTCCCGATCACCGTATTGCCCCTGCAGATCACCGACCCACAGGACGACCTTCTGCGCCGCCCGCTGTTCTGGCTGGGGTTTGCCATTCCCGCCGTCTTACAGAGCCTGCTTGCCCTGCACGACTGGTACCCCGCTATCCCCGCCATCCAGCTGAAGGCGACCTCCATCAAAATCCCCTTCTTCCAGTCACCCCCGTGGAACGCCTTCCCCGACTTCCCGCTGGGCATCTACCCGATGGCGGTGGGGCTGGCGTACTTCATGCCGAGCAGTATCAGCTTCAGTTGCTGGTTCTTCTGGCTGGTGACGCGCCTGCTGTATGTGGCGGGCTCCGCGTTCGGACTGGAAGTGGGTGGTACCGCCGCCGCGCGCTTCCCTTATAAAGAGGAGCAGGCGGCGGGCGCATGGATCGCCTTTGCACTGATGGTGGGCTGGTCTGCACGTTGGCACTGGCAGAGCCTCAAACGCCACCTGACGCCTGACGAGTTGCGCACCATCCGGTGGCTGGGACTGCTCGCGCTGGGATGCGTTCTGCTGTGCGCGGGGATGATGATGCTGACAGGCGTTCCGCCCCTGTTCGCCCTGTTGATTATTGGGGTGTACGTGGCGTACGTGTTGAGCGGGGCACGCATCCGTGCGGAGGCGGGTGGGCAGTGGACGTTCGCGCCCGCAACCTGGACGCCCCACCGCGTGGCAAACGCCGTGCTGGGCACCCAGAACCTACCAGAGGAAGCCATCGTGGCGGGCGGCTATTTTGACCTCGTGCACGTGGACATCCGGGCGCAATCCCTACCCTACCTCATGGAGGGGCTGAAAATCGCCGATTCCATCGGCTTGCGCTGGCGGAAGGTGCTGGTGTGGGTGGCTATCGGCACGGTGACTGCGCTGGCGGTCGGCTGGTGGAGCAGTTTAAGCAACTTCTACGCGCTGGGAGCGGCTACCGCCAAGAGCAACGCCTACGCGATGTGGAAAGTGCAGTACGGGATGCAACAGATGCACGCTCTCGCCAGCACACGGGTCGCCTGGGACAGAAGCGGAGTGCTGGCAGTGTGTATTGGCGGGGGCTTTACCTTGCTGTTAGCCAGCCTGCGCATGCGCCTGAACGCTTTCCCTCTGCATCCCGTCGGCTACGTGATGGCGAACACCATTACCATGGACTCCTTCTTCCTGACCTTCCTGATGGCGTGGGCGGCGAAGGTGCTGGTTCAGCGTTTTGGCGGGAGCAAGGGCTATCGGCGCAGTTTAGCCTTCTTTATCGGGGTGACGCTAGGCGATATTGTAACGCAGACAGGCTGGGCGCTGATTGGCAAGCTGTTGGATGTGCCCATCTACCAGTTTCTCTCCTAGCCAAAGCGGGGCGGGCGTGAAGCCCGCCCCAGAACATCGCGTTATTCGTCGCCGATGGCGCCGAAGTTGCGCACCAGGATGCCGAAGTCAAACAGAGTGACCTCGTCATCCCCGTCTAGGTCGGCATCGGGGTTCCAGTTGCTGCCGCCGGGCATACTGCCGAACGCAGATACCAGCTGACCGAAGTCGAACAGCGTCACCTCATTGTCACCGTCGATGTCGCCGTTGACGAGGCTGAAGTTCAGCGTCACTGTGCCAGCCAGCGCCACGTTGGGTATCACCTGGCGTAGCCAGTGCGATGCCTTTACCGCTACGTCGAAGGTGCCCGTGAGCGAAGTGTTGAACTCATACGCGCCCGTGCTGTCGGGATGCACCACATGGGTCTCGATGGGCGCGGTCTCGCCCGGGTTGCGGATTTCGAAGGTGACGGGAATCTGCGCCACGTTGCCCCCGAAGTCACCCAGAGTCACGGCTCCGCGCACCGTGTTCAGCGCCACGATCTCCAGCACGTCCAGCCGGTCAATCGTGCCCTCCGGGGACGCCGGCACCTGTCCGCTTACCACGAATAGCAAAAGCCTGCCATCCCCTGTGATGTGGTAGGTAGCGTTGATGAGGTTGTGCCCGAAGGCGGAAACGTTCAGCCCGTCTTCGGTCTGACCGCTACCGTCCCATACGCCCAGCGCGTTGCCGTTCGGGTCTACGATGTACAGCTTGTGGGTTGTGGGGTCCAGCCTCGCGGAGCGGAAGTTGTACAGCACCATATCGGGTAGCGTGGGATACACCAGCGACACCGGCACATAGCTGACCGTACACTGCTGGAAGTTTCCTTCATCGAAAGGCACGATGCGCACGGCAGCGGCAAAGCTGTTCAGCCCCGTCCGCACTGCCTTAAAGATGCCATCATTGGCATCGTTGGAAGCGCGGTGCATGTACACATCCCCGTTGGGCGCAAACGCGATGTCCCGCAGGAAAGTGGGAGCCACCGTGTTGCTGGTGCCCACCAGATCGCCAGTGGACAGGGACACTCTTCGGATAGCCTGTGGGGAACTGGTATTCAGAGCGCCCACCGCCAGCGACGGACCCGACCCCGCGTAGCCGGGATCTATTTCCAGGGTGTCGTAGCGTCCGACGCCTAGGTCAGCCAGCGACAACAGGCCGTCTCCCGACCAGTACAGATCCACCGTGCCTAAGCTGTCCATGCGAACGATCTGGGTATCGGGGTTCGTGTTGTGCCCTAGACCAAAGCCGGCGTACAGGAACCCATCGGCGAACACGAGGCGTGTGTCGCGGGCGCCCCCTGCGGCGGAGGTGGCATAGATTCTTGCCACACCGGTACCGTAGGTCAGTGTTCCGCTCGGCAGGTTCAACACGTTGTTGATGCGCACAATACCCACAGTGCCCGTCCCGGTTTGGGCGCGGAACCCGGCGGCGTAGGCGTTGGTGCCGTCGAACGCAACATCGATGGCGCCGTCGCCACACCCGCCTGCACTGCCGTCGAAGATGGGGGAGATGTTGAAACTGCGCAGGAACTTGAGCTGGAACTGGGCGTGTGCAGAGAGGTTGAGCACCAACAGACCCACGACGAGACAAGCCAGCCTGACGAGAGTCAGAGCGTGCTTCATTGCGAGAGCCTCCTTTCGGATTGAGCGTTATATAATACTGTGCACATTCATTATAGCACCACGGGCAAAGGATGTCCAGCATTTCTACCTGACGACAAGAAAAAATGTTTATGCCCTTCCTCTCCTCTAACCGCAACCCCTATCCACACGTCCTTTCAAATCGGGTAAGATAGCGTGTGTAAAGTGCGTAGGGAGGATTGAGCAAGCGATGTTCTGGCGTTTGCTGGGATTAATGCGCCCCTATCTGGTGCCCATCGTGATTGGCTTCACCTGCCTGGTGCTGGCAACGCCGGCGCAGATGTTCCCGCCCCTCGTGTGGAAGTACGTGGTGGATGAGGTGATTCTGAACCACAAGGTCGAACACCTTCTTCCCGCGATGCTGGTGATGCTGGCGGTGCACCTGGTCGGGATGGGGCTATCGGCGGCGCGCACCTATCTGCTGGGGGTGGCGGGTCAGCGTTTCGTGGCGGATCTGCGCAACCGCCTGCACGCTAAGCTGATGCGCCAGTCGGTACGCTATCACCACGACCGCAAGAGCGGTGACCTGATGGCACGGGTGATCGGTGATGTGGACACCCTACAGGAAGTGGTCATCAACGGCGTGGACAACATTTTAGGCAACGCCCTGAGCCTGATATGGGTGGCGGGCATCATCGTGTGGCTGAACTGGAAAGTGGGCACGCTGACGCTGTTGCCGCTGGTGGTAGTGGCGGTGATGGTATGGTTTTTTAACCTGCGGGTGAAGGGGTTGTACCGAGCCATTCGCGACCGCCTGGGGGACCTATCCGCCAAACTGCAGGAGAACTTGCTGGGCGTGTTGATTATCAAAGCCTTTGCACGAGAGGCGTACGAGCAGGAACGGTTCCAGCAGGTGAACGCCGAGTTTACCGCTACCAGCTTGAAGGGCGTGAAGGTGCGCTCGGTCTACTTCCCCGGCGTGATGACGGTGGGGTTCCTGAGCAACGTCGCGATGATTGGCGCGGGCGCGTATTTCGTTCTGCGCGGCGAGTTCACCATCGGAGGGCTGGTCGCCTATCGCGGCTACTGGTGGCAGCTGTTCGCGCCCGTGTTCTCGCTGGCGCAGGTGAACGAGATGATACAGCGTGCCCTTGCTGCCGCCTCGCGCGTGTTCGAGGTGCTGGACGCGCCCGAAGAGGTCACCGATGCCCCCGATGCCATCGCGCTCGACACGGTGCAGGGACATATCCGATTTGACCGGGTGCATTTCGCCTACAATCCCGAACGCCCCGTCCTGCAGGATGTCTCGTTTGAAGTCCTGCCCGGTCAGCGCATCGGTATTGTAGGTCCCAGCGGCACTGGCAAAACCACCATCCTGAACCTGATGCTACGGCTTTACGACCCGCAGGAGGGCGTGATCTGTCTGGACGGATACGACCTGCGCCACCTGCAACAGCAGGCGTTTCGGCGACATCTCGCGCTGGTTACGCAAGAGCCTTTCCTGTTCAATGACACCGTGCGCCATAACATCCTCTTCGGCAGGCTGGATGCGACCAACGAGGAGATCGAGACCGCCGCCCGCCTTGCCAACGCGCACGATTTCATCGTGGACCTCCCACAGGGCTACGACACGCTAGTCGGTGAGCGAGGTGTAAAGCTGTCGGGTGGGCAGAAACAGCGCCTCTGCATCGCGCGCGCCTTCTTGGCGAACCCGAAGGTGTTGTTGCTGGACGAGGCGACCGCCTCCGTAGAGCCGGAATCGGAAGCGTTGATCCAGGCTGCATTGGAGCGGCTGATGCAGGGGCGCACAACGGTTATCGTCACCCACCGCCTGTCGCTGGTGCGTGATTGCGACCGCATTCTGGTCATCGACGAGGGGCGGGTGATCGAGACGGGCAAGCACGAGCAACTGCTGGAGAACGGCGGCTGGTACGCGCGCATGTACCGCCTGCAGATGGAAGGCGGAACCCTGGTGGACATGCTGGATTGAAAGAGTGCAACAGACGGTTGCCGGACACAGGCTCGGTGACCTGTTCTTACTACGCCGAGTAACTGCCGATGGGCGTCTTGTGGAAATGCACCATCAGCCAGCGTCCGTCCTGTCGCACGAAGACGCGTGTCTCGTTGATGGTGCCGAAGCGGATACCGCCCTCATCGGAATGGGTGACCACTAGCGTATAGGTGGCGATCGCCACGTTCCCGTATATCTGCACGCGCGGGTTCACGATGTCCAGGCGATACTGCGCGGAGGGGGAACGTGTTGCCTTCTGCTGGCGCATGTAGTGCAGGTGAAAGTCCAGCGTATCCACGCGCATCGGTGTCTCCGGCTCGAAGGAAGACACATCGTCCGCCACCAGGTCGCGATAGGTGTCGGTGTCTTGGCAGTAGATGGCGTGCAGAAGCCGCTCCAGCGTCTCCATCACTTCGCGTTCCCGTCGATTCATGCCTCTCCTCCACATTGCGCCCGGGTGCGCAGGTAGTGGTCTACTAGCACCAGCGCCATCATCGCCTCCACGATAGGCACGGCGCGTGGGAGTACACAGGGGTCGTGCCTGCCTTTCGCCTGAAGGATGGCGGGCTTTCGGTCAACGCTCACTGTCTCCTGCGGTTTCCTGATGGTGGCGGTAGGCTTGAAAGCCACGCGGATCACGATGTTTTCCCCGTTGGAGATTCCCCCCTGTACGCCGCCCGAGTGGTTCGTGCGGGTGCGTACCCTGCCGCTATCGTCCACATAGAAGGGGTCGTTGTGTTGCGAGCCGGTGAGGTCGGTGCCCGCGAAACCCGAGCCGATTTCGAACCCTTTGACGGCGGGGATGGAGAGCATTGCCTTCGCGAGGTCGGCATCCAGTTTGTCAAACACGGGCTCGCCCCAGCCGGGCGGCACCCCCCGCGCCACACAGCCGACCACTCCACCCAACGAATCGCCTTGCCGGCGTGCCTCTTCAATGGCACGTGCCATCGCCTCAGCCATCTGCGGGTCGGGACAGCGCACCGGGTTCGCCTCCACCTGTGGCAGCGTCACCGCATCGGGGTCTACCTGCACACGCAGGGTGTGAATCTTTTCCACCCAGCCGACGATCTCCACACCTCGCTGACGCAGAATCTTTTTGGCGATGGCTCCTGCCGCCACTCGCCCGATGGTCTCCCGTGCACTAGAGCGTCCACCGCCTCGCCAGTCGCGAATACCGTATTTGGCATCGTACGTGTAATCGGCATGAGAGGGACGGTATAGGTGCTTGAAGGTTTCGTACGCTTCGGGACGGGCGTCCTCGTTCCACACCAGCAGGCAGATGGGTGTGCCTAGCGTTTGCCCATCGAAAACGCCAGATAGGATGTGTACCGTGTCGCTTTCGCGCCGCTGGGTAACCAGTTTGCTCTGTCCGGGGCGTCGCCTGTCCAACTCGAACTGGATCTCCTCCGCACAAATCGGCACGCGCGGCGGACAGCCGTCGATCACGACCCCAACCGCCCCGCCGTGCGATTCGCCGAAGGTGGTGATGCGAAAAAGATGTCCGAACGTGTTTCCCATACCGCTTACCGCTTCCATTATACGGATGTGCTGATGGCAAAATCAATGGTCATCCGCAAGGAAATCGCTTTTATTACCTCTAAATGTACAACGGTTGCGCAAACAGATGCCAACCTTTGGCTCAGTCATGACGGGAATCTGTACGAGGAAGATAGGGGTGTGCAGGCGTTACTGTGTCACTCCTGATTCTTGCAATGGAGGAGCGAGGTGAACGTTCACATCACACCATCTGGTAAGAAGCTCGTTACTGTTATCCCGGGAGACGGTATCGGTCCCGAGTGTATCCACTCTGCCCTTCGTGTGATCGAAGCCGCCGGTGCGCCGATAGAGTGGGAGGTGCGTGAAGCGGGCGCCAGCGTGTTCAAGAAGGGTTTGGAAACTGGGGTGCTGCCGGAGACGATCGAGGCCATCCGCAAGACGCGCGTGGTGCTGAAGGGTCCGTTGGAGACCCCTGTTGGCTATGGTGAGAAGAGCGCGAACGTCACCCTGCGCAAACTGTTCGAGACCTACGGCAACATCCGCCCAGTGCGCGAGATGCCCAACGTGCCCACCCCCTACAGCGGGCGTGGCGTGGACCTGGTGGTGGTGCGCGAGAACGTCGAGGACCTCTACGCGGGTATCGAGCACATGCAGACTCCGGGCGTGGCGCAGTGTCTCAAGTTGATTTCGCGCAAGGGGTGCGAGAAGATCGTGCGTCTTGCCTTCGAGCTGGCACGGGCGGAAGGACGCAAGCGGGTGCACTGCGCCACTAAGTCTAATATCATGAAGCTCACCGAGGGCATGTTGAAACGCACGTTCGAGGAGATCGCGCCCGAGTACCCCGACATCGAAGCCATCCATATCATTGTGGACAACTGCGCGCATCAGCTGGTGAAGCGACCGGAGCAGTTCGATATCATCGTCACCACCAACATGAACGGCGACATCCTCAGCGACCTCAGCTCGGCGTTGGTGGGGGGGCTAGGCTTTGCCCCCTCGGCGAACATCGGCAACGAGGTGGCGATTTTCGAGGCGGTGCACGGCTCCGCGCCCAAGTATGCGGGCAAGAACGTGATTAACCCCACGGCGGTTATCCTCTCCGCGGTGATGATGCTCCGCTATCTGGGCGAGTTCGAGCCGGCTGCGTTGATCGAAAACGCGGTACTGGTGACGCTGGAGGAGGGCAAGGTGCGCACCGGTGACGTGGTAGGCTACGATAAATGTAACACTACCACCGAGTATACCGATGAGATCATCCGCAATCTGGGCAAGAAGCCGACCACCGTCAGTATCCGCGAGTACAAGCCCATTCGCCTGCCGCAGGTCAGCCCGGAGCCGGTGCTGGTGCGCCCCAAGAGCCGCCGCGTGGTGGGGATGGACGTGTTTGTGGAGTACGACGGCGACGCCGAGTCGCTGGGCAAAGGGATGGAGCAGGTAGCAGAAGGCACAGCGCTTAGGCTGAAAGCCATCTCCAGTCGCGGCACGCTGGTGTATCCTGCCGTCGGTTTCATGACGGACCAGGTGGACCACTGGAGCTGCCGCTTCATCTTGCGCGACGAGGCGGGCGACCTGACCGACGCTCAGGCGCAGGAACTGCTTCAGCGCATCGCCGCGCGCTATCGCTGGACACACGTGGAGAAACTACACGAGTTCGACGGAAGCCCTGCTTTCACCAAGTCCCAGGGCGAAAGCTGACATCTGGGGGGGACAGTGTCTGCTCTGTCCCCACCACAAAGACTCTCTTATTGAGAGTGGCAACTCATACCACCCCTCGCACGGCTCCTTGCCAGTGCCTTTGCCTACAGGGTATACTTTGCAAGAGGGGAGGTGCGCCGATGGCACAGGAACTAAGACACGACTGCTTTGCGGTGCTTGGCGCCGGAAACGGCGGGCTGGCGATGGCGGCACACCTGACCCTCAAAGGGATACACGTGCGCCTCTGGAACCGAAGCCCCGAACGCCTGTTACCTGTTCAACGGTCTGGATACGTCCATCTGATTGCCAGCGCGGAACGGGATGACCTTCCGCACGGTCAGGCACGCCTCGAGGTCGTAACCACCGATATTGCCGAGGCGATCGCCGATGCCCGAGTGCTAATGGTGGTGGTGCCTGCGACAGGTCATGCCGAGGTGGCACAGCGACTGGCGCCGCACTTGCGCGACGGGCATATCATCGTGCTGAACCCTGGTCGTACAGGAGGTGCCCTAGAGGTTCTGCATGTCCTGCGACAGCACGGGGTAAAGGCGGAAGTAATTGTGGCGGAGGCGCAAACCCTGCTGTACGCCAGTCGCGCGCTGAACCCCGCACAGGTGCAGATTTTCGGCATCAAGAACAGTGTGCCTGTTGCTGCTATCCCTGCCTACCGCACGCCCGAGGTAGTCAAAGCCTTGTCGGTAGCCTATACCGAGTTCGTTCCGGGCGACAGTGTGATGAAGACCAGCATGGAGAACATCGGCGCTATCTTCCATCCCGCGGTGACGGTACTCAATGCCGCACGCATCGAGAGCACGCACGGCGATTTCGAGTACTACATCGATGGCATTACCCCCTCGGTAGCGCAGGTGCTGGAGCGTATCGACACGGAGCGGGTGGCGGTAGCCGCTGCCATGGGGTTCAACTGCATGACGGCGCGGGAGTGGCTCTACATCGCTTATGGCGCATCGGGCAAGACCCTTTTTGAAGCCATCCGTGCCAACCAGGGCTATTACGGCATTAAAGCACCTCCCGTAGTACACCATCGCTATATCACCGAAGATGTGCCCATGAGCCTTGTGCCTATCGCCTCGCTGGGGGATATGCTGGGCGTGCCCTGTCCGACCATTAAAGCCATCATCCATCTGGCGAACCTTCTGCACGGATGCGACTACTGGCAGACGGGGCGAACCGTGGAGAGCATGGGACTGGCGGGATTGAGCTTGCGCGAGATCCGTCTGCGTATTCTAGAAGGTATTCCCCTAGAACGGAGGTGAGCACCATGCCACAACCACTGCGAGGCGACGAGACCTTCGGGTTCATCCATCCTGCTATTGACGCCCACACGCTGGGCATCAGCTCGGTCGGGCAACTGCTGGAGGATTGCGGCTATCGAGTGGTGGTCGCGGACGCCTCGGTTTGTGCCGCCGCCAACGAGCCGTCTTACCTGAACAACATAGAGATACTGCTAAGCTGGATCCGCCAGCACAGTATCACCCGGCTGGGTTTCAGCTATCGGCTCGACCCCGCAGAGGGTGCGGCGCGCTTTGGTAGATTGTTTCATCAACTGCGCCAGCGGCGACAGTTTGCCGAACAGGGTGGAGCGTTACGGGGCATCTACTTTGCCGGACTGCCTTCTGCGTGCGAGAAGGTTTCACGAGAACATGGACATCTGGTAGAGATCTTCGACGGCAACGAGACACCTACCGAGACCTTGCGCAAATTGGGGGTGCCCACCGAGCGCATCCCGCCCTCGATGAGCGTGGAAGTGGATTACGACGAGTTCCGCCTGCGGTTCGGGCAGGAGCTGGTACAAAGCGGCAAATACCTGAAGGTTCAGCCGCCCGACCGCAGTGGCTACCCTGAGTTTGGCTCCGCGCGGGATAGCGTAGTAGCACGTATCCGCCATGCCCAACAACACCATCAAACCCCGCTGATGCGGGCGCATGTCGGTCCCTATCTACCTGACCGCAAAGCGGCAGTACGTCTCTTTGTAGAGTGGACCCGTCAGTTGGCGCGGGAAGGCTATCTGGATGTGCTGTCTATTGGCACCTCCCAGCTCACCCAGTCGCATTTCAGGCAGGACTGGACTGGCTTGCCAAATGGTGGCGGTGTGCCCATCAATTCACCAGAAGAGTTTCGGATGGTGTGGCAATCGGCACGACCGATGCTGGTACGCACCTATGCTGGCACCCGAAACATTCCCCAGCTGGCGCGGATGTACGAAGAGACGCTCCATATCGCGTGGCACGCTTTGTCCTTCTGGTGGTTCTGTCATATCGATGGACGCGGACCGCACTCGGTGCGAGAGAACCTGCACCAGCACTTGGAGACTCTGCGCTTCATCGCCGAAACGGGCAAGCCTTTCGAGCCGAACATCCCGCATCACTTCGCGTTTCGTGGCGGAGACGACATCACCTACGTGGTTTCGTCGGTGCTGGCGGCGCGTACCGCAAAGCGCCTTGGCGTGCGTTTCCTCATTTTGCAGAACATGCTGAACACTCCCAAAGCTACCTGGGGTATTCAGGACCTGGCCAAATCGCGGGCATTGCTGACCCTGGTGCGCGAACTGGAGGACGAGAGTTTTCGGGTGATGCCTCAGCCTCGTGCAGGACTGGACTGCTTCTCCCCCAATCTGCAGAGGGCCAAGGCACAGCTCGCCGCCGTTACCGCCTTGATGGACGATATCGAGCCGCACGATCCACTCAGCCCACCAGTGATCCACGTGGTCAGCTATTCGGAGGCGTCGCATCTGGCGGATCCGGCAGTGGTGAACGAGAGCGTGCAGATTACCATCTCCGCGCTACAAGAGTATCGCCGACTGCGTGCCAAAGGCGAAGTAGAGGACATGGCGCGTCATCCCGAAGTGAAGGCGCGCACGGAGGAACTGCTGGACGGCGCACGCTTGATACTACGCGCCATCGAGGGGAGTGTGCCCGACCCTTACAGCGCGGACGGTCTGTACGCCATCTTTTGGGCAGGCTTTCTGCCTGTGCCTTACCTGTGGGAAGGGCGTGAGGAGTTTGCCCATGCGGTTCGCTGGCAGACGCGTGTGATACGTGGGAGCGTGAAGGTCGTTGATGAACACGGAATGCCCGTGCACCCTGCCTTGCGCGCGCAGGTAGCCAGCCAACTGGTCGCAACGCAAGGCACCCCCTAAGCAGACAGGGGCAACCGTTTGGTTGCCCCATGCCGATTCGAGCAAGTCGCTTGGAGACTTACGGCACTTCTACGCGCACCCGGCTGGTGATCAGACCATCCGGCGTATTCCGGCGAACGATGAACACCACCGTATCGCCCGACTTGTGCCGCTCCACGAGGCGATGCACGTCGTCGATGCTGGTCACGCGCTGACCGTCCACCTGCAGGATCACATCGCCCACGTTCAGACCCGCATCGTCCGCCGCGCTACCGGGCACCACCTCGGTAATCACCACACCCTGGGTGCCTCGTGGCAGTTGGAAACGCTCGGCAAGCTCGGGGGTCAGCTGTTCGATGCTGATGCCCAGCTTGCGCCCGCTGTCCTGGCTCTGCTCGCGCTGGCGCATCTGCTCCTCCGAGTCTGGAGCCTCGCCGACCTTCACCCGCAGGGTCTGCTCGCGCCCGTTACGCACGACCTTCACCGGCACCACCGCGCCCGGTTCCGTGCGCGCGACCAGATCGCGGAAGTCTACCTCGCCACGCACCGGCTTACCGTTGAACTCCACCACCACGTCCTCTACCTGGATGCCCGCTTGGTCCGCCGGTGAGCCTGCGGTCACCGAGGTGATCAACGCGCCCTGCCGCACCTTCAACCGCTGAGCATCTTCGGGGGTGACGTCAGCAGGAACCACTCCCAGAAAGCCCCGCACCACCTTGCCGCGCGCGATCAACTGCTCCATCACGTAGCGGGCGGTGTTGATCGGCACGGCGAAACCGATGCCGGCGAAGCTACCTGTGGGCGATTCGATGGCAGTGTTAATGCCGATCACCTCGCCTCGGATGTTCAACAGCGGACCGCCCGAGTTGCCCGGGTTGATGGAGGCATCGGTCTGGATCAGGTTCGGATAGTAGCGCTGGTTCATTGCGCCGCCAATGGCTTCGCGACGTCCCAGCGCGCTTACGACACCAACGGTCATCGAGTTCTGCTTATCGAACGGGCTACCCAGCGCAATCGCCCACTGCCCAACGCGCACCATATCCGAGTCACCCAGCCGTGCGGTGGGCAAGCCGGTAGCGTTGACCTTGATCACCGCGATGTCACTGCGAAAATCGCGCATGACCTTGCCTTCCAGGCGTCGCCCATCGCTTAATACCACCTCCACGCGGTCGGCGCCAGCCACCACGTGGTCGTTGGTGAGGATATAGCCATCGCTACGCACGATCACGCCCGAGCCCACACCGCGCGTGGGAATCGGCACGACATCCTGCGGGCCCCTCTGGCGGAACCGGAACGGAAAATCGTCTGGGAAGGGTATCTCCAGGCGCAAGTTAGGACGGCTGATGTTCCTGCGGGCGTAGATGGTCACCACAGCGGGTGAGACCTCTTCCGCCACCCGCACGAACGCGCTCTCCATCGCCTCTGCCGCGCTGAGCGCTTCGGCTTTCGAGACGGTAGTGGTCGCCGAAACGGTGCGCGCGGTGCCCTGTGCCAGAGTGACACCCGGTCTCTGCAGGGCGGTGCCGAGGAACGCGCCCAGCGCCACGCTAAATAGGATCATCAGGGTAAAAACCCACGCACGAGGTTGTATTGTCATCGCCGTTCATCCTCCTTACTCTTTGGCGTTGAGATGCATTCCGAGTGGAGGCGGAGGCTTTGCGCCCTCCGCCTGTACTACCGATAATAACGGACGGAGACCAGCGAAGGGCGGTTATCATACGGGTAGAGTGGGATCTCCGCTGGGATGTAGGGTTGCTTGTGCAGGTGCAGTTTGCCAGACAGGTAGGCGTCGATAGTGGCATGGTCTATCTCGTTGGCGATGCCCGCCACTGCCGTCAGGTCCTGCTCTATGGGCGAGCGCGCCGGCAGCGCAAAGTACCACGCGCCCAGCGCAATGGATCCCAGCGCTGCCGCCAGCGCCAACGGGCGCGCTAGACGTCTGGATATGGGCAGTGACCACCTGCTAACAGGGGCGGCAGAGCGGAACACGCGCTCCACCAGACGCTCCTCCAACGAATCGGAAGAAGGCACCACAGGCATTTCGCTGAGCAGGCGCTTGACCTGCAAGAGCGTTTGGTATTCACGCCGGCACTCGAAGCACTCATCCAGATGCCTCTGGATGGCAAGCATATCGCTACCCGGCAGCTCACGGTCTATATAGCACGACAGCAGATTCTGCACTTTGCCGCAGTTCATCATTCAGTCACCTCTCCACGCGCTTTGGCTTGTTGATATGCTTCGATGCGTTGCCGAAGGAACCGCCTGCCTCGATGCAGGCGCGAACGCACCGTGCCCAACGAACAGTGCATCGCTTCGGCAATCTCCTCGTAGGATAATCCCTGGATGTCTGCCAGCACCACCGTCGTGCGGAAGTCCGGGGGCAGGGCATCCAGAGCGCGCTGGATATAGTCCTCCAGTTCTTCAGACATCACAATCGTTTCAGGATTCGCCGCCGCGTCGGGGATCTCGAACTGCACGTCCCGGTCGGAATCCTGCAGATTGAGCGGCTGGTCTAGGGACTGAATCTGCACCTTCGGTCGCCGACGCAGCATATCGATAAAGGCGTTGTTGACGATACGGTACATCCAGTTCTCGAAGGGCATGTCCCGGTTGTAGCGATCAAAGAACCGGAAAGCGCGAATGAACGCCTCCTGGGTCAGGTCTTCCGCATCGTCTCTGTTGCCGGTCAGGCGGTAGGCGATGTTGTACACGGTGCGATGATGACGCCGCATGAGCGTTTCGAACTCATCGCGCGTGTCTTGCCAGCCGGCTGTTGCCTCTTTGGTCCATTCCATTACCGATGGTCCTCCTGTGGTTAATTACGCCTGTTCTGCTTGCGTCGGTTCCCAATCATTAGACTCACCGCCGCGGTTTTCGTTCCGCGGCGGTGTTTGGGGTTACTCCTTTTCCGGTTCCGGTATCGGCTCCAGGAGCATCTCTTTGGTATAGATAAAGTCGCTCCGGTGATAGTCGGCGAGCTCGTAGTCGTCGCGCAGGACGATAGCGCCGGTGGGGCAGGCTTCCTGACAGTATCCACAGAAGATACAGCGGAGCATGTTGATTTCGTACCGTTTCGCGTAGCGCTCGCCCGGCGAGTAGCGGTTCTCGTCGGTGTTCTCGGCGGCTTCTACGTAGATGCACCGCGCTGGACACGCTCCCGCGCACAGCGAACAGCCGATGCATCGCTCTAGCCCGTTATCGTAGCGGCGCAGGACATGCCGCCAGCGGGCACGGGGGTACATGGGGCGCTTCTGCTCGGGATACTCTACCGTGATCGGGCTCTGGAAGGGGGGCTGGTGTCGGAAGGTGATGCTCAACCCCTGCGCTAACGGCAGAACCGTCTTCACGAATCGCTTGGCAACCTGGGTAATCATCGGCTGGCAACCTCCTCGCGCTTCAAGGGAGCGAGCTCAATCAGCATCCCCCGATGCTGTTGGCGTATCTTGCGCTGTAACTGCAGTAAACCGTAGAGCAAGGCGTCGGGCGAGGGCGGACAGCCGGGCACATACACATCCACCGGCACAATCTGGTCCACCCCTTGCAGGATGGCGTAGTTGTTGAACACGCCGCCACAGGAAGCGCACGCGCCCATCGAGATGACCCATTTGGGGTTGGGCATCTGGTCGTAAAGTTGGCGCAGGACGGGGCCCATCTTCTTGGAGACTCGCCCCGCCACGATCATCACGTCTGCCTGGCGCGGGCTGGGACGGAACACCTCCGAGCCGAACCGCGAGATGTCGAACCGTGCCGAGACAGTAGACATCATCTCGATAGCACAACACGCCAGCCCGAAGGTGAGGGGCCATAGGCTGTTGACCCGCCCCCAGCGCACGAGGTCCTCCAGCTTTGCCAGCAGGATGTTGCCGTGTTGTTGCACGCCGGGTATCTGCGGCATGGTGGTGTCGTGCGCGGCTATCTCTACGATGCGTTTGGCCATGCGTGTACTCCCTTCTCTATCAGCCTGCTGATGTGAGCGTTTCACGCTCTTCTGCTCGTATTAGCATTGTACCCGAATCTCGCATGGTTTTGCCCAACGTCCAACCCGTCATTCCCAGCCGCTTCTTCTTGTTGTCATTCTGAGCGAAGCGAAGAATCCCAATCGTTGAACGACGAGATGCTTCGCTGTCGCTCAGCATGACAATGTTGTCGTTCAGCATGACGTTCTCTTGTCATTCTGAGCGGAGCGAAGAATCCCCATGATGCGACACTGCACTCAGCTCGCCTGCCTCGTCTTACCCACTGCGCTAAAACGGCAGAGACTGCCCAAGCCCCTGCGCCAGCGCCTTGCGGTAGACCACGTGTGCTACCGCCACGTCTTCCAGTGCCACGCCCAGGCTCTTAAACAGGGTCACCTCGGCGGGGTCGGTGCGTCCCGGAACTCTGCCCACCACGATATCCGCCAGCTCGTGCACCTGGCGCCAGTTCAGTTTGCGCGCTTCGATGGCGGTGTGCATCTCTCCCGATTCCACCTTCGCCTGCTCGCGGTCATCTACAGCGACGATGTGACAGCGGGCGAAGACGCTAACGTCCATCTCGCGGCGCGACAGAGCGTTTGCGCCAATGGCATTGATGTGCGTGCCATCGTCCAGCCACTCTCCGAACAGGATCGGCTCGCGGGCGGTGGTCGCACACACCACGACGGCACTGCCCCGCACGGCTTCTTCGGCGGTATCGGCGGGCACTACCGAGATGCCCAATCGCTCGCTCATGCGCTCGGCGAACTGTTCCCTGCGCTCCGGGTGACGGGAATAGACCTTCACGCGGGCGATGGGGCGCACGGTACACACCGCTTCCACCTGCGTTTCCGCCTGCCATCCCGCCCCGATGATACCCAGCGTGCGCGCGTCGTGTCGTGCCATGTAGCGTGTGGCAACGCCGGACGCTGCCCCGGTGCGAATCTGCCCTAACCGGTCTGCCTCCATCACGCAGAGCAGGTTGCCGTTGTCGGCATCATAGAGGAAGAAGAGGAATCGGGTCTTGGGGGCAAAGGAGGCGTAGGCTTTGAAGCCAAACACCCCCTCGCTGAGCACCGCTGCCCCCATCAGATGGAACACCCCATCGGGTAGATAGAGGCGCTGGCGCGGATTGTTCAGCACCTCCGCCTGTCCCTGGGCGGCGAAAGCGCGCTCTACCGCGTCCAGCGCCTCTGGCATCGTCAAAAGACTGGTGACCTGCGCTTCGGTCAGGAAGAACGCCATGCCCCCTCTCCCTTACGTCTACTCGCGTTGCTCCATGGGCACCCACGGCAGGTTGCGCGGTCCCACGTACTCGGCGCGCGGGCGGATGAGACGGTTGTCCGCCATCTGCTCCATGATGTGCGCTGTCCATCCCACGATACGACTGCTGGCGAACAGAGGGGTGAACATGTCGATAGGGATGCCAAGCATGTACTGCACGGACGCAGAGTAGAAGTCCACGTTGCAGTACAGTCCCTTCTCGCGAAGCATGACCTCTTCCACCTTCTCGGAGATGAGGTACCAGCGCAAGTTGCCTTCGCGCTCGCCGAGCTGGCGCGACAACTGTTTCAGGTGCTTGGCGCGCGGGTCCTCCGTCTTATACACGCGATGCCCGAACCCCATCACGCGCTGTTTCTGCATCAGCAGTCCTTTCACGTACTCCTCGGCGCGCTCGGGTTCGCCGATGTCGATGAGCATCCGCATCACGCGCTCGTTGGCGCCGCCGTGCAGGGGCCCCGCCAGCGCGCCGATCGCCCCCACCACCGCCGAATACATATCCGAGAGCGTGGAGGTGATGACGCGCGCAGTGAACGTGGAGGCGTTGAACTCGTGGTCTGCCTGCAGGATGAGGGCAACGTCCATCGCCCGCACGTCCAGCTCATCGGGCATTGTGCCCTTCAGGGTATACAGGTAGTTTGCCGCGTGGCTGAGCTCAGGGTTGTTTTTGAGCGGCTGTTCCCCTTGGCGGATGCGCTCGATGGAGGTGATAATGGTGGGAATGCGCGCCGTCAGTCGGATGGCTTTGCGCAGGTTAGCGCCCGGTGAGTTGTCGCTCGCGTCCGGGTCATACAGCGCCAGCGCGGAGACGGCGGTGCGCAGGAGATGCATCGGATTGGCCTGCGGAGGCAGGTCAAACAGCAGTTTGGTTACTTGTACCGGCAGTTCCCTGTTGGCAACCAGTTGCTCGCGCAGTTGCTGATACTCCGCTTTGTTGGGCAGCTTGCTAAACCACAGCAAATAGATGACCTCTTCGAAGGTAGCGTACCGGGCAAGGTCATCGATGTCATAACCGCGGTAGATCAGCTGGCCGGTCTGCCCGTTCACATCACTAATGGAGGAGGTACCGGCGATCACATCCTCCAATCCCTTTGCAGCAATCATGGTCATTCCCTCCACCCGCTCAGCCCTCCACCGGGAAACCGGCTTGAGGTGCTGTGTTTTTCCACTGCGATTGTACTTCGAATATCTAGAGAAGTCAACTCATTGGGGGGAGGGTAACGGTTTCCAGTTCGATAAGGGAAGAAGCGCGGACGGAACTCGCTCCGTCCCTCTTCCCGGCGGTGTGAAAGACTCTAAAGTCGTTATCGCCATCTTCGGTTGCACATAAAGTCCACCATGACAGGTTGCTACTCACCACCGACGCCGAACCGTTGGTAATCACCCCAGCCGTGCCCAACGGGTCAAAGTGATGCCAAACGAAATGCCCTGCAAATACAGCCCTGACACTGTCAAGGTGACGTTGTTTTTCTGCGTCTATGGCAGCAGGTGGAGCGAAGGCTGTCAAAGAGTTTTTGGGGTATGGAGAGAAATCTTTCAGATTTTTTGCTAGCGGGGGGTTGGAGCCTAAGGCGTATTGCAGGACAACGGCTCATAGGGAGGTTCGCCCTCCAGTAGCGGCGGGAGGTATCGGCTCACGAGGACGTTCGCCTTCCAGGGGAAGGCGGTGGGGCGCATACCTTGCCCATCACGACCGGATGGCGTGCGCCGGTGGCAGACGGCAGGTTGTTCGGGCGGTTGTGCATCCGCTGGTAACCCAGCACGGCGAACGCGACCGCCTCCTTCGCGTCGGGAGAGATGCCGTAGCGGTCGCTGGTCTCCACCGCCATTTCGGGCAGAAGGTCACGCAGGCGTGCCATCAGCGTGCGGTTGTGCACCCCTCCTCCAGAGACAATCACCCGCGCTATCCGCATTTGGGGAAGCACGAACCGGCGCACGCTGTCGGCGATGGTGCAGGCGGTTAGTTCGGTAAGCGTCGGCACGAGCAGTTCGGCGTTGGAGATTGTGAATCGTCGCAACAGTTTTCGCACCATCACCTCGCCGAAGGTCTCGCGTCCGGTGGATTTGGGCGGCTTCTGCGCGAAGTAGGGGTGATCCAGCAACTCCGACAACCAGTCCTCCCGCACGGGATGGCGCTGGGCGAACGCGCCCTCGGGGTCGTAGCGATATTTGCCGCCGCTGGCAATCTCCATCGCCGAGTTGATCAGCGCATTGCCCGGTCCCGTGTCGAAGGCGATGACCGCTTCCGGCTGGGCGTTCGCGGGCAAGGCGGTCAAGTTGGCGATGCCGCCGATATTGAGCAGAATGCGCCCCTCCTCCGGGTGGCGAAACAGAAGCCAGTCCACGTAAGGCACCAGCGGTGCACCCTGCCCACCCGCAGACATGTCTGCCACGCGGAAGTCGCCGACGGTCACCACGCCGGTGCGCTCGGCAATCACCGCCGGTTCGCCGATTTGCAGGGTGGAACGCACGGGGCGCCCCTGCCACTCGATGGGTTCGGGCTGATGCCAGACCGTCTGCCCATGCGAGGCGAGGCACAGCAGGTCATCGGGGGTGAGATTGGCTTCGCGCATCAGGCTGAGCGCAGACTCGGCGAACAGTTCCCCCAGCACGAAGTTCAGGTGGCAAATCTGTGCGACATTGGTCTCACCGCGCACCGTACGCATCAGTTCCGCCTGCACCTCGGGCGGGTAGGGCGTGGTGTGGAAAGCCAGCGTCTCCACCTGCAGGGCATTGTTCGCCTCGCGAAGGCGCACCAGCACAGCGTCGATGCCGTCCATGCTGGTTCCCGACATTAGCCCGATGACCAAGTGCGAGCGTCCTTGAGATGACATGGTGCACCTCTCCTGTATTTTGTGCCTCTAAACATTGGGACAGCCGTTCCGCTTCGGATGTAATATACCTTCACAACGGAGGCGCAAAGACCTTCTCCGCTGCGGTACCCGTTACCAGCATGCCACCAACCCGCCGATTTCGGGCATTACGCCTAGGGCAGGCGGTGCCAGGCACGCAGACGTTGTGAGCTGTAGACGCCTCTAGCGGGCGAGGCGGATGCCGAGCTGGATACCCCTCCCCGCCCGCGGGGAGGGGTGGGGATAACGGCTCACGAGGACGTTCGCCCTCCAGTATCCGTGGGAAGGACGGAGGTAGGGGAGACGTCCACGGCAAGCCCCTCTACCGAAAGGGCGGCAGAGGGGCTCAAACACCCGCTCAGTAGGTGACGTCCACCCACTGCTTGCTACGGTGGCTCTTCAGCACCGCGTCCACGATGCACATCTCCACGTGTCCGTCCTCGAAGGTGGGATAGTCCACCTCGCCACTGCCGGTAGCCACCGCCGTGTACACGCGCCACAGGACATTCTTCAGCCCATCGGGGTAGCCTTCGGGATGTCCACCCGGATAGTGTGCATAGGGACGGGCGTCCTCGGTCAACAGCGACGGGTCGCGCATCACAATCTCGTTGGGCTTCTCGCGGTAGCCCACCCACAGCTCTTCCGGACGCTCCTGGTCCCACACTAGCGAGCACTTACTGCCTGAGAGCTCGTAGAACATGCGGTTCTTGCGCCCGGCGAAGCACTGCGAGACGGTGAACGAACCCACCGCGCCGTTCTCGAACTCGAACATCACCGTGGCGAAGTCTTCGGTGTTGATGGGCACCGGCTCGTAGTCCTCTGGCTGAAGCACTTTTCCCGCGTAGGTCTCCAGCTCCCTCTTGGGCTTCATGCGCGTCTTGTGGATGGTGTGCAGGTGGGCGTAAACGCGCTTGATCCTCAGTCCGCTGACGAACTGCACGCAATCGCACCAGTGCGAGCCAACGTCTGCCACCGCGCGCGACTCGCCGCTCAGCTCGGGCACCAGGCGCCAGTTCCAGTCCGTTGCTAGATACAGCCAGTCCTGTGTGTACGAGCCAGTGGCGTGGTAGATTTCGCCTACCAGCCCTTTCTGCACCATCGAGCGCGCGTGCTGGACCAGCGGGTATCCGCGGTAGATGAAGTTGATGGCGTGCACAACGCCCGCCTTCTTCGCCATTTCCACCAGCTGGCGCGATTCGTCCGAGTTCATCGCCAGCGGTTTCTCGGAGATGACATGCTTGCCCGCTTCGATGATCTTGCGGTTCACTTCAAAGTGCAGATTGTTCGGCGTGCAGTTGTGGACAACCTCGATCTCCTTGTCGTTAAGCAGGTCATCCACGTTCCAGTAGACGCGGTCGATGTTCAACTGCGCCGCCTTGGCTTTCGTCGTCTCCTCATCCTTCTCGCACAGCGCCACCACATCCACAAAGCCCAGGCGTCGGACTGCTTCCACATGGGCAGGACCAATAAAGCCTGTGCCGATAATCGCCGCTTTGACCTTGCGCATTGCTCTCACCTCTTTGTGCGTGATGGACCCCAAAAGCATATTTCGCATCGGAACGCACAGGTTCCTGCAAACGCTGGAAGAGGCGCTACATGAGGATGGCAAGTGCTCACGCTTTCTCACGGCAGTACTTGGATGGTACCGATTTGCCTCTGGTTCTCCAGTATGGTCTACCGCTCCGCTATCTTCGCCGTTCGTCCGGCAGGATGGAAGCGACCCAGTTGCGAATGAAATAATACCATGCGCGTAGAGTACGAGACTTTCACGGTTAACAAACGGTTTCCGCTCACTATCAGCCGCGGCACCACCGCCCAGACCACCAATCTGTGGCTGTGCATCGAAGCGGACGGCATCGAGGGAGGGGGCGAAGCCTCACCCTTCTCCATCGGCACGTACTGCGAAAGCACCGACCTCTTGCAGGAATCGGCACAGCAGGTAACCGCTTTGCTGGAGTCTGTGCACCCGTTACAACGCTACCGTGCCGAACGCCTGCTCCGGGAGCATCGCGTCCCGTCCGCGCTCCGCGCCGCGGTGGATATCGCTCTGCACGATTGGCTGGGCAAATACGCCGGACTACCGCTCTGGAAACTCTGGGGACTGGAACGCGAGCACATCGTGCCCACTACCGTGACCGTGGGCATCAATCCGCCTGAGGTGGCGCGACAGCGCGTGCGCGACTGGCTGAATCTGACTGGCGCGCGGGCACTGAAGGTCAAGCTGGGCAGTCCCGACGGCATCGAGGCAGACAAAGCGATGTTCGCCGCGGTGCGCGAGGAGGTTCCTGCCGAGGCCTCCCTGCGCGTGGACGCCAACGGTGGCTGGAGCCTTGCCGACGCGGTGCACATGTGCCACTGGCTGGCAGAGCACGGTGTCGAGTACGTGGAACAGCCCCTGCCCCAAGGGATGGAAGACGCCCTCCCCGAGCTGTATCGCCAGTCGCCTCTACCCATCTTCGTCGACGAGAGCTGTTTCACCAGCGCGGACGTGGTACGTCTTGCCGACCGGGTGCATGGCGTGAACCTCAAGCTGATGAAATGCGGTGGGCTTAGCGAGGCTCTGCGCATCGTGCATACCGCGCGCGCCTGTGGATTGCAGGTGATGTTCGGATGTTATTCTGACAGCAGTCTGGCGATCACTGCTGCCGCGCACCTGTCGCCGCTAGCTGACCACTTGGACCTAGACAGCCACCTCAACCTGCTGGACGACCCGTTCGTTGGTGCGCAGTGGGTGGAGGGACGAGTCATACCCGGCGACCAGCCCGGACTGGGGGTACAGCGTCGTGAGGATACTGCCTGAACACCGTGTTGCCATCCTTCAGCATGGGGGCATCCGCGGCGCGTACGGGAAGACAGGGCTGTCGCTCCTGCGTTACAGCGAGGCGCAGATCGTTGCGGTGATCGACGCCGAATGCGCCGGCGGCTCCATCCCGCAGATCACGGGCATCCCGCGTGATGTGCCCATTGTGGCTTCCCTGCGCGAGGCTTTGCGCTACCGTCCGCAGGTGCTGGTGACGGGCATCGCACCGCCCGGTGGGGCACTGCCGGATGCGTGGTGGCAGGAGGTGAAGGAGGCGGTCGCGGAGGGCTTGTGCGTGGTGAACGGACTGCACACCCCGATGGCGGACCATCCCGACCTCAAACCGCTCTTGCGCGAGGGGCAATGGATCTGGGATGTGCGTCGCGAGCCGCCCGGTTTGACGCTGGGTAGCGGTGCCGCCCGGCAACTGCCCTGCCTGCGCGTGCTCACGGTGGGCACAGATATGGCTATCGGCAAGATGTCCACCAGTATCGAACTGCATCGCGCCTGCCTGCGCCGGGGTATGCGGTCAGCGTTCATCGCGTCGGGGCAGACAGGCATCATGATCGCAGGCGACGGTGTGCCCCTGGATGCGGTGCGGGTGGACTTCGCGGCGGGCGCAGTGGAGCAGGTGGTCATGCGCTATGGGTACGAACACGACGTCCTGCACATCGAGGGGCAGGGTTCCCTACTGAATCCCGCCTCCACTGCCACCCTGCCCCTGATTCGCGGCTCTCAACCCACACATCTGATATTGGTGCACCGCGCGGGACAAACGCATATTCGCAGTTATCCCCATGTGCCCATTCCACCCCTGCCGGCGGTGATTCGGCTGTACGAGATGGTCACTTCGGCGGCAGGCGCGTTCGCTCCCGCGCCAGTGGTGGGGATTGCCCTTAACACAGCACACCTGAACGAGCAAGAGGCCCGCGAAGCCATCGAGCGGGTGGAAGCAGAGACGGGCTTGCCCTGCGCCGATGTTGTTCGCTACGGTGCAGAGAATCTGGTAGATGCAATCGTGAGCCATTGAGCGAATATGGTTGCCGAGGGGCAGGGAGAAAGGGGCTATCCCTCTTCCTTTGTATCGGGAGAAGGATAGCCGCAGGGAACACTGCCTCCTACACCAGCGAGTTTTGCTTCGTAAACTCCACCAGTTCGTCCACCAGACAGAACGCCAGCCCGGTGACGGTATCCGCTGCGCCATAGTAGACTGCGATGCGCCCCGTTGCTGAATCCGCCAGCGCCGCGCAGGGGAACACCACGTTCGGCACGTCACCTACGCACTCGTACAGCTCCTGTGGGGAGACGATATAGGGTGCCGTGCGATAGATGACCTTCCACGGCTTCTCCAGGTCCAGCAGGGCCGCCCCCGCGCTGTACACGAAGCCGTTGCACGAGGTCAGCACGCTGTGATAGATAAGTAGCCAGCCCTAGGTGGTCTCAAGCGGCACGGGACCAGCGCCGATCTTGGTGCTTTGCCAGCCTCCGGCGGGCGCCATCACGAAGCGGTGATGTCCCCAGTGCATCATATCGGGGCTTTCGCTGTAGAACATGTCGCCCCAGGAGGGGGTATGGCCGCGGTCGCTGGGTCGGCTCAGCATCGCGTACTTGCCGTTAATCTTGCGCTGGAACAGTACCCCGTTGCGGTTATAGGGGAGGAAAGCGTTCTCCAGCTGATAGAAGGTCTCGAAATCCTGTGTCCACGCTACGCCGATAGTGGGTCCGTGGTAGCCGTTGCACCAGGTGACCCAGTAACGGTCTTCAATCCACACCACGCGCGGGTCATAACCGTATTCCCAGCCCAGTTCCTGCACTGTTTCGCCCACGAAATGGATGCGCTCGGGATTGATTTGCCAGTAGATGCCATCTTGACTGCGCCCCGCGTGTAACTGCATGTAACGGCGCGTGTCGTCACAGCGGAACACGCCGCGGAACTCGCCTTGATACGGCACCACCGCGCTGTTGAAGATGCTATTGGACGTCGGAAGCAGGTTTCGTGGGATAATAGGGTTCTTACTATAGCGCCACATCATGCCCGAATAACCCTTCGGCTTGTCTTCCCAAGGGATGTTCGGCAGCTCTGCACCAACGATTTTCACCGCCATCGCGCGTCCTCTTGTGTTTGCGTTGTTACCTAAATTACGTTTAGAGATGCTCTTGTGTGCTTCCTGCTATCGGGCGCTGTCCTTCCATCGCACCGCTTGCGTGCGTCAAGACATTGTAGGTAGAATATTAGCAACGCTAGGGGGTTATGTCACACCCGGCGGTGGAAAAACCAACATCTGGAGGGTGCATGCGAGATGTTATCTGAGCAAGATGCGGCTTTCTTCCGTGAGAACGGCTACCTGCCCGCGCGTCCCCTGCTGACACCGGAGGAGGTCGCCCGCCTGAGGGAACGGTTCTACGCCTTGCTGGAAGGCAAATCCAGCAAGAAGCCCGAAGCCATGCGCAATCTATACGGCGATGAAGAGAACATCGTTATCCAGATCGTCAACGCCTGGGAAGCGGACGAAGCGTTCTACCGTTACCTGTTCCATCCCGTGCTCACGGAAGCGGTAGCCCGTTTGATGAACACGGACACCGTGCGCGTGTGGCACGACCAGATTCAGTACAAACCCCCTTACAAAGGTGGTCCTACCATCTGGCACCAGGATCATCCCTACTGGCCCGTCATCCAGCCTCCCGACCTCATCAGTGCGTGGTTGGCGCTGGAGGACGCGGATGTAGAAAACGGCTGTATGCACGTGGTACCGCGCAGTCACCAATGGGGCACTTACGACGGAGGCACAGTGGGCATCCGACAGGAGGACTGGGGACCGGCACACGACCCCGCTTTCGTGCCCGTCGGTGAGAAGGTAGAGATCGTCCCCTGCCCGGTGAAAGCAGGCGAGGTGATGTTCCACCACTGCCTCACCTGGCACGGCACACCGCCGAACCGTAGTTCACGTGGGCGCCCCGGGTTCGCGGTGCACTTCATGCCCGGTCACACGCGCTACGAGCCGCACGGGAGCCACTTGATAGAGCACCATATCACCGTCAAGCCGGGCGAGATTCTGCAGGGTGACTATTTCCCGCTAGTGTGGCACCGCGGGCCGGTCACACCCCCACCCTGGCAGGAGCGGGTTTAGCTTCGGCGCACTGGGAGGGTCGCCCTTCAATTAGGCGTCCCTCCCGCCCCCCTTCCCTGCGAGGCTTGCACGTTGGGGAGAGGGGTCAAGGGGTTTTTCGCCGCCTCCCTGCCCCCGCAGTGTTGGAAGAGGAACTAGAAGGCGGATTGCTATCCTCGCCATCCAACTGCGCACCTCATTACTCACCGGGAGGAGTACCCCCAGCGCGACGCAGGTGCACATACAGGTTCACCTCCCGAATCCCCTCGGTGGGGACGCGCACCTTCGTCTCTTGTCCACCCGGCGCTGTCGGCTTCAGTGTCCATTCCCACCCTTTTGCCAACGGCACCGACACACCGCCAACAGGTGCGTAGGTTACAATTCGCGGAGGGAGAGGAGGTGCGGGGGTGGTTAGCGCCAACATGGCGTTGCATTCAAAGTTACCGCTCATCTCTTGCGTGCTGCCATCTTCATACAGCGCGTAGATGCGCACGGTAAACTCCTGCGTCAAGTTCTCCCAACGGGGCACGTCTTTACCGCTGTCCACCATGAC
>PSLZ01000024.1:0-51611 GCA_040289885.1 Armatimonadota bacterium | reverse complement strand
GTATGATGCGTTTGGTGTCTTAAGGTATACCCAGGGCAGTGCGCAGACGCCGTGGAGGTGGAAGGTATGGCGAAAGGGAGATGAGGACTTCACATGGACGCAGAGTGGTGTGTTTTTCCCATATCGCTCGCTGGTAATAATGCCCCCTTATGGATTGTTAAAGGATATTATCTGTATGGCTGCATGTTTGGCTGTCCATCGTAATTGGTCGTATTGTTTGGCATATTGCGGGATCACAAGACCAACGCCGCTTCCGACTCCTGCTCCATCGCCGGCTCCTGTACCACCGCCTCTTCAACAATGCCCACCTGGTACTTGCCCGTATGTGTGCCCAGGCAGTCCTAATATGGGGTGTGCTCCGCCTGGTACGTCGGTCCGATGCCCCGACGGAACCATTATGGTCCTTCCGATTAATTGCACGAATAGAAGTTCCCAACCGGGTAATCCTCGACCAGTACCGGAACCGCCTGTCGATGCGGGAGGCGCTGACTTCCCTTGATTGTTTCAATAGAGGAAGAGAGGACAAGCATGTAGTAAGAAGTACAGCGAATGCTCAATAACATGGAGGACGGAAAATGGAGACCTACTTTTCGTTCCTTATCCTGGCTATCTCATTTACACTAGCGTTAGCTACTGTCGATTCAGCCGGGACGTTTGAGGAGCCCCTTGTGTTTAGGTTCCTTTTTATGTCTTCCAAAGGGGATAGAATGGGGAACATCCATGAATTCACTTTTGGTTTCAGTCCGTACGTCGGGGCGAACAGGGGCGTACTGGAGTATGGAGGAATAGTATCGTTGATGCAGGATGAGAGTAACGCTGTACTCTTGCTGATGGAACAGCATATGGCGTTACGTCTGCGAAACCTCAATCTGCCGCACTGGCGCAAGTTTCTCGGGCCCGCTGCCGACTTCTTCAATATGTCTACACCTTTGCGGCTGTCTGGCGAGGCAAAGCGGCAGGGACAACGGGTGGGACAGGTAAGCTATCTGGGATTTTTATGCGATATCTATCTGGTAGGTTCGCGTGATAGTACCACCGTCACTTGGATCGCCAAAATAGGCTCGGAAGATGTGGAGCTCCTGAACGTATTGACCCAGCATGAATCCTCAGGCAACTTGTTGACAATGACTGTAGCTGTTGACGTGTTGCAGGGGAATAAGGTGCCAGAGTATTATCTGAAGGTTCCCGATGGCTACCAGATAATAGATGTTGACGGGCCGGACATTCTGGAATCGTTATACATGGGAAGTGAGGCTTCACAGGAGGCTTGATGGCTTTTGGAGTGAGTAACAACCTGTATGATGCGTTTGGTGTCTTAAGGTATACCCAGGGCAGTGCGCAGACGCCGTGGAGGTGGAAGAACTGGCAGCAGGGAGAAGAGGGCTTGAATATTGCTCGCGGATGGCGCTTCTATCTGCCGGAAAGAATACTCGTTCCCCTGTTATCTATCTCTAACTTTGATAATTTCTGTCCCTTCCGTGAAGGCGGACCATATCCGCGTTCCATGTGCGACAATTTTCTACAGGGCTGTGTCAAGGAAGCCGGCGATGAGTATGCCAGATGTAAGGTGACAGAGGATGCTCTGAGCGCCTGCGGGTTTGGGAGCGTAGCATGTCAGGTGCTAGTACCTCCACTGGGGATATTCTGCTCGGTGGTCGGGGCAGGTTGTGCACTTGCGGACTTTCTCAAGCCGGATTGTGGAGACGTCCACGCGGGCAAAATAAACTTTTGCATTAGCTGCCACAATATATGTGTGCACAACAGCATCCCTGACAAGAAATAAACTGGCGGTGGACCACCATCATGGGCAATGGAGGCATACGATGGAGCGAGACTTGGCACTGGCTCTCCTGGCGAAGGTAGTCATTCCGCCAATTGTGTTTCACTTCCTGATGCTAACGAATGCCCGGGCTTGGAGTGTTCTGGGTCGGAGACCCTTCACCGCCTGGCGTATAAGCCGCGAGGAAGGGCTTTACCTGCTCGTGGGATTCTTCTGGGCTTCAGTGGGGATAATCTCGTTCCTTTTCGGGGAGAAGATGATTGATAATTTCGAGGAGCATGTTTTGAGAGACTGTTGGAGCTATTGGGCGCATACCCCTTTTCGTGATCCCGGCACCGAGGGGGCGGAGGGCGTTGGGGTTTTCGCATTCATACTGGCAGGATATTTCCTCGACGCATTGGTTGTGCGTGGCTGGAAGCCCGACTATCTGACCGTGCTGGTTGCATGGCTTCCATCGGCAGCGATCTACTGGCTTGTGGTGGGCGCATTGACTTACTACCGCATCAGCTATTACTATTCGTTCAACTGTTAGTGGTCTCCACGCGGGCAGGGGTGATTACCAACGGTTCGGCGTCGGTGGTGAGTAACAACCTGTATGATGCGTTTGGTGTCTTAAGGTATACCCAGGGCAGTGCGCAGACGCCGTGGAGGTGGAGGAAAGGTTCCCAGGACGTGGACACGTTTCTGATAGTGCGTAAAAGCAGTAGATACAGGTTCTACATACCAGGCAACGCACTCGTTGCACAGCAGGCTTGGGGCGATTTCCGCGACTGTCCAACATTTGGGGGTACATTCACAAAGGAACAGTGTAAGGAGTTTTATAGTGCGATGAACGGATGGTCGGCGGTATGCGAGGCGGTCGCACAACAGGCTAAGCTCGATTGCCTTCAAAGGTCAGGGTGGGCGTCCGACGTCATCTGTACCGTTGTATGCGTTCCTGCCGGCATGCCCAACCCAGTGGGAGGCATAGTTTGCAGTTTGGCATGTCTCATTGTCACCAACCTTGGGACCGGAAATCCATGCGATAGCGACTACAGTGCCAGGCTTTCTGGCTGTCTCAGCTGTTTGGCGCAATGTCTTCAGAGTAGTCGCTATCCGCAATAGTTGTGGATGGAGCCAACATGCTCAGCGGGTCCGACTATTTGATGCTCTACGTCGCACTATGGATACCTGCGGTTGCGGGGTGTAGTTTTGCCACCTACATATTGCTCAGGCGAAGAATGCATGCCGCCGAACGCGGGGAAAGGTGGGCAAGCCTTACTCGCTGGACCGACGGTGCCGGTGCGGATAACTGGCGCCTTGCCGCCAACAGAGGAGGGGTTATTATTCTGGCTGTCACTCTGACCATGCTGGGAACAGCCTATCTGCAGCGCTATATGCCAGTGCTCATTGACCGTACCCCTCCGCCGGTGTGGTGGACCCCCTTCATGTTCGGTAGTATATACGTGTTCCTCGTGTGGATGGATTGGATGAGTGCAAAGGCTATAGAATCTGGACAAACGGCTAGGCTGAAAGCCACTGCTGTTCTTTCCACAGCCCTCTATGCTCTGGTGTCAGCGGCGGTATTATGGGGGCTGATCGCCCACGAGCCTCAAGCCACGCCACCAGAGGTGGGTGAGATATGGAACACTACCAACCATCTGGCTGAAACCCTGAAGGCACAGCCGGATTTTAACCTTGAAGAGGTAGCAGGGTACATGAACATGCTTCGCGTCAGGCGCGCTACCGCCTATGAGTTGTATGAAATCGGCGCACAGAGAGGGATATTTCTATTTCGGAAACGCTCTTACGCTGGTTTGCGCCGTTGGGACGCGATGGATAATCTGTTGGAAGCCCTGGCGGAGGATGCGAAGAAAGCTGTTCGCAGGGGAGATTGGCACCGATGCCGCGAAGCACTGCGATTGGCTCTGCATACCATGGAGATGGCTTCAGACCTGCCAGTGCCCGAAGATCTCAAACCGAGGCTCGATCCGCAGATGGTCCCTGTGCGGTTTTTTGCCATGGTTCCCATGATTGGTGAATATCAGACCATCTATCCCCTGCTGAGAGAGATCGCCACATTGTCACCCGTGCACCGGTTCTGTATGGAACGTGCGCTACAGCAGGGGAGGCGGGTGGGTGAGGTACTGGCAGAGTCTTCGCACAAGAGCCAACCGCTACTGGGAGCGCACCTACACCCTGAACAGCACAGGCAGATGGAAATCGTTGCCGACGAGACGCTTCACAGGCTGTCGTTGGAGCTGGTACGCTGGGAACACAGCATAGACGCTGGCATCCTCTGCGTCGCCCGGGCATCCGTGAGCAAGTGAGGAGTAGAACGCCCTCCCCCTTCAAGGAGCACCCGCCCTCTCTTCTTGACCGCTTGCCAAGTGCCAACCGCCGTGATACAATACCCTCGCATTGCATACTCCAGATGGAGGCGGTAGATGAACGAGAAGGAAGCGCAAGCAATTTGCGAGAAAGCCATCGCCTTCAGTGAGGCGGAACATGTACAGGTGAACCTAAACGGTGTACACTCTGCCTCCACCCGCTATGCCAACGGCGAGATCACCCAGAACGTTGCCCGAAACCAGATGACCCTGCGCGTGACGTGCGCCTACGAAAATAAGGTCGGAAGGTGCAGTACCAACCGCCTGGACACCGGCTCCATCCGCGATGCGGTCAAGCGTGCCGAGGAGATGGCACGGGTTGCACAGCCCGATACCGAGTTCCTCCCACCACCCGAGCCGACCACCTATCGTCCCATCCCCGCGTATGCCGACAGCACCGCTCATGCCACCCCCGAAGACCGGGCGCGTGTGGTGCGGGCGGTGATTGACGAGGCGAACGCGCGGGGGCTGAAGACGGCGGGCAGTTTCGCGACCAACGCCTACGTGACAGCCGTGGCAAACAATAAGGGCTTATTCGCATACCATACCGCCACACGGGCATCGCTAGTGTGCACCATGATGACGGAAGACAGCAGTGGCTGGGCGGAGCAAACGCACGAGGAGATGCACCGCATCACCCCAGAGGCGGTGGCTCAGCGAGCGGCAGACAAGGCGGAAACCGCACGCCATCCCCAGGAGATCGCACCGGGCGACTATACAGTGGTGTTGGAGCCCGCCGCCATTGCCGAACTGCTGGCGTATATGGCGTGGAGCATGGACGCCAAAACAGCCGATGAAGGACGCTCTGCCTTCGCAGGCAAAACGGGAACCGCTATCGGCAACGAGAAGGTCACACTTCAATCGCTACCGACCCATCCGGAATGCCCGGCGGAACCTTTCTTTGATGACGGCATGCCCACTCCCGATGTGACATGGATAGAACGCGGTGTGCTGAAGACCCTCGCCTACAGCCGTTACTGGGCGCAGAAGCAGGGCAGGGCGTTCACCGGTCACCCTTCCAACCTCATCCTGCCCGGTGGAAACCAGTCGGTGGAGGAGCTGGTCACGCAGGTCGAGAATGGTCTGCTGATTACGCGGTTCTGGTACATTCGCTTTGTTGACCCCATGCAGTTACTGCTCACCGGCATGACGCGCGACGGCGTGTATCGCATCCAGGGTGGCAGGATAACCCACGCGGTGAAGAACCTGCGCTTCAATGAAAGTCCGCTGGTGGTGCTGAAGAACATACGACTGCTGGGCAAGCCTCAGCGCGTCGAGGGCCACATGCTGGTGCCGCCGGTGGTGGTAGACGGGTTTACTTTCAGCAGTACAACCACCTTCTGAAGGCGGGCACAGAAGGAGATGCGCCTTGCGTAACGAAACATGTAACGCATACCGAAACCAAGGAGGAACCATGAAGAGAAGCTGGCTGGGTCTGATGGTGATTGGCGTACTCGCGCTAGCATGGATCGCCGGCACCTGGGCGCAGACGAAGCCGACTGCCCCAAAGAAGCCCGCTGTATCCGCTAAGCCGACCTCGCCTGCCCCAAAGAAGCCTGCTGTATCCGCTAAGCCGACCTCGCCTGCCGCGCAAAACGTGGTCGGGCGGGTAGGAGGCGCAGTGATCACCCGCGAGGAGATGCTCAAAACCCTAGAGGCGTGGTACGGTCCACAGGTAGTGGAGGACCTTATCTCGCTCAAGCTCGTCGAGCAGGAGGCGAAAAAGTACGGGGTCACCGCCACGAAGGCGGAGATTGACCAGCGATACAACGAGGCGATAGATGGGATGCGGGCGCGCGTGCCGCCCGGTGCCGATGTGTATGTGGAGCTGGCGAAGCAGGGCTGGACCCGGGCACACATGGAAGCAGTGTTGAAACGGGCAATGCTTCTGGAGAAGCTGGTCGCACGCACCGTGAAAGATACCGATTTCATTCAGGCGCGGCATATCCTGATACAGCCGCAGATGCCTGCCATTACGCCTGACCAGAACGTCAGCACAGAGGCGCGGCAAAAGATGTTTGCCGAGGCGCGTGCCAAGGCGGAGGAAGAGGCCAGAAGCAAAGCGCAGAAGGTGTACGAGGAGCTGAAGGCAGGTAAGGACTTCGCCGAGGCGGCAAAGGAGTACTCCGACGACCGTTCGAACAAGGAGAAGGGCGGCGATCTGGGCGCGTTCGCTCGCGGGATGATGGTGAAGGAGTTCGAGGACGTAGCGTTTGCGCTCAAGCCGGGCGAGATCAGCGAGCCGGTCAAAACCATCTACGGCTGGCACATTATTAAGGTAGAGAAACTGGGCAAGGACATCCCGGCGGTGGAGAAGGCGCGACTGACGCAGATGCTCGTACGCCAGAGGATGGGACAGTACTACCAGGAGCTGTTGAAGAAGGCGAACAGCCAGAACCTGCTGTTGCCGAAACCTTCATCGACGGCGGGCTCTCCCGCGCCGAGAATGGGTGCTCCGGTGCCGCCGCCCCCGCCGCCGAACAGGTAAAGCCTGCGAGTTCACAGCGCGGTGCTGTTTCACTGCGAATCTCAACACCTGTGAGAAGGAGGGAACACCATGAGCAAGCGCAAGATGAACGTGGCATTGATCGGCTACCAGTTCATGGGCAAAGCGCACAGCAACGCCTACAGGCAGGTCGCCCGCTTTTTTGACGACCTGGAGGTGGAGCCGGTACTGAAGGTCATCTGCGGGCGCAACGAGGAGAACGTGCGCAAAGCCGCGCAGAAGTACGGCTGGGAGGAGTACGATACCTCGTGGGAGCGAGTGGTCGAACGCAAAGACATTGACCTCGTAGACGTCTCGGTGCCGGGCAACATGCACGCGCCCATCGCCATCGCCGCGGCGAACGCAGGCAAAATGCTACTGTGCGAGAAGCCGTTAGCGAACACCTTGGCGGAAGCCCGACAGATGTACGAAGCGGTGCAGAAGAACAACGTTCCCAACGCCCTGTGCCACAACTACCGCTTCGCGCCCGCGGTGCAGCTCGCCAAACAGCTCATCGACGAGGGACGCATCGGCAAGATTTACCACTTCCGGGGAACCTATCTGCAGGACTGGATCGTGGACCCGAACTTCCCGCTGGTGTGGCGATTGCAGAAAGAGGTCGCAGGGTCGGGGGCACATGGTGACCTGAACGCGCACCTGATCGACATGGCACGCTTCCTGGTGGGCGAGATCGCCGAAGTGTCGGGCATGATGGAGACGTTCATCAAACAGCGCCCGAAGCTGGCAGCATCCGATGACCGCCTGGGTGGCGTCGCCAGCACTGAGATGGGCGAAGTCACCGTCGATGACGCCGCGCTGTTCCTGGTGCGCTTCGAGAACGGCGCCATCGGCAGTATCGAAGCCACGCGCTTTGCGCTGGGACGCAAAAACTACAACCGCTTCGAGATCAACGGAAGCAAGGGCAGCCTCGTGTTCAACCTAGAGCGCATGAACGAGCTGGAGGTCTACTTCCAGGACGACCCACCGCACGTGCGAGGCTTCCGCGTAGTGCAAGCCACCGACAGCGTGCATCCGTTCATGAGCGCATGGTGGCCCGTCGGGCACATCATCGGCTATGAGCACACCTTCATCAACCTCGTCTACTCGATGCTGAAGGCTTTCGACAAGGGCGAGGTGTTTAAACCGAACTTCGAGGACGGCGTGCGCAACCAGGCGGTGCTGGAAGCGGTGGACATCTCCAGCCAGCAGAAACGCTGGGTGAGCATCTCGGAACTGTAGCACTCTGCGGGTGCGCTGAGACGCCTTTCCCCAGCAGGGGGAGAGGCGTCTCGTTTGTTGTGGCTTTGATGCTCCGCTGTCGCACTGTACGACGAGGTGAGAGTGGGACGGTTATCCCCCTGATCGCAGTGACGGGTCTCAGCGTTGCGGGGCGGGCTACTCCAATCCGCCCCAGCCTCTTATGGCACGCGCAGAACCGCCCCAGTGCTGGCGCTGGTAGCCATCGCTGAGTACCGGCGAAGCCAGCCTGCGGGCACCTCCCGTTTGAGCGGCTTCCACCCCCGCCGCCGACGGCTCAACTCCTCTTCGCTGACCTTCACTTCCAGCCGTCGCTCCGGGATATTCATGGAGATGATGTCGCCTGGCTCCAGCAAGCCGATGGGACCGCCTTCCGCCGCTTCGGGAGAGACGTGCCCGATACACGCCCCGCGCGTGCCTCCCGAAAAACGTCCATCGGTGATCAGAGCTACCTTGTCGCCCAGCCCCTGACCCATGATGTAACTGGTCGGAGCCAGCATCTCCTGCATTCCCGGTCCGCCCTTCGGTCCCTCATAGCGGATGACCACCACATCGCCGGGCTTGACCTTGCCGTTCAGGATGCCCTCACACGCCTCCTCCTGGCTCTCGAAGATGACGGCGGGACCTTCAAACACCAGCATCCGAGGGTCTACACCCGCCGTCTTCACCACCGCCCCTTCGGGAGCGAGGTTACCGAACAACACCGCCAGCCCACCGGTCTGCGAGTACGCCCGCTCGATGGGACGGATACAGTCGGGGTCCAGAATGCGCGCGTCGGCGATGTTTTCGCCCAGCGTCTTGCCCGTCACCGTCAGGCAGTTCAGGTTCAGCAGTCCGTCCACGCGCGTCAGCTCCTTCAAGATGGCGCTAATGCCCCCTGCCCTGTCCACGTCCTCGATGTGGTAGTGACTACTGGGCGCCACTTTGCAGATGTTCGGCGTACGCTGGGAGAGCTCGTTGATGCGGTTCAGGTCGTATTCGACGCCCGCCTCGTGCGCGATAGCGAGCGTGTGCAGTACCGTATTGGTGGAACCGCCCATCGCCATGTCCAGCACGAAGGCGTTATCGATGCTCTCGCGGGTCACGATGTCGCGGGGCTTGATGTCGCGTTTGACCAGTTCCATCAACGCGAACGCCGCCCGTCGGAACAGCTCCACCCGCGCCGGGTTCAGGCTGTTCTTCGTGCCCGCCAGGATGGTACCGTTGCCGGGCAGTGCCATGCCCAAAGCCTCGCATAAACAGTTCATGGAGTTGGCGGTAAACATCCCCGAGCACGAGCCGCAAGTGGGACAGGCGAAATCTTCCAGAACCTTGAGATGGCGTTCATCGATCTGCCCCGACTGATACGCTCCAACCCCCTCGAACACCGAGATGAGGTCAACCACTTTGCCGTCGGGAGTTTTGCCCGCCGCCATCGGTCCGCCCGATACGAACACGGTGGGGATGTTCACGCGCATCGCTGCCATCAACATGCCGGGCACGATCTTGTCGCAGTTGGGGATACAGATCATGCCGTCGAAGCAGTGCGCCCGCACCATGGTCTCCACTGCGTCGGCGATCAGCTCGCGGCTGGGCAGGGAGTACTTCATGCCTGCGTGCCCCATCGCGATGCCGTCGTCCACGCCGATGGTATTGAACTCAAACGGCACGCCCCCCGCTTCGCGAATCGCCTGCTTGACGATCTCCCCTACCTTGTTCAGGTGCACATGCCCGGGCACAATCTCCACGAAGGAGTTGCACACGGCGATGAAGGGTTTGTCCATATCCTCGTCGCGCACGCCTGTTGCCTTCAACAGCGAACGGTGCGGCGCCCGTTCGAACCCTTTCTTGATGGTATCACTGCGCATTGTTCACCTCACGGTTGCCAGGGTTGCTGTGCATAAAGGATACCATAATTCCCCCGTTTTGTGCACAGGGGCTTGCATTCGTCTTCCCGAATGTGCCACAATAAACAGCCTTCAAGGCGCAAAAAACCATAGGCGGAGCATATGCGAGTCAACTCGGATCACCTGAAGCAGTTGGGTCTGCAGTTAAAACCATACACCAAGCCGATCACGTGGCGCAGTCTGTTACAGGTCGTCACCACCTTTACCCCCTTCTTTCTCCTCTTCGTTCTATCCCATCGCTTGCTCGGGGTTCACTGGGCGTGGAGCCTTCCGCTGAACATCCTCGCGGGGCTATTCCTGGTGCGCATCTTCATCCTCCAGCATGACGCGGGGCACGGTTCCTTCTTCCGCGCCCGTTGGGCGAACACCCTGCTGGGGTTCGTTTCCAGCATCCTCACGCTGGTGCCCTATGCAGCGTGGCAATATACCCATGCGCTTCATCACTCCACTAGCAGTAATCTGGACAGGCGTGGGGTGGGCGATGTGTACACCATGACCGTGCAGGAGTATCTGCAAGCCTCCCGCTGGCAACGCCTGCGATACCGGGTGTTCCGCAACCCCTTTACGATATACCTGCTGGGACCGTTCGTGGTGTTTATGGTGGGCTACCGCATCCCGATGGGTATCTCCCGGCAGAAACCCGCCCTCTTGCGCAGTGTGATGTACACTAACCTCGGCATCGCACTGTATCTCACCGCCATCGTGGTGCTGTTTGGGTGGAAAACGCTGTGGCTGGTCTATCTGCCCATCCAGTATGTGGCGAGCGCGGTAGGGCTGTTCCTGTTCTACATCCAGCACCAGTTCGAGGATGCATACTGGGAGCGCGACCCGCGCTGGGAGTTCCTGCGTGCCGGTCTGGAAGGGGCGTCCTATCTACGCCTGCCGCGCGTGCTCCAGTGGCTGACGGGCAACATCGGCTTCCACCATGTGCATCATCTGGCGCCGCGCATTCCCAACTACCTGCTGGAGAAGGCGTACCGCGAGATACCGCTCCTGCAAAACGCGCCCACGTTTACCCTGAAGGACGCCATCAAGGTCGCTTTCGCCGACCTGCACCTGTACGATGAGGAGCGCGGACATCTGGTGGGATTTCGGGACGTGGCGCCCCTCCTGCCCCGCAAGGAAGGCACGCAGGCATCTATGAAGGCCGTGAGCGGAGAGCATCGCTCGTAAATACGTGACCGGAACCGTCCGGTCAAAGAGGAACCGCGCCAGCCGACATCGAAGGATGCTGAGCGGGAGGGAGATACCGTTGAGCAATAGACCATTGCCGCCGCATCCGCGCCTGCTTTTCGATCAGCAGGGCATTAGCGCGCTTAAGGAACGTATCGAACGCTGTGAATGGGCGAAAAAGCGTTGGCGCACCCTCTTGCACCACGCCGAAGAGTGGCTCAAAGAGGCGGTGGCTCTTCCGCCGCGCGGCGGAAACTGGTACCACTACTACGCCTGTCCCGAACACGGTTCCGCCCTGCGCACCGGCAAGCGAATCGGCGAGTGGCAATGGGAACATATCTGCCCCGTCGACAACAAGCGACTGCGCAGTGACCCCACTCGCCCCGAACAGGACTATGACGGCTGTGTGTTGATGACCGTGCACGGGCAGATGGCAAACCGGGTGCGCGACCTAGGCATCCTCTATCAGGTGACGGGCGACCGGCGATACGCCGACAAAGCGCTCGAGATCGCCTGTCTGTATGCCGAACGCTATGCCGCTTATCCCCTGCACACCATTCGCGGCGAAGCGCGAATCGGCGGGGGGAAAGTAGGGCCGCAGACCCTCGATGAAGCCGTCTGGTTGATCCCCATGGCACAGGGGGCTGACCTCATCTGGCAAGTGCTTTCGGAATCGGAACGGAACCTGCTGACACAAAAACTCTTCCAGCCCGCCGTGCGCGAGGTGATCCTGCCGCACCAGATGGGCGTACACAATATCCAGTGCTGGAAGGACAGCGCAGTGGGGCTGGTTGGCCTGCTGACCGGTGACGAAGAGCTGATTCAGCAGGCAATCTATAACTCCCAACGCGGTTACTGGACGCAAATGCGCCAAGGGGTGACCGCCGACGGCATGTGGTGGGAGGGCGCATGGAGTTATCATTTCTATACCCTCTCCTCTCTGTGGCCGCTCACAGAAGCGGCGCGACACTGCGGGATCAACCTCTACGGGGAAGAGCTTTTGCGCATGTTCGACGCGCCCTTCCGCTTCATGATGCCCAATTTCCGCCTGCCCGCCTTCAACGACAGCACCGAAGTCAACTTGCGGTCACAGGCACCTGCTTACGAGCTGGCTTATGCCCGCTACAAGAACCCGCTTTACCTCGTCCTGCTCGCTTCGGCTAACCGTGAGAACGACTACGCTCTGTGGTTCGGCGAGGAGAGCCTGCCCAAACCGCGCTCCATCACTTGGCATAGTGCGAACTACCCCGCCTCCGGCTATGCCATCCTGGCGAAAGGGCGCGGCGAGAAAGCCACGTGGCTCTGCTTAAAGTACGGTCCCCACGGCAGCGGGCACGGGCATCCTGATAAACTGCACTTCGAACTCTACAGCGAGGGTGCTTCCCTCAGCACGGACCCTGGCATGGCGCGCTACGGCGTGCCTATCCACGGTGGCTGGTATCGTACCACACTGGCGCACAATACGCTGGTGGTGGACGAAACCGACCAGCAGGCAACCGAGGGCAAGTGCCTGGCATACGGTCAGGCGAAGGGTGCGGACTACGTGGTGGCGGAAGCAGGAGCCATCTATTCCGATGTGCGTTTCGTGCGCGCGCTGGTGCTGTTGAGCGAGGAGGCAGTGGTGGTGCTGGACGACGTGCAGTGCCGTCAGTCACACCGGCTGGACTCGGTCATGCACCTGCTTGGGGAGTGGATGGAAAAGCCCGCCGGCAAAGGCTGGACCCCGCCCGACAAGCCGGGCTACCGCTACCTCACCGAAGCCGTTTCGGGGCGCATGGACGAGGGGCTACAGTTGGTGCTCAAGCGCGACACCGGCGGATTGGTTGTGCTCTCCCTGCTCTCTGATGGCGCCTGTGAGTGGATTACCGCGCTGGGTATCGGGCAGAACGCCGGACAGCGAGTGCCTGCGCTGATCTTGCGTCGGCGGGCGAAAGCATGGCGGCTCGCCTGGGGCATCGGGCTCAGAGGCAAGCCACTCACCTTGGCATGGCTGACCTCCGCTCCCGATGCCTCTGCCCTTCAGGTTACTCTGCCCAACGGAACCGTCCGGCGGATAACGCTTCAACCCACCGGCACGCCAGTGCTAACGATTTCCTAAGGCAGGTTACACGGATTGTACCACATCCTGCACCGCTTGCTGGAGCGAGTTCAAAACATCCTCCTCATGCGCCTCGATGTAGCACCGCACCAGCGGCTCCGTACCCGATGGGCGCACCAGCACCCACGCGCCGTCATCCAACAACAGCTTGACCCCGTCCAGCGTACTCACGTCCGCCACCCGCAAGCCGTTCAGCTCCGCCGGGGGCGACTGCTGGAGGCGGGCAACCAGCCGGTTTTTCTGGTCCTCCTCCACATGCAGGTCAATCCGCCGGGTGACGAACGTACCCGTTTGCGCCGACACCTGTGCCAGTGTCTGTTTCAGGGTCAACCCCTCCCTGGCTACCATCTCTGCCATCAGCAGGTCCGCCAGGATGCCGTCCTTTTCGGGGATATGCCCGATGATGCTCAGTCCCCCACTTTCTTCGCCGCCAACCAGGGCGCCCGTTCGCGCCATGGTGCTTCCGACCCACTTGAAGCCCACGGGCGTCTCATGCACGGTGATCTTGCCGTGTACCTGTGCCAGCGCGTCTATCTGGTGCGTGGTCGCCACCGTGCGCACGGCGTGTCCGCTCTGCGGTTTGAGTTTGTGCAACAGGTACCACAGCGTCAACACGATCACCTGATTGGCGGTGAGCATCTCGCCGTCGGAATCCACCACGCCGAAACGGTCGGCATCGCCATCGGTCGCAAGCCCCAGGTGAGCCCCGGTCTGACGCACCCGCTCACCCAGAAGCGCAAGGTTTTGCGGGTTGGGGTCAGGAAAAGAGCCGCCGAAAGCGGGGTTGCGTTCGCCCTTGATGGTCTGCACTTGCGCCCCGATTTCGCGCAAGAAGCCGTCCACGTAACCGCGTCCGGTGGCATACAGCGGGTCAAACACCACCTTCAGCCGCGCCAGCGCGCGGGTGTCCAGCAGGTGTTGCAGGTGATGGAAGTAGTCGGGTTTGGGGTCAATGGTCTGTTTGAGCGCGGGGTTTCCGTCGCGCTTCACTGTGCCCGGATGCTGAAGGCAGTAAGCGATCTGCTCCTCGATGGCGTCGGTTGTCTCCGGCAGAGCAGGGTGACAGGTCTCTGGGATGAACTTGATGCCGTTGTACTGTGGCGGATTGTGCGAGGCGGTCAGCATCACTCCCCCTGCCAGATTGCGGCATCGAATGGTGTACGCCGTCACCGGGGTGGGCGTGTCCCTGTCGGGGATCAGCGCAGGAATGCCGTTGGCAGTCAGCACGTCCGCTACGGCTTCGGCGAACAGGTCGGACAGCAGACGCGCATCGTAACCGATAACCACCCCTCGTTCCGCGCTTGCCTGTGCTTTGAGATAGTTTGCGATCGCCTGCGCCACAATCGCCACGTTGTCAAAGGTGAACTCGCGCGCCATCACGGCGCGCCATCCGTCGGTTCCGAACTTAATCGCGATACTCACCCCTCTGATCCCCCCTGTGTGGTTTCGTTTCTCCTGCGTGGAGGCTTCACGCTCAGTACCTCGCGCGCGGCATTCAGCACATCCTCTTCCTGAACGGCAAACAGATGCTGGTGGATCACCTCGTGGGTGGGGCGTACTCCCTCGGGCAAAGGCACGATTAGCGCACGATGGCAATCGTGGTTGTGTGCCCAACGCTGAAACTTATGGGGCGCGAAGATGGCTACCGTTGGCGTGCCGAACGCCACTGCTGCGTGCATCATCCCTGTGTCGTTACCGATCAGCAGGTCTACCTCCTGCAGTAGAGCCAGCGCTTCGCGCAGGGTGGTGCGTCCCACCATGTTCAGCGTGCCGTCCTTGAAAGACTCGGCTACCTGCTCGGCAACATCCTGCTCGTTGCTGGCACCAAGCAAGATGATTTGAAATCCGTACTCCCTCTGCAGTTGCTGTGCCACCCAGATAAACCCTTCGGTACGCCACCGCTTCACATAGGCGTCGTTTGCGCCCGGTTGCACCACCATGACAGGCGCGCTGAGGTCAATGCCTTCCTGCGCGAGGCGTTCGCGAATGGCGGACCGCTCCTCCGAGGTAATCCACAGCTCCATGTGGGTGCCCTGCGCCGGGGCGTCGCACGCCTGCGCCACGTCCAGCAGATGCAGAATCTCATGCTTGGGCGGATGATAAGGCACCTTTTTGGTCAACAGAAAGCCTCTGCCTTCGGTGTCGAACCCGACGCGCTGGGGTATCCCCGCCAGGAAAGCCAGCACTGCACTGCTCAGCGAACGATTGAAGAGCACCGCCAGATCATACTTCTTCCGGCGCAGGACGCGCCACATCTCCATATCCACCCGGCGACGCGCCACCACCGGCCGCGCCAGATACTCGTGCACATAGGGACAACCGCGCAGAAGCTCCTTTGCCAGTGGATTGGAAAGCAGAGTGATGTGCGCTCCCGGATAGCGTGTCGCTATCGCACGTATCGCCGGGATCGCCACGATGGTGTCGCCCAGATAGCGGGACTTGGTGACAATCAGAATGCGCTCAGGCATGGGTCATTACCTCCAGCAGGGTGCGTTCCAACATCTCTAACACCTCGGGCACCGTAATCATATCCATGCAGTCCGAGTGTTCGCGACGCGGTTTTCGGCTGGTGCACACAGGACAGCGATCTTGGTGGGTGATAATGCGGTTCTCTTGCCCATATGGAGAGGTACGCCGATGGTTGGTGGGTCCATACAGCCCGATGACCGGTCTGCCTAGCGCGACGGAGAGGTGCGCCGAACCGGTGTCCCCGCAGATGTGAAGCAGACTGCGACGCAATAGCGCAGACAGCTCTTTCAGGTTGGTTTTGCCAACCATGTCGACGAACGGGGTAGCGGTACGGGCGCGGATGTCTTCTGCCAGCGGACGGTCAGCGGTTGCACCCACCAGCACTACCGGCAGATGATACCGCTGGTCAATCCGAGTGATTAGCTCCGCCCACCGCTCGGTACGCCAGCGTTTGAAAGGCTGTCCCGCCGAGGGGTTGATAGAGATAAAACCTTCCGCGGAAGGGATGCCTCCGTCGTGCAGGAGACGACGCACCCGCTCGTCCGCTTCTGGCGGGATGTACAGCGGAAACTCTACCGGCTCGGTCTGCGCACCCAGATACCGAGCAACGTCCAGATACTCCTGCACGACGTGCACACTGGTCGGCTCTTTGGGAACCACGCGATTGAACAGCCCCGCTCCCTCGCGCTGCCAATAGTAGCCGATGCGAACGGGCGCGCCCGTGAGCCAAGCCACCACCGCGCTTTTGAGCAGACCTTGAAGGTCTATTGTCATCTGGATTCGGCGCGAACGCAGAAGGCTCACCGTCTGGCGGAGCTCGCGCCAGGTGCGGGGCTTCCACACACCGCGCCGCCACGCTTTGCCCGGAATGGTCAATACCTCGTGCAGGTAGGGATTGCCGGTGACCATCTCTGCGCACCGCTCTTCGGTAATCCACGTAATCTGCAGATGCGGGAAACTGCGTTTGAGGGCAGATGAAACGGGCAAGGCGTGTACCACGTCCCCGATGGAGCTCAGCTTCACGATTGCCACGCGCTCAATCTGGTGCATATCAACGCGCGGTGCTAAACGCATGAACCTCCTCCGGCGGGCGCGTTTTCCAGCGATTGTGTAGCCACAACCACTGTGAGGGACATTTGCGTACCTGCTGTTCGATAAGCGCAGTGATGCGTGCCATCGCCTCGGTCACGTCGCGCTCCTGGTCGCCAGAAGACTGCACGGTAAAGGGCGGAAGGATTTCGAGCAGATAGGTATCGTCGGGTTGGCGCGTGCAGAAGACGGGCAGAATAGGTGCGCCCGTGCGCAAGGCGAGCAGTGCCGGTCCCGCTACCGTTCCTGCCAACCGCCCGAAGAAGGGCACAAACACGTCGCCTGCGTTCTGGTCGGGCAACAGCGCAACCAGCTCGTTGCGCTTCAGCGCCTGCAGGGTAGCACGTACCGCCTGCCCTTTGGGAAACACGCGGTAGCCGCCCTGTTCCCGAATGCGGTTCACCAACACGGTGGTTACCGAATCGTCGGTATCCCGCGCCACCACGTTGAGCGGATAGCCTCGGCACTGTGTGATGAAGCGCGCGGCGATCTCCCAGTTCCCGTAGTGCGCCGTCACAACCAGCGTGCCCCTGCCCTGTTGGACACACCATCGCAGGTGCTCCTCGCCCGTGATGGTTACCATGCGCCGGATGTCCTCGGGCGAAAGACCATCCCCCACCAGAAACTCCATCAACGACTTCGCGAAGTGGATGAACACCTGCCGGACCAACCGCTGGCGTTCCCTCTTGGACAGCGCAGACCCATACGCCAGGCGTAGGTTCCGCTCGGCGACGGTGCGGTATCGGCGCGATAGCCGATACGCCAGAGCCCCCAGCCACGTGCCAACGCGGTACAGCACAGGCAGAGGAACGCGCTTCGCCATCCGGTGCAATGCCAGCAGGGCTATTCGTCCGGCGAACCCACTGAGCCGCTTCAGCGCGCCAAATCGCTTTCTTCCCGCCGATTCCGTGCGCGTTCTCTCTCCTTCAGCCTGTTTCCGACCATTTCGATTGCCCATACTGGCTATTATAATACCCCTGCTGAGCCTAAACGGCAAGGGCAGAGGAGTCGCTGTGTTGAATCACGAAAGATAGTAGCAAACTCAACCGAACGTGCAAGGAGGAAGTTCCATGAAGCGATTGCTGATGCTTGCCGCCAGCGTAGTGTGTGCGATTCCCGTGCTGGCGCAAACACCCACTTTGCCCTCGCGTACCAGCACCATCTTTGGACCGACGGGGCTGTTCAGCGTGCCCACCGCCGACGTGCTGAGCGCACGCAAGTTTCAAGTAGGCACGCACTTCGGGCGTGACTTGAGCACAGTAGCCGTGAACGCTGGCATCGCTAACTTCGTGGAGGTGGGCGTGTCCTACCTCGGCCGCGACGATGCTGATAACCGCACCATCGCCAACGCCAAGGTGCAGTTCATCCCCACCGGCTTTGAGAACTTGAAAATCAGCGTGGGCGTGATCGATCTCGCAAAGGCGGTGGAACGGTCGGGCTACATTCTGTTGAGCACCCGTGCCAAGGTCCCGCCAGAGGCAGAAGACACCGTGTCGCAGATTATCCTGCACGCTGGCTATGGCACGGGGTTGTTCCGCGAGAAGATCATCGGTGGTGCTGAAGGGGTCTTAAACTCGCACTGGCGTGTGGTTCTGGAATATGATGGCGACAACCTGAACGGCGGACTGCGCTACAGCCACGACGAAAACCTGCGTCTGCAGGCAGGGATTCTGCGTAACCAGCTGTTCTTTAGCGCAGGATACACGTTAGAGTTCTAAGCACCCCTTTTGAGGAGTTATCACGATGCGGCTCATCGTGCCGATCAGCTGTTTGGCGGTGTGCTTAGCCAGCGGAACCATGCTGGGGGCAGACCCTGTGCTTCGCCTTCGCGTGCATACCGAGGGGAATGCCCCCACCCTGGTCACAGCCAATCTCCCCGCCCGGGTGAGCACCGACACCGTGCGCCTTCTGCTCCTGCCCGAACGTTCCGAGGTGGCTTGCGATGTTCGGCTTGTAGAGAAAGGCGTACGCCAACTGCTGTGGCTCCACCCGGGCGGCAAGCGGGAGTACGTGTTGGAGGTGGGTAAAGCCTGTTCCGCGCCCTCGCGGTGGCAGGCACACCTACGCAACAACGGGCTCGAGATCACCTGCAACGGCAAGCTGGTCACCCGGTACATCTTCTCTGGCGCCGCCAAGCCCTTTCTCTACCCCATTCACGCGCAAACCGGCGTGCCGATGACCCGCGCCTTCCCCATGGAACAGCGCGAAGGCGAATCGACCGACCACCCGCACCAGAAATCCTTCTGGTTCACGCACGGCGATGTGAACGGAGTGGACTTTTGGGCTGAAGGGGAGAACAAAGGGCGCATCGTACACCGTGAGTTTTCCGACATCTCCGGCGGGCGCGTAGGCACGTTCCTGGTGACGCGCAACGAGTGGCGGGCGCCCGATGGCAAAGTGGTCTGCACCGACACCCGCGAGATCAGCATCTACGACGTGGGTGACCTGCGCCTCATCGACTTCACCATCACCGTCCGCGCAGGCGATCAACCGGTGCGCTTTGGCGATACCAAAGAGGGTACGTTTGGCATCCGCATCCCCACCAGCATGGAACTGCGTCGCGGCAAAGGGGCGATCCTGACCGCTGAGGGCAAACGTGATAAAGAGGCGTGGGGCACGCGAGCGGTGTGGTGCCAGTACAGCGGAGACATCGGGGGCGAGGTGTACAGCATCTCGGTGTTCGACCATCCCGGCAACCCACACCATCCTACCTACTGGCACGTGCGCGACTACGGACTGTTCGCCGCCAACCCGTTCGGCTGGCGCGACTTCTTGAACAACCCGAGCGCGGACGGCAGTTTCACCATCCCCGCAGGTGGACAGCAGACGTTCCGCTACCGGGTGATACTGACCAAAGGTGCCCTGCCTGCGGAGCGGTTGAACGCGCTCTATCAGCCCTTCGCCGCGCCGGCAAAGGTGGAGGTCGGTATGTAACATGGTTACTTTTCTCTTCGCCCAAATATCGGGTATACTTTGCTCGAAGAAGCGATGAGCTGGCAGATCGTGCTCCGGCGGGTGGGTAAGGTCTACGACGAGCGCCCGGTGCTGTGGGACATCTCGGCGAAGGTGACCGCCCCCGGAGCGTGGACAATCCTTGGTCCAAACGGTAGCGGCAAAAGCACCCTGCTGAAGCTGATTGCAGGGCTTCTGACGCCGACGGACGGCGAAGTGGTGTACCTTCACAATGGAGAACGGTTGACCGCCCAGCAGAGACGGCAGGCGGTAGGGATGGTCGCCCCTGATATGGCGCTGTATCGTCCGCTGACCGCCCTGGAAAACCTGCGCTTCTTTGCTCGAGCGCGGGGATTGCCGGTGCAGGATAACGACCTGCTGAGTTTGCTGGAACAGGTGCAACTGCGTGCGCAGGCGCATGACCCCATCGCCACCTTCTCCACCGGCATGGTACAGCGGTTGAAAGTGCTGACCGCGCTGGTGCATCGCCCGCCAGTGCTCCTGCTGGATGAGCCGGGCAGTAACCTGGATGAAGCGGGGATGGGGTTCGTGCGCCATATCATTCGCGAGCAGATGAAGGATGGCATCGTCATCGTCGCTACGAACGATACCCGGGAGATGGACTACGGTGAGCCGCTCATCCGGCTGGGCGCGTGAGGCGATTGCCGTCTTTGCCAAGGACTGGCTGGTGGAACTGCGCACGCGGGTGGCGCTGGGTGCGGTCGTTCTGTTCGCGTTCACCTCAGTGGTAGCGTCGGGCTTTGCGCTCGAGCCGCCGTCGGGCGTGCCCGCCGAAGTGAAAGCGTCTTTGCTGTGGGTGATCTTGTTCTTCGCGGCGGTAGCGGGCTTGTCGCGCGTGTTTGTGGTGGAAGAGGAGACTCGCACGGCGGATGCCTTGAGGTTGACCGTCTCACCGGCGGGCGTCTTTGTGGGGAAACTGGCGTTTAACACGGTGCTGATGTGTCTGCTGTGTGCGGTGACGGTGCCGTTGTATCTGTTGTTGCTGGAGGCACCCGTGCGCCACTGGAACCTGTTTGTGGTGGTCGTCGTGCTGGGCAGTATGGCGCTGGCATGTGCTACAACGGCGGTCGGTGCGATCGTCGCCAAGGCTACCACGCGGGGCGCACTGTTCGGTGTGCTGGCGTTTCCAGTGGCACTGCCTCCCCTGCTGGTCGCCATTCACGCCACCAAAGCGGCGTGGGTGAGCGAGAACGGCTGGCGGGTGGCAACGGGCGACCTGCAGGTACTGACCGGCTTCATGCTGGTGATCGTACCGGCGTCTCTGCTGGTGTTTGAACATATCTGGAGCGAGTGACATGAGCAATATCGCCAAAGCGCTGACGGGTGTCTGGATTGCCGGGGTGATAGCGGTTGCTTTTCTGTGGCTTCCGCCGGCTCAGGGGTTCCGCAGTCCCGAAGCCGCCCGCATTGTTGTGTTTCACGTTCCCTGCGCGATACTCACCTTTGTGGCGTTCTTGTTAAACGCGGCCTATTCCTGGGGCTACCTGCGCACGCGCGAGCCGCTGACAGATGCCAAAGCGAACATCGCCGCCGAGCTGGGAATGCTGTTCGCCGTGCTGGCAACGGTAACGGGTTCGCTGTTCGCGCTGGAGCAGTGGGGCAGTGCGTGGAACTGGGACCCGCGCGAGACCTCTATCGTGATGCTGATGCTGGTCTATGCGGCGTATTTTGTCCTACGGGGTGCGGTGGAAGAGCGGACGAAGCGGGCGCGCCTCTCGGCGGCTTACGCCCTGCTGGCTTTTCCCGCGATGGTGTTCCTCATCTGGATACTGCCCCGAATCGTCGAATCTCTGCATCCTTCCAACACCTTGTTCTCACGGTCGGGGCTGGACCCTATGTATCGGCTGACGTTGTGGAGTTTCTTTGCAGGACTGCTGGCGGTTTTCGTGTGGATGTTTCGGCTACGCCTGCGCGTGGAGATCGCGGAAACACGTCTGCGCCAGCAGATGTCCCGCGAACCCGAAACGACGTTGACAGGAGCAAAGCGATGAACCCACTGTTCGTATACATGCTCACTCCCCTGCTGATATGGGCGGGGATATTTGGCTACCTCTTCTGGCTGGACATGCGCTTGCGTTCGCTGGAAAAACGGCTGGACGAGGGAGGTCACTCATGAAAAAAGCCTATCTAATCGCCATCGGCTTTATCGCGCTGGGGCTTTTGATGGCGGGGCGCGCGATGATTCAGACCATCGTGCCCTACGTGTCGGTAGCGCAGGCGCGTCAGAGCCATGGCAAGGTGCAGGTGAAAGGACAGCTGGTACCGGGCTCGCTGGAGATGGACCACGTACAGATGCAGACCCGGTTCATCATCCAGGATGCCCAAGGCGACCGCCTGCCTGTCGTGCATCCCAAACTCGCCCAGGGTAACGTCGAACAAGCCACCGAGATTGTGGCTATCGGGCGTATGGAAGGCGATGCGTTTGTAGCAGAAAAAATCCTGTACAAGTGCCCGTCCAAGTACCAGGGCAAGCAGATGCAGGAATATCAGGAGAGTTCCCAATGAACACAGCGGAATGGGGTCGGCTGGTCATCTATCTGGGCACAGCGAGTGCGATCACAGCCACCGTGCTGTTTGCGCTTGCCGCCAAGCAGGAGCGATGGCTCCTCTGGGCACGCCGGGCGTACGCATTGGCAGTAGCCAGCGTGGTCACGGCGTTCGGTATCCTCATCGCGCTTTGCATGCGCAGTGACTTCCGCGTGGTATACGTGGCGAACTTTAGCTCCAGTGACCTGCCCTGGTACTACAAGCTCTCCTCCGCCTGGGCAGGACAGGAAGGGAGTTTCCTGCTGTGGGCGTTCTGGACGGCACTGTTGGGATTATTGCTCGTTCGCCGCCTCCAGCGCTACGAACCCCTGACGATGACGGTCTACAGCAGTATCCTCGCTTTCCTGATGGCGATACTCACCAAGCAGTCGCCCTTCTTGCTCTACCCGCCTAGCGAAGTGCCCCCCGAGGGTATGGGGTTGAACCCTCTTCTGCAAAACTACTGGATGGCGATACATCCCCCAACTATCTTCATCGGCTTCGCCGCGCTAGCTATCCCCTTCTCGATCGCAGTGGCGGCGCTATTGCGGAAGGATTGGGATGGCTGGGCGCAGATCGCGATGCCGTTCGTCATCCTGTGCTGGGTTACTCTGGGTGCAGGGTTGATACTAGGGGGCTACTGGGCATACGTGACGCTTGGCTGGGGCGGCTTCTGGGGCTGGGACCCTGTGGAGAACTCCTCGCTGGTGCCGTGGCTGGTGATCACCGGGCTGATGCATGGGCTGGTGGTCCAGCGCAATCGCGGCGGACTTCACCGTTCTAACCTGCTGATGGCTCTGCTGGGCGCGCCGCTGTTCTTCTATGGAACCTACATGACGCGTAGTGGCGCGCTCGCCGAATCCTCCGTACACGCTTTCGACGCACTGGCGAAGGGTGCGCTGGGACTAGTGGTCGCCATGTTTGTCACCTACACCGCTGGGGGGCTTGGCTTGTGGCTGTTCCGCTTGCGCAGTATCCCCTCCAAGCAAACGGCGGAGGGAGTGCTGTCGCGCGATCTGGCGTTCTCGCTGGGCATCATCGCGCTGGTGGTGATCGCGGGGCTAACGCTCATCGGCGCATCCATGCCCGTCATCTCCCACCTGATAGCCAAGCAGAGCAGTGCGGTGGACGTCAGCTACTATCACCTTGCCAATGCGCCGTTTGCCTATGTGTTCCTGCTGTTGCTGGGGCTGGTGCCCTTCCTCAGCTGGCACAAGGTGGAGAATACCGATGCCTTTATCCAGCGCATCTCCGCACCCTGGTACGCCACGCTGGTCATCGGTTTGGCAGTGGCGTTCGTCTCCTACTTCCTGCGCTTACCCACCGCGGTCGGGGTGTTCGTCCTGATGCTGTTGGCGGTGTTCGCCACCCTCTCCAACGCGATGCTGGTGTGGCGACTTGCCCAGCGCAGTCCGATGAGCATGGGCGGATACCTGACGCATGTAGGCGTGGGGCTGGTTCTGCTTGGTGCAGCCGCCAGTGCGTTCTACGAGCAGAAGGCAGAGGCGGTGTTGACCAACGGCATGACCGCTGAGATGTTCGGCTTTCGGGTGCGCTATGCAGGCATGACCCACCCCGACGAGGAGATGGGCAAGGATAACGCTGTGCGCCTGAAGTTCGAGAGCCTAAACGGCGGCACAAGCTTCGAGGCACGCCCCGTGTATTACTTTGACACGCACAACCCCATGCAGCCGCGGCGTGTGGCGGAGCCTTACATCTACAAGCACGCCCTGTACGACATGTACATCGCCATCGGCAGTGATGGCGCGGGCGTCATCGAGCGGATGCAGGACCCTGGCAAAACCCTACCCATCCGACGCGGCGAAACGAAGAAAATGGGCGATTACACCGTTCACTTCAAGAACTTTCAGATTCAGGGTACAATGGGCGGACCGGACATGAGCATTGGCGCGGTGCTCGATGTAGAATATAGGGGCAAGAAGACGGAACTGGTTCCGGTGGCGGTGCTTGGCAGGGGCTGGAAGCCTGCGAAACTGCCCGGGGGAGGCGAGGTCGCCATCTTCCCGGACGAGATCAACGCCAACGAGCGGCAGGTGGTGCTGCACTTCTTCGGGATGCCCGGACAGACCACGATGCCAGACCACATCATCGTGCCGGTAGAGGTCAAGCTCAAGCCGCTCATCAACCTGGTGTGGCTGGGCACGATGCTGATGATGCTAGGCGGTGGCATCGCCATGCGCCGGCGGTTTGCGGAAGCGCCGCTTAGGATACAGGAGCCTGCTGGCACACCAGAAGCGGCGGGCAAACGGCGTGGCAAGCCCCGCACCAAACCGGTTCCGGGAATGACGGGGGGACACTAGCCGATGCTTCTCCGGCAGGTGCTGAAGAGCAAGATTCATCGTGCTACCATTACCGAAGCCAATGTAGACTATATTGGCAGTATTACCATCGATGCCGACCTGATGGAACGGGTGGACCTCCTGCCCGGCGAGCTGGTGCACGTGTGGAACCTGACCAACGGCGAGCGATTCGTCACCTATGCGATCGCCGGCGAGCCGGGCAGTGGGGTCATCTGTATCAACGGTGCGGCCGCACTGAGAGTGGCTGTGGGACAAAAGATTATCATTGCTGCCTTTGCCTTGACCGACGAACCGGTGACGCCACGCATCATTCTGGTGGATGATCACAACCGGTTCGTGCAATATCTTTGATCAAGGAAGGTGACAACGGTTTGCAAGCAGTATGGATTGTGCTTTTCGTGACACTGGTGCTGGGGCTCGCCTATCGTTGGTACGGCACTTTTCTGGCGAAACAGGTCTTCCGATTGAACGACGACGACCCGACGCCTGCCCACACCCAGCGCGATGATGTGGACTACGTGCCAACTCCTGTACCGGTGCTGTTTGGGCACCATTTCGCCTCCATTGCGGGGCTGGGGCCGCTACTGGGCCCCGCGATAGCGGTCATCTGGGGTTGGCTCCCCGCCCTGCTGTGGATCGTGATAGGTAGTATCTTCGTGGGCGCGGAGCACGACATGGGCTGGGCTGTCTGGTCGCTTCGGTGCGCAACCGCGCACGCTCCATCGCGGACGTCACCGCCGACGTGATCGGGCATCGGGCGCGAATCCTGTTCCTGTTGTTCGCTATCCTCGCGCTGTCGCTGGCAATGGGTGTGTTCGTGGTCAATATCTCCGTACTCTTCTCACCCGGTGCAGGCTCCGCGGAAGGGGGACACGTGCCGCAGGCAGTGCTTCCTAGCGTCGCGCTTATCCTGATTGCGCTCGTGGTCGGCGTGGCGCACTATCGCCTGCGTATGGCGCTAGCACCCGTGACAACGGTGGCGGCCATCGCCAGCCTGATCTTCGTGTGGGTCGGCGCGCAAGTACCTATCACCGACATCGGAGGCGTCACCCTGACGCCGGAACGCTGGACGTATGCGTTGATGGCGTACGCCTTTACAGCCTCGGTATTGCCAGTGTGGCTCCTGCTTCAGCCGAGGGACTACGTGAACTCCTTCCAGCTGTATCTGGGCATGTTGCTGTTATTCGTTGGCACCATCGTGGGCAACCCGTGCATCACTGCGCCTGCGGTCAATACCTCCGCCACGCCTTTACAGCCATTGTTCCCCATGCTGTTCATCACCGTGGCGTGCGGAGCGGTGTCGGGGTTTCATGCGCTGGTGGCATCCGGCACCACATCCAAACAGCTCGCACGCGAGAGCCACGCCAAACCCATCGCCTTCGGGGGCATGCTGACGGAAGGACTGTTGGCAACGCTGGCACTGATCGGCGTGTCCGCAGGCCTGGGATCGTTTGCGGAGTGGTCCACCCGCTATGCCGACTGGAAGATGGCCGGCACCCACGCCCTGGCGAACTTCGTGCATGGCGCAGGCGTCATCGTTGCCCTCAGTGGGGTTCCGCTGGAGCTGGCAAAAGTGTTCGTGGCGACGGTTGCGGTGGGCTTCGCGCTCACCACGTTGGACAGTGGCACCCGGCTCATCCGATACAACATTCAGGAACTGGGAGGCGCATGGCGGGTGTCGGTGCTCCAGCAACCGGTGATAGCCACAGCTATCGCGGTGGGGTTCATTGGCGGATTCGCGCTCATGCGTTCTCCTGACCCTGTAACCGGTCAACTGAAGCCTCTGGGCTCCATCTTGTGGCAGTTGTTTGGCACTTCTAACCAGCTGCTGGCAGGGCTGTCGCTACTGGTGGTATCCCTCTATCTGCACGCGTTGGGGCGGCCCGCGGTGTACACGGCGGCGCCGATGGCGTTCATGCTAGTGGTGACGGTCAGCACGCTGGTATGGAGCATGTCTGGTTTCTGGAAGCAAGGCAACTGGCTCCTGCTGGGGATAGCGGGGGTCATCTTGGTGTTGGCGTTGTGGCTGGGCAAGGAGGCAGTGGAAACCCTGCGCCAGCCCCAGTTCGTCTATGAAGCCGCAGAGGCGGGTGGAGGAGAATGATGAAATATTACAAAACAGGTATTAATAGTGGATTTTTCGAAAAAAGAGGGCTCTACCCCTTGTTTTGGTACGAATCTTGCATTATAGCAGGAATGGATATGATACGAAAGGAGGATGGACGATGCGGAAGATAAAAGCGGTTCTGGCAGTGGCGGCAGTCTGTGCGGTCACCGCGATGCCGGTGCTTGCAGGTAGCCCGATCTCCGAAATTGAACCCAACAACACCTTTAGCACGGCGCAGTTGATTGCTCGCGGACTGTTTACTCCAACAGGCTCCGTTAGCATTCGGGGGTCGGTCACGCCTGGGGATGTGGACTACTTTGAGGTTCCCCTGCTGGCGGGGGATTTCTTCGCCGCTCAGTTGGTGATCGTGCCCGGTTCGCCGAGCAGCTCCAGCGCACTGGGTATATTCGCCCCCTCGGCGAATCTCGTCGCGTATGACCTTTACGCCCCCAACGTGCTGGCTGGTGTCATCTCCAGCAATGGCGGCTGGCGAGTGGCAGTCAGCGGATTTCCCGATGTTGGTTCCACGTTCCTGGGGGACGATGGTATTCCGTTCAACGGGACGCACTCGCAGAACATTCAGTATCTACTGACGCTCAGCCTGATACCGGTGCCTGAACCGGGTGGGCTTCTGGCTCTTGGCACTGGCATCGCTGGGTTACTAGGTTATTCGGTACGGCGTCGCCGTGCTGGCTAGTTCCCGCCTGCGCAAGCCTCCGTATTCCACCGGCCCGCCGTTTGGCGGGCTGATTGGCTTTGGCGATGTATTTTTTTCGAAACACTGCTCTGAAGGCTTGACAAACCTTCGGCGTATATGGTATAAACTACGCACCAATCGCAATAATGGATTCGACAACCAGATACCGGTAACGCGTTGAAGAGGAGTAGTAGGCAGAGGGTGGACTTTCAGAGAGCTGCCGGTTGGTGCGAGGCAGTAGACACCCCTGCCGAAACTCGCCTCGGAGCAGAGAGGCTGAAAGAAGGCTCCCCCTGCGAGTAGGTCTCTCCGGGTGCGCCCGATATCGCGCGTAGAGTGGCTCGCGCAGCCGATCATGTACACGGTTTACTGTATCCGCCCGATGGCGCGAGCAACAAGGGTGGTACCACGTGAGGTCATCCAGCCTCTCGTCCCTTGGGGGATGAGAGGCTTTTTGGATACTAAGGCTACACAGAGGGAGGTCCGTTCCAAATGGCAAAAATGTCTGGAGCACAGATCCTGCTGGAATGTCTGAGGCAGGAAGGCGTGGAGTTCCTCTTCGGTTACCCGGGCGGGGCGGTCTTGCCCATCTATGATGCCCTGTACGACTACCGGGACATCAAGCACATCCTTGTTCGGCACGAGCAGGGCGCCTCGCACATGGCGGACGGCTATGCCCGCGCCACAGGCAAGGTGGGCGTGTGCCTGGTGACCAGCGGTCCTGGCGCAACCAACCTGATCACCGGCATCGCAACCGCGCAGATGGATTCGATCCCCATCGTTGCGCTGACGGGGCAGGTGCGCACCACCAACATCGGCAAAGACGCTTTCCAGGAAACCGACGCCATCGGTATCTCCATGCCTATCACCAAACACAACTATCTCCTGCGGCGCACGGAAGACATCCCGCGCGTCATCGCCGAAGCCTTCTACATCGCACGGTCAGGACGCCCCGGACCTGTGCTTGTAGACATCCCTCTGGACGTAAGCCTTGGCAAGATCGAGTGGGACCCTTCGCAGTACAACCGGAACGTGGATATTCCGTCCTACCGCCCGGTCTACAAAGGGCACGAGATGCAGATTCGCAAAGCTGCGCAAGCGATTAAAGAGGCGAAACGTCCGGTGCTGTACGTGGGTGGAGGCGCAGTGCAGTCGGGCGCGCAGGCGGAGGTGACCGAGCTCTCCGAGCGCACCAACATCCTGGTCACCACCACGCTGATGGGCAAAGGCGCCATCGACGAGAACCACCCCAACAGCCTGGGGATGCTGGGGATGCACGGCACCGCCTACGCCAACCACGCGGTGCACAACTGCGACCTGCTGATCGCCGTGGGCGCGCGATTCGATGACCGCGTGACTGGCAAGCTGGACCAGTTCGCCAAGTACGCGAAGGTCATCCACATCGACATTGACCCTGCCGAGATCGGCAAGGTGGTACACTGCGATATCCCGATTGTGGGTGACGTGAAGACCGTGCTTCGGGAACTGCTGAAGTACGTGGAACCGCGCCCCGCGACCGAGTGGAACCGCCAGATTATGGAGTGGAAGCGACGCTTCCCGCTGATCTACCCGAAGGACGGGCAGATGCACGCCGAGTTCGTTATCGACGAGATCTGGCGTGTGACCGAGGGCAATGCCATCGTGACCACCGGCGTGGGACAGCATCAGATGTGGGCAGCACAGTACTACAAGGTGAAGCGACCGCGGCAGTTCATCACCTCCGGTGGGCTAGGCACAATGGGCTTCGGCATGCCCGCTGCCATCGGGGTGCAGCTCGCCTTCCCCCACGAGAAGGTGGTGTGCATCGACGGCGACGGCTCCTTCCAGATGACGGTGCAGGAGCTGATGACAGCGGTGGTGTACGAACTGCCCATCATCGTGGCGATCATCAACAACCGCTCGCTGGGCATGGTGCGCCAGTGGCAGGAGCTGTTCTGGAGCGAGCGCTACAGTGAGGTGGACCTGCAAGCCTCGCCCGACTTCGTGAAACTGGCGGAAGCCTACGGAGCTATCGGGATGCGTGTGACCCGCGCTGAGGACGTGGAGCCGGCGATGCGCGAGGCGCTGAGCCAGAAGAAGAAACCGGTAATCATCGACTTCGTGGTGCCCACCGAGGAGAACGTCTACCCGATGATTCCGTCCGGGCAGAGCATCGAGCAGATGATGCTTCGCAAGGACCTGGAGCAGTTGCGGGCAACGGTGGACACCGACGGCGAAGAGTGGTCGTTCGCCGAGCAGGACGAAATCCTCAAACAGTTCGTGGAACAGCCGACCAGGCAGTAATAAGGGAGTGCAAACGCCATGGCAGGGATAACGGACAACGGTAGAGAACACCAGCATACGATCACCGCGCTGGTGCAGAACCATCCGGGTGTGCTCGCGCGGGTGGCAGGGCTGTTCGCTAGGCGAGGGTTCAACATCGAATCGCTGGCGGTATCGGTCACCGAAAACCCAGATGTCTCGCGGATGACCATTGTGGCGCGGGGTGATGACCGGGTGATTGAGCAGATCACCAAGCAGCTCAACAAGCTGATAGAGGTCATCCGCGTGGTGGACTACATCGAGCACGCGGCGGTAGAACGGGAGCTCGCGCTCATCAAGGTCAACGCCGAGCCGAAGGACCGCTCGGAGATCTTGCAGTTGGCGGAGGTGTTCCGCGGGCGCGTGGTTGACGTGGGCGAACGGACGTTCCTGATTGAACTCACGGGCGCACCGGAGAAGATCGACGCCTTCGCCCGTCTGATGGCGCCCTACGGCATCCGCGAGATGGCACGCACCGGCGTCATCGCGATGGCACGCGGTTCCAAAACCGCATAGCCCAGGAGGAAGGCGGTGCAGGAGATCGTTACCACAGAACAGGTCGAGGCGGTGTTCGCTGCGCTGGCAATCGCAGGTCCCCTCGTAGGGGCGGGCATCGGCTGGGCAAGAGGCAGGCGAGCCATGGTCGGCTTGCTGTGGGGACTGCTCCTCACCGCCAACTGGCTACTCTGGCGCGTCTACAATGCCATCACCAACCGCCTGGGGCTGGACACCGTGCGCAATCTGCTGGTGAACCTTGTGCTGTTCGTCGCGGTCGGCGCCATCGCGGGCTACGTGGTCGCACTTCGCACAAGACGGAGGGACATCTCCTATGCAACTGGTACGAGCCGTCGTCAGACGCCAGGCGAGTGACGGCAAGTCGGAACTACATATGGACGTTGAGATGACCCCAGTGGGAGGGGTTCTGTTTGGCGCCCTCGTGGCATGGGCAGGTTATAAAGTCTTCAAGACTCTGCGCAAACGGCTGTGGATACCGATAGGCACGGGGCTGGCCATGCTGGCTTTGCGCCAGCTGTCGCGCTCGCGAGAAACCGGTGGGTCTTATCAGGAGGAGGAATAACATGGCACGCGTGTACTATGATGCAGACGCCGACCTGAGCGTTCTAGAAGGGAAAACGATCGCTGTCGTTGGCTATGGAAGCCAGGGGCACGCACACGCACAAAACCTGCGTGATAGCGGTGTGAAGGTCATTGTGGGTCTACGACCGGGCAAGTCATGGAGTAAAGCGCAGGCAGACGGCTTCGAGGTGTACGAAGTAGACGAAGCCACCCGCCGTGCGGACATCCTCATGATTCTGGTGAACGATGAGTTCCAGTCCGCGCTGTACGAGAGCCAGATCGCGCCTAACCTGAAGGAGAGTAGCGCGCTTGCCTTCGCGCACGGGTTCAACATTCACTTCCACCAGATCATCCCCCCGAAGACGGTGGACGTGTTTATGGTGGCTCCGAAAGGACCGGGGCACCTCGTGCGGCGCATGTACACCGAGGGTGTGGGCACCCCTTGCCTCATCGCTGTGCATCAGGATGCGACCGGCAAAGCGCGCGACCTTGCGCTGGCTTATGCCAAAGCGCTGGGGGGAACCCGGGCGGGCGTGATTGAGACCACCTTCCAAGAGGAGACCGAAACCGACCTCTTCGGCGAGCAGGTGGTGCTGTGCGGGGGAACGACGGCACTGGTCAAAGCCGCTTTCGAAACGCTGGTTTCTGCCGGCTACCAGCCGGAGGTGGCATACTTCGAATGCCTGCACGAGCTGAAGCTCATCGTGGACCTGATGTACGAATCGGGCATCACTGGCATGCGCTACTCGATCTCCGACACCGCGCAGTATGGCGATATGACCCGTGGTCCACGCATCATCAACGAGGCGGTACGGGCGGAGATGCAAAAGATCCTGAAGGAGATACAGACGGGGCAGTTCGCCAAAGAGTGGATTCTGGAGAACCGCGCCAACCGTCCCGTCTTTCGCGCTCTTGCCAGTGCAGACGAGAACCATCCCATCGAGCAGGTGGGGCGGCAACTGCGTGCGATGATGCCCTGGCTGAAAAAGCCGGCGGTGAAACCAGAAGACCTACAAAAGTAAAAGGACAGGTGATGCTGTATGAGTAGCGACGGGGTACGCATCTTCGTTTTCGATACGACCCTGCGCGACGGCGAACAATCTCCGGGCGCCTCCTTGAACGTGGAGGAGAAGATCGAAATCGCCCGGCAACTGGAACGGCTGGGGGTAGACGTGATCGAAGCGGGCTTCCCCATCTCCTCGCCGGGTGACTTCCGAGCCGTGCAGGAGGTGAGCAAAATCGTGCACAACGCGGCGGTGTGCGGGCTGACCCGCGCGGTGCACAAGGACATCGAGGTCGCCGCCGAGGCGCTCAAGCCTGCCAAACGTCCGCGCATCCACACCGGTCTGGGTGTATCGGACATCCACTTGAAATATAAACTGCGGATGTCGCGCGAAGAGGCGCTACAGCGCGGCGTGGAGGCGGTCAAGTTCGCCCGACGGTTCGTAGACGAGGTGGAGTACTTCCTGGAGGACGCCGGACGTGCCGACCCTGAATACATCTACCGCGTTATCGAGGCGGTGATCGACGCAGGCGCAAGCGTCATCAACGTGCCCGATACCACAGGCTATACTGTGCCTGAAGAGTTCGGCGCGCTGATACGCGGAATCATGAACAACGTGCCCAATATCGACAAAGCTATCGTGTCGGTGCACTGCCACGATGACCTGGGCATGGCGACGGCGAACACGCTGGCTGGGGTGCTCAACGGAGCACGTCAGGTGGAGGTAACCATCAACGGCATCGGCGAGCGCGCCGGCAATACCTCCTTGGAAGAGGTAGTCATGGCGATCCATACCCGCAAAGACGTGTTCAAGGACATGTACACGGGCATCAACACCACCGAAATCTACAAGACGAGCCGTCTGGTCAGCACTTTGACGGGCATTCTGGTGCCCCCGAACAAAGCCATCGTCGGCGCGAACGCTTTCGCTCACTCGTCGGGCATCCACCAGGACGGCGTGCTGAAGGAACGCACGACCTACGAGATCATCGACCCGCGCTCGGTGGGCATCACCGAAAGCAAGATCATCCTCACTGCGCGCAGTGGACGGCACGGCGTGCGCCACCGCCTCGAGGAGTTGGGATACCGCTTCGACAACCAGCAGTTCGAGCGCATTTACGAGAAGTTCCTGGAGCTGGCAGACAAGAAGAAGCAGGTGTACGATGAGGACCTGGAGTTGCTCGTTGCCGACGCCGCGTCTACCGTCGTGCAGACCTACGAGCTGCTACACGTGCAGGCGCTGGCAGGCGACAAGGTAGTGCCGACCGCCACGGTCAAACTGCGCCACGTCAACGGTGAGGAACACGTCGCCACTGCCACCGGCACGGGACCCGTAGACGCCGCCTACAGCGCGATCAACAACATCGTGCAGGCGCCAAACGAACTGCTGGAGTTCACCATGCAGGCGGTTACCGAAGGCATCGACGCTATGGCGGAGGTTACCGTGCGCGTGCGCGGACAGGAAGGCGATGTGTTCACCGGCAGAGGCTCTGCCACCGACATCGTGGTCGCTAGCGCCAAGGCGTACGTGCAGGCACTGAACAAACTGCTGGACCGACGCTCAGGCGTGCGGCGTGCCACGATCGGCGAAGAAGAACTGGAGCATGTGTAGCATGGACTACTGGCAGACGGTTGTGGGGATGATGCAGGTGTACCTGCCGTCGATGGGGCTGTTTTTCCTCGGCGGCATCGTGGGTCACGGCATCGCGAACCGGATAGGCGTCTCCCTGCGTGCGGAATGGACGCGCTGGATGACCACGCTCTACCTGTTCAGCCTGCTCATCCCCCTGCCTCTGTGGGTAGAGGGCTCGCTGTTCTATGGTCGCCTGTGGCTGGTGTATGCGCTGTTATCTCTGGGCATCGGCACGGCGCGCGGACTGGCGTTCCCCGCCCGGGAAGAACGACAGCGGTATACGCAGGACCGGCTGAAACAGGCACGGGAAGCCATCGAACAGAGCCTACAGCAATACCGGAACCAGAAAGAAGCCAACACCCTGCCCCAGATGCAGGAATACAGGTCATCCGTGCCTAAAAAGGAAAAGAACACGCGAAACCACACGCACATTGAAAGGAGGAGCTATGTACTCACGCGACACATGGAAGTACGACCGGGGCATCTTGATACGTCAGCCTCCCCTTCGCGTGAGCATTTTTGTGGACGGGGCGAACATGTACTACGCCCAGAAACGATTGGGCTGGTTCATCGACTTCCGAAAAGTGCTTCACTATTTTGGACCAGCACAGGGCAATATCATCAGTGAGGCGTACTATTATACCGGCGCAGACAGCGCCACGCTCGCAAGAGATATTCGGTTTCACGAGTACCTGATGTATTCCGGCTATATCGTGCGCACCAAGAACATTAAGCAGGTCATCGATGATACCACGGGGGAGATTGTCGAGAAGGCGAATCTGGATGTTGAACTGGTTATCGACATGTTCAACACGCTGAACCTGTTCGACATGTGCGTGCTGATGAGCGGAGATGGCGATTTCGAGCGCGCGCTGGAGCTTCTGCGTTGCAAAGGTAAGCGTGTGGCGGTGGTTGCCCATCCCGATATGACCGCCCGCGAACTGCGCAACGTGGTGGGACGCAACTACTTTGACCTGCGCGAGATGGCTCCACACATCGCACGCACCGACCGAATGCCGGACTATGATGAGGTAACGGTGTCGCGCGATTACATGCCAGAGGAGACCTCGTAGACCATGCGCGCCCTGCGGTTCTCACGAGAAGGGGCAGATTGCCGATTGCGACGCGGTTTCGTGTTTGCGACCAAGCCGCCCACGCGACCGCGTCTCCTTCTGCCGTGCAACTGGTCTGCTACCACCGAAGCCGACACGGAGGTTGATATTTGACGCCTTGCGGTGTCGGGCTTGGCTCTGCATCTTGCATCCCTTGATTCTCCATCCTATCTCTGGTTTGACGCGAACAAGGCAACACAGGAGGTCCCCAAGGTGAGAAAGCGAATTGCCGTCCTGCCGGGCGACGGCATCGGTGCTGAAATCATCTCCCAGGCGTTGCGGGTGCTGGAGCGTATCGCCCGCATCTATCACCTACAGTTTGAATATCACGAGGCGCTCGTGGGGGGAACGGCGTACGATGCTACTGGGCATCCCCTACCTCGCGAGACACTGGAACTGTGCCGACAATCCGACGCCGTACTGTTCGGTGCGGTGGGCGGTCCCAAATGGGATAACCTTCCTCCCGCTCTGCGCCCTGAGGCAGGCGCGTTACTGCCCCTGCGCAAGGAGCTGGGGCTCTACGCCAACCTGCGCCCTGCCCTGCTCTTCCCTGCGCTGGCGGATGCCTCGCCGCTGAAGCGTGAGGTGCTGGGGGACATACTGGACATCCTCGTGGTGCGCGAGCTGACGGGCGGTATCTACTTCGGTCAGCCGAAGGAGCGACGCGATGGCGGGCGCACCGCGGTCGACACGAGCATCTACACCGAGGCGGAGGTGGAACGCATCGCGCATGTGGCGTTTCGCGCCGCGCGGGGCAGACGCGGGAAGGTAACCTCGGTAGACAAGGCAAACGTGCTGGAGACCTCCCGCCTGTGGCGCGAGGTGGTCACGCGGGTGGCCCAGCAGTATCCGGACGTGGAGATTCAGCATATGCTGGTGGACAACGCGGCGATGCAGTTGATTCGCAACCCGCGCCAGTTCGACGTTATCCTCACCGAGAACATGTTCGGCGACATCCTCAGCGATGAATCCGCGATGCTCACGGGCAGTCTGGGCATGTTACCCTCAGCCAGTCTGGGCGAAGGGGCATTTGGGCTCTACGAGCCGGTGCACGGTTCCGCGCCAGACATCGCCGGGCAGGGCGTAGCGAACCCTCTGGCGACCATTCTGTCGGTAGCGATGATGCTACGGTACAGCTTTGGTCTGGACGAACCGGCACAGCGCATCGAGCAGGCGGTGAACTCTGCCCTACTCGAAGGCTACCGCACCGCCGACATCTGGCAGGAAGGATGCTACAAAGCGGGTACAATCGAGATGACTGACGCCGTGTTGAGACACTTGTGAGGCGAGAGAGCATGAAAAAGATCGAGTGCATCATCCGTCCTATCAAAATCGACGAGGTGAAGGAAGCGCTGGAGGAGATCGGCATCACCGGGCTGACGGTGACCGACGTGCGCGGCTACGGTCGCCAGCGTGGGCGTACCGAGAAGTACCGCGGCAACACCTACACCATCAACTTCCTGCCCAAGCTGAAGCTGGAGGTCGTCGTGCCCGATGACCGAGCGGAAGAGGTGGTGCAGGTGATCGCCGAGTCCGCGCGCACTGGCGAAATCGGCGACGGCAAGATATTCGTCTCGGAGGTGGAAGAGGTTATCCGCATTCGCACCGGGGAACGCGGTGAGTCCGCGCTGTGAGGGTGGCTATTTCAGCGCCGATAGCCAGACCGACTGCGTGACGGCACTCAACAGGGTGGAAAGCGTGACGACCTGCGAGGCAAACGCTTCCTGGGTGCGATACTGGGCGGACAGGATAAACACATTGACAGCGATGGGCAAGCCCGCCGTGGCGACCAGTACCTTGCCCATGTCGGCAGGTAGCCCAAACAGGGGCAGCAGAGCCAAAGCAAGCATGGGCGCGACAACCAGCCTCAAAGCGATGGGGACCGCCAGTAGCCCAAGCGGGGGGCGTGCGATGCCTCTGCCGATCTGCGTGCCCAGAGTGAGCAGGGCAACAGGCACCAGTGCATTCGCCATGTAGTCCAGCGGTATCATCAACGGACGGGGCAGGTGTAGCGATAGCGCGTTGAGCAACAGCGCAACGGTGAGAGCGTAGAGAACAGGCAGGCGGATGATGGAGCGCAGGAGATGCACCCGATGGGTCTGCCCGCTCTCCATCAGCAGAATGCCTACAGTGAAGGTCATCAGGTTCTGTAGCAGAAAGATGACCGCACTGACGCTGGCATAGCGGTCGCCGAAGGCAAGCAGGACAAACGGGATGCCATAGTTGCCGGCGTTGGTCAACAGCGCGGCGAGGTGGAGCACTTTGCGATAAGGGGCGAATACAGGATGCCGGTAGAGGAGCACCGCCAGCCCCATCAGTAATGCGCTGTGCAAAATCACAAACAGGGCGATACTGCCCATTGTCAGCAGGCTCAGGTCCGCCTGTAACATTTTAACGAAGACCAGCGCGGGCACGAAGGCGTAGAAGTTGATGCGGGTTAGCGTGGAGATGTCCAAAGTTAGGGCGCGCTCCAACAGCGCGCCTACCAGAATAATGAAGAAGACAGGAAAAATCACTTGCCAGAAGACCTGGAAGACGCTCACGCACCGCCTCCGGTAATCTCTCTGATCTTCTGGAGGAAGGCAGGCTGATGTTCGTGGTTGATGGGCCAATCGAAAGGAACGGTCTGAAAACGGCAGGGACGGGTACCGCATCGTCCACAGGTCAGAGCCGTCCAGTCCATGCGGTGTCGCTTGTAGGTACTGCCGTCGCCCCGGTGGTAGAACCCCCACCCGGCACACCCGCTCAGAGCGGCTTGGGAAACGCTATCCTCATTGACCACAATGAGACGGGGGATTTTGCGGTACGCCTGCGTCTGACGGCGATTGTTCTTGTCACCAGGGATGTCTGCCTTCATGGCCACCTTGCGCCTCTACACCTGCCGTTGGTATCCGGTGTATCCTCTCTCTTCAACACAGGCAATCCGTTAACCTGCAAGTGGAAGTCATCATCAGGAGGTTCCTCGAATGCAAAAACGACGCATTGAAATCTACGACACCACACTACGAGACGGCTCCCAGGGCGAAGGGGTCAATTTCACCGTAGAGGACAAACTCAAAATCGCCCAAAGGCTGGATGAGTTCGGTGTGGACTACATCGAGGGGGGCTGGCCCGCCTCCAACCCCAAAGATACCGAATTCTTCCAGCGGGCACGCGCGCTGAAGCTGTCCCACGCAAAGCTTGCCGCTTTCGGGAGCACACGCCGCGCCAAGCTGAGGGCAGAAGAGGACGAGAACCTGCAGGCGCTGGTGGCGTGCGAGACGCCGGTTGTGACCATCTTCGGCAAAAGCTGGGACATGCACGTCACTCACGCGCTGAAAGTATCTCTTCAGCAGAACCTGGAGATGATCTACGACTCCGTCAGGTTCCTGAAGGCGCGCGTGCCCCAAGTCATCTACGACGCCGAACATTTCTTCGATGGCTACAAGCACAACCCGGAATACGCTATCAAGACGCTACGTGCCGCAGAGGAAGCGGGCGCGGACATCCTCGTGCTGTGTGATACCAATGGCGGCACTTTGCCCATGGAGATCGCGCACATCATGGACGAAGTAAAAGCGCAGGTGCACACGCCCCTGGGCATCCACACGCACAACGACAGCGAATGCGCCGTGGCGAACAGCCTGATAGCCGTCCAGCACGGGGCGATGCATGTGCAAGGCACCATCAACGGCTACGGCGAGCGCACGGGCAACGCCAACCTGTGCTCCATCATCCCTGCTCTGGTGCTGAAGATGGGCTACGACTGTTTGAAGCCGGGCTCGCTCCAGCATCTCACCGCGCTGTCGGGGTATATCGACGAGATTGCCAACATGCCGCATAACCACCGAATGCCCTACGTGGGGCGCAGTGCCTTCGCGCACAAGGGCGGTGTGCATGTGGACGCCGTGTTGAAACAGGAGCGCACCTACGAGCACATTCCCCCGTCGGCGGTGGGTAACGCGCGACGTATCCTGGTCTCGGAGCTGGCTGGCGGAGCCACCGTGGCACATCACGCCCAGCGACTGGGCTTACAGCTGGACAAAAACACCCCGGAGGTGCGCCGGGTGCTTCAGAAGGTCGCCCACCTCGAGAACGAAGGCTATTCGTTTGAGGCAGCCGAAGCCTCGTTCGAGCTCCTGCTGATGCAACAGACGGGGCGATACCGCAAGCTGTTCGAGCTGAAAGGCTTTCGGGTGATCGTGGAGAAGCGTGGCGACAAGGGCGAGGTGATCACCGAGGCGACGGTAAAGGTGGCAGTGGACGGACGCGAGATGCTGACCGTCGCCGAGGGGAACGGGCCAGTTCATGCGCTGGACAGTGCGCTTCGCAAAGCCCTGCTGGAGTTCTACCCTGAGCTCGCGCAGATTCGCCTCACCGACTACAAGGTGCGTGTGGTGAACGTGCGTGAAGGCACCGCCGCCAAAGTACGCGTGATCGTGGAGTCGGAGGACGGCGAGCAGACGTGGAGCACCACCGGCGTTTCTACCAACATCATCGAAGCCTCGTGGCACGCTCTGGTAGACAGCATCGAGTACGGGCTGCTGACGATGAAGGCCACAAACGAGAAAGTTCTCTCTTGAGGTCCCCAGGGTCAGGGGGCAAGATCCTCCTGGCCCGTTCACCCTTGCCTCTTGCATTCTCCCCGCTCCGACGGATATGCAGTATTCCTACAGATGAGATATTCTTGCGGATGACGTTGTAACTAATATTTCATTACAGGCAATCATACTTGGAAATACTGACAAAATTTTCGGTTTTTTGCGCCGGAACCCCTCAAAAATGCGTGAGTGGCACGATTCTTGCATATATATAGGGTGCAATGGCTCAGTAGCCATAGAAAGAGAGGGAGGTATGACGGTGAGACGATTGACCGTGTTAGCCACAATGGTTGGGCTGGCTCTCGCGGTAAGCGGTGCCCATGCGATCGTGCTGGAGCCTGCAGCAACAGGAGTCGCCTGGGAAGGAACTTGGGTCGCTGATGAGAACGGCGATCCCTACTGGGATGGAAACAGCAGTGACTATGTCCAGCCGGGCAACATCGGCAACTTCATTGCGGGAACGGGGGCGTTCACGGGGCATCCTCAAAGCCCTAACAACCCCAGTATGCCCTATCTGAAGGGTGTTGGGGCAAACCTCGGGTCGAACGGGATGCCCATCGACGTCTACTTCGACGCCGGTCCCCAGCCCAACTGGGCAGCGCTCAAGATCGAGATTGCCGGACTGAGCAACTACAACTACTTCGGCATCTACAAGCCCGGCGATCCGCCGAGCATCTTGAGCGAACTGCTCACAACCCCGCCGGGCACACTCGGCTCATCGGGCAAGAGCATGCTCCTGTTCAAGGGCACGGACGGTCCCGGACAGAGCATCACATTCGTGGCGCCCTGGCCCAGCTTCGGTTTCTATCTGGCAACCGAAAGCCAGTCTTCGCCCGGCACCGTAGTGCAAGCATTCTTCTCCGAATCCAGCCTGAACGCAGGGAGCGAATGGAAGCTTCAGCACTTTGCGTTCTTCAAGGCGGGAAGCTCTGCCTACTACGTGGGGGCGGAAGACAGGCCGCTGGGGACGGGCGACAAGGACTACAACGACCTAGTGGTGTACGTCGCAGCGATCCCGGACGCATCCACATGGATGCTCTTCCTAGCGGGCATGCCCGCAGTGCTGGTGCTTCGCCGCAAGAAAGCGTAAAGAAGCATATCGCTCGCCCTGCAGGTAGCAGGGCGAGCACCCTATAATCCAATAGGAAGGTCATTTCTCCCCTTCCGCAAGTACATGCAAACGGTGCGAGCCGTTTCCTTTCCCTGTCCCTCCTTACTTGCGAAAGGAGAAAAGTGACTTTCCCGCTTTTTACCGCCTCCGCGGCACCCCCTCATGCTCCTCCTGACCGGGCAGAGGGATACTGCTCGTGCTGGAGGGCAATGCGCCCGCCGTAGCCGACGGCATCATCAGCATGGTACCGCCCGGCAAGATGCGCACTTCCAGGTCGTCTGGAAGCTTCTGCACGAACTCCAGCCCGACCACTGCGCTGTTTTGGCGCAACGCCTGTGCACGCAGGCGGATCGCCTCCGCCTGCCCCTTCGCCCGTTCTACCTGCGCCTGCGCCTGAATCTCGGCAATGCGCAGTCGGTACTGCTGGGTGATGACCGCCTGTTGAGCCACCTGCTTCGCCACGATCGCCTGTTCGAACTGCTGGGACTCATACGCCACGTTGCGCAGAAGCACCCGTTCCAGAGTGATACCCTTCTCCTCCAGCTTGGGCTTGAGCTCGGCGTAGATCTCGTTCTCCACCTGCTGGCGCTTGCCCACGTAGGGCACGATACCCTGCTGGCTCGCCGCGGTGAGGGTCTCAGGGGCGTTGCTGTAGACCTCCATGATGCCGTAACGCGCTACCACCAGTCGCACCACGTTGCGCGTCGCAGGGCGGACGATGGTGTTCACATAGTTCGGTCCTACCGTGCGCCACAGGCGGTCGGCTCCATCCCCGCTGATGCGAAACAGCACGGTTACGTCCACCTTGACCTTCAGCCCCTCTCTGGTCTGGCAGGTCATCGCATCGTCGGTGCCAGAAACCTCATCGCGGGCACTGCTCATGGTGTATTGTTGGGTGCGCACATTGAACAATTGCACCGTCTGCCAGGGCAACACCAGGCTCCACCCCTCGCCCAGTTCCCGTTGCTGAATGCCGCCGGCGAAGGGGTCGAACTTCACGCCCACGTGCCCCGGCGGCACCTCCACCCACATCTTGCCCAAGAGCATCACTACCAGTAACCCCGCGACAATGCCGACCACCAGCCGCTGGGGACGATAGCTCTCGGCGCGGAAGCCGACGATCAGCGCGGTGAGCACGCACAGCACCAGGAACAGAATGGCTTCTCGCATGGCTATTTCCCTCCCAATCGGGTGGATACAGGCAGATAGTTCGGTGGCAGGTAGAGCGCACGCACGTTCGGAGCGATCTTCTGCACCAGCTCGTATTGCACCACCTCCGGGTTTTGCCGCAGGGTCTCGCCCCGCCGATAGATGGCTTCCGCTTCGCCTTTAGCCTGTGCCACCATTGTCTGCTTCTCGATCCGCGCGCGGCGCAGGTTCTGTTCCTCGGTGCGAATCTGCTGTTCTGCCACCTGTTTTTCGGTGATCGCCTGCGCAAACTCGGGGTTGGCAAACTCCACGTTGCGAAGCATCACGCTCTCCAGGGCAACGCCTTTCTCAGCGAAAGCCTGCCGCATCGTCTCTGTAATCTCCCGCTCGATCTGTTGTCTTTTGGCGCCATACACGTCCACCACCGAATACTTCGCCACCACCATCCGGATGGCGTTGCGGGCATAGGGACGCACGATCACCTGCTGATAGTCCTCCCCCACCTTCTGCCACAGCGCGTGGGCGTCTTTGGGATCAATGTGGAACAGCACGGTGACATCCAGGTTCAGCCCCAGCCCCTCGTTGGTCTGGCAATGGATGGAGTCGTCCCCGATGACCGCCCCTTCCGGAGGGATCGCGCTCATGGTGTACTCCTGCGTCTGCACCCGCCACAACTGCGTTTTCCACCAGGGACGCACAAAGTGGAACCCTTCGGGTAGTTCTGTGGGTTGTACGCCCCCACGCAGAAGGTCGTAGACGGTGGCAACGTAGGCTGCAGGCACGGTTAGGAAACAGCGGTTAGCAAACGACGCCGAGAAAACGGTCAGCCCGATGCCCAGAATGAGCAGACCGGGACTGCGTAGAACGGTGCGCGGACGTTCCCCGCTGGTGTCTATCTTCAGGCTGAGCAGGAAGAACAGCACCGCCACTAGCACGCCGACGATAACGCCTAACATGCAACCACCTCCTTGAGGTCAGATGGAGAGACTACAGGGCGCCGGTGCGTAGCAGTACCAACACGTCCATCGTCGCCGAGACCAGCGCATGGCACACAAAGCCCGGCACAAACGAGCCGGCACGCACGGCAATACCTCCCAGCACCATCCCAGCCACGAACGAGCCCGCTACCTCCGGCACCGGCTTGCCCACATGCAGTAGCGCGAAAGCAAGCGACTGCAGAACGATGCCCGCCCATCCCAGCCACCGCCAGCAGATACCGGTCAGCACACCGCGGAAAAACAGCTCCCAGCACCACAGGTAGAACGTGTAGGTCAGCTCGTGGTAGAGCAGAGCTGCGGTGGTGTAGCGTGCCATCCGGTACAGCGGGTAGGTCTGCTGAAAATCGGGGTGGCTCGCCGCCCACCACAGCAGAGGAAGCATCAGCAGGTAGCATACCCCCGCTACCTTCCATCCCCAGCGCGTGCCGCCGCCGATGCCGTAGGAAGCCAACCTGCCCCCCGCTGACAGGAGAGCGATTAGGGGCAGTAGCAGAGCCAGGCAGTTCAGAAGCAGGTACTCCTCGTGCGAGCGGTAGACGCGCGGGGAAGAGCGATACAGCCAGCTCGTGAAGCTGTACGGCTGATGATTGTAGACATACAGCATGGCAATGACGCCAACACATATGGTGAGCAGTCCGATGTCCCATCGTTTCTCGATAGAGTCTGACACCTCTGCCCGCCTCAGGTTGCGCATCGAGAGCCCTCTATCGCCGCGTCAACTGCAGTAACGCTGTGCGAAGGGTTGCTCGGCGCACCGGCTTCGCCAGCACCAGATCGACCCCGCGTGGTTCATCTTCGCGCAGATGGTCGCCCCAACCGGTCAGCAGGATGATCGGGATGGTGGGAGACATCTCTTTCAGCTTGCACGCCAGGCTCAATCCGTCCACCTGTGGCATTCCAAGGTCTAGGATCACCAGGTCATACCGACCGGGCTGAAACTGAGCCAGCGCGCTGTCGGCATCCGGCACGGCGGTCACCTGATGTCCGTCCGCCTCCAGCAGGTGTTTTATCGCCACGCGCACCGCTTCATCATCATCGACGGTGAGGATACGCAGATTCGCTGGAGAAACCGACTGCGGGGTTTCATGCTTAGCCATTGCCCCCTCCGTTGCGATGGGCAGTTGCACGGTGAAGACGGTTCCCTTGCCGGGCTCGCTCCACACGCCGATCTGCCCCGAATGACGTGCAATGATCTGGTAGGAAACGCTCAAACCCAACCCACTGCCATTCTCGCCTTTGGTGGTGAAGAAGGCATCAAAGCAATGCTCGCGTACCTCTGGGGTCATGCCGATGCCCGTATCAGCCACCTCAACGATTGCCCGTCCTACCTGTTCTCGCAGGCGCAAGGTAATATCGCCCCCGGACGGCATGGCGTCACAGGCGTTGATGACCAAGTTGGTAAACACCTCGTGTAGTTCACTACGGTTGGCGTTGACCACAGGGTCTGCTTCTGTCAAGAGGGTCACTTCGATTTTCGCCCCCCGCCGGGTCGCGAGGTCATGCCACACCGGGCGCGTCGATTCGATGACATCCTCCAGCAAGGTGCGAAGCCGAACCTTCTCGCGGCGCGCTGGCGCTTGCAGTTTATAAAACCCCTGCATCCTCTGCACGATAGCCGACGCATCGTGCGCTAACTGGGCGACGATCTCCGCGCGCCGGCGTAACTCGGGGTCGTGCTGAAGCGACGATTGCAAAAGCTCCGCATTGCCCAGAATACCCATCAGGATGTTGTTGAAGTTATGCGCCACACCGCTGGCGATTTCGCCCAACGAGCGCAGACGCATCAGGTGCAGTTGCTGTTGCTCTGCCATCTTCTGCGCGGTAATGTCGGTGGTTACACCGCGTACCAGAGGCGCACGTCCCTCCTCACGGGTGCGCGTCCAGAGAATGCGGCACCAATGCCACCTACCCTGCTTATCGCGCAGGCGCACCTCGACAGGTTGAGGGGTCGCAGGATTGTCAGGACTGATAACCTGATGGAAGGTTTCGATGTCCTCGGGGTGCACGACAGAACTGTAGAGACTGGGGTTTGCCTGCCACTCTTCCTGGGTGTAGCCAAGCCACTGCTCCACGTATTCGCTGACGAACTCCAGCTGGCGCGTTTCCGTGTTCAGCTCCCAGACGGTGACAGGCAGGTTCTGCACCAGATGCCACAACCGCTCTTCTGCCACCTGTTGCTCGTGCAGGAGGCGCACATTATCCAGCGCCAGCCCAGCATAGCGCCCGATGGTCAAAAGCATGGACAGCTCGTTTTCCGTGATCGGCTCTCCGGTATCCCGTCTATCCACCGCCAGTGCACCCAGCACCTGCATGCGCCCTTGGATAGGTACGACAGCATTGCTGAACACACGCGCCTCCTCGCCTAGAAGCCTGTGCCACGTTTCCCGCTCGCGCTCGCTCACGTCGCGAAGCGCATCTTGCGAGAGGAAATAGGGTAGCCTGCCTTGCAGAACGTCACGCAGGCAGGTACGCACCCCATCCAGAGGCACGTCCAACACCTCCCACTGAACAGCATCTCCGGTAAACAGCGCCTTCTCGATGATGCCGTTGCGTCGGCGCAGGTAGATGCCAACATGCTTGAAGTCCAGCGTGCAGTTCATCAGCTCACACAGCGCGACAACAACCTCTTCCTCCGTCTGTACCTCCACGAAACGACTGCTGAAGTGGATCAGCGCCTCCAGCTGCTGAGTACGGCGTTCCAGCAGACGTTGAGTCTCCACCTCGCGGTGGATGTCGTAGCAGACGCCGCGCGCCGCAACAAGTTCCCCTGTCTCATCGAATACGGGCACAATCACCGTCTGAAGCCAGCGCCAGCCGTCCGCATAGTTCTCGCTTTGCAGACGGAACCGCCACGTGCACGGGGCGCGCTTCTGTTTCAACTGTTCCCATAGCGGTGCGAACTGCTCGAGGTCCTCGGGGTGAATCCGCTGGAAAAAGGTCTGGGAATCCTGAAGGAAACGCTCGGTCTGACAGCCGGTCAGCACCCGCGCATAGTCGCTGATGAGAGTGAAGCGCCGCAGAGGTCGGCTATATTCCCATACCACACCCGGCAGAGCGCTGATCAGATCCGCCAGACGCTTTTCCGCGTCTCGGGGACCACTACCCATTTTCCACCTCCGCTCCTTTCGGACTGATAGGCGACAAACTTTGCAGGAACTCCTCCACGTCGAAAACAAAGCCGAACGCCAGTGCCACGCGCCACAGCGCGACCTGCTTGCACACCTCATCGCGGGCGGTTTCTCTGTTCTCCACCGCGGTTACCGCCTGCCGGAACACCGAGCACATGAGCCCCCGCTGAGACATGTCTGCCATCCCACCAGGCGACAACAGCAGGCACCAGTTGAGGGCGAATCCGGCATATATCAGATGAGTAATCCCATAGTGCTTGCACAGGGCAAAAAGCTGGTGCCCGTCCTCGGCGATCTCCTCGCCTTCCAGAGGCTCGGCTTCGGTGGCAAAGTGCAGTTGCTCAAAGGCGCGGCGCACGTCGGCTTCGTTGTGTTTGCCGACGAAGACGTTCTCGGCGCGGAACTGCTGGAGTGCGCGTAGGCTGTCGTCGGGTTCCATGCGTTCAGGTGGCGGCGGAGAGCTGCCAGCCAGCTCCCGCGTGCGCTGATAGCCCAGCAAGTGCTGATAGTAGTTCCCACCGCCCACCACGTGAAAAACCTTCATGCCTGCCTCGCGCACTCCGTCCAATAGACGTGGGAACACCGTTTCGCATATCTGCTTGGCGCGTGGCAGGTACTCCACCGCACGATACCAGCCGGGAAACTCCGCGTACGTGCGCGGGTGCCAGGCGTGCATGAGCACTACGGCGGTGCGGGAAAGGTTTATCTCCAGCTCCGCCTTCTGCCAGCCGCCATATCCCTCGGCAGGAACATCTAACGTGTAGTCCGCATCGAACTGCTGATAGTAATGCGCGGGTACACGCACAACGCGGGAAGGCCCGGGAACCATGTCTTGCTCACCATACCAGTTCACAGCATACCCGAAAAAGTACTTCACCAAGCATCGCCAGCTTACCTGCTGTCTCCTAGATTTGCGCGCACGCTTTTTTGAGTGTACAATCTCAGCAGGAAGGGAGTGAGAGCGATGCCTGGCAAGAAAGTCACTGTGCCCATGATTCGACAGCGGAAGGGCGGAGCGAAGATCGTAGCGGTAACCGCCTATGATTACCCCAGCACTCTCTTCGCAGACTCAGCGGGCGTGGACCTGATACTGGTTGGCGATTCGCTGGGGATGGTGCTGTTGGGTTATCCCACCACCCTACCGGTGACGATGGAGGATATGCTTCACCATACCAAAGCCTGCGCCCGGGCGAAGCCTCGTGCCCTGCTGGTGACGGACATGCCCTACCTGAGCTACCAGATCACGGTAGAGGAAGCCGTGCGCAACGCGGGGCGGTTCATTCAGGAAGGCGGTGCAGAAGCGGTGAAGCTGGAGGGTGGTGAACCGGTAGCGGAAGCGATTCACCGCATCGTCAGCATTGGCATCCCGGTGCTGGCGCACCTGGGTATGACCCCTCAATCGGTGCACTCTTTCGGGGGGCATCGCGTGCAGGGGCGCACTGACGAAGCGGCAAAGCGGCTGATAGAGGACGCTCATATCGTGGAGCAGGCGGGCGCTTTCGCTGTGGTGCTGGAGCTCATCCCCTCCGCACTGGCGCGAGAGATCACCGAGCAGTTGCATATCCCCACCATCGGCATCGGTGCCGGTCCCTATTGTGATGGACAGATACAGGTACTGCACGACCTGATCGGTCTGGTTCCGGGCGAACCCTTCAAGCACACCAAGCGCTACGCCCACATTGGAGAAACCATCACCCGCGCCCTTCAACAGTACGCGGAAGAAGTTCGCAGTGGACAATTCCCAACGGAGGAGCATGCGTTCTGATGCAGGTAGCGAAGACCATCCGTGAGGTACGGGCATGGACCAAACTCGCCCGCTCAGAAGGTAAGACCATTGGCTTCGTGCCCACCATGGGCTACTTCCACGAGGGACACTTGAACCTGATGCGTCGCGCCAAAACGGAGTGTGACCTGTGTGTGGTGAGTCTATTCGTCAACCCTACACAGTTCGGTCCTTCGGAAGACTACCAGCGCTATCCGCGCGACTTTACACGCGACGCCGCGATGGCGGAAAGCGTGGGGGTAGACTTGCTCTTCGCCCCCGAGGTGGAAGAGATGTATGGGGAAGGCTACCAGACCTGGGTCGAGGTGACCGACATCACACAGCGACTGGAAGGTGCGGCGCGCCCGGGGCATTTCCGCGGGGTCGCAACGGTCTGCACCAAACTCTTTAACATCGTACAGGCAGACCGCGCTTACTTCGGCAAGAAGGACTACCAGCAGATGAAGGTCGTCCAGAGGCTAGTCAAAGACCTGAATCTGCCTTTGGAGATCGTGTCCTGCGAGACCGTGCGCGAGCCAGACGGCTTGGCGATGTCCTCACGCAACGTCTATCTGAGCCCGGAGGAGCGTCGGGCGGCGACGGTGCTGTATCGCGCGCTATGTGCCGGACGCGATGCCATCCTTTCCGGGGAGCGCGATGGAATCAAGGTACAGAAGCTGGTCGAGCAGGTCATCGCCACCGAGCCGCTGGTCAAAAGCGAGTATGTGGACGTAGCAGATGCGGAGACCCTCGAGCCCCTGCAGGAGCTGAAGGGCGAGGTGCTCCTCTCACTGGCGGCGCGCGTGGGGGTAGCACGGCTGATTGATAACGTGACGGTGATCGTTCCAGACTGAGTGTGCTGACGATGGGATAGCGGTGAGAATGCTGACAACCTTGCTGATTGCGGATGCAACCGTGGCGGTGCAAATGCGTCTTTCACTTATGGAACGAGAATAAGGGGACACACCGGTGGCGAATCCCTCCGAGCGAGACAGGGAAGATGAGGTCTGGCTTCAAGGTTGTGCCAGAGGGGAGCCAGACTACCTGCGGCTGTTGATGAACAGGCATGGGGGAGGCGTACTACGCTTCCTCGAGCGCATCGTCGGCAACCGCAGTGAGGCGGAAGAGCTGCTGAGCGAGGTCTTTTTGAAAGTGTGGCAGCACGCCGGGCACTTTGGGCACAGGGGTCTGGTGCGCAACTGGATCTACACCATCGCGGCGAACCTGGCACGAGACGCCCTGCGACGCCGAAAGGTACGCGAGCCCATCGCTGCGGAATCGCTGGAGGCGCTGGGGCAAGAGGCAGACCCGGCTGGCATGGACCCCCTGCGCGAAACGCTGGGGCGAGAGCGAAACGAGCTGATCCAAAAAAGCATCGACCAGCTCCACCCCACCGACAAGATGCTGATCGTGCTGTACCATTTTCAGGAGCACTCGCTGGAGGAGATAGAACGCATTACCGGCATCCCGCGCAACGTTGCGAAATCGAGGCTGTTTCGCGCGAGGCGAAAATTACGCGATATCCTACTTTCCGAGGGTTTCGAGGCACCATACCATGAGATGTCAAAAGGTTCAGGTGAATCTGACGGAATATCTTCAGGGCAGATGTGCACCGCGGCTGACGAAGGCGATCGAGGCGCACCTCAGCCGATGCCCACACTGCCGGAGCATGCTTGAGAAAGAGCGTGCCCTGCTCCTGGTGTTGCGGGAGGAGCCACAGGCTCTGCCGGCGTGGGCATGGGAGCGCGTGCAGGCGCGCCTGCATGAACCCGCCCGTGCGCGCGAGCGACTGAGCTTGTGGCTGTGGTGGAACCGCAGACTGCTCACAAACACCCGTTGGGCAGCCGCTGCCGCGGTGCTCGTGCTGGCAACGTGGACATGGCTCCATCAGCCCCGCTCCACGCTACCGCAGTCGGCAGACAGCCTGTCGGGATATGTGCAGGCGATATCCTATGCGCAATCGACCGTCGTGGATGACCCGCTCAATGAAAACACCCAAATCATCCTCAGCGACTGGGGAAATTAAGCACGTCGGAGGACGCAAAGATGCATTGCCAGCGATTATTCGGTTTGACACTGCTGTTGCTGTTTGCAGGCGTCGTTGTTTCGGGTGTCTCAGCGCAGTTCCAGCCCACGACTCCTCCACCATCGCGCGGGCAAGAGGGACAACCGTCATATCCCCCCGCGTTTGACCGCGAGGCGCTGTTCAACTATCTCAACCTGACCCCGCAACAGCGCACGCGTCTGACCGTCCTCATGAACGAGATGGAGGAGAAGATGCGCCAACTGCTCACCCGTCTGCACGAGCAGAGGATGCAGTTGGGCAAGGTATATGAGCAATACGATATCGATGAGCGTACCGCCCAGCGATTGCAGAACACCATCCGCCAGATACAGGGCGAGATTCTGAAGGCGCACCACGAGCACCAGAAGCAGTTACGCCGCATCCTAGACAAAGAGCAGTTCGAGCGGTGGAAGCAGTGGTGGAAAGAGCGAATGTTCCTCCCGTCAAAGCCCGACTGGGGGCGGCGCTGGCGAGGCAAACTCGGACCGTAGATGCTCTGGATCGCGATCACAGCCGGCGCGCTACTGGTGTTCTGGTGGATACTGCTTGCGGTGACAGCCACCCATCCACCGCGTGCTCCTCTCTTTCTCACCCCTTTTGACCTGCAGGTTCCTTACGATTCTATCGTTATCTCCTCGCGGGATGGCATCCCCCTTTCGGGATGGTGGCTTCCGCACCCGCGGGCGCGCGGTGTCGCCGTGCTGTGCCACGGCTATGTGGCAAATCGCTGTGAGGTGTTGGGAGTTGGGTTGGAACTGCACCGCATGGGCTTTAGCTGTCTGCTATTCGACTTTCGGGGGCACGGCGAAAGCGGCGGGCGTTTCACCACCATTGGCGCCAAAGAGGTGAACGATGCGCTAGGAGCCGTGGACTTCGCGGCGCAGTTCGGCTTGCCTATTCTGCTTTTCGGCTCGTCGATGGGCGGGGCGGTGGCTATCCTGACCGCCGCACGGGACGAACGGGTGGGTGCGGTGATCGCCGACAGCGCATATGCCCGCCTGTCACAGGCGGCCGATACCTGGTGGGAAGCCGGTTTCGGCAAGGTACTGGGCAAACTATGCCGTCCGGTGAAGTATCTGGCGTTGCTGTTCACTCGTACCCGTCTTTCGGATGCCGAGCCGGTGCGTGAAATCGGCAAAATCGCGCCTCGCCCCCTGCTGTTGATCCACGGCGACCGCGACCACCTGGTGCCTCTGCAACACGCATACGCCCTGTACCAGTCTGCAGGGGAACCACGCACGCTGTGGATTGCCAGTGGAAGCGGGCACGTGCAGGCGAGGGTGGACCAGCCCGAGCAATACTACGAGCAGATCGCCCGATTCGTGGACCAATGGCTGGAGCCTACATCCGCTTGCGAAATTGCCGAGACCTAAAAAGGGTATAATAGAGGGGAGGTAATGCGCACGCTACCGGTGTCTGCCGTAACAACGCGCAGGACCTTTACCGTATCTTCATACATGGAGGATGCTCTGGGGAGCCCAGGAGGTGAGGGAGAGCCGATGAACACCCTGAAAGTCGGGATTTTACTGGTCGCGTTGACCGCCCTGTTTATCTTCGTCGGGGATGCGATTGGCGGTCGTAGCGGTGCGATGGTCGCCTTCGCGCTGGCGCTAGCGATGAACTTCATCAGCTACTGGTTCAGCGACAAGATCGTACTGGGCATGTACGGGGCACGCCCGCTGACGCCAGCCGACGCGCCGGACCTGTATCGCCTCGTAGAACGGCTTGCCGAACGCGCTGGTATCCCAACGCCGCGCCTGTACGTGGTGCCTGGCGAACAGCCCAATGCGTTCGCAACGGGGCGTAGCCCGGCACACGCCGCGGTGGCGGTTACTGAGGGACTTTTGCACCTGCTGGACCGAGATGAGATAGAAGGTGTGCTCGCGCACGAGATCGCGCATATTCGTCATCGCGATACCCTGACGATGACCGTGGTGGCAACCATCGCAGGTGCGGTGATGCTACTGGCGGACATGGCACGCTGGGCGATGATTTTAGGCGGAGCGCGAAGCGAGGACCGCGAGGGGGGCAACCCGCTGGTGTATCTGCTCATCATGATTGTCGCGCCCATCGCGGCGATGCTGATTCAGCTGGCTATTTCGCGGGCGCGGGAGTACGAGGCAGACGCTACCGGCGCGAAGCTAGCGGGTAGCCCGGACGGGCTGATTAGTGCCCTACGCAAGCTGGAGCAAACCTCGCGGATGATACCCATGCAGGCATCGCCCTCGACAGCGCACCTGTTCATCGTGAACCCATTGCGCGGCATGGGCGGGATGCTGATGAACCTGTTCATGACCCACCCGCCCATCGAGGAGCGCATCCGCCGCCTCCAGCAGATGCGCGGTAGCGAGTGGTATCTGGGCAGTTAGCACCATCCCCCGCCCCACGCAGGGGCGTGGGGGAGACAAAATATCCCTTCCTCCCCAAAAATTCAAAAAATTTTTTCCGCAAAAACCCCAACA
>PSLZ01000071.1:0-6567 GCA_040289885.1 Armatimonadota bacterium | reverse complement strand
TCATGCTGAACGCAGTGAAGCATCTCAGAGATTCTTCGCTTCGCTCAGAATGACAGGAAGAAGCGGTGCAGAAGGACGACAAGCGGTCTGGAAACGGGCTTATGTGCAAGCGGTCATTGTTCGCATCGTGCGCCCCTGGGTGGAGCAACGCTTTGACGCACCACCAGTTCCGCCGGGAACAGGATAACCTCGCGAGCCCGCTTGCCTGTCTCAATCTGCTGGATTAGCAGTTCCGCCGCTTTGGCACCGATCTGGCGCATCGGCTGGCGCATCGTGGTCAGCGGAGGGGTCATCCATTGCGCCGAGTCGATGTCGTCAAAACCCATCAGGGAGATGTCTTCGGGGATGCGCAGTCCTCGCTGGTAGATCGCCTCGATGGCGCCCATCGCCATCCAGTCGTTGCCGCTCACCACCGCGGTCAGCATGGGCGTAACCTCCAGCAGTCGCTCCATCGCCTCTTTGCCGGAGGGCAGGGTATATCGCCCTTCCCCCACCCAGCTGGGCTCTACCGCGATGCCTGCATTCTGCATCGCCTGATGGTACGCTTGCAACCGTCGCCTTGCGCTCCATTGAGTTTGCGGACCGGCGAGATGCCCAATACGTCGGTGCCCCATATCGATGAGCCACTGCACCGCACGGTAAATGGCTGTGGCATCGTCAACATCCACGCAGGGCAGAACACTGTCGGGGAAGGTGCTCCCGGCAACGACGGCAGGAATATCCGCATGCTGTGCCCACTGCAGTGCAACACTGTGCGTGCGCGGCGCTACCAATATCACGCCGTCCACCGAGCCATCGTCCACGTGGGCCAGAAAGCTGTCTGGACTTTGCTGGTACATCATGCTGATGATCTTCACCGGGTAGTTGCGGGGCACGGTGTACTCCAGAATGCCCTCCAGCACCCACATGACGTAGGAGTCCAGCACCACTTCCTGCCTCTCCTCCAGAATGACCCCGATGGTGTCGGTGCGCTGACGGATGAGACTGCGCGCCACCGAGCTGGGACGATAGCCCAATTCCCGTACAGCCTGCCACACGCGCTGAGCGGTCTCCGGGGAGTACAGATGGCTCTTGTTCTGCAGGACATTGGATACTGTGGCAACAGACACCCCGCTTCGCGCTGCGACCTCTTTGATCGTACATCGCTTGCGCCGAATAGACATATGCCTCTCACCATTAATCGTTTAAGAACACTCTAAGTGTAGCAAATCTTTGGCATCCTGTCAAGCGTTTGGGGGAACCCACGGCGGATTCCCGTCAAAGACCGGTATTATAGCGAGCTCTCCTGCGGTTGTTCCACCTCCTCCTCTTCCTCCTCGCTGGGCGTGACCTCGATTCGCAGTTTGCGGATGCGCCTGCCGTCCGCTTCTTCCACCATAAAGTTCGCCCGACCGTAGGCGATCTGTTCGCCCGCTTGTGCCGGCCTGCCGAACAACCCGAACACAAAACCGCCGATAGTATCATATTCGTCGGTGGGCAGGTGCAGTCCCGTCTTATCGTTTACATCTTCCACTGGCGTGCGTCCGTCGGTGCGGTAGGTATGCTCGTCTATCTGTTCAAAGGGCGTTTCTTCCACGTCGTACTCGTCGTGGATCTCGCCGACCAGCTCTTCCAGGATATCCTCCAGCGTTACCAGCCCGGAGGTGCCTCCGTACTCGTCGCGCACGATGGCGATTTGTGTCTTCTTCGCCCGAAACTCGCGCATCAGCTCATCCACCTTCTTGGTTTCGGGGATGAAGTAGGGTTGACGCATCACCCGGCGCAGGTCAAACGGTTCGAGGTTGGGATACAGGCGCAGAAGGTCCTTGGCGTATACGATGCCCACGATGTTGTCCACCGTGTCCTCGTAAACCGGGATGCGCGAGTGCCCGGTGGTGCGGATGATGTCCAGCACCTCCTGCAGGGAAGCGTTCACCGGCACACAGTGCATGTCGATGCGAGGCGTCATCACCTTGCGCACGATGGTATCTGGAAACTCGAGCACGGATTGTATCATCTCGCGCTCTTCTTCCTCGATCACGCCCTGCTCCTCGCCGGCGTCCACCAGGCTGATGATCTCCTCGGGGGTAAGCACGCGCGGCGAGAAGTCCACCTTCGTCTTGAAGGGGCGCATCAGGAAGTTGCTCAAACCGATGACCAGCGCCACCAGCGGCGCCAGTAGCCATGCGCACATCCACAGCGGGCGCACCAAGCGCAGAACGAGCTTCTCGGCATGTTTCTCTGCCAGCGTGCGCGGCACCAAAGTGCCCACCACCAGCGCAAGCAGTCCGGTCAGCACGGTGACCCCAAACACCGCCACGGGTTCGGCGCGCGCCTGCCACCATTCGGCATGGGAGAGCAGTTTCAGAGCCTCCGCGACCACTTGCGACAGGTCGGTCGCTGCCACGGCTGCCGCCAGAAAACTGCTCAACACAATGCCGATCTGGGCGGTGGCGATGAAGCGGTCGGCATGAGAGAGCAGTTTCTCCGCCAGTCGCGCGTTCGGCACGCCTTCTTCCGCCAGCTCACGCATGCGCGAACCGTGCACAGCCCGCAACGCGCTATCCACTGCGGCGAAGAAGGCGGTTGCCAGCATCAGCACCGCAACCCACAGTAAACCGCGCAGGGAGTGGCTCTGCGCTGCGGTCGGCTCTGCCTCCGCCGTGCCCTGTGCGTACAGCGCACCAGCCAGCAGTAGCCAGAGTAGCGCCCAACGGAGATGTTGGGGACTGGGACTGTCGGTCTCTTCCTTTTGTGCTGTCAAGGTTGTTCGTGTGCCTCCTTCCTCGTTCATGCCAACCAGTAGATGGCTCCTGCCAATAGCACCGCTATCAGCGCACCCAACAACACCTCCTGCAGGCTGTGAATGCGCCCCTCCACGCGGCTCTGCGCGATGAGCACCGCCATGCTTAGGGCGAGTATCGCCATCAACAGGTTATTAGAGAGGAAGATAATGGTCATCGCCATGAAGAAGCCCAGCGCACTGTGCCCGCTGATTACTCCACCGTGCAGAAGCGCCCCCTTGCGCCCGAACACCTTGCCCAAGATGATAATCAACAGCAGGAGCACCGTGCCCACAATCAACGTCACCAGCGGCTCGGGCTTGTGCTCGGCGAGGTTCAGGCGAATCTCGTCCAGATGCTGTTCGGTCAAGAACAACAGAAAGCCCACCACGATGGCGTTGACGGTGGTGACCAGCACCGCCCCCGCCGCGATGTCTTTCGCCAGCTTCGCCAGCGGGTGATAGGTGTCGGTAATCAGGTCCACAATCGCTTCTACCGCCGTGTTAAACATCTCCGCGACCAACACCATCGACACAGTAAACAACAGGATGACCATCTCGGTCTTGTCCAGTCGAAACAGCAATCCCCCCAGAAGCACCAGCACCACGCTGAAGAAGTGGAAGCGCATGTGCTTCTGGGTGCGGAAAGTGTAGATGATGCCCTCTACGGCATAGCGGAAGCTATCCAGCGGATTTTTGGCAATCCTCATACGGTATCACGCCCCGGCTGGGCAGAGTGTACGATCGCCCATCCTCGCTGAAGCATCTGCTCGTAGCCCTGTTGCGTTTCGTCCTCGTAGCCCAGCAGGTGCAGAACCCCATGCACCGCCAGAAAAGTCACCTCCTCTTCTAGCGTGCGCCCGCCCGCCTCTGCTTGGCGCCGGGCTGTGGGCACGGAGATATAGACTTCGCCCAGAGGTGGCTCTTCCCCCAGCTGGGCAAGGTCGAACGCCGTCTCTTCGGAGGACGTCTCCCTCAGGGAGAAGGACAACACATCCGTTGGCTCGTCCTTACCGCGATAGATGCGGTTCAATAGCCGAATCTGTGCATCGTCGGTTAATACCACGCTGACCGCCCCCTTATCCCAGCCCTCCTGACGCAATAAGAGGGCTATCGCTTTGCGCATCCACGACCGCTTCAGGGGATACGGCTGTTGGTTCACGATCACTATCTGCATGGGTAACCGCCGCCGACGAAGGATATTCCATGCGCGAATGAAGCATGGCAGACAGCAGTCGGCAGAACGCCTCCTGTATTTTATGCACCTCGCTGAAGGTCAGACTGCATTCGTCCAGCTGCCCATCAGCGATCTTTTCCTGAATGATATGCTGAACAAGGCTCTCGATGCGGGCGGGAGTAGGACGGGATAGCGAGCGCGATGCCGCTTCCACAGCGTCCGCCAACATCACGATGCCCGCCTCTTTGCTCTGGGGCTTTGGTCCGCTGTAGCGAAACTGCTGTTCGAGCACCGGCGTGTGCATCTCACAACCCGCCAAGGCTTGCTGATAGAAGAAGGAGATTAGGCTAGTGCCGTGATGCTGGGCGATGATGTCGCGCACGGGGCGAGGCAGGCGATACCGGTCAGCCAGCTCCAGTCCATCCTTCACGTGCGCCGCGATGATGAGTGCGGAAAGGGAAGGGGTCAGCCGGTCGTGCACGTTCTCCATCCGCTGGTTTTCCACGAAGAACTCCGGTCGGCGCATCTTGCCCACATCGTGGTAATAGCTTCCCACTCGCGCCAGCAGGCTATCCGCGCCAATGGCTTTGGCGGCGGCATCCGCCAGGTGGCTTACCATGATGCTGTGGGCGTAGGTTCCCGGCGCGCGAAGCATCAGCTCCTTCAACAGCGGGTGCTCCGGCGAACTCAGCTCCAGCAGGCGCAGATGGGTAACCGCCCCGAACGGGCGCTCTAGCACCGCAGCGAAGATGGCAAAACCGCCCACCGCCAGCAGGCTCATTAGCACCGCCCACGCCGAGCCGACGCTCATCTCGGTGATGGTCTCCTGGCTCATCCAGCCCAGCACCCACGTCAGCAGAAGGGATGTACCGCCAATCCAAAGCCCTGCCCGCAACAGGTCGTAGCGGTCGTACAGTCGCCACACCGAATAGATACCCACCAGACTGCTCATCAGGCTGATGGCGGCGAAACGCATCTCACCGTTCATGAGCAGGGCGGACTGTATCGCCAGCATCCCAACCAGAAGCGTGGCTAGATGCGGCGACACCAGCACCGCCAACAGCATGCCTGCCATCGTGGTGCTCATCACGGTCAGATAGCCCAATTGCACGCCCGACAACGGAAGCCCCAGCAGGCTACTGCCCAGTTTGACCCCCAGCGCGCTGAGGGCAACCACCACCGAAATCAGCCACAGCTGGCGCGGCTGCTGGTAGACCTTGGGGTGATAGTGCGCGATGTGCAAAGCTGCCAGAACCACCAGCATGGTGACCAGTATCAAGATAGCCACCACACTCGCCCAGTGCAGGCGGGGGTTGCGCATCCCCAATGCGGTGAACATCTCGATATGCTGTTCGGTTACGCGCTCGCCGCGCCGGATTACCACATCGCCCGCCACCAGCGTTCGGTAGACGGGTGGCACCCGCCGTCGCTCCCGTTCGCGCAGGGCAGAGGTACGGGCGACGTCTGGCAGGCGGTTGGGGCGCAGGGCGCTGGCACAGATAGCGGCAGTCAACTGGCTGAGCGCGTTCCGCCCGAGCTGTCGGACACAGGCGATCTGCACCACTCGCTTGCGTTCGTCCAGGTCGGTGGTATCGGCGCGAATCTCTCTCTGCATCGCCTCGTCCACCTGCACGGTTGCTACCTCGCGCGCTTTTTGCAGGTCAGCAGTGGGCGCCTGTAGGGCGGTGCGCACCAGGTCGGCGGATAGGAAGGGTAACTGCTGGCTCAGCCAGCGTGCGGAATCGGGCGAGCGCATCCCCCGGGCGTGGGCGATGGCTTCGAAGGCGTCTTTGACACTGCGCAGGGCGTCTACCCGGGCGAAGGGCAACTGCTCGTAGACGGTGTCCACCTGTTTCGCTGCCGTCTCTTGCAGGCGGCGGGTCTCCTCGAGGTCTACGTAGCGCACCGTGCGATGGGCGCGAATCTCGCGAGGGCTGACGTCACCAACCTGCAGGGTCACCTTGTCCGGGATGAACCGCCCTGAAAAGACCAGACACAACACCGCGATGGTCACCGTTGCGATGCCCAGTCTTTGCCAGTCCCAGCGCGGAAGCAGTCGGTGCCGCAGCCAGGTAGGTACGGCGTGTAACCGTTGACGTTCTATGCGTTTACTCATCGGTTCGGTTGGCTCAGCTCCTTACGCCTCGCCAGGCACACCCCCACACCTTTCGCTGAACGGCAGGTAGACCATCGCGGTGTTGTTACAGCGAAATCTATTTCGAGCGCTGTTTGCGCTTGCGCGCCGCCTCTTGTTTGCGGCGTCGGTCGCTCGGTTTCATATAATGCTCGTGCTCTCGGTACTCTTTCAGGATGCCTGCGTTCTGCAGTTCCTTCTTGAACCGCTTCAAAGCACTGTCTAAAGACTCGTTCGGTAGAACCTGAATCTGCGCCAAAGCAGATGCCTCCTTCACTCCATCAATATTCGGGCCGAAGCCACCCTATTCTGGAGGGATAGGGTAGCCCCTTTGTTCCTCACACAATTATACCGAACGCCGTCACAAAAAGCAACCGTTCACTGCGCTGGATAAAAGAATGCGCGGTTCTCGAAAAAACCGTATCTGCACGGGTAAAAACCCCTGAGGGTGTTCGGTAAAGAACGGGTTTTGGGGTATACTCTTGCCATCAAACG
>PSLZ01000023.1:0-52549 GCA_040289885.1 Armatimonadota bacterium | reverse complement strand
GTGCCCAAGCGAGGAGGGTGCGCAGGGAGGCGTTGCGTTGTTGTTGGGCGATGAGTCCAGCAAAGGGGCGCCGCGGTCATCGGCGTCAGGTGTCGGCTTTTTGTTGCAACCTCTTGCAATCTATCGCCGTTGCCATTCATCTAGGCGATGCAGGTTTATTCCAGGTGGCTGGGACATCGCTAACGGCTATCGTCCGATGGACGAAGAAGAACACCGATACTTACAAGCACTGCCTGCTCTCCTGACGCTCTTTTTTTCCTTACGGGATTGACCGTTGAGAAGCTTTATTGAGCCGCCCGCAATATCCAGGGCGCCAGTGGTAGACAAGGTTTTTGCCCCTAAAGTCCTCTTCCACAACGACGAGGTAATCGCCCGCCGAGGTGCGCAAGGCATGAATTCCATGCACCATATCCACCCAACCGCTAACGCCGCCCACTTCCGGACCGGGAACCATCACCCCCACCTTTACCCCGTTGTCAGATCGGAAAACATGCACCATCGCCGGCTTGCCCTTGGTGGGCTTGACCATGACGGTAAAAACGAAATCCCCAGCGACATCAAACTCCTTGGGAAACAAGCCTTCGTCGTCCTTAGGCATCGTAACCGCAAAACGCGGGGCTCTGTTGCCTTTGAGCCATTGGTCGTAGCGCGCCAGTACCCCTCCCATCAAGCCCCACGAAGGCGCCGTCACCTCTGCCGTGTAACCACCGATGTAAAGGGTATCGGTATCAGGGATATATTTGAGCCGCATGATCTGCGTGAATGGCACTGGTGCACTCCATCGGTCAGGCGATGTCAGGTCGTAAATCGGATTGCCCTTGCCGTCAAAGCCCTTGAAACGGTAGCGGTAAATTGTTTTTCCATCGCTGAGCCAAATGTCCCCCTTTGAGTCCACATTGCGCGCCCACACCTCAACGCCCTTGAGGGTGATTTCACCGACATAACGAGCAACTTGGCTGGGAGCCGGTTCAAAAACATAAAGGCGAAAGCCGCCTCCCGTCTGAGGTGTCGTAAACAGCATCCTTTGCCCCTGCACAACTCGAACCAGCGCTCCACAATCGTCACCTTCTCGGCGTGGGTCATCAGGATAGCGGGTGAGATCACGGGTTATGGCTTTCAGCCGCCAACTTTTGCCTGGCGGCTTGGTCGGGTCAAAACCGATGATTTCGTTAGCGCCGTAAATTTCAAACTTGCCTGGTGCCACCTCCCGCACATCAAAGCAGTCCACGAAAGCAAGGCACATCAGTTCCCAAACAAGTGTTCCTGTTGGTGTGAATTTGCGAAGAATTGTCTCTCCCTTAATAGTTCCGTCGGGCGTTCCCCCCATGCCGACATACAAGTTACCTTGGGCGTCTATGCCGGCACCCCGCAGAGCAAACAATTTAGTCGGAGCGACTTGCCCCGCAACTCCCGAACGCAATCCCCCTTGTTGCCCGAAGGTGCTGACCAATCGGGGGTGTTCAGGTTGACTGATGTCGTAGAACAAGACCTGCTGTCTCGGTCCGTCATCGCACACGATCAGTTGCCCGTTGTTGTTGCCGATGGCAAGAGCGGTGGGGCGTCCCACATCGGTGATGGTGCCAGGTAATTTCGTCCCGTCAAAGGCGTAATGCTCGATGCGATCACCCACGATCACCCAAAGGGTTCCATCGCGAGCGATAACGACCTCGCGGGCACCGTCAATGTGGAAAGTGCGCACCAGTGAAAGGTCCTCCGTTTTTCGCACTTGCACCTCACCGCTTTGGCGAACCAGTACCAGAAACCCATTGCGCGCCGCCATCGCAATGGCAATATCCTGCTCGTCGCCCCCAAGGGGTGTTTGGTTAAGGTAGGCGTATTCATGAATGTTGGCAGGGTTCCACCGAAAACGGAGCAGTTCGTTGACGGTGTTGGCAATGAAAATGGTGTTGCCTTCCACGGCAACGGCTAAGCTGGCAGTGCCCCAACCCCATGCTTTGTGGTTCCCCGCGCCGTTGTATTGCTTGAGTAGGTCTTGGTTGACATCGCCGTCTTTGTAGATACCCGTGCAACGCCCTGCTTCATCCCATCCAGAAGCGGTGATAACGGCCCACATTCCGCACCCCGCCGGAGGGGGTCAGGGGAGTTTTGTGAGGTGGGCAGGAGGAGAAAGCAGGTGGGGCGCCAATCCTCCCGAGGACGGAACGGGAGGGAACAGCCATGGCGGGCGAGGTCAGTACGTGGGTGGCGGACGCCTCCTGCTTCGTGGCGCGGGTCTGCCGGGACCTGAGGATCGCCGAGATCTTAAACCGGATGCTGCGGTGGGACAAGAAGCAGTGCAAGGTGTCGCCGGGCACTCGGATCGTGGCGCTGATCGTGAACATCCTGGTACATCGTCGGCCACTGTACCTAGTCCGGGAGTTTTACGAGGCCATGGATCTATCTGTGCTGTTCGATGAGCCCGTGAGCGCAGCGGACCTGAATGATGATGCCTTGGGCCGCGCGTTGGATCGGTTATACGAAGCGAACTCGCAGCTATGTTTTCAGACCATTGCAGCCACGGCCATCACCCGGGGCCACCTGGAGGTGCGGTCGGTACATGCAGACACGACCTCTGTGCCCCTTTACGGGGAGTTTGAGCCGACGAAAGGGGATTTGGCTTTTCAGGAGGCGCATCCGGACCGCCCTCTGCTAGAGATCACGTACGGGCACAGCAAGCAGCATCGTCCCGACTTAAAGCAATTTCTCTATGGCTTGGTGGTCTCAAAGGAAGGGGTACCGCTGCTAGGGGACGTGAACAACGGGAACATGTCCGATAAGACCTGGAACCGTCAAACCATCGATGAGATCAAGACGAGCATGCTGGATCCGAAGAGGTTGATCGATGTGGCGGATTCGGTCCTGATCACGGAAGACAACTTGGAAGACATGGCGAAAGCCCACATGCGCTTTATCAGCCGTTTGCCGGAGACCTATAAGCTGGCTCACGAGTTAAAGGAGCGGGCGTGGGAAAGCGGGCGCTGGCAGGAGATCGGCCCCTTGCGGGGTGGTCCAGAGGCCGCTCGCTACGCGACCCAGTCTTTCCAGACCACTCTTTATGGTCGATCGTATCGTTTTCTCGTCGTCCGGTCATCTTCCTTAGATAAGCGGAAGATGAAAAAGATCGAGCGGATGGTCGGAAAGGAGCGCCTATCCCTCGAAAAAGAGGCGGCTCAGCTGGCCCGCCAGAGGTTTGCCTGTGAAGCGGATGCGCGGCAGGCCCTTTGCCGGTTTCTGGAGGCACATCGGGGCGTGTTGCACCGTCTTACGGGGGACATCCATGCCGAGGAAACGGTGAGGCGACCGCCCGGCAGGCCTCGGAAGGATGTCACGTCCCCTGTCGAGATCACCTATACCGTCCAGGTCCGCGTGGACGCCCCGGTCCCCCGGGTCCTCCAAGAGCTTCGGGAGCGAGAGAGTACGTTCGTGTTGATCACGACGCTACCCGAAGATGAGTGGTCGGACGCCGCGGTTCTACACGAGTACAAGGAGCAGCAATCGGTCGAGCAACGGTTTCGATTCCTGCGCCAGCCGGTGTTGGTGGATGGCATCTACGTGAAGTCGTCCCGGCGGGCGGAAGCGCTAGCGTATGTGTTCCTGATGGCCCTCTTTGTGGCCGCCTTCATTGAAATGAAGATTCGGCGCGAGCTGCAACGGACGCGAAGTTGCGTGGAACTTCCGGGCAAGCGCTTGACCAACCGGTCAACCATTCGGGCCATCCTGGATGTCCTGAGCACGATCCAGGTTGTCCGGATCCAAACCGACCAGGGCGTGATCCGCACGTTGCCCAGCAACACCGACCGGCGAGCACTACGTATACTGGAGCTTGCTGGATATAACTCTGCGATTTACACGCAGCCCTGCACTGAGGCGGTATGCTAGCACTATGAAAAACTTGACAGCGTGACTGCCGAGGGTGCGGAAAATGGGCTAAAGGTGCACTTCTAATTTGATATCGATAGCCGGAGCTGAATGCGTGAGCGCGCCTACAGAGATAGCGTCCACGCCCGTCTCGGCGATGGCGCGCACCGTTTGCAGGTTCACCCCCCCCGAAGCCTCCAGCAACACTCTCCCCTTCGCCAGACGCACGGCTTCACGCAACTGCTCCGGGCTCATGTTGTCCAGCAGGATAATATCCACCCCCGCCTCCAGAGCCTCCGCAACCTGCGCAAGCGTGGTGCACTCCACCTCCACTTTCATCGTGTGTGGCAGAACCTGCCGGGCACGCTGGACAGCCTGGGTGATACCGCCGCACACCGCGATATGGTTATCCTTAATCAGCACCGCATCGTAAAGCCCAAACCGATGATTGTAGCCTCCGCCCATGCGCACGGCGTATCTCTCCAGATAACGCAGACCGGGCGTGGTTTTGCGCGTGTCACAGATGCGCACCGGTAGGTCTCGAACCTCCTCCACGAACTGCGCCGTGAGGGTGGCGATACCGCTCAGCCGTTGTAGGAAGTTCAGGACGACCCGTTCCGCGTTTAGGATGCCCCGTGCGTCCCCGCGCACCTCCGCCAAAACCGCGCCCGCTTCGAAGCGCTGTCCTTCCCCGACCAGAGGCGTTACCCCAATGCACGGCTCTACCTGATGAAAAACGCGCTCCACCACCGGCATGCCTGCTAGAACGCCTGCCTGCATAGCGATAAACTCCCCGAACGCCTCCACTCCCGCAGGCACAGTCAGCAGGGTGGTGATGTCGCCCGTGCCAACGTCCTCCGCCAGCGCGCGAGCGACGCTCTCATCGACCAGCGCCATGTTGAGTGGTGTCACCATTAGTCCCATTTAACCTCCAGCACCCCGTCACACTGCATCAGCACTCCCAGTACCTGCGACGCCGGCAGACGAGGCGGTAAATCCAGCGATATCTCGTAGCGGCAAACCAGGGGCGCCAGTGCGGGCAGACTTCGGACGGCGTGCACATCCACGCGCATCGATGCCAGCGCAGCCAGCAGATGCTCGATGACCGGCTTCCCCTCTTGCGTGACGACCTCAATGTCCTGCAGGCGTCGCTTGATCTTCAGACGGCTCTCCAATAAGTGAACCAGCGCGAGCGTCAGGAATACCAGCACCGTCGCCAAGCTCGCCATAAGCCAGTACCTGCGATCCAGCCCCACAGCAAGCCCGATCGCAGCCGTCGTCCAGATACTGGCAGCGGTAGTCAACCCCCGAACCGTTCCGCCGAGGTGGATAATCGTCCCTGCACCGATGAAGCCGATACCCGTGACCACCTGCGCGGCAATACGGGTGGGATCAATGTTCGGTGCGCTCATCCCACGCGACACCATAGCGAACATCGCCGCGCCCAGCGACAGTAGGATATGCGTGCGCAAACCTGCCGGTCTGCCGTGCAGTTCCCGCTCTAATCCCACCACAGCGCCCAGCACGGACGCCAACAGCAGTTGAATCAGGGTCTCCCATAGAGAAGACATTTCGCATTTCCCCTTCCCCAGAGAGGATGGCTTTATTGTACTGTGGAAGTAAGAAAGAGACAAGGTTCGGCACAAAAAATCGCCTGCCTTCCGAGCAGTCGGGGTTGGACGAACGCTCGGAGTGCAGGCTCCATCGATCAGATGGACAGAGTGAAAAGGAGGACATGCGCTACTACTTTATACGAGCACGCGACACCGAAAGTTCCTCAGGGCGTAACCCCACAGGGAACGCCCCCGTCTAAAATGCGGTGGGTTAGCAGGAATCTTGTGCGAACCCGCTGTATGATATACCCGATACTCGCACGACAATAGGAGAGACGACGATGCGAAAGGGCTTTAGGGGCTTGATCTCTACAGGATGGACCCGTGTGCTTTCAACTTGCCTGCTGGCGGTGCTGATGGTGTACACCGCGCAGGCGCAGGACGTGGTCGCATACCGGTTCTCCCCCGCGCACAACGGCATTGCACCTGGGGGCATCCAGATGCCGGTGGCGATGTACTGGCGCTACACGGCCTCGCCTGCACCGCAAAATCCCGCAGCGCCAGCGATCGTCGGCAACACCATCTACTATGCCTGTCGCGACCGATTCTACGCCCTCGAAGCGGACAGCGGACGCGTCATCTGGCGTTACCCGACCGACCAGCCGCTGGATGCACAGTTCCGCACCACGCCCGCAGTCGCCGGGGGAATCGTCTACGTTGGCGCAACGGACGGGAATCTATACGCCCTATCCGCAACCACGGGCAAGTACCTGTGGTCCTTCCGGGCACAGGGTGCTATCCTGTCCCCGCCGACGGTGGTCAACGATGTGGTCTACTTCGGTTCCACGGACGGGCGGGTCTACGCCATCAACGCCAGAACGGGCGAACCGATCTGGCGCGGGGGGTTCCGCACTCTGGACGCGGTAAACGGCGCGGTGGCGGTTGCTGATGATGTGGTCTACTTCATCTCGGCGGACCAGACGCTGTACGCAGCTGCGGCAGCCACAGGCATGATGCTGTGGCACATGCGGCTGACCGGCACGCTCTACGCTCTGTCGCCAGTGGTAGCAGACCGCAACGTGTACGTGGTTGCCTCCAACGTGCTCTACGTCCTTCAGGCGAGAAGCGGGCGACAGCTGTGGGCCCGTACACTGTCCGATGACATCGTAACAGAACCCGTCGCGGGCAACGGAATGCTGTACGTGCTGACGCGCGATGGACGCGTGTGGGCGTTTGATAACACGGGCAAAGTGCTGTGGAACACAAAGGAGCCAGTGTTCAATAACCCGGTAATCGCTCCGCCAACGCTGGCAGGTAACGTGCTGGTCATCGGCACGGCGCGAGGAGGCATCTACGCACTGGACGCCTCGAACGGCTCCATCCTGTGGAAGTATCTCCTGCAGTCGTCTTCCTCCACCCCCCAGCGCCCGACCTTCACCGATATCACCGCGCCGCCGGTCGTTGCAAACGGCACGCTCTATGTCGTTTCGGACGACGGGAGCCTGACCACTTTCCGGGCGGATGCACCCGACAGCATTCCCCCAGTTATCACCGAGCTAGAGCCGGCGCGCGGTGTGGCAATGTCCGGTGCGCCTCCGATACGCTTCCGTGCGCTCATCAGCGACGACGGCTCCGGCGTCAAGACCGATACGGTACAGTTCCTACTAGACGGCAAGCCGGTGAAGTACGAGTTCGACCTCGTCAAGGGGGAGATCAGCTATCTGTGGGGCACCAAAGAGGCATCTGCCACACCTACCGGACAGGAGGGCGGCGCCATCACGGTCAAACCCCTGGCGGACGGCAGACACACCGTCAAGGTGATCGCGGAGGACTGGCGCGGCAACCGCACAGAGTACACCTGGTCGTTCATCGTGGACAACACCCTGCGCAAACGCCCCGCCACCACCCAACCGCGCATCCAGCAGGGAGTGCCAGGCGTGCCCGGCGGTGCGGGTGGACGACGCCGCGGCCCGGGTGGACGCGACGAGGGTGGCTACTGAGCGGAGAGGTACCCGTGGAGGAAGCTCACTACCGTGCCCTGCTTCGGCTGGCGTATCTCGATCTTCCTCCACGTCGTTTGCTCGGCTTGCTGGAACACTTCGAACATCCGGAAGCGATCTTCGAGTCCTCACGGCATGAGCTCCTGCGCGTGGATGGCATGACCGAGTCCGCCGCGGCGCGTATCCTCAACGCCCCCGACCTGCCTGAGAACCTTTGGCAGAAATGCACTCAGGGTGACATTCGCCTACTGACATGGCGCGACGACGACTACCCTACGGCTCTGAAGGAGATCGAAGACTTCCCCCCTCTGCTCTTCGTGCGGGGAAGCCTGCAAGAGCACGACCGATTCGCGGTCGCCATCGTCGGCACGCGCAAACCCACCAGCTACGGGCGCAACGTGGCGGAGCGACTCGCCCGCGAACTGAGCCGCTACGGGTTGACCGTGGTTAGCGGAGGGGCAAGGGGCATCGATACCGCCGCGCATACGGGTGCCCTGCGCGCGGGAGGACGCACGCTCGCCGTGCTCGGATGCGGTGTCGACATCGCATACCCTCCGGAATCCGCCCCGCTGTTCAACTGCATCGCCACACAGGGCGCGCTCCTCTCGGAGTATCCGCCCGGCATCCAACCTGACGCCTGGCGGTTTCCGGTACGCAACCGGCTGGTGAGCGCGCTCGTGCTGGGCGTGCTGGTAGTCGAAGCACCGAACGACAGCGGCGCGCTTATCACCGCTACCTATGCGCTGGAACAGGGTAAACCCGTGTTCGCCGTGCCCGGCAATATCGACACCGGTCAAAGCGCAGGTTGTCATCGCCTGATTAAAGAGGGCGCGGTGCTGGTGGACAGCGTAGAAGACATCGTGCGCACGCTGGGCATTGCCCCCGAGCCTCCTCCCGAACGCCCGGCACCGCTTCCCGAACTGACCCTCACCCAACAGGAGGTTCTGCGTGCCCTGTCGCTGACCCCGAAGCATGTGGATGCGCTGGCGGAGGAGCTGAAACTGCCCGTTGCACAGTTGAACGCGGAACTGCTGATGCTGGAAATGCATCACCTCGTGCGTCGGCAACCGGGCAACACCTACATTCGGGTACCATAATACAGTGCATCGATGAAAAGCCTAGATCTCAGTATAGCCGACATCGCCCTGAGGCTGGAATGCGCTGACGAAACGTTCCTACACGAGCTGTTGCGGGAACGTTACGCCCCCTTCGTGCGCCCCTCCGGTGAACAGCCGGGTAGCCGCGTTATCCTGCGACCTCTGCCTGTCCCGCCCACGCGCGTGCGGATGGAGAGCGTCAAAGTTCGGCAAGCGGAGGGTGGCTGGCGTTTTGTGTACGATACCTTCGTGGCAGATGCGACCCCTGGCGTCGAATACGCTGAGGTCGACTGTCTGCGCAGTGTCTATGCTGTGGATTCGTTCCTGCGGACGCTTCTGGCTCTCTACTTGCCCCAGCGCGATGGCGTGTTGATTCACGCTTCCGCCGTGCGCGACGAAGCGTGGGGCTACGTGTTCGCGGGGCGATCGGGGGCTGGCAAAACCACGGTCGCGCGCCTGCTGGCGGACAGGGCGGAGGTGCTCAGCGACGAGATCGTTGCCCTTCGGCGACATCCGGGAGGCTGGCGTGTGCACGGCACGCCTTTCTGGGGCGACTTCGCGCGGGCAGGTGCCAATCTCAGCGCGCCTCTGCACGCCATCTACCTGCTCCGGCACCACATAGAGCATCGCGTGGAAAGCTTGCGACGGCGAGACGCCATGACCGACATCTTGCAATGCAGTGTGCAGTTTGCTGAAGGAACCCAGGTCGCCGAGTGGATGCTGAACGTGGTTACCAACCTGGCGCAAGAAGTGCCCGTCTATCGTCTGTACTTCCTGCCCGATGCGGGCTTCTGGGAGATAGTGGTCAAGGGCTGAACCCTCGCGCCTTACCGCCTGACTTCGCCGCGGTGTGAGTTGCCCTCCCAGTAGTCTACCAGCAGGTCGTGCGCGACATAGTAGTGCACGGAGTACACCGCAGGGCGACACTGGATGAGCCCCTTCGGTACGGCGTGGAAGAACGCATCTGCGATACGTTGTGCCTCCTCGTGAGAGATAGGCACCCCGTCCACGCGCGTGATGGACAGGTGAAGCAGGTCGTCTTCCCCTTCAAACTGCACCCGGAAGTCGCCCAGCGTTGTGCCGTAGCGCTCGCGTCGGTTGAGCAGGATCGGTACCCCCGCCCGCGTGTCCTCAACGATCGCCTGCAGAATCCGGCGAACTTCCGGGTGCTCGTCGGTCGGCTCCATGGTTATCCCTCGGTGTTCTTGCATCGGTCGGGCGCGCAACGGCAGTGTGCCACCCGTACCGTGCTGTCTTGCGTCCATGTCACCAGCGGCTCATCGAACGTGATGGGTTCTCCACACACCTGACAGGTGAACAACCAGTTCGGAGTCTCCTGCATGAAGGGCTGGGATGTCCCTTGTCGCCGCAGTCGCTGTTCGCGCGCCATCGTCTCTGCCATCACATCCCAACCTCCTTTCGGCAATGGCGTCATGGCACTGGCAAAATGCTTAGACGTTTGGCGCGCCCTGTAGGTTTCACCGAAATCGCGGCTTTGATCCGCTCCCCGCCTAAATGCCTGGCACGGAACGCCCGAAGCGGTCGGTCGGATGGTCCATCACCCGCAAACGCACTCGCCCGCGCTCGTTCCCCCGCTGGACGACGAGTGTGACCTCGGTGCCAGCAGGCATGGAGGCGATCATGTTCTTCAGCTCGCCCGGCGTAGTCACCCGCTTGCCGTTGCACTCTAGAATGATGTCGTCGATATCCAGCCCCGCGAGGTCAGCAGGACTGTTGCGGAACAGGTTCGCCACCACAACACCCTGGATTGTGCCCTCCTCGATGCGGGCGGGGATAATGCCCAACCAGCCGCGCGACACCTTCCCGTTGCGAAGCAGAATCTCCATCACCCGACGCGCTTCGTAGCTGGGAATGGCGAAGCCGATGCCCACGTTCCCGCCGCTCTGCGATAGGATAGCGGTGTTAATGCCCACCAGCTCACCGCGAATGTTCACCAGCGCACCACCCGAGTTGCCCGGGTTGATGGCGGCGTCGGTCTGGATGAAGTCCTCATACACGGAGATGCCTACATCCCTACGCCCCTTTGCACTGACAATACCCGCGGTAACCGTCTGGCTTAATCCGTACGGGTTCCCGATGGCAAGCACCCACTCACCCACCTCCAGCGCACGCGAGTCGCCCCACTTGATCGCAGGCAGGTTGTTGGCGCGAACGCGCAGGAGGGCAAGGTCGGTCGCAGGATCGGTTCCCACCACCTGCACATCCGCAAAGCGCCGACCGTCCGCCAACGTCACCGAAATACGGCTCGCGCCGGCGATAACATGGTTGTTGGTCAGGATCAACCCATCGCGACTGACGATCACACCCGAGCCCAGACTGCGCACCACCCGGTCTGGCTCTCGGAAGGGAATATCTTCGTCGCCGAAGAAGTAGCGGAACAACGGGTCATCGAAAAGCGGAGACCGCCTGCCCAGAATGATGGTCGCCGCGCTGATGTTCACCACCGAAGGGGTCGCCACTTTCGCCACCGCGGCAAACGCCTCCGAGCTGGTCTTCAACTGCGTAGACGCTTGCTCGAAGGTCATGGGTGGCACCTCGGGCACACTGGGAGCCGTGTGCGTGCGCGCCCCCAGCCACCATCCCACCAGCAGTGCCAGAACCACCAACACCGCCACACCGATCACGACACGCCCATCAGCCCGATGCATTGCCAGCGTTTTCTCCTGCACCTGCATAGATAATCCCCTCCTCCGGGATAGTCTGTTGCCCAACTTGCCATTTCTGCACGGGCACTTCGCCCACCACATAGAAACTGCCCGTGACCACCACGAGGTCATCCGATTCCGCCATGTTCATCGCGCGTTCTACCGCTTCAGGAACCGAGGGGATGATCTCGTATGGCGGCAGGGGCACAGTAGAGGCTTCAGGCAGGTCCACCGCGGGTCGCCTGCGCGGGTCGCTGGGCTGAGTGAAGATGATATGCGAAGCCAGCGGTGCCAGGGTGTCCACCACACCGCTCGGCTCGTGCCCACGCGTCATACCTAGCACCAGTATCAATCGGCGATAGCGCAACGTCTCCGGGATCGCCTGAGCCAAGCATCGCACCGCGTCCACATTGTGCGCACCGTCCAGCAGAAGCGTCGGGGATCGCCGGACGACCTGCATCCTGCCCGGCATGGTGGCATGTTCCAGCCCGATACGGATGGCGCTCTCGGGTACGTTCACGCGATGCGCGTGTTGTAACGCTTCGATGGCGGCGATCGCCACCGCCGCATTGGAACACTGGTGTCTGCCCAGCAGTCGCAGGCGCAGGTGACGATACACCCCGTCCGTGCTACGGACGGATACCCTCTGACGCATCCGCGCAACACCCTCATCCTGCCAGTACACCGTGCGCACTGGAGGCGGGATCACCATGCGCCCCGGCTTCACCTCGGTCAACGGCACGCCGGCGCGTTGCGCATGCTCCCGAATCACCTCCAGTGGCTCGGCATCGGTCACACCCGTCACCACCGGCGCATAGGGCTTGATGATGCCCGCTTTCTCCGCCGCGATTTTGCCCAGCGTGTCGCCCAACCGGTCCATATGGTCCCAACCGATGGAGGTGATCACACTGACGAGAGGGCGCACCACGTTGGTGGCATCCAGTCTGCCGCCCAGCCCCACCTCTACCACCGCAAAATCCACCCTCTGCTCCGCGAAGCAGGAGAAACCGACAGCCGTTTTGAGCTCGAACTCCGTGACTTGCCCCAACAGCGTCTGCGCCAGCTCCTCGATGTGGGGCTTGATCCAGGTCACCAGTCGTGCGAAGTCGGCTTCAGGGATGAGGCAGCCGTTCACCTGGATGCGCTCGCGCAAGTTGAACACGTACGGCGAGAGGTACAGCCCCACTTTGTAGCCCGCGGCTTGCAGGATGGTGGCGATGAAGGTGCTGGTGGAACCTTTACCGTTCGTGCCTGCGACGTGGATCACGCGCAGTTGATGATGCGGGTTGCCCAGGCGCTCCAGCAGTGCCTCAAACCGCTCGTTCCCCAGCTTGATGCCGAAGCGCTTCAACCCCTGCATGTACATGACGGCACGTGCGTAGTCCATATCCTCTTTCTGATTCACCCGTGATATTATACCGCAGGCAGACGGCGTACATCGCGACGCATAGCGGTAAGCACAACCACGAACGCACAGACCAGCGCACCCGTTACCAACGCCGTGCTCGCCGTCCAATGCGAGGCGAGCCACCCCATCAGCAAATTACCGAACGGTGCCAGCCCCATCAGCGCGAAGACGTGCAGAGACATGGTGCGCCCGCGCAGATGCTCGGGGCTGAGCGACTGCAGAAGGGCGTTGATTGAGCCCAACGCGCTCACCGCGCAACTGCCAACCAGCACGAGGCAGGCCAACGAGAGCACATAACTGCGCGACAACGCGAACAGAGTGAGACCGGCACATAACCCGGTTGCGGCGGTAAGCACCACCTTGCCTCTGGGCACAGTGCCCGCAACCCTTGCCAGCACCAACGCGCCCATCACCGCTCCGAAACCTGTTGCCGAGAACAGGTTGCCCAGCCCTTGCTTGCCAACCTGCAGAACGTCGCGCGCGAAAACCGGCATGAGCGTGGTATACGACATCGCGAAAATGCTCAGTGCACAGTCCAGCAGGATGAGTGCCCTCAGCAAGCCGTCGCGATACACGTAACTTAAACCCTCTTTTAGCTCCGACCACACCGACAGACTCTCCGCGTTGCCGAGAGATGGTGTGGACGGAATACGCCAGAGAGCGAAAAGGATGGCGAAGTAGCTGACCCCGTTGATGAAAAAGCACCACCCCGCATCGACCCACTCGATCAGCTTGCCTGCCAGAGCCGGTCCCAAAATGCGCGCCGTGTTTAACGCGGCGGAGTTCATCGCCACGCCCACCGTCACAAACTGCGCGCCCACAAGGTCCATCACCATCGCCTGCCGGGCTGGCGCATCTATCGCGGTGATGAAGCCGTTCAACATGGCAATCAAGGCGATGTGCCAGAACTCTACCCGTCCCGTCAACACGAGCGCTGCCAGCACGAAGGCGTTAACCATAAACAGCGACTGCGTGGCGAGAACCAACCTTCGCTTCTCCAAGCGGTCCGCTACTACCCCCCCGAACAGGCTGAACAACGTCGTCGGCAGCGAACCGACAAAACCCAGCAGCCCAAGCAACAGCTTGCTGTTAGTGATTTCGTACACTACCCATCCCTGGGCCACCGTCTGCATCCAGCTCCCCAGAAAAGAGACAAACGCTCCAATCCAGTAACTGCGATACACCGCGTTGTGCCACAGTGCAACTGCCGATGGCGGTGAAGATCCGCTATGGTTCTCTACACGCTGTCTCATCACTACTATTTTATCACGCGCCTCTCGCATGGGCAATCGAAGCATCAGCTACGACTGCTTTAGGCTCGGCAAGAAGAGAAACGCGCAGCAGACCCAACCCCATCCTCCTTCCCCACCGTGCCGATGGTGGTCGGTACTCTCTGTTACCGAACTTGAAACAATCGCGCTCAGCTTGCGCATTCACAAAGAATCTGCTATTCTATTGGTTGAATTGACTGTAAAGAAAAACATATGGAGACTGTTGCATCAGTACGTCGGAGGAAAGGCGATGCCATCGTCAGGTGCTGTGTCCGAACAGCGGTTCGTCCTGCCCGCTGGGCTGTTCCAGCAGATATTTGACAACCTGCGCTGGCTCGGCTACGAGGTAATCGCCCCTACTGTCGTGGATGACGCCATCGTTTATGAGCGTGTGGAATCGGTCAACGACCTGCCCATCGGTCTCACCGACGAACAGCGTGCGGGCACGTACCGCATCAAGCGCGCCACAGGAAAAGCCTTCCTCCATTATGGGGTGGGGCCACGTTCATGGAAACACTACCTCTACCCGCCCCACCAGAGGCTATGGCAGGCGCGACGTAACGGTGACGGTGGTTTCGAAATCCTCCCCGAGTCGGAAGAGGTACTACGCTATGCCTTCGTTGGCGTGCGTCCCTGCGAGCTGTCCGCCATTTAGATACAGGATCAAGTCTTCCTCAGCAAACACTACGAGGATAAACACTACCGACGCAGACGAGAGAACGCCCTGCTCATCGTCGTTCACTGTACGCACCCGACAGCAACCTGCTTCTGCACCTCTGTGGGTACGGGTCCGCGCGCGCAAAGCGGTTTTGACCTTGCCCTTACTGAAGTGCGGAATGGGGTGAGCACTTTTTTGTGATAGAGGTCGGCACTGCCCGAGGCTCCGCAGTGCTCGATGGGATAGCGCTTCAGCCTGCCACCGAACAGCAGTGGCAGATGGCAGAGCAGGTAGTAGCAAACGCTGTAAGCCGGGTCACCAAGCGTCTGGAAACCACCGGTCTGAAGGAGCGCTATTGGATCGCCACCTGGACAGCCCCCACTGGGAAGAGGTAGCAAAACGCTGTTTGACCCGTGGAAACTGCACGATGGTGTGCCCTAACTGTTTCTGCCAAACGGTGGAGGATGTCACCAACCTGCAGGGCACCGTCGCCGAGCGGTGGCGTCGGTGGGATTCGTGCTTCCATGTCGACTTCTCCTACATTCACGGAAGCCCGGTGCGCCTTTCAGAAGCGGCGCGTTACCGCCAGTGGCTCACCCACAAGCTGGCTTCATGGCAGGACCAGTTCGGTGTGCTCGGATGCGTGGGGTGTGGGCGATGTATCACCTGGTGCCCTGTGGGGATCGATATCACGGAAGAGGTTAATGCCCTGCGACGACGCGAAGAGAGCAAAGGCGCTCGGACATCGCCAAAGGAGGAGAACCATGCGAACCCTTGAGACCGTGTTTGCGGAACATCCCTTTTTCGCCGGGTTGCCCAAGAGGCACCTAGAGGTGATTACCGGCTGTGCTTCCAATGTGCGCCGGATACGATGACATCTGCTTCTCTGATGCGACCACTGCTCATTGGCATCGGCAACCCGTACCGCAGGGACGACGGCGCAGGAATCGTTGCGGTGCGGCGGGCACGTTCTCAGCTCCCCCCGCACGTGGAGGTGCTGGAGTGGATGGGTGACCTCGTAACGCTTTTGGACGTGTGGCAGAACAGGCACTGCATCGTGGTGGATGCGCTGAAGTCCGGCGGCGATCCGGGAGAGGTTCTTCGCGTGGAGGCACATCACGAGCCTTTACCCACAGGGCGACGCTTCTTCTCCACGCATACCGTCGGGTTGGAAGAGGTGATCGCACTTGCGCGGGTTCTGAACAAACTGCCTTCCGAGCTGGTACTGTACGGCCTCGAAGGCGACGACTTCGGCGAGGGCGAAGGGCTGTCACTAGCGGTCGAAAAAGCGATAGAGGATGTGGTACGCTATATTCTGCAGGACATTCTCCGAGGCGAAATAGATGCATGAGTTTTCGATAGCAGAGGCTATCTTACGCACCACCGAAGACGTGCTCCGAGCAAACGGGGGCGGTAAAGCCGAAAAGATTCAACTGCGCATTGGTGTGCTTCGGCAAGTAGTGCCCGATGCCCTAACCTTCGCGTTCGACATCCTGAAACAGGATACCCCACTGGCGGAGGCGGAGCTGGAATGGGAGACGGTTCCTGCAAGAGTGGGCTGTAAGTCCTGCGGAACCGAGTATCAGCCGGAAGATGTTTTCTGGGAATGCCCGTCGTGTGGCGCGCTGGGTGCAGAGGTGGTGGCAGGCGAGGAGCTGGAGATCGTGTCTATCACGGTTGCAGGAGGTTCAGATGGAGATTAAGGTTGTGCGGCGGATCATGGAGATGAACGAACAGCACGCGGAGGTGGTACGCCAGCGGTTGCGTGAGGCGGGCGTGGTTGCGCTGAACCTGATTGGCGCACCCGGTTCGGGCAAAACCTCGCTCATCGAGTGTGCCATCCGCGAACTCAAGCACGAAGTGGGCATCGGCGTGATAGAGGGTGACCCCGACACCACCCGCGACGCCGAACGCATCGCCCAGCTGGACGTGCCGGTGGTGCAAATCAACACCGAGGGGGGCTGTCATCTGGAAGCCACGATGGTACTGCGCGCGCTAGATGAGATGAACCTGAACGGGCTGGACCTGCTCTTCATCGAGAACGTAGGCAACCTAGTGTGTCCGGTGGTGTTCGACCTGTGGTGCTCGACCTGGGCGAGACGCACCGTGTGGCTGTGGTCAGCACAGCGGAGGGGCACGATAAGCCCGCCAAATACCCCGCCCTGTTTCGGACGGCGCAGGTAACGGTGTTGAACAAAGTGGATCTTTTGCCTTACCTGGACTTTAACGAGCCCCAGTTCGTTACAGATGTGCGCAAGCTGAACCCCGACATGCCGATACTGCGCGTCTCGTGCAGGACCGGCGAGGGTTTGGCAGACTGGATTCGGTGGCTTCTGCAGGCCCGGTTAACGATGCGATGAGCCATTCCGTCCAACGGCTCCGCCTGGTTATCCGGGGGGCGGTACAGGGCGTGGGCTTTCGCCCGTTTGTGTACCGTCTGGCGACCGAGCTCGGCTTGCGGAGTTGGGTGCTTAACTCGGTGCAGGGTGTGTTTATCGAATTGGAAGGGGAACCGCCCACGCTCCAGCGTTTCGTCAAACGCCTCTACGTCGAGAAACCTCCACGCGCCTCCATCCAGAGCATGGAGCAGTCGGTTCTGGAACCCGTCGGCTACACCGGCTTTGAGATTCGTCACAGCGAGCACACAGGCGAAAAGACCACACTCATCTTGCCGGACCTCGCTACCTGCCCCGACTGCCTGCGCGAAATCTTTGACCCCACCAACCGCCGATACCGCTACCCCTTTACCAACTGCACCAACTGCGGTCCGCGCTATAGCATCATCGAGCCTCTGCCCTATGACCACCCGAACACGACGATGAAAGCGTTCAACATGTGCGCCAGATGCCGGGAGGAGTATGCCCCCCCCCCTCGACCGCCGGTTCCACGCCCAGCCGAACGCCTGCCCCGAGTGCGGACCGCATCTGGAGCTCTGGAACGAGCAAGGGGGTGTGCTGGCACAGCACGACACGGCTCTGCGCAGGGCGGCAGAGGCTATCCGCGAGGGACACATTGTGGCGATAAAAGGGCTGGGAGGTTTCCATCTGGTCGCGGACGCCCGAAACGAGCAGGCGGTGAGCACACTTCGGGAGCGCAAGCGGCGGGAGGAGAAGCCTTTCGCGCTGATGTATCCCTCTCTGCACCTAGTCCGGGTGCACTGTCGGGTAAACGAAGCGGAGGAGCGCGTACTGGTCTCACCCGAATCGCCCATCGTTCTCCTGCGCCGCGAGCAAGACGATGTCGCCCCATCCGTCGCCCCCAACAACCTCTTCCTGGGAGTTATGCTCCCCTACACTCCCCTGCACCACTTGCTGATGCACGAGCTGGGCTTTCCCATAGTCGCCACCAGTGGCAATCTGTCGGACGAACCCATCTGCACAGACGAACACGAAGCCCTTCAGCGGCTCGCCGGCATCGCTGACCTGTTTCTGGTACACAACCGCCCCATCGCCCGCCATGTGGACGACTTGGTGGTGCGCGTGCTGATGGGGCGCGAACTTCTGCTTCGGCGGGCACGCGGCTACGCCCCTTTACCAGTGCTGGTGAAAGAGCCTCTGCCTCCCCTGCTGGGCGTAGGGGCGCATCTCAAAAACACCGTCGCGCTGAGCATCGGCAGGCAGGTCTTTATCAGCCAGCACATCGGCGACCTGGAGACTCCACAGGCTCTGCAGGCGTTCCGGCGCGTGATCACCGATGTGAAGGCACTGTGGGAACACCAACCGCAGGCGGTAGCCTGCGATCTGCATCCCGATTACCTCTCCACGCAAACCGCGTACCAGATGGGATATTCGGTGGTGCCGATTCAGCATCACGCCGCGCATGTGCTATCGTGCATGGCGGAGAACGAGGTAGAACCTCCTGTGCTGGGCATCTCGTGGGATGGCACGGGCTACGGCACCGACGGGACGGTGTGGGGCGGCGAGTTCTTACTGGTCACTACAGCGAGCTTCGAACGGTTTGCCCACCTGCGTCCCTTCCGACTTCCCGGAGGAGACCGTGCCGTCAAGGAGCCACGTCGCTCGGCGCTGGGCGTGCTGTATGAACTGCTGGGCGAGCGCGCGCTGGAGGTGGTAGGTCACCTTTTCACCGACTCGGAGCGTCGCCTTCTCCTGCACATGCTTCGACAAGGTATTCACTCCCCCGTCACCACTAGTGCGGGTAGGCTGTTCGACGCGGTGGCTTCGCTGGTGCACGGGCGACAGGTGGTGAACGATGAGGGGCAGGCGGCGATGGAGCTAGAGTTCCTTGCGCACAGGGTGCGAAGCGATGAGGCTTATCCCTTCGCGCTGTTAGACGGGTGTCCGTACGTGCTCGACTGGTCGCCTACGGTGCAGGCGATTCTAGAGGATGTTCGGAGTGGTGTGGAGCCGGCGCAGATTGCTGTGCGTTTCCACAACACGCTGGTGGAGATGATGGTCGCGGTTGCGCGTCGTGCAGGTTTGGAGCGTGTCGCGCTGAGCGGTGGCTGTTTCCAAAACGCCTATTTAACCGAGCGAGCGGTGCGCCGTTTGAGCGAAGCGGGTTTTCGCCCTTGCTGGCATCAGCGCGTCCCTCCCAACGACGGCGGCATCGCGCTGGGGCAGGTGGTAGGGGCAGGCTGGTTCTACACAAACGCCTCTCACGAATCGAGAGGTTGATTTTTCTGCCCAACGCGTGGTAAAATGCACGAGCGTTACAACGCCTGTAAAAAGGGCGGGAGTAACTTGACAATCGCGTCCCGACGGCACCGAAAAAGCCCCGAATTCGGGGTGCCCGAAAGGAGGTACCGACGTGCACTTGCGTTACGCGCACGGCAGAGTGCTTCTAGGCTCTCTGCTGATAGCTGCAACCCTGTGTGCGTTCGTGACCGCAGACGCAGGTCGCCGGTTCTTGGTGCACCTGCGCGAAGGTGGCACGGTGCGTACATTGGACACACAAGCCGCAACCGTCGCAGAACTCTTGCGCGAAGCGGAGATACGCCTGGAGAAGTTGGACCGCGTCCAACCGCCTCCGGCAACGCCTCTCACCGACGGCATGGAGGTCGTGATTAGCCGGGTGCGCCAGCAGGTGGTTACCGAAGAGCAGTCGCTCCCAGCACCCGTCAAGCGTTTCGCGGACCCCGCTCTGCGGGCAGGCGTGAAGCGCGTGGTGCAGGAAGGGCAGGACGGTAAGAAGCGCATCCAGTGGCTGGTCACGACCGTCGACGGGCAAGAGGTGTCCCGAAAGGTGTTAGCGTCCAAAGTGATCTCGCAACCCAAGCCGCGCATCGAGCGCTACGGGGCGGGCGGCTCGCTGCCCGCGCGAGGTTTCTATAGCGGACGGCGTGTGCTAACCATGATCGCTACAGGCTACGCACCATATGTCTGTGGCGGCAGCCGCTCGGGACGCACCGCAACCGGGATTAAAGCGGGCTACGGAACCGTTGCCGTAGACCCCCGCTACATCCCGCTCGGCACGCGCCTGTATATCGAAGGATACGGCTATGCGATTGCTGCAGATACCGGAAGAGCGATTAAAGGCAATCGCATCGACCTTGGGCACGACACTTATCAACAAGCGAAGCGGGTCGGTATGCGCAAGGTCAAAGTGTACATACTGGACTAACACCTGAACGTTGGCGGAGCCTTTGTGCTCCGCCTTTTCCCTTCAGAGGAACGCCAGTGAAGCTTACCTCGCCATCACAAATACGGCTGTTGTTACTGCAGTTCGGGCTGATGCCCGACAAACGCAAAGGACAGCACTTCCTAGGCGACCGCAACATCCTGCAAAAGATTCTGCAGTCTGCCAACCTCTCCCCCGACGAGTGCGCCCTGGAAATCGGAAGCGGTATCGGCACGCTGACCCGTGCGCTGGCAGAACACGCCAAACAGGTGCTGACCTTCGAAATAGATGCCAAACTCATCCCCGTCATCCAGTATAACCTGCAGAACCACGAGAACGTGCGCCTGGTGCATGGCGACTTCCTGCGCGAGAACGTCCCGCAACTGATTCAGGAAACGTTTGGAGAATCGCCCTTCAAGGTGGTGGCAAACATCCCTTACGGCATCACCAGCCCGATACTGGACCGCCTGTTCGGCAGCGTCAGAGGCTGGAGGCTCGCGGTGTTGATGATCCAGCGCGAGGTTGCCGAGCGGTTGATTGCCAAACCGGGCACGCCGGAATACAGCTCTGTCACCGTTTTCGCGCAGTATCACTCGCAGGTGCAGGTCGTTCAGTACGTGTCGCACACCGTGTTCTATCCCCCGCCAGAGGTAGACAGCGCCATCGTGCGGTTTACCCCGCTCCCTAAACGATTGCCCCCTGATGAGGAACGCTACCTGTTCCGCGTGGTGCGCGCCGCCTTCGCCCAGCGGCGCAAAACCCTGCTGAACGCCCTGAGCGCAGGGTTGAACCTACCGCGCGAACAGGTGCAGAGGGTTTTGCGGGAGGTGGATATAGACCCCCAGCGTCGCGGCGAAACGTTGTCACTGCAGGAGTTTATTGCCCTCGCCAGCGCGTGTTTCAATCCGTCTTCGTTTTAATCCGTCCTCCACCTTGGCCATGGATACATCATCCTGATTCTTCAAGAGGGGCAAAGTCTCCTTCATTGGTCTGCCAATTGCCCGCTTCTATATGTCATTTTACTAAATACACGCAAAGAACGAAACTTTTTCGGCATAACACCCTCTAAATAAACACTGATGTAAACTACAAAGGAGGGTGCTAACGCATGTTCTTGCCCAGACGCGAAATGGACATCGAGACGATGCTCGAGAAGACAGAAGAGGCTCTGTATGCTGTGGCGCACGGGATGAACCTTAATCTGTTGTTAGATGTGCCAGTGCGTGAGCGACTGCTGTTCGCCCTCGACGCGCTATCCTTGGTGTGGGAACGGCTTCGGCAGTCCCCGCCGAGCGCGCAGTTGTCACCCCGCGATGGACGGCTCCTATACACGCTATGCGAGGTCTGCGCGATCGTCCGCGATGCCACCGCCGAAGAGACCGCCCGGCTGAGTGAGGTGATTATCCGACTCGCACGCGGTTTGACGGAGCCGTTCGTCCCCGAGGTCACCACCCTGATCCAGCAGGAGACCTCTATGGTTTCGGACCAGAGTGCCCCTCCTACCCCCGCGGAGTCTGAAGCCTTAGAGGAAAGCCCTGCTGAATCTCCGTCGGTGGCTCCTGAGACCGAGGCCATTGAGAGTATCCCCACCGAAGAGGTGCCACAACCGGAACCCAAAGCAGAGGTGGAGACAGCCCAGCCATCTGGTGAAGAGCCCGTGGCGGTGCAACCTCAGCCGTCTGAGCAGCTTGTCTTACCAGAGCCAACACCGTTTGCCGGTCTTTCCGAGAAGCTGGACGAGCTTAGCGCGATTCTGGACGACATCGCGAACCACTCCCTACGTCGGGAACAAGCGGTAGCCCGCCTGATGTACGCCGCCTGTCTGTATCGCTCTCTGCGTCCTCGCGCGACAGGCTGGCACCGCGAGTGGGAGATGGAGCAGATCAAGCGCCAAATCGAACAGCTCTCAGACAAAAGCCGCTTGGGGGTCTGGCTTCCGCCCTTCGACCCGAAGCTGGAGTTCAGCGACCATGAGCTGGAAACCCTTCAGAAGGGATACCAGGCGCTGGACAAGAGCTGGGAGATGTGGGGATGGTATCAACAGCACGGGCAAGAGCTGGACAAGGGCGCAGGTGCTCCCCTGCTGGAAAGTATCGCCGCGCCTATCCCCATGGTCCAGCAAATCTACTCGGCGAAACAGGTGCTCCCCAAAGCTTCCGAGGTGGACTATACCCTGTCCCTGCGTGAACAGATAACGGAAGAGGCGAAGCGGCGCAAGTGGCAGATGGACATGCTGACCCTGAACTGCGCCCGGCAGAAGCAGAATCACTATATCAATCGCGCAGACGAGCACTGGCACACCGCACAACAGCTGGTGCAGAAGAAACAGGCGCAAACTCGCGTGCTGGACGACCTTGAGAAGATTTTGACCAACCCGGTTCCCGACACCTTCGAGGAAGATCTACTGTGCAAGCTGGTAGGGTGCCACCAGGAACAGGTTCCCCCTTCCAACCTGCGTCTGCGGCACCTGCTTCACGGCTACAACTGGCTTCTGGAAAACCCGGCGGTGCCCGAACGGTGCGCTCTGTCGGCATCCGCGAGCAAAGCCGCTCGGTCTTTCCTAGTCAAACTCGGTAAGTATCTGACGGATGACCTGAGCAAGCAGGATCAGGAGCAGGAAGAGGAGCCGGAAGCCGAACCGGAGGTACCTCAGAACGGCGAACTGCTAGAACGCGCCCGCCGCGTCACCAAGGGCAAGAAGGTGTTTCTGCTCTGCTTCAACCGCCGATCGGAAGCGGAGCAACGCATCCGGCAGAAGCTGGGATTTGCCGAAGTGGACTGGCCCGACCTCGACGGCAGTGAAAGCCTCACCGACCTGGAGCCACACATCCGCAACGCCGACATGACCATTGTGGTCGTGCGCTATAGCCGAACGCACTGGAAAGAGGCTAGCGAGATCGCCAAGCAGTACGGCAAGCAGTTCGTGATGGCTACCAAGGGCTATGGGGTGACGCATCTGACGCAGGCGATACTCGCCCAGTGTCAGGCAGGAGGTTAAGCCGTCTACCGCGAAACGCTCTGCGGTCAGAACCAACACCGAACCACGGGAGGAATCCGATGGATGGCTTGCACCTGCTGAATCTGGGGCTGGGCGCACTGCCCCTGCTCTCATCGGCGGAAACGCGCTCTATCTCTGCCGAAAACCCCAACGGCGAGCGCGGCGGCGGCGCCAAGGCTGAACCCGATGCCGGAAACCCTGCCTCGATGCTGGGCAAGGGCTGGAAGGTGCGCCCTTGCATTACCCTCGAACCCGGTAGCGTCACCACTCTCGCGGACATCGCTGGACCGGGTATCATTCAGCACATCTGGATCACGGTCGACGTGAAGGCTTACCGTGATACCATCTTGCGCATGTACTGGGATGACGAGGCGGAACCTTCTGTAGAGGTACCCCTCGGCGACTTCTTCTGCAACGGGCATGGACTGCGCTACAACGTGGTGTCCATCCCAATCGCCGTCAACCCGTCAGGCGGCTTCAACTGCTACTTCCCGATGCCCTTCCGCAAACGGGCACGTATCACCATCGAAAACCAGCGCTGGGAGCCGATACACGGCTTCTTCTACCAGATTATCTACGCCCTGACCGACGTGCCGGACAACACTGCCTACCTCCATGCCCAATGGCGACGCTCCATGACCACCCGCCAATATCCCGAGCACGTTATCCTCGACGGCGTGAAAGGGCAGGGGCATTACGTCGGTACGTTCCTGGCGTGGACGCAGCTCTCCGACGGCTGGTGGGGCGAGGGCGAAATCAAGTTCTACATGGACGGCGACACCGAATACCCAACCATCTGCGGTACGGGCACGGAGGACTACTTCTGCGGCGCCTGGGGCTTCGGTGAGACATTCAACGCGCCGTTCACCGGCTATCCCCTCTGGCAGAAGGAGCCGGGAGCCGTGCCCAAACACGGGCTGTACCGCTGGCACATCATGGACCCCATTCGCTTCAAACAGAGCCTGAAAGTGACCATACAGGCGCTCGGCTGGTGGCCCAACGGCAAGTTCCAGCCGCTAACGGATGACATCGCTTCGGTGGCTTACTGGTACCAGGCGGAACCACACGCCCCATTCCCGGCGATGCCACCGATTCACGAACGCTGGTCCCGCTAACCATTGACCCTGCGCGCGAAGGGGAGAGAACGGGAGAGGGTACATGAACCGAACCTCCTCCCCTTCCCTGCGAGGTTTACAAATCGTGCTTCTCCCTCTATAATATGGCATGTTAACAACAACTTTCTGAGGGTACATCGATGATGGCTGTGGAGTGGATGGCGTTCGGTCTGGTAATGTTGCTGGCTATCGCAACCGTTTCTGCCCAATCGCTAGACTACCCTCCTGCTCGCAAGAGTGACCATGTGGACATCTATCATGGCACGCCTGTGCCCGACCCCTACCGCTGGCTGGAAGACACCGAATCCGCCGAGACGAAAGCCTGGATTGAGGCGCAAAACGCGCTAACCTTGCCCTACCTGCGTGCCCTGCCCCATCGCGAACCGCTGAAGCGCATCCTCACCCGCCGATGGAACTATCCCCGCTACGGAATACCGTTCAAACGCGGAAGGCGATACTTCTTCTTCAAAAACGACGGGTTGCAGAATCAGTCGGTACTCTACTGGCAGCCCACGCTCACGGGCAAGCCGCGCATTTTGCTGGACCCTAACCGGCTCTCGCCCGACGGCACGGTCTCGGTTTCCAACGTGGCGGTGTCTGAAAACGGGAGGTGGCTCGCTTATGGACTGTCGCAGGCTGGCTCCGACTGGCAACAGATAAAGATACGCTCGGTGGAAACGGGTGAAGACCTGCCTGATGACCTACGATGGGTCAAGTTCTCCAGCATCGCCTGGACGAAGGACGGCAAGGGTTTCTTTTACTGCCGTTATCCCGAACCGCCCGCAGACGCCAACCCCATGTGGCACCCGAACCTCCATCAGAAGGTGTACTACCACCGCTTGGGAACTGCCCAGAGCGAGGACACGCTGATATTCGAACGCCCGGACCAACCCGAATGGCGCTACTCGGTGTCCGTCAGCGAGGACGGCAGATACGCCGTTATCTCAGTTACCGAGGCGGGACCCAAAAACCTCGTTTACGTGATCGACCTGCAAAGACCTAACCAGCCCAACGTGAGAGCACCTGCCCAGCCGCTGATCACCGTCTTCGAGGCGTCTTATCAGTTCCTCGGCAACGATGGCACCCTGCTCTATTTCCGCACCGACCTCGACGCCCCGCGCGGTAAGGTGGTTGCTATCAACCTGCGCGCCCCCGACAAGCGGGACTGGAAGACCATCCTGCCGGAGGGCGAAGATACCCTGCAGGCGATCACCCTGATGGGCAAGCAGATGGCGGTCGTTACTTTGCACAACGCTACCAGCAGGGTGTGTCTCTACACCCTAAAGGGTGAACTCGTCCGGGAGATACCCCTTCCCACCCTGGGCACATGTAGCGGTTTCGTGGGCAAGCGCAACCAGGACGAGTTTTTCTACAGCTTTACCTCCTTCGTGCACCCGCACACCATCTACCGTTACGACGCGCGCACAGGCGAAAGCCGAATCTTCCATGCCCCGCAGATAGAGGGGCTGGACCCTTCGCTGTACGCAATCAGGCAAGTATGGTTCCGCAGTAAAGACGGCACCCGCGTGCCTATGTTCATCACCCACCGCAAAGGGCTCCAACGCAACGGGCAGAACCCCACCCTGCTCTACGGTTACGGCGGGTTCAATATCTCGCTGACGCCCTTCTTCTCGGTGAGCTACCTGGTGTGGCTGGAGAACGGTGGCGTGCTGGCTGTGCCCAACCTACGCGGAGGGGGAGAGTTCGGCGAAGAGTGGCATCAGGCGGGTACCAAAGAGCGCAAGCAGAACGTGTTCGACGACTTCATCGCCGCCGCGCAGTATCTGATCGACCACGGCTATACCTCCCCGCAGAAGTTGGCAATCCGTGGCGGCTCGAACGGGGGATTACTGGTAGGCGCAGTGATGTGTCAGCGTCCCGACCTGTTCAAGGTCGCTCTACCCGCGGTCGGTGTGATGGATATGCTCCGTTACCATCGCTTCACCATCGGCTCGGCGTGGAAAGAGGACTACGGTACCAGCGATGATCCGCAGATGTTCCGGGTGCTGTATGCCTACTCGCCGTATCACAACCTGCAGCCAGGCGTGCGTTACCCCGCCACGCTGGTTACCACTGGCGACCAGGATGATCGGGTGATGCCGGCGCATTCGTTCAAGTTTGCCGCCCGTCTGCAGGAAGTTCAAGCCGGTCCCGCCCCCGTGCTGATCCGCATTCAAACCCGCACCGGGCATGGTGCAGGCAAGCCGACCTCCCTGCTTATCGAAGAAGAGGCGGACGTGCTCGCCTTCACCATGTACCATCTCGGTATGGAGGTACTTAAGGAGTGATCACCCACATCGACGACCAGCGCACTCTCAGCAACCGGGACGCACGCCGCACCTGTCACTGGTGCAGAGATGATGACTGACCAGCCTGCTCCACCATATCCCCCCTATGAGCTTCAGGCAGCCCTGTGGCAGGAAGGGCAGAGCACACGCGCCCTGCAGGTGCCAGAGGTGCTATCCGCGATCGCCGACCGCCAAGGTATGTTGTGGATAGACATCCACGCACACGACGCCGCGGTGACCGCCGAATGGCTCATCAATGGCTTTGGCTTTCACCAGCTAGCGGTGGAAGATGCGCTCAGTCCTTATGAACGTCCTACGTTCCAGCAGTACGATGGCGTGCTGTTCCTCACGGCACACGCCGTGCACTCCGCAGAGGAGGAGGAAACCTATAGGGAGGTAGCTTTCTTCGTCTCCGAGCGTTTCCTGGTGACCGTGCACACCGAGCCGGTGCCTCTTCTGCAATACTGGTTTGAGCGGTGGAAGACACAGCCCGCCAAAGTCGGCAGGACGCCCGCACATCTCCTGCACCTCCTGCTCGACGCCATCGTGGACGAATACTTCCCAGTCGGCGACGCGCTGGAAGAGAAGGCGGATGCTCTGGAGGATGCTATTTTTGCAGGTGACGGTAGGGTGCAGGTCGCGGACATCCTTCACGCCAAACGCCGGCTTCTGGAACTGCGTCAGCATATCACCCCTCTGCGCGACGTGTTGAACGCACTTCTGCGTCGCGATGTGGAACTTATCCCCGATGAAGTGGTGCCTTATCTGCAGGACGTGTACGACCACACCCTGCGCATCGCCGAACTCGTGGATGTGAACCGCGATATCCTCGCCGGTGTACTGGATGCGCACCTGTCGGTGGTCTCCAACCGCCTGAACGAAGTCATGCGCATCCTGACTGTTATCTCCACCATCCTAATGTCCGCCGCGCTGATCGCGGGTATCTACGGCATGAACTTCACCCACATGCCCGAACTGCAATGGCGCGCCGGATATCCTTTTGCGGGCGCGATGATGGTTCTGGTAGGTGTCGCGGAGTGGTACATCTTCAAACGCAAGGGGTGGATATAACGATGACGCGCTACGTGCTGACGCGCCTCTTGCAGGCTGTGCCCACCCTCCTGCTGATCTCGTTTCTGACCTTTATCATGGGGCTCCTCGCACCGGGCGACCCCATTCGTATGATCCTGGGCGAGCGCAATGACCCGCAGGCGGTCGCACAAGTCAGGCATGCGTTGGGGCTGGACCGCCCCTGGTACGAGCAATACGCGCGTTTCGTGTGGAACGCTGTCAAAGGCGATTTCGGCATTTCGCTCTATAACCGTCGTCCCGTGGGTGAAATCCTGCGCGAGTCCTTCCCCGCAACCGCGACACTGGCGGTACTGGCGATCATGCTGACGGTGACGGTCGGTGTACCGGCGGGCATCGTCTCCGCGGTGTGGCACAACCGCCTCCCCGACCGGCTGAGCATGCTGGGTGTGGTGTTGGGCATCTCGGTGCCGAACTTCGTGCTGGCGACGCTGTTGATCCTGCTCTTCTCGGTGCAATTGGGCTGGTTACCGGTGGCGGGTTGGGGTGCACCCGAGTATCTGATTCTGCCTGTGGCGGTACTCGCCGCCCGTCCGTCCGCAAGTATCGCCCGGTTCACCCGCACCTCGATGCTGGAAGCACTTCAGCAGGACTATATCCGCACCGCCCGCGCCAAAGGGGTTCCAGAACACCTCGTCATCCTAAGGCATGCCTTGCCCAACGCCCTCCTGCCGGTGGTCACTGTCGTTGGGAACGCCTTCGGTTACCTACTGACGGGCTCGTTCATCGTGGAGACGGTCTTCGCCATCCCGGGCGTGGGCTACAAGTCCATCGAAGCCATCCTGCGCCGAGATTACCCGGTGATCCAAGCGACAACCCTGCTCTTTGCGTTTCTGTTCATCGTGGTGAATCTGGTAGTGGACATCATCTACACGCGCCTGGACCCCAGGGTGCGTTTTGGAACGAGCAGATGAATGGAGGAACGTTGCCGATGAAAGTCGCTGTCATTACCGCACCGCAACAGGCACGTATCGAGGAGCGCGCGACGCCGTACGCCGGCGCGGTCAGGTGGCTTTTGTGGCGGAAGCGGGGACGTTCACCGTGCATGTCAGCAACGATCTCCTGCGCAAAGGGCTCGTGGTGCATGGCGTTTGGCACTGGAACCTCGCTGACACGCCGCGCATTCTGCAGGTCATCTGTTCCTGTGGAACTCTGTTGGACAAGATGATCACGCGCTGGAAACGCCATCCTATCGCCCTACTGGCACTGCTCTATCTGAGCGTTGTGGCGGTGATGGCACTGTTCGCACCAGTCATCGCGCCCTATCGCTACGATGCCCAGGACGCCGCCGCCGTCCTCCAGCCGCCTTCCGCAAAGCACCTGCTGGGGACCGACGAGCTGGGGCGCGATGTGTTCAGCCGACTGGTGTATGGGGCGCGGGTCTCGCTGTCGGTGGTGGTTCAGGTAGAACTGCTGGAGGTGCTCATCGGCGTGACGTTGGGACTGTTGGCAGGCTACTTTCGCGGGCGATGGGACGTACTAATCATGCGCTTTACCGACATGATGTTCGCCTTTCCCGACATCCTGCTGGCAATCCTGATCGTGGCGATACTCGGTCCGGGATTACACAACGTGTTCATCGCGCTGGCGCTAACAGGCTGGCCCAGTCTGGCGCGGGTGGTGCGCTCGCAGACCCTCTCCCTGCGAGAGCGGGAGTTCGTGGAGGCGGCGCGCGCCATCGGCTTAAGCCACACCCGCATCATTGTGCGCCATATCCTGCCCAACCTCCTGCCCACCATCGTGGTAGCGGTAACGGTAGACTCCGCAGGAGTAGTGCTGGCGGAAAGCGCGCTGAGCTTCTTGGGGCTGGGAGCACAGCCGCCTCTGCCATCCTGGGGACGCATGATCGACGATGCCCGGCAACTTCTGCGCAGTGACCCCTTGCTGTTGGTATATCCGGCGGTTTTGCTCTCGTTGACGGTGATGGCGCTGAACTTCCTGGGCGACGCCCTGCGCGATTGGTGGGACCCTCGTCGAGGCGTGGGATGAGAATGGCTAACAGGAAATACGCTTTCCACTGAGCATCGCCGTGCCGGAAGAGGTCTGCCCCGGCACATGGATAGTGATCGTCAACGTGGATGACGAGCACAGCCCTTCGGTTCGCTCCACACAACTCCTCATCCGTGTCGGATAGCTCGTGCCCAACCCACGCCCTTGCGCGAAACCGATTATTTTGCTACGCTAAGTAGTAGCCTCGCTTTTCGGCGAGAGATTTATGACTTTGGAGGAACACCAAGCGATGACGTTTCATCAGGGCGCGAAGCGGCTGGCGTTGGCTACGCTGGGAATGGTTGCCACCGCGTGGTGGATTTCAGCCTGTCAGCCCGCACAGCAGACCCAGCAGAAAACGCAGACCAACCCGAACACCGCGTCGCAGACAAGTGCGAACCTGGTAGAACGCGGTAAGTACCTAGTAACCGTCGCCGCCTGCGAGGAGTGTCATACTCCCTTGAAGCCGGGCACGCAGGGACCGGAACGTGACGAGAGCCGTCGTCTCTCTGGGCATCCACAGAATGCCAAGCTCAGCCCACCCAAGTTTTCGGTAAGTGGATGGTCCGGGGCAATATCGGAAACGGGTACAGCCTTCTACGGTCCGTGGGGCATCGCTTTCGCAGCAAACCTCACCCCGGATGACGAAACGGGCATCGGTATCTGGGATGAGGAGATGTTCATCAACGCCATTCGTTCCGGCAAACATTGGGGACAGGGACGCCCGATAGCGCCCATCATGCCGTGGCATTACTACGCGCAGATGAGCGATGACGACCTCAAGGCGATTTTTGCCTACCTGAAGTCCCTGCCACCTATCAAGAACGAAGTGCCGGAACTGATTCCGCCGCCGGGTGCAAAGGCGCAATAAGCCTCCTTTTGCCCCGACATTAACCCTCTCCCACACCCAGTGCTGGGAGAGGGCTCTTCGCTCTTGACAGCCCCTCCCCTCTGCCGATACAATAGAGGCATGGGAACCCTGCAGATGACCCGGTTTGAAGGCGACCTGCTGGACGACGTTGTGTATTTGCTCCAGCAAACGCTATCCGCTGACCCCATTTCGCGCAGTCTATTCGTACGCAAGGTGCTGATCGACCCCAACTTCGAGCCGGAGGGTGCTCCCATCGCGCTAATAGATGGACAAGTGGTCGGATTTGGGTTGAGCATCGCCCGGCGTCTCCCGCTGGAAGACGCCCCCTTTGATGCGGACAGAGGTTACATCACCCTGCTGGCAGTCCATCCCCAGCACCAGCGCCAGGGCATTGGCACCATGCTACTGCGGGCGATGGAGGATTACCTGCGCCAGCGTGAGAGACGTCTTGTCCTTGTCTCACCCTACGCGCCCAACTACTTCACCCCCGGCGTGGACGTGCACGCATACGCAGGTGGCTTGCGATTCTTCCTGAAGCATGGCTATCAGGAGGTCTATCGCCCCATCTCCATGCACTGCAATCTGCTTAACCTGCGCGTGCCGGAGTGGGTGAGTCCGCGCGAGCAGGAGCTCTGGCATGAGGGTGTGGTGGTCGAGCCTTATCACCCGCAGCTGATACCTGCTCTGTTCCGCTTCTTGCGTGCGGAGTTTCCGGGAGATTGGCAAAGATATGCACGCGACGCGATCGCCCGCATCGAACAGGGAGATACCCCTACCCGACTATGGCTCGCGCACCAGCACGGCGAGGTAGTTGGCTACAGCCACTTCGAGGGCGAGCGGTTCGGACCGATTGGCGTGTCGCAGTCGCAACGCGGACGCGGGATCGGACAGGTGCTGATGTACCGCACCTTACAGTCCATGCGCCTGCAAGGCTTGCACACCGCCTTCTTCATGTGGTCGGATGACCGCACCGCCGAACGGCTCTACCATGCCGCCGGCTTCATCGAAACGCGACGGTTTGCACTACTTAGGAAGGAGCTGTGAGATGGCTGAGTCGGTAGATATTCTAGCGATAGGCGCACATATGGGCGATGTGGAGATCGCCTGTGGCATGGCGCTCGCGGCGCACGTCAGGCAGGGCAAAAAGGTGGCGATTCTGCATCTAACGCCCGGCGAAAAAGGGCATCCAACCCTCTCGCCCGAGGAATACGCCCTTCAGAAGCACACGGAGGCACGAGAGGCGGCGGCGGTCTTCGGGGCGCAGATGTACACGCTGGACTACCGCGACGGCGAACTGCCCGTGAACGACGAGGTACAGTTTGCCATCTGCGATGTGATTCGTACCTGTAGACCGCAGTGCATCCTCACGCACTGGCATGGCAGTATGCACAAGGACCACACCGCATGCGCCTTGAACATCCCCAACGCGCAGTTCTACGCGGCGATCAAGGGTTTTGTGCGCAAGCATCCGCCACATTGGGTAGGGCGCATCTACTACGCGGAAAACTGGGAAGACAGGGACGGTTTCGAACCCGAAATCTTCCTTGAAGTCACCGAGGCGGACATCGCCCTGTGGCAGGAGGCGGCGGAGAAGTACGAGCTGTTCCGGGGTGGCGTCTCGCGCTTCCCGTACGTTGAGTACTACAAGGCGCTGGCGCGCGTGCGGGGAGCGGAGATCGGTTGCCCCTACGCGGTTGCCTTTGCCGTCCCGCCGAGCGCGCACCGACGGCGTGTGCAAAGCCTGTTGGGGTAGAATCGGTACGGTGAGCAGAGATGAAAACCTTACAACCGATAGATGAGCAAACGCATCTCCTGCTCGGCGACTCGCCCCTGCATTTCGAGGAGTTTTTGCACCTCTTCGCAGAGGATGCCGATCTCGAGCTGATTAACGGAGTGCTTGTGGAACGAATGTCGGTGCAACTGGATCACGAACGCCTTTTCGCTTGGCTGATGGCTCTGTTGGTTCCCTATGTAGAGCGCCGCGCGTCCGGTATCGTTCTGGGATCGCGAACGGTGGTGAAGGTCGGTGAGTTCCGAGCGCGAATGCCTGACCTTCTCTTTGTGCGTGCCGAACGGATGGACATTGTGCGACAGCATGCGGTGTACGGCGCGCCTGACCTGGTCATCGAGATTATCTCGGCGGGCGACCGTCGCTCCGATGTCGTCGAGCGGGAAGCCGACCACCGTGCACTGGGAGTAGCCGAAATCTGGCTTATTGACCGTCCACGCGCACGCCTACGCCTTTTGCAACGCGAGGGAGAGGATTACCGCGTGGTAGAGCACACGGAAGGCTTGGTGCAAAGTCAGGTGCTGAGCGGTTTGCAGATGGACGTGCACTGGTTGCTGTCTGATGAACGCCCACCAGTTCACGAGGTACTGAAAGGATTAGAAGCATGAACGAACCACATCCCACCATTCGTCTCGCCCACAGCCCCGACGCCGACGATGCCTTCATGTTCTACGCACTGGCGAAGGAGCGGATCGATACCGAAGGCATACGCTTCGAGCACCTCCTGCGTGACATCCAGACGCTTAACGAGTGGGCGCGCGAGGGCAAAATGGAGGTCACTGCCATCTCGGTGCACGCTTACGCCTACGTACGCGACCAGTACGCCATCCTGACCTCCGGCGCTAGCATGGGCGACGGCTATGGACCGTTGATCGTCAGCGCGGAACCCATGACCCCTTTTGAACTACCCAACGTTACCATCGCCGTGCCGGGGCTTCTGACCAGCGCGTATCTCGCCCTCCGGCTCTACCTACCCGACGCACGCACCATCGTGATGAACTTCGACCGTATTCTACCGGCAGTGCAACAAAAAGAGGTACCTGCGGGTCTTTTGATTCATGAAGGACAGCTCACGCACCGCGAGGCAGGCGTGTATAGCGTGATCGACCTTGGCAAGTGGTGGAAAGAACAGACGGGACTCCCCCTGCCGCTAGGCGTGAACGCGGTGCGTCGAGACCTGCCTGCGGAAGTGCAGAGACGCATTGCGCGCGTCCTGAGGCGGAGCATCCAGTACTCGCTGGAGCACCGACAAGAGGCACTGGCTTACGCGCTGGAGTTTGGCAGGGGCATCGGACAGGATGTCGCCGACCGCTTCGTAGGCATGTACGTGAACGAGTGGACGGTGGATATGGGCGAAGCAGGCAAGGAAGCGATACGGCTGTTCCTCGCGAAGGGAGCCGAGGCGGGGATGATCCCTCCTGTGGGGGAGGTTGAGTTCATAGAGTAACGTGCTGTCTGTGTGAACGTTTCAATCCGTCCTCCACCTTTGCGATGGATACATTGCCCTGATTCTTCAAGAGGGGAAAAACCTCCTTCAGCTAGCGGGTTGGGGTGCACCCGAGTATCTGATTCTGCCTGTGGCGGTACTCTCCGCCCGTCCGTCCGCAAGTATCGCCCGTTACACCCTCCCCGCGATACGCTCGCGCATCCCCGAGAAGACCAGATGCACCAGAATCAGGTGCACATCCTCTATCTGTTGCATGTTCTCGCAGGGCACGATGATGCTCTCGTGTGCGATCGCCGCCAGCTTGCCGCCCCGGTAACCGGTTAGCCCGATGGTATAGGCTCCCTGCTCTTTCGCGGACTCCACCGCTTTGAGCACGTTGGGCGAGTTGCCGCTGCCGCTGATGGCAATCAACACATCATCCTTGCCCAGCCAGGTGCGCACCTGCGGCGCAAACACATTGGTGTAGTCGGTATCGTTCGCCCACGCGGTGATGATGGGCAGGCTGTCGGTCAACGCTAGACACCGGAACGGCTTGCCGAACAGGTCGTACAGGCACTTTTGGAAGTCATTGGCAATGTGCGAGGCGGTCGAGGCACTGCCCCCGTTTCCTACCAGCGCCAGCACACCGCCCCGCTCATACAGGTCTACAAGACGCAAAACGATGCTCTCGACCTGTTCCACAGGCACCTGAGAAACCAGATACTGCACCGTGTCCAGGTAATCGGTAAGGTATGCTTTTAGCATCAGTGTCCTCCGCTCAGGGTCTAACGGCATTATACCCGATTCGCCCCCGCGTCAGTCTTCGGACACCACTGGGTTGCGCAGTTCGCCGATCTTCTCGATGCGGATGGCCACTTCGTCGCCGGGTTTCAGCAAGCCTTTCGGCTGACGGTATACCCCCACTCCCGCGGGCGTGCCGGTCGTGATGATGTCGCCGGGCAGAAGCGTCATCGCCGAGGTGATATAAGCGATCAGGAACGGGATGGGGAATATCATGTCGCCCGTGTTCGCCTGTTGCCGTACCTCGCCGTTTACGCGCGTCTCCAGCGCCAGGTGATGTGGGTCAGCGATCTCATCCGCCGTAACCAGCCAGGGACCGCAGGGAGCAAAGGTATCACAGCCCTTCGCGCGAGACCACTGCCCCTCGGTGCGCTGGAGGTCGCGTGCGCTCACGTCGTTCATGATGGTATAACCCGCGATATACTGCATGGCGTCTCCTTCGGGCACATGGCACGCTCGCTTGCCGATCACTACCGCCAGCTCGCCTTCGTAGTCCAGCTCCTGCGTGATGCGCGGATACACAATCGCCTCGCCATGCGCAATGAGCGCAGAGGTTACCTTCACGAACACAATCGGCTTCTGCGGGATGGGCATTCCCGACTCCGCGCAGTGCGCCCGATAGTTCGCGCCGATTGCCAGTATCTTCTGTGGGCGGGTCACGGGCGGTCGGTAGGTTACCTCAGACAACGGAAAGGACACCGCCTGTGCCTCGGCAGGGTTGCTCGTCAGCCGTTGCTGGTAGGTATGCAGTATCTCTCGGACCGCTCGCAGTGCGCCCTCGCCCAGATCTAACAGGTGCACCATATCATGCGCCAGCTCGCCAGACCCGCCAAGCAGGGTCGCCCACCCGGCGTTGATGTCCACCACACGCTCATCGACCACTACGCCAATGCTTTCCTGCCCATCCTTTTGATAGCTGATCAGCTTCATGTGCTCCTCCTCTCGGCGTCAAATCACCGGTTGTATTTTCTCCTGGTTCAGGTGACAGGTGTCGTTCACCAACGACACCCACATCCAGTCAGTGCCGCACTCGATCATGCTGAGCGAGGCGTTATCTAGACGGATATGACGGAACGTCTCCAACGGCGCGGACAGCGCCACGCAAATCAGCGCACGCAGACTACCTCCATGCCCGACGAGGCACACCGTGCCCTCGCGATGCTGACGGCGAACGCGTTCCAGTACCCGCCGCGAACGCTCGATGATCTGGTCCGGATATTCTGCACCGGGCGGACGGTGACGTAACGAGTCCTTTCGATACCGATCGAACAGCTCCGCCCACTCGCTGGCAAGGATCTCTTCCCGGCTCATTCCTTCCCAAACGCCGTAGGAGAGCTCGCGCAGGTCGGGGTCGGCAATGGGAGTCAGGTGGTGGTATTTTGCCACGATTTGCGCGGTCTGCATCGCGCGTTGGAGGTCACTGCTGTAGATGGCTTGCAGAGGCTCGCTTCGCAGACGATGGGCTATCGTTTCTGCCTGCTCGATGCCCCGAGCGTTCAATGCAACATCCGTGTGCCCCTGAAACCGCATCTGCTGGTTCCAGTCGGTCTCGCCATGTCTGACCAGAAGCAAGCGCAACATCTTCGTGTTCTGTCTGAACCTCTCCTGCCGTATTATACCACGCTCTCCTGCCCGACCCAAACCGTCCACTAGCAGGAGAAAACCTTCGTGGAGGCGTATCCTGTAACAGGTTTTCAGCACGACTTTTCACTATGATCCTGAAGAGCCTCAGCATACTTGGCTTTAAGAGCTTCGCCGACAGGGTGCGCCTTGCGTTCGGCGAGGGCATCACCGCCATTGTGGGACCCAACGGCAGCGGCAAATCCAACATCGCGGATGCTATCCAGTGGGTGCTTGGCGAGCAGAACGTGCGCGCCCTGCGCGCCGACAACAGCACGGAGGTGATCTTCGCGGGCAGTGCAGGACGCAAGCCCCTGGGCATGGCGGAAGTGAGCCTGACGGTGGACAATAGCGCGGGGCTCCTGCCGATCGATTTCGCGGAGGTAACCGTCACCCGCCGCCTGTACCGCTCGGGCGAGAGTGAGTACCTGATCAACAAAACGCCCTGTCGCCTGAAAGACATCGTGGAACTGTTCATGGACACCGGGCTGGGACGCGCCGCCTACGCTATCCTGACGCAAAACGAGGTGGATATCGTGCTTTCGGCGAAGCCGGAGGACCGTCGTGCCCTTTTTGAGGAGGCGGCAGGCATTCAGAAGTATCGGCATCGCAAGCGCGAAGCCCTGCGTAAACTGGAAAACACCGAGGCGAACCTCACGCGCGTCTACGACATCCTGATAGAGCTGGAGGCACAGCGCGACCCCCTACGCCAGCAGGCAGAGGCCGCCATCCGTTACCACCAACTGGTGAACCGCCTACGCGAGATCGAGGTCTCGGCTCTTTGGGCGCAGGTGCGGGATAGTGAACTCGCGCGTGAGCAGACCCTTCAGGAACAGCAAAACCTCCATCGTCAACTACTGCACCTCAACGCACAGATGGCGGAGTGTGAATCGCTGTCCAAACAGCTGGGTTCGCGCATTGCCGAGGTGGAGTCCGATATCGATACCCTGCGCGCCCTGCAACAGGCATCCCTGACCGCCTACGAGCGCGCCGAGAGCCGCCGCGCCCTGATCGAGCAACGTCTACAAAGCGCCCGAGACAACCTGGCGCGCCTGCAGGAGGAGATCGCCGAAAACGACCAGCGGCTGGGGGAGGTGCACCAGCAGGCAGAAAAATGGCAGGAACGCAGGCTGGAACTGCAACAGCGCATCGAGCAAGCCGAACACGAGCGCGAAATCGCCCGCGAACGACTGCAAGTAGCGGAACACGCCCTCCAGCTGGCACAACAGCACTACGTGCAACGCACCCAGCAGGTCGCCCAAGCGCGGGCACACCTGGAGAGCCTGCGTCTGCGCCGCGCCGAGGTCGAGCAGGCGATTGAGACCCTGCACAAGCGCATCGCGGATACCGAAAGGAGCCTACAAGAGTCGCAGGAACGGTATCGCGTTGTGCAGGCACAGCACGAAAAAGCCGTCGCAGGTGCGGAGATAGCGGTGCGCGAGGTACAGCGTCTGGAGAGCGCGCTCCAGCAGGCGCAGGCGGAGGTTCAGCGTGAACAGCAAAACCTGGAGGCACGCGCTCGCGAGAACGCCCGATTGAGCGCGCGTCTGCAAGCTCTGCTGGAGAGCGAATCCGCGCAGGAGGGGCTCTTCGGTGGGGTGCGGGCTGTGCTGGAAGCGGTCGCCCAAGGGCATCTGATGGGCACCTATCTGCTGGTAGCCGATGCCCTTCTGCCGTTAGAGCCTTATGTGACTGCCATCGAGGTCGCGCTGGGCGCAAGTGCGCAGGACCTAATCACCGCCACCGAAGAGGAGGCGCGCCGCGCTATCGAGTGGCTCAAGCGTCATGCGCGAGGGCGTGCCACCTTCCTACCCTTGCATCTCTTGCGTCCCTCCCCTGCCCCACCCGCCCTGCAGGAGTGCATCGCGCAGGGATTGGCTATCGGCTTCGCCAGCGACCTGGTGCAGCGCGCCCCGGAGCTGAAAAGCGTCGCCCAGTATCTGCTGGGGCGGGCGTTGGTCGCCCCCGATTTCGACAGCGCGGTGCAGATCGTGCAGAAGTATCACGGCTGGAGCAAGGTGGTTACGGTAGAAGGCGAGCTGTTCCTGCCGGGCGGGGCGATTACGGGCGGTAGGATGCCCGGCAGAGCCACTGGCATTGTGTCTCGCAAAGCCGAGCGAGGTCGGGTGGAGCGTGAACTGCGCGCGGGCGAGGAAGAGGAGTCGCGCCTACGCACAGCACTTCAGCAGGCGGTCCGGGCGTATGAGGCTGTCCAACAGGAGTGGCGTGAGGCACGCAAACGACAAGAGGAGGCACAACAGCGCGCTGTGCAGGCAGGTTCCCTCCTGCAAACGGCGGAACAGGAGCACACACTGCTCCAGCAACAGCGGGATTCCCTACAGACAGAGCACACCGCGCTGGTTAACAGACTCTATGAGCTGGACAACGCCATCCTGGAGATGGAGCGAAGCCTCCCCGCCGAGCCGGGACAGATGCTCTCCCCCCAAGAGGTAAGCCGATACCGCGAGCAACGCGACTCCGCAGCCGCCCGATTGCAGGAGGCGGAAGTTCTGCTGGGGCGATTGACTGAACAGGAGCGTGCGCTGGAGCATGAGCGCGAGTCGCTGGCACAGATTCAACGCGACCTACACCAGCAGAAGCAGAATCGTCAGGCACGCATGGCGGAACTGCAGGCACAAATCAGCCGGGATGAACAGGCGCTGCAGGAGACCCAGCGTGAGCTGGAACGTATTGCCCTGCAACGCCAGCAGATTGAGCAGGATTTCTCTGCCCTGCGCGATCTGCGCCAGAGCCTGCTCCAGCAGAACCTGGAAAACAGCAGAAAGCTGATGGAACTGACACAACAACAGCAGGCACTCGCTCAGCGGGCACATGAGCTGGAGCTGAGTCTGGCACGCATCGAGATGCAGCGCACGCAGGCGGTCGCGCGACTGTGGGAGGAATACGAGATAGACGTATCCCGTGACCTGCCGCCCGACCTGTCGGAGCCCATGCCTGAGACGGCTTCGGAGATTCAGCGCCTGCGACGCGAGATCCGTCAGATGGGCAACGTGAACACCGGAGCCGCCGACGAGTACCAGCGTCTCACCGAACGCTATGAGTTCCTGGTGAAACAGCGGGCAGACCTCGAATCCGCTCGAGAAGACCTCTTGCAAGCCATCCATGAGATCGACGCCAACACACGCGACCTGTTCCTGCAGACGTTCCGCGCGGTGCAGGAAGCGTTTCAGGAGGTGTTTGTGCGCCTGTTCGGGGGCGGCAAAGCGGAGCTGGAACTGACCCAGCCCAACAACCTATTGGAAACCGGTGTGGAGATCAGCGTTCAGCCGCCCGGCAAGCGGCGCCAGAACCTGTCGCTGTTATCGGGTGGCGAAAGGGCATTGGTGGCGATTGCACTGATGTTCGCCTTCCTGCAGGTAAAGCCCAGTCCCTTCCTGGTGCTGGACGAGGTAGACGCCGCTCTCGACGGGGCAAACGTGGAAAAGTTCGCGCAATTGCTTCGCGAGTACGCCCGTCATTCGCAGGTGCTCATCATCACCCACAACCCCGTGACAATGGAGTGCGCCGATGTGTGGTACGGCGTCACCATGCAGGAGCAGGGTGTCTCGCGAGTCATCTCCTATCGCGCCCCGAAAGAGGCGATAGTCGCCGTCAGCTGACCCCCTGCACTCGCTTGAAATGCATCCGAAGAAACGGTTATACTCTGAACAGTAAAGAGCCAGAGGTGACAACTGCCTATGCCAGCGAAGAAGAGTGAGCCTTTCCAGGTACCGTATTCGCTTCACACCTTAGAAAACGGCTTGCGCGTGGTGCTTTCAGAAGACCACAGCGTGCCGGTGGTGGCGGTGGTGGTGCTCTATGACGCAGGGGCACGCAACGAACCGCCCGGACGCACCGGGTTTGCCCACCTGTTTGAGCACATGATGTTCCAGGGTTCCGCGCACGTCAAAAAGGGCGAGTACTACTCTTACGTGGAAGACAATGGCGGCGTGCTAAACGGCATGACCAGCAACGACTTCACCATCTACTTCGAGGTCATGCCCAGCAACCAGCTGGAGCTCGCCCTCTGGCTGGAAGCCGACCGCATGCGCTCCCTGCAGGTCAACCAGGAGAATCTCGACAACCAGCGCGAGGTGGTGAAGGAAGAGAAACGTCTGCGGGTAGACAACCAGCCGTTCTCGTATGCACGGGGCACCCTGCTCTACGAGCTGGCGTATGACAACTTCGCCAACGCCCATTCGGTCATCGGCTCGATGGAAGACCTGGACGCCGCAACGCTAGAGGACGTGCAGAGGTTCTTCCGCACCTATTACGCTCCCAACAACGCGGTGCTCGCCATCGCGGGTGATCTGGAAAGCGAGCAGGCGCTGGAATGGGTGCGCAAGCACTTTGGGGACATCCCGCCGCAAGAACCTCCACAGCCCGTAGATGTGAGCGAACCCGAACGCAACCAGGAAAAACGCGCCCGCTACACCGACAAACTGGCGAACCTGCCTGCTGTGGCAATCGCGTGGAAGGTGCCGCCGCGCCACTCTCCGGAGCGATACGCGCTTGCCCTGCTCGACCGCATCCTGTTCAGCGGCGAGAGCGCGCGCTTGCATCAGCGGCTGGTCAAACGGGAGAAGTCCGCGCTGGGGGTATCAGGTGGGCTGGAGGACCGCCGGGGTCCCGGACTGTTCACCACCTTCGTTGTCTTCAAGCCGGACAGGACATTTGAGGCGATTGAGCACAGTGTGTATGCCGAGATCGAGTCGATCCAACACAGGGGCGTTCAGCATCGCGAGCTCCAGCGCGCCAAGAACCAACTGCGGGCGGAACGCTTCCGGGGCGTGTGGGGTGGACTGTACGGCTTGCAGACCCCGCTTGGCCGGGCGATGGAGCTGGCTTACCATACGCTGTTCGACGGCGACCCCGCGCTGATCAACACCGAACTGCAGAGGTATCTGGACGTCACCTGCGAGCAGGTCCAGCAAGTGGCGCAACGTTTCCTGACGGCGAACAATCGGACCGTCCTGCATATACTGCCCGGGGCAACCGGAGCGGAACAGTAGAGGAGGCAGAGGTGAGCAGAACAGAAGTTGTGGCTACTCCCCCAACGCCGGCGCCACTGCGCCCGCTGGTGCTTCCCCAGCGTGAGGAGTTTGTAACATCTGGCGGATTGCGCGTGATGCTGGTAGAGGACAGGCGTGTGCCCTTTGTGACCCTGCGACTGGTGGTGCGCGCGGGCAGTATGCACGACCCCCTGGAGTTGCCCGGGCTGGCTGGGCTAACGGCGCACTGTCTCACCCAAGGCACGCAGAAGCGCAAAAGCTTTCAGTTCGCGCAGGCGGTGGAAGAACTGGGCGCGACGCTGGAAGCCCACGCCAACCGCGACTACAGCACGGTGTCCGCAACGGTGCTGGCGGAGAACCTCAATGCCCTGCTGAAGCTCTTGGGTGAGACGGTAATGACCCCTGCCTTCGAGCCCAGCGAAGTAGAACTGGCGAAAGAAAACACGATTCAGACCCTGCGTTATCAACGGACACAACCGCACTTCCTTGCCCGCGAGCGATATGCACAGGTGATTTTTGGCAAGCATCCCTACTCGCGCATCGCGCCCACGGAAGAGTCGGTGCACGCGATGACGTCCGATACCCTGCGCGAGTTTCACGCACGCTACTATACCCCGGATAACAGCCTGCTGGTGGCGGTCGGCGCAGTGAGTGCAAAACATCTTCAGCGAGCCGTCGAGCGGGCTTTTACGGGCTGGGAACCGAAGGGCGTTACGCATGAGACGTTTGAGGCTCCCCCGGCGCGCACCCGGCGCACCGTGCACATTGTGGACCGACCGGGCTCGGTGCAGGTGAACCTGCTGATAGGACACCTCGCCCCCCGCCCCAATGACCCCGACTTCCTGCCTCTGGAGGTCACGAACACCGCCTTGGGAGGGCGCGCCGGCTCGCGCCTTTTCATGAATGTACGGGAGCAGAAGGGCTTCGCCTATGACGTCGGTTCCCACCTGTCGGAGCACCGCGAGGCAAGCAGTTTCACCATGTCCGCGCAAGTTCGTCCTGAAGTGGCGGGCGAAGCGGTAGAGGAAATGCTGGGTGAGGTCGACACTCTGCGCCAATCGGGCATTAGCGAGAACGAGCTGGAAAGCACCAAAAACTACCTGAGCGGCGTCTTCTCCATTCGCCTCAGCACACAGGGAGGCATTGCGGGCGAGCTGGTCGCCATCAAGATGCTGGACCTGCCTGAGGACTACATGGAAACCTACCGTGAGCGCGTGCAGGTGATCACCTTGCAGACAGTGCGCGAGGTGGTACGGCGTCATCTCTTCACCGACCGCATGGCGATTGTGGCGGTAGGGGAGGCACAGCGAATCCAGCCCTTGCTGGAACCGTTTGGAGAAGTAGAGGTTCGTCCCGCGATGTAGCACGCCGGAAAGGGGTCACACGACGAGAGGGAACCTGCTGGCGGGTTCCCTCTCATCGGACATTACCAGCCTCTGGGCGCGAGCAGTTCTTTTTCGTCCAGCTGGCGGATGTCGATACCCACCATCGGCTCCCCCAGGTCCTCCGAAATCTCGGCGAGAATCTTGGGGTCGTTGTAGTAGGTGACCGCATCCACAATGGCTTTGGCGCGGCGCTTGGGGTCGCCGGACTTAAAAATGCCCGAGCCGACGAATACCGCTTCTGCCCCCAACTGCATCATTAGGGCAGCGTCGGCTGGTGTGGCAATACCTCCTGCCGAGAAGTTGGGAACAGGCAATTTGCCCGTGCGATGCACCTCCACGACCAGTTCATAAGGCGCTTGCAGTTGCTTCGCAGCGGACATCAGTTCATCTTCGCGCAGGCTCTGTAGCCAGCGAATGCCGCTCATGACGGCGCGCATGTGACGCACCGCTTCCACCACGTTGCCCGTGCCCGCTTCGCCCTTGGTGCGTATCATCGCCGCACCTTCGCCGATGCGCCGCAGAGCTTCCCCTAAATCGCGACAGCCACATACAAAGGGAACCTTGAAGGCGTGCTTGTTGATGTGGTGTTGCTCGTCGGCGGGGGTCAGCACCTCACTCTCGTCGATGAAGTCCACCCCTAGCGCTTCCAGAATCTGCGCCTCCACAAAGTGCCCGATTCGGCACTTCGCCATCACGGGGATACTCACCGCCCGCATGATGGCTTTGATGATTTTGGGGTCGGTCATTCGGGCAACGCCGCCTTGCGCACGGATGTCGGCGGGCACGCGCTCCAGCGCCATCACCGCCACCGCGCCCGCTTCCTCAGCGATTTCCGCCTGCTCGGGCGAGGTGACGTCCATGATCACGCCGCCCTTGAGCATCTCCGCCAGCCCAACCTTTGTGCGCCACGTTGCCTTTTCTGCTTCGTTCATCGCTCTCGCCTCTCTCTTCTGGAAATAGCGATTCTATTATACCGAAAAACCGCCATCCTGCGGGAACTTCGAACAACGAAGGGGACGCAGGTCTTGCGCCCCCCTTGTTGGTTTCGCTACGATTGGACTGGTTCTACGCTTTGCGCCGCCGCAGCAAGGGAAGCAAACCGAGGGCAAACAGGCTCACCGTCGCAGGCTCGGGAACGACCGCCATGCGAATCACCATATCGTTGTAGTCGCCACCAAAGCCCTCACCAGAGTTCGCTGGTTTGTCTTCGATACCGATCCAGTAGGCGCCGGGCGCCTCTTTGAACAGGGCGAAGTGCTGGTGCTGTTGCTCCGTACCCACGTTCAGCAGAGACTGGGTGTAGTAGGTCTTGCCGCCCGCGGTCTTGATCTTCAGACCGAAGCTGGTCGAAGGCGAGAAGACCGCAACCGCGCCTGCACCAGCGGGGCCCGGGAAGATGAGCCCACCATTTGCCGGGTTGCTGACGTCGTACCACCACAGCTCATTGATGTTGTGGTAGCCTGCGACCTCAATGTACAGCCTCACCACCTGCGGCAGTGGGCTGTTGAAGTAGAAGTTGAGGTCCGCACTGCCGTCAGCATAGCCCCAGTAGGGCGGAGTGATGTTCGGGCTGGCGGGATGTGTGCTGAAGCCGCCGGTCTTGCTCAGGAAGTACCCGATATTCTTCTGGTTACCGTCCCGAGAGGTGTTGTCCCAGTAGGGCGTGCCGTCCTGATTGGGCGCCGACCAAGCCTGCCATCCAGCTCCAGCGGAACCCACGACGGTGGTCGCGCTGGCGGAAACGGTCAGCGCCAACACTCCCGCCACCATGAGCAGTAGCCATCGAGAAACGCGCTTCTGCATGTGTACACTACCTCCTCAGAGAAGTTGATTCACCCCTATTAAACTGCAAGAAGTGGTACAAAGGAGCTTCGCAAATTGCGGGGATTAGCGCGCGGAGCGGTCAAAACCCGCAAAGCTACCGGCAAGGGGGCGGGATGCGTTGACTTCTTCCTCTTCTCTTTGATATACTGCTTAAGGATTTTGAGTACCACAGGAGGTTCGTTCTCTTGATAGACACCAGCGATTTCCGCAACGGTCTACATATCATCGTGGACGGCGAGATCTACACCATCATCGAGTTCATGCACGTCAAGCCGGGTAAAGGCGGCGCTTTCGTGCGTACGAAGCTGAAGAACGTGCGTACGGGTGCGGTGCTGGACAAGACCTTCCGCGCTGGAGAGCGCATGGAGCAGGCCTTTCTGGAGCGCAAGCCCATGCAGTTTCTATACAATCAGGACGACGAGTATTACCTGATGGATATGGACACGTATGACCAGATCATGGTGCGCCGCGAGCAGCTTGGCGAAGGCATCAAGTACCTCAAGGAGAACATGGAGGTCACCGTGCTGATGCATGAAGGGCGTGTGGTCGGGGTGGAAATACCCTGGTTCGTGGAACTGCAGGTGGTAGACACCGACCCCGGCGTGCGCGGCGACACGGCCTCTGGAGGCTCTAAACCTGCAACGTTGGAGACTGGTGCGGTGGTACGGGTGCCGTTCCACATCAACATCGGAGATGTCGTTAAGGTAGACACGCGGACGGACCAGTACCTGGAGCGCGTGAAGACAGCACAGTAGCGGTGGAAGGGGGGCGAGGGCATGAGCCGCCCAGCACGTTCTTTCCGTGCCCGCAAAACCGCCGAGCTACTGCAGGACCTCCTGCAGATGATTGGCATCCTTTCAACCGTGGGGGCAGTGTTAGCCACGGCATACCTGCTCTGGGGAGTTTTCTCAGGGATGGTTGGCTCGTGGGCGACATTGCCTCCTGCCGAACGCGTGCGTGTTGAGCAGAATGTAGACACCGCGGGACGGGTGCTGTTAATCGCCACCGCCGGCGCTGCCGCCAGCTTCACCCTGCTCTACATTCAGGAGACGACCATCGGCTACATCTTCCTTCTGGTGGCGGGACTGCTGGCGCTGGGTATTCCGCTGGGCATTATTCACCTCGCACCCCAGACCGGCCCACAACCCACCCTCCTGCCAGCCGTTGTGGTGGCTTTCCAGCAGGCAGGGCTTCTGTGCCTGGTGCCGGGCATCATCTTCGCGGTGCTGGATGTGTGGACGCGCGTCACGTCGGGCTACTTCCGCGAGATGTTCAACCGCGCTAACCTGCGATACGGCGCGAATGTGCTTCAGGAAAGCCAGTCTACCAACCGCTTCCTCGGCAAGTGCTGGCAGTTGCCGTTCTGCCGTCCCAGCATCCGCAAGAGCTGCCCCATCTACCACGCACGGCGTGCCTGCTGGCGCGAAGGCGTTGGCTGTATGTGCGAGGAGCGGGTGATCCTGCAGGCGCTGGAAGGAAAGGGCGCGCCCAGCAGTGACCCAAGGCAAAACGTGCGTTTTATTCCCTACAACAGGACGCTTTCCAAAGAGGAGAAGCAGGAGCGCTGCCGGAACTGCATCATCTACAACTATCGCCAACAGCAGAAGTATCAGGTGATCGCGCCTATCGTGATTGTGACAGCCGTCGCCATCGTGCTGCACTACGCTCAGCAAGCCCAGCAGTTGCTCTTCCAGGTACTGCGCGCCGTGGACAACTTCGTCGCCCGCTTCGCCTTTTTGCCGTCGTCAGGCGAGGCGCAGTATATGAAGATTGAGTCGCTAGCACGTTCGTCCGAGTTCGTGGCATGGATGATGATCGGCATTATCGCCGTGATGTTCGTGAGCTACGTCCTGCGCATCGTAGAGTACTTTATCTTCCAGTTGAAGGTGTAGCTGATGGCACAGACAAGCGTCGGACGGATTGAACACCTGCTCCATCTGCTCCAGCAGAGCGACGCCAGCGAGCTGGAGGTGGAAACGGACAGCTGGCGCCTGCGGGCAAAACGGCAGGTTACCATTGCGGTGCAAACCGCAACCGCTACGACCGTGTCACCAACCAAACCGGCACCGCCCGAGCCCGCCTCGGTGTGGGTGCGATCGCCTCTGGTGGGCTTCTTTCAATCACGCCCGCAGCCGCTTCAGGTCGGCGATGCGGTTCGGCAGGGAGAGGTGGTGTGCCTGATTCAGGCGATGGGATTGATGAACGAGGTGCAAAGCCCTGTGGATGGGCGTATCGCGGAGGTGCTGGTCGAGGAGGGGATGGCGGTCGAATACGGGCAGCCGCTGTACCGGGTGGAGGTGGAGACCGATGAAGCGCGGACGTGAAGCGTGGAGCCTGATAGAGATCCTGGTGGTGCTTGCGATTCTGCTCATTCTGGCGATGTGGCTATTACCGCGCTACGCGGGCAGGGGCACCGAGCCATCGGGTCAACCACGCAAAACGCCCGAAAACGCAGCGCTGGCGGTGCAGTGTCGGAATAACCTGCAACAGATTCGTCTCGCGATTCGTATGGCTCGCCCAACCGGCGAGGAACCACTGCCAACCTCTCTGCAGGATTTGCGCCTGCCGGCGGAGATGTTGTACTGCCCGGTGAGCCGCCAGCCGTACTGGTACGACCCGCAGACGGGGCGCGTGCAGTGCCCTACTCCAACACATGAGGGGTTCTGAGCATGTTCCGAAAGGTGCTAATAGCCAACCGGGGCGAGATCGCCCTACGCATTATCCGCGCCTGTAAAGAGCTGGGTATCGCGACGGTCGCGGTCTATTCCGAAGCCGACGCGAACAGCCTGCACGTTCAGGCGGCGGATGAGGCGGTCTGCATCGGTCCCGGTCCGGGTAGAGATAGTTATCTGAACATCCCGAACGTCATCATGGCCGCCATCATCACTGGCGCGGAAGCCATCCACCCGGGCTACGGCTACCTGTCCGAGCGTGCCAGCTTCGCCGAGGCGTGCGAAGCGAGCAAGCTGGTTTTCATCGGTCCCCCACCCTCCGCCATCGAGAAGATGGGCGATAAAGCCGTCGCTCGCGAGATCGTGCGCCAGGCGAAGGTGCCTGTGGTGCCCGGCACGCATGGCGCGGTGCGCAACGAGCAGGAAGCGCTCAAGCAGGCACAGCGCATCGGCTACCCGGTGCTGGTCAAAGCGGTGGCGGGAGGCGGCGGGAAGGGCATTCGGCTCGCCGAGACCCCCGAAGACCTGTCACGGGTTCTGCAGCTGGCCCAGAGCGAAGCGATGGCATCGTTCGGCTCGCCCGACGTTTACGTGGAAAAGTTCATTCCCGACCCACGCCATGTGGAGGTGCAGGTGCTCGCCGATTCTTACGGCAACGTCATCCACTTGGGCGAGCGCGAATGCTCTATCCAGACTGACCGCCGCCAGAAAATGATTGAAGAGGCTCCCGCTTCGGTGGTGGCACCTTCGCTCCGACAGAAGATGGGTGAAGCGGCGGTGCGTGCTGCTAAAGCCGTGGGCTACGTGAATGCCGGTACAGTGGAGTTTTTGCTGGACAGCAAAGGCAATTTCTACTTTATCGAGATGAACACGCGCATCCAGGTAGAGCATCCGGTGACCGAGCAGATAACCGGCGTGGATATCGTGCGTGAGCAGATACGCATCGCAGCCAAGCAAAAGCTCCCCCTCTCTCAGCGCGATGTGCAATGGCGGGGGCACTCGATCGAGTGCCGTTTGACTGCCGAGGACCCGGACAACGATTTCGCACCGTGCGTGGGCAAGATCAAGCATCTGGTTCTGCCCGGCGGTCCGGGCGTGCGCGTGGATACGCACCTGTATCCGGGGTACGAGATACCGCCCTACTACGACTCCCTGCTGGCGAAAATCATCGTGTGGGCGGAAGACCGTCCGTCCGCCATCGCGCGGATGCGACGCGCTCTGGATGAAACCCAAATCGAAGGGGTGAAGACCAACTTGCCCTTCCTGAAGCGCATTCTGGAGCATCCAGAATACCAGAAAGGCAATGTTTCGACCCAGTTCCTGCGCCGCTACCTGCGAAACGGAGTGGAGTGAGGGAACGTACGATGAGCGGTTCTGCCTTGCGCAAACATACGCCTGGCACCCGGCGCATGGCACGCGAGCTGGCACTGCGTGTGTTGTACCAGGTGGACATCGCGCATATCCCACTGGACGAATGCTTCGCGTTCGCGGTGGAGCATATGCCCATCGACGAGTCGGGTCAGCAGTTCGCCTACGAGCTGGCGTCGGGTACCCTGCGCCACTTACAGGAGATCGATTCCATCATCACCCGCTTTGCTATTGGCTGGCCGCCCGAACGTCAGCCCGCGCCCGACCGAAACGTCCTGCGCTTGGCGATCTATGAACTCATCCACCACCCCGAAACCCCACCCGGAGTGGTGATCAGTGAGGCGGTGGAGCTGGCGAAAAAATACAACAGCGACGAGTCCGGCAAGTTCGTCAACGGTGTGCTGGCAAGCGTGCTGAAGCATCTGGAGGAATACCGGTGAGCGCAATTCTACTGGACGGCGCAAGCATCTCTGCGCAGATTCGTGAGGAACTGAAGCCGCGGGTACAGCGCCTGCGCGAAGCGGGCATTGTGCCCCATCTGAGCGTGGTGCTCATTGGTGATGACCCCGCCTCGCATACCTACGTGCGCATGAAGGCAAAGGCTTGCCGAAGCGTGGGCATCGAATCGCAAACTTATACCCTGCCCCGCGATACCACCCAGCAAGAAGCGGAAGACCTCATCGCACGGTTGAATGCCGACGAGAACGTGCATGGCATCCTCGTTCAGCATCCCGTGCCCAAACATCTGGACGAGATACACCTGCTGAACTGCCTGTCGCCAGACAAGGACGTGGACGGCATCTCTCCTGCTTCACTCGGAGCGCTGGTGGCAGGGGTGGCGAAGTTCATCTCCTGCACACCGTTGGGCATCGTGGAACTGCTTGACCGCTACAGCATCCCGATTGAAGGTCAGCGTGCGGTGGTGGTTGGGCGCAGTATTATCCTCGGCAAGCCGCTGGCGCTTCTACTGCTTCAGCGCAACGCAACGGTGACGGTGTGCCACACGCGCACACGCGACCTGCCCTCGGTCACGCGCGAGGCAGATATTCTGGTAGCCGCCTGCGGTCGCGCCGAACTGATCACAGGGGGCATGATACGCCCGGGCGCCGTGGTGGTGGATGCAGGCTATAACCGCGTGGAGGGACGTAGCGGCGATGTGGGCGATGTGCATTTCGAATCCGCATCGCAGGTGGCAGGGTACATCACCCCCGTGCCCGGAGGCGTCGGACCCATGACGATCGCGATGCTACTCTCCAATACGGTGCGCGCGGCGGAGATGAGGTTGGAAGCGCGGTGAAAGAGGCTTCTACCGGGTTTGATCTAGAGCAGTATCTCTGTGAACGGGTTCGTCTGGTAGATGATGCGCTAGCATGCTACCTGCCCGACGAGAACGCGCGCCCACAGATTTTGCACCGTGCGATGCGCTACAGCACCTTCTCCGGGGGCAAAAGGCTACGCCCGATACTGGTGATCGCCGGGGCAGAGGCAGTGGGAGGCTCCGCAGAGATGGTTCTTCCCACAGCCTGCGCGATGGAGCTGATTCACACCTTTTCGCTTATCCACGATGACCTGCCCGCTATCGATAACGATACCCTGCGACGCGGTCGCCCTACTTGTCACGTCCAATTCGGCGAAGCGGTTGCCATTCTGGCGGGCGATGCCCTGTTCGCGGAAGCCTTCGCGCTGATAGCCCGCAACAGGCAAACCGCCCCCGCCGAGCGCGTGGTGCAGGTGTTGAGCCTGGTGGCAGAAGCATCGGGCACGCGTGGTATGGTCGGTGGGCAGATGGTGGACATCGAATCCGAAGGCAAAGCGGTGCCTGCTGAAACCCTGGAACACATCCATCTTCACAAAACCGCCGCGCTTTTGAGAGCATCGGTGGTTTCAGGAGCGATTCTGGCTGAAGCGCAGGAGTGGCAGATAACCGCCCTCAGCCGGTACGGCGAGAAGATTGGACTGGCGTTCCAGATCGTGGATGACCTTCTGAACGTCACCGGCGACCCCCGTAAGACGGGCAAGGCGGTAGGTACGGACGCCCAGCGAGGTAAAGCCACCTACCCCGCCCTCTTCGGCGTGGAGGCATCCAGACGACAAGCGCAGGTGCTAATCCAGGAGGCGATCGAGGCGCTCTCCTCGCTGGGCGAGCGGGCGATGCCTTTGCGTGCACTGGCATATTTCATCGTGGAGCGGGAGGGATAACCGGTGCCCAAACCGAACGGCACGCTGATCGTGATCACAGGGAGCATGTTTGCGGGCAAATCGGAGGAGTTGATACGGCAGGTGCGGCGTGCCCTGTATGCCCGCAAGAAGGTTCAGGTGTTCAAATCCGCGCTGGATAACCGTTGGGACAGCGCCGCCATCGCGACACACAACGGCGTGCGCTTCGAGGCGATGCCCGTTTCGTCCAGTGCGGAGCTGGAACAGCTGGTCGATCCCGACACCGAAGTGATCGCGATTGAAGAGGTACAATTCTTCGATGAGGGCATCGTTGCGCTGTGCGACCGATGGGCGGACCAAGGCAAGACGGTCATCGTCGCAGGGTTGGATCAGGACTTTCGCGGACAGCCATTCGGTTTCATGCCCGTTTTGCTGGCGCTGGCGGATGAGGTGATCAAACTGCGCGCGATATGCGCCCGGTGCGGGCAGTTGGCAAGCAAAACACAGCGGCTGGTGGACGGTCGTCCCGCCTCGTGGGATGAACCAACTATCCTGATCGGCGCGGCGGAAAAGTACGAGGCAAGGTGTCGGCGCTGTCACCGGGTACTGAACGCGCCGCGCAACGGGCACCACCGCACCAAACGCCGTCCGCAGGCGCAGGAAGAAAGGCAACCCGCCGAGGAACAGGGGAAGCTGTTCTAGAGGTCACCCGATGATCAGGCTGGCAGAAGCAAAAACAGTAACCCTCCGGGAAAGACGCTGGCTACGCCGTCTTCAGCAGCTGATAAGCCGCAGCCTTCCGTCCGCGACGCTGGTATTGTACGGAAGCGCCGCTCGCGGGACGCGCTCTGCTGACTCTGATTACGACCTAGTGATTCTCACACCATCACCCTTGACGGTCGAACAGCGAGACGCAATTCGCGCGCAAATATACGATTTCGATATACGATTTCGAACTCGCCCACGGGCTTGTGCTAGCGTTGGCTTTCTACAGTCACGCGGAGTGGGACTCGCTTGAACGGAGGGGCAACCTCTTCCATCAAATGGTAGAGCAGGAAGGCATTCGTATTGAGTAATGGAGCACCAAGATCAGGTTAACGAACTCTTAGAGAGCGAAACAAACTCTATCCGAAGCGAAAGTGCTTGCACGCGAACGCTTCCGATATGGTGCGGTAAACAGGGCGACTATGCTAACATCCTTCCTATAGATGATGAACAAATGGAGCAGCTGGTTGAACAATCGCATGAGTTCATAGCAAGGATCGAGGATTATCTGAGCGAGATATCGATTTATTGATAGGAGGCAAACATGAATACCCACTTACAATCCCTTGCTGGCGAGGTTCGCGCGGTTCTGGACAGCAAAGACACGGTGCGCGAGGAGGCGTTGCGCCAATCGCGTGAGCTGATACGTTTGTCCGCCACCACCGTGCGCAGTATCCACCGCCACGAGTTCGACATCGCCCAGCAAGGGCTATCCGAAGCCTCCCAGCGCGCAGGCGACTTGAGCACACTACGCCAGACGCACGCTGACATCTACTACGCGGGCTATGTGCAGGACGCGCTCAAAGAGTACGCCGAAGCATGTCTACTATATGCCCTGGTACAGTCTCAACCCCTGCCCTCTTTTGCCGACCTGAACATCGAGATACCCGCCTATCTGAACGCCCTGTGCGAAGCCGCTAGCGAATGCCGACGGCATATCCTGGACCTCCTGCGGAATAACGATACCACGGAGGCGGAGCGACTGCTGGCGGAAATGGATGACATCTATTACATGCTGGTCACGTTCGATTATCCCGATGCGCTGACGGGCGGGCTCAGACGCAGTGTAGACGCCCTGCGTGCGGTGCTCGAGCGCACCCGCGGCGATGTAACCATCACCACTATCCAGCGGGAACTGGAAGAGGCTTTAAAAACATCCCAGATGTGAGGAAGTGAGATTCTTCGCTTCGCTCAGAATGACGTTTTTTATTGTCATGCTGAGCGACAGCGAAGAATCTCGTCCTTGAGACCCTTCGCGTCCGCTCAGGGAGACGAGAAAACGAGACCCT
>PSLZ01000070.1:0-6729 GCA_040289885.1 Armatimonadota bacterium | reverse complement strand
AGCCGTAGTCGGCTCCCCTAGCGGATGCGTATCGCCTGGGCGGCGATTCGCTGCGTGATCGATTTTCTAGACCCCATTATACCATACAGTGAGTCGTCTTTGCAAGTTAGACAGAATTCGCATTCTGCGGTCGTACTCGGGGCAGGTCACGGATTGGGCATCAGCACCTGCGCGTATCGCTGTACCATCGTCTGCAGGTCGAAATGGGTTTCAGCGTGCTGGCGGGCGCGCTGTCCCATTGCGTGGCGCTCGGCAGGGTGCTGAAGTAGGTAGAGGATACGTTCCGCCAGCAGAGGCTCGTCGTCTGTCGGCACGACGAAACCCGTTTCGCCATCCAGCACGATATCGCGTACTGCGCCCACGTCGGTGCTTATCGCGGGTACCCCGCAGGCGGCGGCTTCAATCAGCGTCATCGGCAATGTTTCCACAACGTTATCGGATGTCAGTACCGCTACCTGCAGAGTGTGCCACACAGCCGGGATGTTGTAAACCGCGCTGGTAAAGGTCACGGAACGGTCAATGCCAAGGCGCTTCGCTTCTGCCTCCAGTTCCGCTCGAAGCGCCCCGTCGCCGACAATGAACCCTCGTGCGAGCGGTAAAACCTCCTCAATTCGGCGTGCGACGCGGAGGAATCGCCGATGATTTTTCTCGGGGCGCAGCGCGGCCACGAGGCCGTAGGTTGGAGTATCCGGAGCCAAGCCCCACTCTACACGCAGATGTTCTCCTGTCGGGGTGAAGTAGTTTAAGTCCACGCCGTTCGGGATCACTGTCACCTGACGTGCCTTCCATTCTTCCTGTTCAATGAGAAACTTCCGGTGCGTCTCGGATAGTGCGATAACCACATCGGTCACCCCAGACGCCAGACGGCGGGCTATGGCCATCTCTCTCGCGCGCTGTAATTTGCCGAAGGAATGTACCGCGATAACGAGTCGGGGCACCCGATGAAGCCTTTTTGCCAGTACAGCGTACGCGAGCGCATGCGGCGAATCGACGGTCAACAGCACCTGGGGACGAATTTGTCTCAGCAGGCGAAGCAGACGTGGGAACACGCGCAGGTCGGTGCGCGAGGTGCCGTAGAGGGCGTGGACGGGCAAGCCTTGCTGAGCCATCTGCTCGCCGATTCTGCCGGGCTGGTAGAGGGCACAGAAATGGATCTCGAAACGCGCGCGCAACTGCAGGGCGATCTGCTGTAAAATGCGCTCCGCCCCACCGACGTGGTAGGTGGAGTTGAGTATCAGCACTCGATAAGCGGTGTCCTGCATCACGGCACAATCGTTTACTCTACCAGGTTCCTTCCCGCGCAGGCGGGGAGGGCTGTCTTTCTCTCGTTCGCTTTCAGCATCTGCAGTTGGGTAGAAAGGGTATACCGGTGTCCGTCCTGTGTGAACTCCAGCTCGGCGAAGCAGGCGGACCATCCGCCGGCAGGGCGTTTGAGAACCCCTTTCCAGCCATCTTGGGTGCGTTGCATCGGCACAGACTGCCAGCGGGCATCACGGAAGTCGCGGGTGGGCATCTGTGCCGTCCACAGGCGCGCTTCGGCAGCATCGGGGGTGCTGTGTACCGTCAGCTCCAGACCCTCTGGCACGGTTCGGAAACGCCATTCCATGCTGGGCAGAGTGCGGTTCTGCGCCAGCGCCATGATGAAGGCGGAAAGGGTGTTCAGCACGCGCGTGCGGTCTTCCAGCCCATGTCCGCTATTGGGCACGTAGAGCACCCACTTGGGTGGTTTCAGCCCGTCCCAGTAGAGGTTCAGGGCATCCAGTGCCCAGTAGCGGTCGTTGGTACCGTTGATGATGAGCTTGGGCATGGTGTGGCGGTCGCGGTAGCTGTAGGGGTCTTCGATCTCCACCAGCTTGCGCCCTTCGGGAGTATTGAGTTTTGCCAGCATACCACCCTCGGTGTATTCGCTAATCTGCTCGCTCGGTGTGCCGCTGTAGAACTCCAGATGATGGGGCACCTGCGCGGGCAGGTTGAGGGTGTCGATCACCATGGGGGCGATGCCCGCCACGCGCTTGTCTTGGCTTGCGCCTACCAGCCAGGTGGTCCAGCCCCGTTTGGACGCGCCAGTGATCAGGAATCGCTCGGGTACGGGCTTACCCGCCTCTTTAAGGAAGGCTTGCACAGTGTCCATGCACTTGAGCACCGCTTTCGCCATCGGCAGATGAAGCGGCCAGGTAGGGTCGCCGGTTTCGAAGAACTTCTGCCAGGTGTAAACGATCAGCGCATCCTCCACCAAGCCACCGTAAAGCGGCTGTTTGGGGATGCCGTACAACACGACAAAGGGTGCACCGGTGCTACGCGCCAGGGTCATGCCGATCGCTTCATTGGCGCCGCCGGGGCGTCCACCCACGTTCATTAGGGCACAAAAACGCGGAAAGCGCGGATTGTCAGGATAGAAGATTTGCACGTAGTGGTCCCACTCGGTGCCCTGCCAAGTCTGCGACACCATCCAGAGCGTGTACAGGGTACCGCCCGCGATGGTTTTCTGTTCGCGCTTCTCCCAGCGGTAGCTGGGTTCGGGGCGACGCAAGTAGTCATCCAGCGGCTCCTGCGCGAGGGCAGACACCGCTACCAGCGTCAATAGTATCGTGCCGAGCAGTTGAAGACGCTTCATCGGTTCACCTCACCTCAATAGTCTTTATCGGTTGCGCCAGCCGAATCGTCGGTTCTCCCCAGGACGCCCAGTCCGCGGTGGAGTCGTCGTTGGGTCCGACATCGGCGATTAGGCGCAGGCGTACGGTCTGCCCCGCGAACGGCGAGAGGTTGGCGGAAAGTTCACGCCACGCACCCTGTAGCCCGGTGCCCTGCGCCAGCGGGTGGACCACCCCCCGCTCGTCGATCAGCTCTACTTTGAACAGCACGCCATCGCTGGGGTTGCCGCCATCGCGAATGCCGATCCAGCTGTGGAACAGGCAGGGTGCGCGGGGCAGTCGTATCGGCTTGATCTCCGCCCAGGTATAGCCCACGCCGCCTGTGTAGGGCGGGTGCATGAAGATACCTCTTCTCGATACACCGCCCACCGGCAGATCACCTGTGTAGAAGAGCGCACCTGTGCCGCCCGGGTCGGGAATCTCCCTCTCTCCGCGCCGGGCGATGCCCCACATCGCAACCGTATGGGTCAGCTCTGCCAGCACGGGCTGTACCTCCACGACGCGCAGGCGCAGAGCGGTACGGTGTGGTGCGATGCCATCACGCAGGGTGATGCCCAGATCACCCTCTGCACCCACAGTAAGTTCGGTTTGCACCTGCAGGTCGATCTGTGTCGGCAGTTGACCACCGCCGAGGTGCTGGGAGGGCGGCGACACCTGCCAGCCTTCAGGGAGGGTGAATTCAATGGTCAGTCGCTCGCCTTTGCGCGGAGCGACACGCCACGCAGGCAGGAGCCGTACAAGCCAAGGATTTTGCCATCCGCCTGTCTGCCATCGCCAGCGCACAGGTTCCACTACGCGCAGTAACACCTCTCGCTGTGCGTTACCAACGGTCGCACGCACCCTGACCGTATCGCCTGGGCGCAGGTCGGTATCTACCCGAACCGTTCCGTTCGCATAGACGCCGTTTTCCACCTGCCACTGCGCCTGCGAGGCTCCCTGCAGTTGCACCGCCACGCTTCCTCTGGGCACGACCTCGCTACGTTCGGGAGAGAGGCTCCACGTGCGTTTGCCTGAAAACTGCAAGACATAGCGCACCGCGTTGGGCACGAGCTCAATCCAGGTTGCCTGACCGCTGTCGTGCACCTTTGGCTTGGCGAGTTCTTTGCCTTCTACATCGTAGGCGCGGCAGGCAAGCAGGACACCCACCACTCCAAAGGGTCGGTTGATGCGGAAACGCTCCTTGCCGCTAATGTGAATCACCTGCAGGCGATGGGGAGCAAGGCGCGTGATAGCCAGTCCGCCGTCCGAAGCCCCTTCGGGAGTGCTGAACATCTCGCCGCGCCCGTCGAGATAGACATATGCATCGCTCCGCAAGTAGTCCACCTTGCGCCCATCTACCAGCGCGGAGTAGCTAAACAGTTGACCCTTCTGGTATGCCAGCCACCCCGCCGGGGGCAGAACAAACGCCCGAGAGCCGATATTTACCTTCCACTGCTCGGCGGGGTGGTCGTTGAGCCATAGCTTCAGCCCATTGGGATACTCCACGTACAGTTGTCGGCGCTTGCGGGGCAGGTCGCGCACCACCGCTTCGGACACGTTGACCAGCTTTGCCCCGTCCCAGTAGGCGATGCGAGCGGGAGCCAGCAGACCGTATCGCGCCTGCACCTGTTGGAGCATGTAGTAGGAACGGCAAGTGCGCTCGATGCCATGCGCCTCCTCCACCAGCCAGCCGATATGCCCGTAGGCGAGCGTGTGCAAGAGGAAGCGGTCGATGACGCGGTCGATGTTCTCGGGTGCCTGCCAATTGGGGATGGCGTCGCAGAACCACGACGTCCACGCCATGCCGATATCGCACTCTTTGGTGTGGATCTGGTAGAGGTCAAACACTGGCAGGAGCGGTTCCACCGCCAGGGGACGCCCGTTGTATGCCAGCGCGTAATTACCGTCCGCCAGTCCGGCGTAGAGCCACTGGTAGGTGCCTTCCGAGAAGATAGGACCCCCGTACACGCGCGAGTCGTTGCGCAGGAGCTCTCCATAGGCATAGAAGGTCTGCGCGAAGGTTCCTGCACCGGGCACGCGCGCGTCGTAGTCGGTGTACCCCCAGGGTGGCACGGCGGTGTGCACGTCTGTATATGCGCTGTTGGGGTTGTACTTGGCCTTGATCTGCGGCGCGAGGATGGCGTCGAACTCCACCGCTTTAAGGGGCTTCAACGCCCAGTTGCGGGGCCAGGCGGGGTGCCACTCGCCATCGGGTTGTCGCTGGACAAAATCGGGATTCCAGTGTTCGTTCACGGGGGCGAAGTCGCAGTAGTTGGTGTATAGTCCGCTGAACCAGCCCAGCGAGCGCTGATGCGCCACGTAGCGTTTCAACGCCTCGTCGCCACCCTTGCCGGGCGCGGCACGGGTGCGCAGGGTGAAACTCTCGCCACCATCGCGCCACGAGATCTCATGGTTGCACTGAATGAGCTTCTCAATCCCATAGGCTCTGAGCATCCGACTGCGCTTCATCTGGTTCTCGTAGTTATCGGGACCCCACGACTCCTGCCACAGGCGGTCTACCGCCTGCCTTGCGTGCAGTCCCACCGGGTTGGCGATGGTTGGCAGGACCTCTTCCAGCACGGGCGAGACGGTGAGGAAGAGGCGTTCGAACAGTGGGTTGCGCGTGCCGTCGGTTTTGGGATGGTAGCGCACGCCACCATGGATGCGGGCAATGTCCCCCGCAGCGTACTCTGCGCCGTACGGCTCCGAGCCGTTGGAGCGATACCAGTCCAACCATAGGGAGGTGAACAGCCAGCGGTTGCCTGCTTGCGACAGCAGAACCGTAGGGTGTGAACTGCCGTAGGTGATATAAGGGATATAGAGCGCACGCGGCTGCTGAACGCCTTTGAACCGCCCGAAACGCAGTTCGGTGGCTCTGCCCGTGCGGTTGATGACGTCCACGATCAATGACTTCTGCACGAACTGCAGGCGTAGGATGGTGTCATCATCGTACTCGGCGGTGATGATGCCGCCCTGCTGGCGCACACGCTTCAGTTTGGGCTGGCGCTTGTCCTCGCCGCCATGCACGCCTGCCTCCGCGATCTGCCACACCGGCTTGCCGTTCCACTCCGCGCGGATGCCGTTGATACCGTTGTTGGCGTCAAAGCGGTAGACCAGCCTGCCATCCTTGCCTTCGTATAGAAAAGCAAAACGGTTCACTCCATCGGGGGCAACATTGTTCTGGAACGCGCCGCTGAGGTGCGTGGGCAGGATGGTCAACTCGCGCGTGGGGAAGGGGAGTTTGCCGGCTCCCGTGTTGGCGCCCGGCGATTGTCCCTCGAACAGCGTGAGGTTCCTGCGGGGACGTGGTGCGAACTGCAAGGGGCGCAGCTCCTCGCGGTAGAAACGCACCGAATCGATGAAAATCTCGCGCCAGTCCGCCTGCCACCCACCCGAGACCTCAAGGCGCACCATGTGCGCGGGGAAGCGGATGCCTGCGGGAAGCTTGCGATGCAGTAACCACCACTCTTTCCACTCCACGCTGGCGACGGGCACGGGATACTCGTTGCCTGCGCTATCGCGAATGACCACGGCAAGGTGTACTGGCGGGGTGTCGGGTGGGTTTTCCCAGCTCCACCGGTTGCCGTATACCCACAGCTCCACACAGTCGACCGCATCGGGGATGGCGACGGGAGCAGGCGGAAACAGCACGATGCGCGGCGCAGAGTTAGCCTGCCCGTTGCCCCGATAGCGCAGTTTCGCCACCGGTCTATCCCAGACGTCCTGTGCGCGGCTGACCTGCAGAACCGCTTCCGCCCCGTTATGCACCTCCATGCGCCAGCCCTGAAGCTGCTGAAAGGTCAGGGTGGGTGGAGCAGGTTCCCGCCGGTTCGCCCACACCATCTCGTAGGGGCGTTCACCGCGCTTCTCGTTGGGGTCTAAGTCGGGAACGACGGTTTGGCCCATGGCTGATACTCCTGCGACCAGTAGATAGCACACGATTCCGTAGCGTTTCATCTGGCTCACACCTTGTGATGATTTCAGTGCTGTGTTCGTGCAATCGCCACAGATTCCTGCGTCGTTGTGTTGTCCAGCAAAAGTCGCAAAAAACTAAAAAATTTTGGGGCTTTTACCCGCTTTACCCCCAGTTTTGGTACGA
>PSLZ01000069.1:0-6924 GCA_040289885.1 Armatimonadota bacterium | reverse complement strand
TTCGTTTGATGGCAAGAGTATACCCCAAAACCCGTTCTTTATCGAACACCCTCAGTCCGCCCGCTGGTAGTGATTATGGCAAGGCGGACGGCTCGGTGCAGAAGTGTTGGGGGTCCCCCTCTCCCATAGCGGCGAGAGAGGGGGACAGGGGGTGAGAGTTTATTCGTTCACCGTGATCTTGGTGGTCGCCACAAAGGGCTTCTTCAAGCCATAGACGTCGGTCACGGTGAGAGTCACGATATATTCACCCGGCTTGCGGTATCGGGTGGTGACCACTCTGCCTACCGCGTCTTCCTGAATGCCGTCGCTGGCGTCGAAGTCCCACGAGTACTTCAGCGGGGTGATACCGGCACTCGCCCGGGCTTCTAGGCGCACCAGGTCGTTGGCGGCAACGATCTGCTCTTCGCCTGCGTCGCCGGTGATGGGGGTGGGGTCGGTCGCTACCCGGATTTCGCCCACGTAGAACGTACCGTAGGCGTCTCCGAAGACGCGGATCTCCTTAATCTGCGCGTTTGGCGACAGCCCTTTGAACGCACCCAGCGCGACACCGATGGGGAACCAGCCCTCCTGGTCGGTCAATGGCGGTTCAAAGGGGGCAACCGCCTCGTACTGCTTGCCGTCGGTGGTCACCAGCACCACGCGCATCTGCTTCATCACGCGGGTCGTAGTAGTAGGGGCAGCATAACCGCCATAACCGCCTCGGTATCCGCCATATCCGCCGTAGCCATAGCCCGGCATGCCGGGCGCCCCGCCGGTGATCCCTCCGGTACGGCGTCCGGTGCCCGTGCCCGGCGCGCCGGGCACGCCACCCATGCCCGGTCCCCCCATAGGCGGTCCCGTCATTCCGCCGAGCATGCCGCCGGTTCTGCCGGTGGCTCGTCCGGCGCCGATGATGGCGCCGCCAGCCCTACCGCCTCGTGGGCCCGCTAGTCCGCCCATCTCGGGGGCACCCATACCGGGAACACCGGGCATGCCCGGCATCCCCACGCCTCTGCCGTAGCCACCGGCGTACAGGCTTCCCGTGCCCCGCGGCAGGCGAACCTGAAACACCAGGTACGACGCGGGATTGCCGGCGAAGGCTGACAGGCTGACCGGCTGCTGGAGCAGGATGCGACCTCCCTGATAGAAGCTCTGGGTAACTATCTGTAGGGAGGTGCTTCCCATGTACACCGCTTCGCCCGACTCGCGCACGTCACCGCTACCCCAGCCGCTGAGCACAAGCCCCGCATCGGCGGGTCTGTCTCCTTTGAAGATAATCCGCTCGTGCTGTGCGGATGCAGTGAGACATATCGCCACCAAACCGGTGACCAGCACCATCTGAAATCCTTTTGCTGTTCGCACTTCGGTTCACCTCGTTTCCGTTGAGTGCCTTTCTTCCGGTAAGCCCGGTTCGACGCGCAGTACAACACCCTCCACCCCGGGCAGAGCCTGAAACCGCAGTATCTGCCGGGCGCGGCCGGTGGCGGACTCGATCTCCACCGAAACACCACACACAGCAGGTCGCCCGCGCGCCGCTTCGAACTTCTTCGGCAGTTGCGTGCGGAACTTTTCAATCACCTGCTCCGCCTGCATGCCGATGACCGAGTCCAGCGCGCCGCACATGCCCACGTCGGTAATGTACGCCGTGCCCTGGGGCAGGATGCGCGCATCTGCCGTCTGCACGTGCGTGTGCGTGCCGACAACCGCGCTACAGCGCCCGTCCACGTACCAGCCGAACGCCTGCGCTTCGGAGGTGGCTTCCGCGTGGAAGTCCACCAGCACCATCGGCGTTGTCTTCAGCGTCTCTTCCAGTATAGCATCTATCGCGCGGAAGGGGCAATCCACCAAGTCCATGAACACCCTGCCGGACAGGTTCACCACGGCGAGGTGGGTCTGCCCTACCGGATAGACCGCCCATCCTCGCCCGGGCACGCCCGGCGGATAGTTCGCAGGGCGCAGGATGCGCGTCTCGGCGTCTAGGTAGGTGTAAATCGCCTTTTCCTTCCACGCATGATTGCCCGTGGTGAGCACGTCGATGCCGCCATTGAGCAACTGCTCGGCGATTTCGGGCGTGATGCCGATACCTCCCGCCGCGTTCTCTCCGTTGGCGATCACGATGTCGGGTGCGAACTGCTTTTTCAAGAAGGGCAGACACTGCTCCACGGCCTGGCGCCCTGCTTTGCCCACGATGTCGCCCAGAAACAGGACGCACAGCACATCGCTCATCGGGCGTACTCCACCGCGCGCGTCTCGCGGATAACGGTGACCTTAATCTGCCCAGGATACTCCATCTCCTGCTCGATCTTGTCCGCGATTTCGCGTGCCAACTGCATCGCCGCCAAGTCGTCTATCTGGTCGGGCTTGACGATGAGGCGCACCTCACGCCCTGCCTGCACCGCGAACGCCTTCTCGACGCCGGGGAAGGAGTCGGCGATCTTTTCAAGGTTCTGCACCCGTCGGACGTAGTTTTCCAGCATCTCGCGACGTGCACCGGGGCGTGCTGCCGACAGCGCATCGGCAATCGCTACCAGCAAGGCTTCGATGCTCGCCGGCTCTACATCGTAATGGTGCGCCCCTGCGGCGTTGACCACCTCCTCCGGTTCGCCGTAGCGGCGCAGGATCTCCATGGTCAACAGCGCGTGCGGTCCTTCCTGCTCGTGGTCCGCCACTTTGCCGATGTCGTGCAGTAGCCCCGCACGCTTCGCCAGCGCGACGTTCGCCCCCAGTTCGCTGGCAAGCACGCCGCACAGGTGGGCGACCTCGATGCTGTGCGCCAGCACGTTCTGCCCATAACTGGTGCGGTAGCGCATCTTACCCAGCATTTTGACGAGCTCGGGTGCCAGTCCGGTTACACCTGTCTCCAACACCGCACGCTCGCCCGCCTCCCAGATGCGCCGTTCCACCTCTTCGCGGGCTTTTTCCACCACCTCTTCGATGCGAGCCGGGTGGATGCGACCATCCGCCACCAGATTGGTCAAAGCGATGCGTGCCACTTCCCGCCGGATGGGGTCGAAACAAGAAAGCACCACCGCTTCGGGAGTGTCGTCGATAATCAGGTCAACGCCGGTCGCGATCTCGAAGGAGCGGATGTTGCGCCCTTCCCGTCCGATGATGCGCCCCTTCATCTCATCCGAGGGCAGAGGCACCACCGAAACGGTGGTTTCCGTGACCTGGTCTACCGCGCACCTCTGCATCGCGTCGACCAGTATCTCGCGGGCACGCCGTTCCCCTTCTCGCCGGGCTTCTTCTTCGATCTGTCGGATCAGGTGCGCTGCTTCCTGGCGCGCAGTCTCCTCGACACTGCGCAAGAACATCTGCTTCGCCTCTTCGGGACTCAAACCCGAGATGCGCTGAAGCTCCTGGCGTTGCTGTTCCACCAGAGCTTCCGCTTCGCGGCGCAGATTCTCGATTTCCAACTCTCTGGTAGCGAGTTGCCGCTCTTTGCGTTCCACCCCCTCCAGACGCCGGTCAAGGGTCTCTTCCTTATGAGCCAGCCTTCGCTCAAGCCTCTGGATCTCCGTGCGTTTTTCGCGGTTCTCTCGTTCTGCTTCCGCACGGATGCGATATGCCTCTTCCTTCGCCTCCAGCACCGCTTCTTTTTTGAGTGCATCTATCTGCTTGAGTGTCTCTTCGCGTTCTTGCTGAAGTTGGGCAAGGCGCGCCCTGATTTCGTTTTCTTTCGGTACGATCCGCTTCCGCCACAGCAGTGCCGTGGCGACTATCGCTACCACCAGTCCGGTTGTCAAACCGATGAGAATATCCATACCCTTCTCTCACCTCCAGGCTCGCGCAGGAGTCCAGAGGGTGAGCGAGGTGCCTCGGAAAGGTCGCCCTTATACCGCTTCGGTATCCGCCCGAGAGCGGATCCTCTTTGATACAGGTTAATTACTCGACGGCTCCTGCAATTTCCTCTACGGGTGCAGTGCTTGCAACTGCTAAGGTTCCGCCCGAGCGGATCTGAGCTTCAATCTCATCCGCCACCTCGGGGTGTTCTTCGAGGAAGGCACGCGCGTTCTCCCGTCCTTGTCCTAAGCGGATATCGCCGTAGGTAAACCACGTACCCGACTTTGTGATGATGCCTGTCTCTACGCCAAGGTCCAGAATGCCTCCCGCCCGCGAGATGCCTTTGCCGAAGATGATGTCGAACTCCGCTTGTTTGAAGGGAGGAGCCACTTTGTTTTTGGCGACCTTCACGCGGGTGCGCGCGCCGATGACCTCTGTGCCCTGCTTGATAGTATCCACGCGGCGCACCTCCAGGCGCACGCTTGCCCAGAACTTGAGCGCACGTCCACCGGGAGTGGTTTCGGGGTTGCCGTAGGCGATGCCGATCTTCTCGCGCAGTTGGTTAATGAAGATGGCTGCCGTGCCCGTCTTGGAGACCGAGCCGCCGATCTTGCGCAGTGCCTGGCTCATCAGGCGTGCCTGCATGCCGACGTGCGCGTCGCCCATGTCGCCCTCAATCTCGGCGCGGGGTACCAGCGCAGCAACGGAGTCGAGCACCACCACGTCGATCGCGCCGGTGCGAATGAGGGCGTCCATGATCTCCAGAGCCTCTTCCCCCGTGCCCGGCTGAGAGATATAGAGCTGGTCTATCTGCACGCCGATCGCGCGGGCGTACTCGGGGTCCAGGGCGTGCTCGGCATCTACGAAGGCGCAGATACCGCCGCGCTTCTGTGCTTCGGCGATGATCTGCAGGGCGAGGGTGGTTTTGCCGGACGACTCGGTGCCATAGATTTCGGTAATGCGTCCCCGCGGGATGCCTCCGATGCCAATCGCCATATCGAGGGCGATCGATCCGGTAGGGATGGCCTCTATCTGCATTTTGGCGGCGTCACCCAGCCGCATCACGGAACCTTTGCCGAACTGCTTCTCTATCTGCGACAGCGCCTGTTCCAGAACTTTTTGCTTCTGTGCGATTTCCACGCGCATTCACTCCTTTAGCAGAAGATTGTATACCTAAAGGATTATAGCATATGGTGCAGAGCCTGTAAAGGTACGGTGTGGGTTTTTGATTCGACAAGGAGAAGGTTTTTCCTTTTCGGGGGGCAGATGCTGGCATCTGCCCCCTGCGGTAGGCGTCATTTGGGTTTGGTAGGGCTGGTGGTTCCACCTCCAGTCGACGTTGCACCCGCAGCTGCTGGACGCCTGCTGTCGGGAAGGGCACGCATCCTTTCCCTGGCTTGAGAGGCAAGGGGTGCCTTGGGCGCAGCGTAAATGGCTTCCAGATACCAGCGGCGGGCGTCGTCGAACCGCTTTTGCCGTTCGCACAGCGTGGCGATGTGAAAGGCGACCTGCGCTTTGTCCGCTCCCGCGGGCGCCTCCTTGTAAGCTTTATTCAGCAGAGAAAGCGCTTTGGTGGCGTTGCCTTTCTGATCGGCGGAGGTAGCCTGTTGGACCAGCTCCTTCCACCGGGGTTGTGGACTGCTGGTGCTCTGGGGCTTCTGCTTGGCAGGCGGGGGGGAGGCCGGTTTTGCCGAAGACTGCTGTGCCAGGCACAGTGACCCTGCCAGCAAGAGTACTGCGCCGGCGCAGAGCACGGATAGGGTTTTCATCTCTACCTCCTAGTACTCGGTCGGCGCGCCAGTCTGCCCCTGCACAGCACCACGCGGCGTCTGAATCGGAGCGGTGGTCTGGGGTCCCCCGGCAGGTGGAGGTGGTGGAGCCGGGTTGCGGTTCATCAGGTACCATCCGATGGCGATAATCACCACCGCCGCGACGGCGATAATGGCGATGGCGGTCGGAAGGGGAATCTCCTTAGACTTGCCCATCCTGTCCTCCTCCTTGGCATAAAGTGGCTCCCCGCGCAGTGCGAGGAGCCGTCAAGCGCACTATGGACGAAAACGGAAGTCGTAGTCGGGGCGGAACAGCCACAGATGACAGCCATCCGTCCAGGCATAGTAGGGGAAGCCTCTGCCGTCGTAGTGGGTATACGGGTCCTGCGACCAGTCGGTTGCGGGACGGCTATTCGGCTCCGCGTCGCTGTAGACCGCACCCAGCCGGCGCCATTTGGCGTGTCCATCGGTGAACACAAAGTTGGCGCCGCCGTTGTGCACCCACTGCGTGCCGTCGTGCCCAAACCACGCACTTCTAGCACCGTTACCGGTCTGACAGCCGTTGTTCGACGGCTTGTAGCGGCAGGTGGGGTCGGCAGGATCACTGCAGATCAGTGCGGGCTGGGTCAACGCAGCACCCTCTTTCTGTGCCTTGCCTCGCCCCTCCCACAGCAGGGTCAGATCCGCTGGTGCCACAATACCAGCCTGCGGATACTGCATCAGCAAGCCGTTGTAGGTGTAGGACACCTTGGCCCACGGTTTGCGAGCACCAGCATAGATGGCATCCGAGAAGAGCTTGCTTGGGGAACCCGACGGACATGCCCAGATCCCCAGGTTCTTCATATACGGCGACACCGCGTTTGCCCAGAACGAGCGGTAGGAGGTGCATCGGAAGTTGTCGTTGGGGTTAGCGACGCAGATGTCGCCGCGCCAGTCCTCAGGCACCGCGTGCCAGTAGTTCCACAACCAGCCGGGTCCGCCAACTGGCACTGTGTAACTGCCCGCCAGTGGGAACAGCTCGTCGTAGTCCTGCGTGTACATCAGGAACGCTAGGCCAATCTGCTTGGTGTTGGACAAGCAACTGCTCTGCCTTGCCTTCTCGCGTGCCTGCGAGAAAACGGGAAACAGGATCGCTGCCAGTATCGCGATAATCGCGATAACTACCAGCAGCTCAATGAGCGTGAAAGCGTAGCGCCTCATGCCAGAACCTCCTTTACCTCGCAAGGATAGATTGGGAACACTGCTGTACTTATTACGTTAACTACTCCTAAGCTTACCCTAAAATTCTCTTTTTTGTCAAGTGTTTTTGGGCAAGGGCAACCACGCCAACACGAAACGCCGCTCGTCCCCAAACGCATCCCCCAAACTAGCCCACAACAACACCCGCTTGGCC
>PSLZ01000068.1:0-6925 GCA_040289885.1 Armatimonadota bacterium | reverse complement strand
GGGCGAGGCGGATGCCGAGCGAACACCCCTCCCCGCCCGCGGGGAGGGGTGGGGGAAACGGCTCACCAGGAGGTTCGCCCTCCATGGGTGTGGGTGCTACCTACCCCTGATGCCGCAACACGAACACTCCCGAATCCGCTTCGCCGGAACGGTTCAGCCTGTCGGTCAGTCGGGCGAACTGCTTCCACTGCGCCGGGGTATGCATCTCGGGGCGATGCTGGAAGCCGGGGATCCCCCGCCGGTAGAGTTCACAGGCGTGCAGGTGTAGAGGCAAAGCATCAAATCCCACATGCGCTACCCGGTATCCGCACCGCTCCGCCAATCTGCATACCCCCTGTGCCGAAGGGATACTCAGATGGCGGGGAGCATCCAGCTGGAACCAGTCAGTGCCGTAGTGCTTCCAGTGATAGGAACCCGCCAGCGGCAAGCGCACCAACACCTGCCCACCCGGCTTCAGTAGACCCTTCGCCAGCAGAAACTCCCCCTCGGGGTCGGGCACATGCTCCAGCACGTGATGATACATCAGCACATCGTAGGGTTCAGGATGCTGTGCCAGGTACTCCGCTAGCGTGCACCGCCGAACGGGTACTTTGCCGCCGATGGGGCGGTCGGACGGGTAATAGGGGTCAATGCCCTCCACGTGACGAAAGCCCAACTCATATAGAATCAGCAACAACAGCCCACTGCCGCACCCTACGTCCAGCACGCGCGACTGGGGCGTGAGGTTCAACAGCCGAACACTGCGCACACGCGGGTCCTGCTGAGGATGAACCAGCAGAACGAGCCTGCCCAGCACTCCCCTGCCTGTTGCCACCGTACGGTCGCGCCACCGACGCACCATACCCAACACCCCGTTGTAGTAGGTATCGGGGAGCGCGTTGTAGGCATCGTACTCGGGCGGATAGTAACGCTGTATCTCTTCCGGCACGCGAGCGATCTGCAGAGAACCACACCGGGCGCACTCGTAGTACTCGAACTCCCCCTCCATGGCGAACAGTCGCTCTCGTGCCACGAAGGTGCGCGCGGGTTGCTCGCAACAGCACCACACACAACGGTAGCTCATACCAAACGATGCCTCTCTAGCAAAGCCGTTGCCATCAGTATACGCGCCGCGAGCGCCGTCGTCAAGGCGCGTTGACCCCACAACCTGCCAACGGCTACAGATTGAGGTGATTCTCATGTGGCGTTATTCTCCTCAGGAGGTGCTTCGGGTTGCCAGAGAGTGGTGGAGCTGGACACCACATCCTGCCCAGCGCGAATGGATGCTGGATACCCATCCCGTGAAAGTGGCAGTATGTGGCAGGCGGTGGGGCAAGACCGAATCGGTGGCTGTGGAGACCGCCGCGCTGGCTCTGCTCCATCCCGGAACCCGACAAGTGATCGTCGCGCCCACGTTGGACCAGGCGGGCATCCTGTTTGAGCGCACGGCGGAGCTTCTGCGCACTTTTGCCGAGCGAACGGGAGCCAAAATGGTCGTGCGCACCACACCCTACCCCCGCTTGCACGTCAACGAGAGCGAAATCACCGCGCGGAGCGGCTATCGGCAGGCGCGTTCCCTGCGCGGCAGAAGCGCACACCGCATCGTGGTAGACGAAGCCGCTTACCTCGACGCCGAGGTGATCCCGCAGGTGCTGATGCCCATGCTCGCGGATACCGAAGGGCAGATGGTGCTTCTCTCGACCCCGTTCGGTAGAAACCACTTCTGGGAGTGGTTCTTGCGCGGGCAGTCGGGCGATGTCTGTCGCAGTTTTCACTTCCCCACCGCCAGCAACCCGCGCATCTCCCCCAACTTCCTGCACATGCAGAGACAACTGCTGACCGAGCGGCAGTTCGCCATCGAATACGAAGCGCAGTTCGTGGACGACGTAGGGGCTGTGTTCCCCCAGCAGGTGATCGAAGCCTGCGTGGACACCCGTCTCGCCGAAGCGAAGCCAGCACCCGTACCAACCGTCGCCGGGCTGGACTGGGGACGCTACCACGACTTCACCGCGCTGGTGGTCCTGCGCGAAGAGAGAGGGCGACTGCAGGCGGTGCACGTCGGGCGCCTGCCCACCACCTCCTGGCAGGTGCAGATGGAACGGCTGGTCCGGCACATCGGCGAATGGTGGGTGTGTGCGCTGTGTTGTGATGCCACCGGCGCAGGCGATCCACTGACCGAGAGCCTGCAGACCCACCTGAGCGAAAGCGCGATGAACGTGCATCTGGAGCCGGTGGTCTTCACCGCCTCGGCGAAACGCACGATGGTCGAATCGCTCGCGCTGGCGATGGAACGCCGCCGGATCGCCATCCCGCCCCATCCCGATCTTCTGCGAGAACTGCATGCCTTCAGCGCAAGCCACACCGCAAGCGGTCATGTGCGCCTGCAGGCACGCGGCAGGGAACACGACGACCTAGTCATCGCCCTGGCGCTGGCGTATCGCGTGGCAGAGAGGCTCTCCCCCAGCACGGTGGGCAGGCGATGGCTGACCAGCGGTACCCGGCGCGAGAGCATGAGCACCTGAAGACGGCTGTGGTGTATAATGCAGAAGGTGAAACCGATGCTCAAAGCCATCCCTTACGATAGCCTGACGCTCGCTGCAGTGGTGGATGGACTGCAGTCGCTATTAGGAGGGCGCCTCCAGCACATCGCCCAACCCGGCGAGCACGACATCCTGCTGACCGTCTATACACGCAGTATGGGCGAGGTGCACTGGCTCATCAGCTGCTCTGCGCAATGGGCGCGCACCCATCTACTGTCGCACCGCCTGCCCTCCCCTCCCCAGCCTCCTCCGTTCTGTATGGCACTGCGCAAGTACCTTCAGGGCGGGATGATCCTGACCATCGCCCAAAGGCGGTTCGACCGCGTGCTGGACGTGGAGGTGCGCGGTCATGAGGGGCACACCTACCTGCTGAGCGCGGAGCTAATGGGTAGGCACAGTAACATCATCCTTGTTGCACCCGACGAGCGCATCCTACACGCGGCGAAGATGGTCTCGTCGCGCATCAGCAGAGTGCGTGAGGTCCTGCCCAACAAGCCTTATACCCCACCCCCAGCGGAAGACCGCCCCGACCCGCGCACGGTCACCGAAGAGCAGTTCCTGCAATGGCTGACGGAGGAGCAGGCACAGGAGCCGGCGGAGTGGCTTCGCACACGCTTCGAGGGCATCGGCGCTTTCTTGGCGCAGGAGATTGTGAAGCGTGCCGGTCTGAACGAGGCGGGGGTGACCCCGCAGAGCCTGTGGCGCGCGTTCCACTCGGTATTCGAAGCGGCGAAACGGGGCGACTGGGAGCCGGTGCTGGTACGCGACGAGGCACACCGTCCGATTGGGGCCTATCCGATTCCGCTGGCATCGTTCCCCGAATCCCAACAACACGCGCGCAGTAACATCCACGTCGCGCTGGAGAACTACTACGCCGTCGCCATCCCCCGCGCCGAGTTGGAACAGCGGAAGCGTAGTTTGCAGGGCATGCTCCAGCGGCTACTCACTGCCCGGCGCAACGCCTTACAGCAGGTCAAGCAAGGCGTTCAGGAGCGCACCAAAGCCCAGCAGTATCGCCGCTGGGGCGAGACCTTGCTGGCGTTCCTGCCGCAGGTGCCGGCGGGCGCGGATTCGGTCACCCTACCCGACCTGTACCGCGCGGAGGAAGGGACGCTCACCATCCCGCTGGACCCTGCGCTCTCTGCCCAGCAGAATGCCGAGCAATACTTCCAGCGGGCGCGGCACGTGGAGCAAAACGCCGAGCGTTTGGAAGCATTGCTCAGCCGCCTGAGCCGGGAAGAGGCGGACATCCAATCTGCCCTGCAGAAGCTGTCCGCGGTGGATGACCTCGCTCAGTTGGAATCTCTTCGTGCCACCATCGCCGCGCGCGGCTGGCTGGGTAGAGAGGAGACCGACACCAGCGAAGGCGGTGCTACCACCACGGGCTTCGAAGGCAAGCGCATTCGGGTGCACATCGCGCCGGGCGGCTGGCAGGTGCTGGTCGGCGAGAACGCTGAGGCGAACGACTATCTGGTCACCCGTGTGGCACAACCTAACGATTGGTGGCTACACGTGCGGGCGGGCACGGGCGCGCATGTGGTCATCCGCACGAACAACAACCCGCAGGCGGTGCCCCGGCAGGTGCTGGAATACGCCGCGCGCCTCGCCGCCGAGCACAGCCCCGCCAGGCATTCGTCGCTGGTCGCGGTAGACTACACCCTGCGCAAATACGTGCGTCGCCCGCGCGGAGCACAACCCGGCTTTGTGACCTACACGCACGAGAAAACCCTGCACGTATCGCCGCGTGAGGAAAAGCCCTAGCCCGCTTGACCGCATGCTTCCCGCGCGTGTACAATAGAAGCCGATACCTTCGCCAAAAGGAGCCAGCACCATGAGACAGATCCGCCGTGCGCTACTCAGCGTCTCGGATAAAACGGGTATCGTGCCCTTTGCCCTTGCCCTGCACGAGATGGGTGTGCAGATTATCTCCACTGGAGGCACCGCCCGCACTCTTCAGGAAGCAGGCGTCTCGGTCACTCCCGTGGAGCAGGTTACTGGTTTTGCAGAGATGATGGAAGGACGAGTCAAAACCTTGCATCCCGCCATCCATGCCGGCATCCTTGCCGACCGCCGTAAGCCCGAACATCTGCAGGCTCTACAGGAAGCCGGCTTCGAGCCGATTGACCTCGTATGCGTGAACCTGTATCCCTTCGAACAGACCGTCGCCCGCCCCGATGTCACTCTGGACGAGGCGATCGAGAACATCGATATCGGCGGTCCGACGATGGTGCGCGCCGCCGCCAAGAACCACGAGAGCGTGGCGATAGTGGTAGACCCCGCCGACTATGACGCGATCCTCAGGGAGATGCGGACAAACGAGGGGACACTCAGCCTTGCGACCCGCCGCCGGCTGGCAGTGAAAGCCTTCGCGCACACCGCCTGCTACGACGCCCAGATTTCTGCCTACCTGCGCGAGCAGTTCACGCCCGAAACGCTCTTCCCGCAGGAGTTTACCGTTGCCCTGCGCCGAACCCAGGAGCTGCGCTACGGCGAGAACCCGCACCAGCAGGCAGCGTTCTACCGCCTCCCCAACTTCACCGAGCCCAGCATCGCCACCGCCAGGCAGATACACGGCAAGGAGCTGTCCTACAACAACCTGCTGGACTGCGATTCCGCGCTGGAGCTGGTCAAAGAGTTCGCCGCCGATTGCCCCGCGTGTGTGATTATCAAGCATACCAACCCCTGTGGCGTGGCGCTGGCGGATACCCTGCCCGAAGCGGTGGAACGCGCGCGAATGGCGGACCCCGTTTCCGCGTTCGGTGGCATCATGGCGCTGAACCGAGTGGTGGATGCGGACACAGCAGAGAAGATCACCGCCCCAAATACCTTCTTCGAGTGCATCATCGCGCCGGGGTTCACCCAGGATGCTCTGCCCATCCTCACCGAGAAGAAGAAATGGGGAGCAAACCTGCGCCTGCTGGAGGTGGGCGAACTGACGCCCCCGCAAAAGGGATTGCTCCTACGTGGACTAACCGGCGGGGTGCTGGTGCAGACGCGCGACATACAACTGCTCAAGATGGAAGGACTGCCTCCTGGCACCTACGACCTGCGTGCGCTGAAGCGCGAAGTGTTCTCCTTCGTCACCAAACGCCATCCGACCGACGCCGAACTGGAACAACTGCTGTTCGCGTGGAAGGTGGTGAAGCACGTCCGGTCCAACGCGATCGTGCTGGCGAAAGATTGGGTGATCGTGGGTGTTGGCGCGGGGCAGATGAACCGCGTGCAATCGGTGCGGCTGGCTGCCGAGGCGGCGGGCGAGCGGGCGAAGGGTTCTGTGTTGGCTTCAGACGCCTTCTTCCCCTTCCCCGACAATGTGGAAGTCGCAGCGATCGCCGGAGTGACAGCCATCATCCAGCCGGGCGGTTCGGTGAAGGACCAAGAAGTCATCGCCACTGCAGACCGGCTCGGGCTGGCAATGGTCTTCACGGGAATCCGCCACTTCCGGCACTGAGATGGACGCGCTGACCCTGCTCGCCGTTGGGGTGGTTTCGGTCATGGCAGGTTTGATAGGGGCACTGCTGGGGCTGGGAGGTGGCATGATTCTGGTGCCAGGGCTGGTGCTCTTGCTCCAGGTGCCCGAAAAGACGGCGGTCGCGACCAGCCTGCTGGGGGTGATCGCCACTTCGGTGACCGCGAGCACTTCGCACCTGCGCCACCGCACCACCAACATCCCGCTGGCGATGTGGCTGGAGAGCGCGACGGTCGCCGGGGCACTGATGGGGAGTATGGTCTTTCGGTGGATCAGCCCGCGCTGGATCGCTCTGCTGTTCGCACTGCTTCAGGGCTATGTGGCGTGGACGCTGAGCCGAAGACCGCCCGACGCCAGAGGCGAAGAGATTGCCGTGGTGGACACGAACGGAGCAACCGCCTGCTTTGTGGACCATGCGACCGGTGAGACGGTCTGTTACACTCCCTACCGCATGGCGGTCGGATGGGGTGCCAGCTTGCTGGCGGGAGTGCTTTCGGCTTTACTGGGAGTAGGCGGAGGGCTCGTTAAAGTGCCAGTGATGAACCTGTTGATGGGTGTTCCGTTGAAAGCCGCCGTGGCGACCAGCTCCTTCATGATCGGTATCACCGGCAGTGTCAGCGCGGCGATATATCTTCTGCACGGATATGTGAACCCGACGCTGGCGGCGCCTTCGGTGCTAGGTGTCATGGCTGGGGCACACTTGGGGGCGATCCTGTCGCGCAGACTGCGCTCCCGCGTTCTGCGCAATGTGCTCATCGTGCTGTTGCTCATGAGCGCCATCCGAATGCTCTGGAGGGTGTTGTGAGCATCAGCAGGAGCATCCCTATAAACCGCAAGAGGCAGACGCCGAGCCGCCCGCGGCCAGCGGTAACGGCTTACAACGTCATGCTCTGGCCAGCGAAGGGTCTCGTTGCCTTCCCTGTCTGTCTGAAGTGAA
>PSLZ01000067.1:0-7097 GCA_040289885.1 Armatimonadota bacterium | reverse complement strand
AGTTCCACATCAAGCTGTTCGGCAAGGAGCTGGGCTTATTCGGAACGCGGGGCTGGTTTCTCGGTGGCGATGCCTATGACGTAGGCGTACTGACCATGTTCTTGTTCCAGATGGTGTTCATGGACACCGCCGCTACGATCCCCACTGGTGCCATGGCAGAGCGCTGGCGACTATCTGCCTTTGTGATATATGGCTTCTTCATGTCCATTCTGCTGTATCCGCTGTTTGGCAACTGGGCATGGGGCGGTGGTTGGCTGGCAACATTAGGCACCCATTTTGGGCTTGGACATGGCTACGTAGATTTCGCAGGTAGCGGAGTGGTACACGCCATCGGCGGGCTGTGCGGACTGGCAGGGGCGATGGTCATCGGTCCGCGCATCGGTAAGTATACCCGCGATGGCAAACCAGTGGCGATCCCCGCGCACCACATTCCGATGGCGATACTGGGTACCTTCATCCTCGCCTTCGGATGGTTTGGGTTCAACCCCGGCTCCACGTTGGTGGTGTCCGGAGGAGGCGGGCTACGCGTCGGGGTTATCGCTGTGGTGACGATGTTGGCTGGTGCAGCAGGCAGTCTATCCGCAGCGCTGTATACATGGTGGCGCAACGGCAAGATCGACCCGACGATGGCGGCGAACGGAATGCTGGCAGGGTTGGTTGCCATCACTGCACCATCCGGCTTTGTCGGTCCAAACGCTGGTTTGCTTATCGGCGCCATCGCGGGTATCCTAGTATGTGTAGCGGTTGCTTTCTTCGACCGCGTCCACATCGACGACCCCGTCGGCGCAATCTCGGTGCACGGCGTGTGTGGGCTGTGGGGCGTGCTCGCAGCAGGGCTCTTCGCCGATGGCTCCTACGGCGCTGGATGGAACGGCGTAGATGGGACGGTGCGCGGTGCGCTGTACGGCGACTGGAGGCAGCTGGCAGCCCAAGCCATTGGAGTGGGAACCCTGCTGGTGTGGGGGTTTGGGCTGTCATGGCTGTTCTTCACCGTGCAGAGCAAGCTGATGCCTCTTCGCGTAGCACGTGAGGTGGAACTGGCGGGGCTGGATATGGCAGAGACTGGCGTGCTGGCGTACCCGGATTTCGTGCTGACTCCGGTGTCCATCGCCGGCTCAGTGGAGCGTGGGCAGACCGCCCCGCAGTCGACGGGCGTTCCCGCCCCGCGGACTCTGCCCGAGAACAGTACCTAGTAAAAGGAGGGAACAACCATGGTGAAAGTGGAAGCCATCATCCGTCCGCAGAAGCTGGACGAAGTGAAAGCCGCGCTGAACGAACTGGGCATCGCAGGCATTACGGTCACCGAGGTGCACGGTTCGGGCAGGCAAAAGGGCTACACGCAAACCTATCGCGGCGCGGAGTACACCATCAACCTGCTTCAAAAGGTGAAGCTCGAGGTGGTAGTGCCCGATGCGCTGGTCGAAAGCGTGGTGGAGGTCGTTCAGGAATCCGCCCGGACGGGTGAAATCGGCGACGGCAAGATCTTCCTGATCCCGGTAGCCGACGCGGTGCGTATCCGCACGGGCGAGCGCGGCGACGCGGCGGTGAAGTAGACAAACGCGGGGGCGTCCGATAGATCTAGTCCTTCGGCATGGTGACCGCTATCGCGATGCCCCGCAGATACTTCTCCGCGACCTTCAGCACGTCCTCGCGGGCGACCGCTTCGATACGGTCGGCAAACTGCCGGTCAAATCCGTAGCCCAACCCGATCGCCTCGTACCATCCCAGAAAGTAGGCGCGGTCGCGCACCCGCTGATGGCGCAGGGCGTAGGTGCCGATAATCAGCTTCTTCGCCCGCTCGATCTCCTGCTCGGTTGGTGGGTTTGTCCGCACCGATTGCATCTGCGCGACCAGCATTTTCTGTACATCGTCCACCACCAGCACCGGCACATCCGAGGCGCTCATACGATAGGGCACAATCTCCACGAACCCCAGCAAACAGCTTCCCCCCACCAGTGGCGGGTAGAAGGAGCCGATTTCGTAGCCGTAACCCGAGGCGTCACGCAGGTTCGTATAGATGCGCGAGCTTTTACCCCTGCCCAACACCGCGTCCAGAACGGTCAAGGCGGGATACTCGGGGGAACCCAGTCCCGGCGCCGGGTAGCCCGCCATGATGTAGGCGGTGTTTCCTGCCTGCTCGCGCACCTTGCTGGACGATTCGCGAAGCGGGGTGAACGTCAGATTGGGGCGACGCACCGCACTACGCGCCTCCCAGCTTCCCAGCAGAGTGGTGAACTTCTCCACCACACGCTCGGCGGGCACGTTGCCCACCACCGCAATCACCAGATTATCCGGCGTATAGAACCGGCGGTGAAACTCTTGCAGGTCCTGTGGCGTGGCACGCTCAAGATAGCGCGGGTCGCCGCTGAAAGGATAGGCGTACGGATGGTCGGGCGGATACAGCAGGGTTCGTAGGGTCATAAAGGTGCTACGGAACTTCACGGTACGCTCCGCCTGCGCCTCAGCAAGAGCCTCCTTTTTGGCGCGTTCCACTACTTCCGGCTCGAACTGCGCGTTCTTGATGCCCTCCGCCAACAGCCATGCGGCGTCATCGAAAGCCTCGGCGACGGTGGTAATGGAGATTTCCGTATAGTCGGGTTGCCAGTAGGAACGCACCTCTCCCCCGACCCGCTCGATCTCCTGCGCGAGGGTTTGCATGCTCTCGTTGGTGGTACTGCCGAACAGACTGCGCGACACCAGCAAGCCGATGCCCCGCTTGTCCTCCGGCTCCGCCCATACGCCCACCTTCAGAAACGCTTCCAGCGCCACCACCCGCGCCGACGGCTCGTGAGAGACCACAATCACCGCACCGTTGCTGAGGATGCGTTTGACCGGCTCGGCGTAGGTCACACTCCTCCCGTATCCAACCAGAGCCAGCGCCACAGATAGGACCAGAACACTCTTTCTCACTCTTTTCAGCTCCTGCAGAGGGTGTTACTGCGGCAGTAAGTATACCACCGCTCGGCGTTCGGGGTTCAGATACCTCTCCACCACCCGGCGAATGTCTTCTGGCTTCACCGCCTGCACGTTCTTCTCGTACTCGGTGGCGAACAGGTAGGTGTCTATCATCTCGTAGAACCCTAGCGTAGACGCTTGCCCTTCGGTGGTCTCCATGCTGAACAGGTAGTTGCCCAGTATTTCGCGCTTGGCACGCACCAGCTCCGCCTCCGGTACGGGCGTTTTGGCGAGCTGCTGGAGTGCTCCTACCACCATCGCCTCCACCTGAGAGGGACTGCCTTTCTCAGGCAGTTCTATCACAATGCTGAACACACCCGGATCGCGCTGAGTGAGGAACTCGGTGGTGACACGCGTTGCCACCCCTTGCCCTACCAGCAGACGCGTCAACAGCCCCTCTCGTTGACCCAACAGCGCTAACAGCAGGTCGCAGGCGCAGACATCCACCACCTCCTTCACCGAGGGTGCCCTGAATCCGATGCCCACGACGGGCACACCCCGGCGCACTTTGAACTCTGCCTTGCGCGGCGAGTCGGGCGGCGAATCGAGCGGGGGCGGAGGGTCGGTGATTTCGCGCCTCTGCCAGTCGCCGAAGAGCTTTTGCGCCGCGGCGAACGCCTCCGGGGCGGTCACATCGCCCACAATCACCAGCGAGGCGTTGCTGGGCACGTAGTATTTGCGGTAGAACTGCACGATCTGCTCGCGCCGGATATGCATGATGGATTCGGGTGTGGCGGCGACGGGCAGGCGGTAAGAATGCTTCTGAAAAATCAGTTCCGCCAGCCTCTGGTTGGCGTCGCGGATGGGGTCATCTGCTGCGCGCGCCAGTTCCCCCAGGATGACCGCCTGCTCGACATCGATATCTTCGGGGCGCAGTGCGCTGTTTTGGATCGCATCTGCCATGACCTCCAGCGCGTTTTGCCAGTATCGGCTGGCGACGGTGGCATACAGGTGCATCCAGTCGCGCGAGGTAGTGGCGTTCAGGGTCGCGCCCAGCTCCTCGATGGTGCGGTCAATCTCGCCGGTGGCGCGTTTCGCCGTTCCACGGAACAACAGATGTTCCATAAAGTGCGCCACGCCGTTGGTTTCGGGGGTCTCGCGGGCGGAACCTGCCCTCAGCCACAGGTCTATGGTGACCAGCGGCGCCTCGTGTGCCTCGCGTACCAGCACGCGCAAGCCGTTGGGCAGGGTTTTGAGTTTCACCGACTCGGCGGGCAGGCTGTCCGCACGAACACCAGCCACCGCCAGTAGGCAGAAAAGGACAATCAGTCTGGGCACAGAACCGCTCCTTACAGGTCGTGGGTTATCCCTGCTCATTTCGGCGGGGAGGAGCCGTTTCCCTGTGTACTATCCAGTCCTTCAACCGTGGGCTGGCTAAAGATACTGCGCACCGGCGCGGGCATTGGGTTGTCTGCCCCCTTCACCGAGCGCCAGATAATCTCGTTGAACAGCAGGTCGTCCACGCGGTCTTCCTGGCTTAGATCCATCGCCAGCGATTCGCGCCATCCCCACGCATTCGCCGGGTTCTTCTCGTTGAGGTCCCAGCGGGCAGGGCGACAGGTGTAGGGCGTGAAATCGGGCTTATCGGTGAAGCACCGGTACATGGGCGTGGCGGCGGCATCGTACTGGCTTAGCGGCTCCAGTCCTAGGATCAGCTCCATCGTGCGCAACATTCCACAGGTGGTATAAAGGGTGCTGTCTACACTGCGCCGCTTCACGTAGGGCGAGATGACCAGCGCGAGACTGCGGTGCGCATCCACATGGTCGGGTCCGTTTTGAGCGTCATCCTCCAGCACGAATATCGCCATCTCTTTCCAGAAGCGGCTGTGGCTCAGTGCGTCCACCAACGTGCCCAGCGCGAGGTCGTTTTCCGCCACCATCGCGCGCGGGGTGGGCTTGCCCGGTCGGGTACCGTAAGTGTGGTCATTGGGCAGGCGCATGATGATGAAGCGGGGCAGGTCGCCGTTCTTTTCGTACTCCCGGAACTCGGTTAGGAACTGCTCCACACGCTTCATGTCAGGTACTTCCAGGTTGAAGGGCGCGAAGATGGGGCTGAAATGCCCCTCCAACGACGGCACGTTCGCCTTGAGCGAACCGTCAGGTTCCTGCCGAACGAACTCGGCGTAGGAGCGGTAGCTGACTCCCGCACGCTTGCAGGCGTCCCAGATGAAACCCGCATCGGGGTAGGTGATGGGGTTCGTGCCCTCGTAGTCGTAGCCGTGACCGTGTCCACCGTAGCCGTAGGGCCAGATTTTCTCCACGTAGTCGGTGGCGTAGGCGGCGGTGGACCAGTTATGCCCGTCAGCGGAGACCTCGGCGTCTACGTAGAAATTGTCCAGCAGAACGAACTCGCGGGCAAGCGCGTGATGGTTGGGGGTTACCTCTTCGCCGAAGAGGCACAGGTTCGGTTCGCCGTTGCCCCCTTGCATATCTCCGAACACCTGGTCGTAGGTGCGGTTCTCCTTGATGATGTAGATGACGTACTTGATTGGGCTGGGGTCACCGACTTTCGCTGGGATTACCTTGGGCAATCGAGAGGGCGCGTGCGTCAGCAGGCTATCTCGGTAGGGCAGAAGTTCCCGCACCCGTCGGGTATATTGGCGCAGGGTCTGCGGAGTAGGTACCGGCACGAACTGCACGGTGCCGCGCAGGATACTGCCAATGTACTCGCGTTGCGGGTTGGCTTTTGGCGTGATGCCCTTGGAGTTGAGTACGTAAATCGCGCTGTTATCGGGCGCCACGCGCACCCCGGCGGGGTACCAGCCTGCGGGAATGAAGCCTAACACCCTGCTCTCGTCACTAGAGACATCCACTACCGCCACGGTGTAGTTATCGGCGTTGGCCACATACAGCCGCTTGCCGTCAGGCGACAGGGCGAGACTGTTGGGCGTAGAGCCGGCAGGCGCTTTGGGCGATAGCGCAACGTTGATCTGCTCCACCGCCTTGCGCTGTGCCACGTCAATGACCGTGACCGTGTTGTTGTTTGCACAAGCCACAAACAGCCGCTTGCCGTCGGGGCTGAAGGTCATCTCGTTGGGATGGGTGCCGGTCGGGATGCAGGCAACGCTCTGCCAGGTGCTGGTGTCGAACAGCTCCACGCTCGCCAGCCCCCATCGGCTTACCGCCAGCAGGGCCGAATCGGGGGAGACGGCAACCCCGTACGGCGAACCATCCACGGGCAGTTTCCTCTGCAGTTTGCGCTCGGCGAGGTCTATGACGGCGACCCCGTTCCCTTTCATCAGCACGGCGTAGAGGCGTTGACTGTCCGGGCTGGCGGCGACCTGCGCTACGAACTGGGTGGCGGTTTCGCCTTCTGGTTTGACGGGGATAGTGCCGTCCTCCAACAGCCGTGCTACACCGACGCGGAACACGCGAACCACATCATCCGAGCCGCCCGAAACATAGACACGCCGTCCATCCGTGCTCCAGCAGATGCCCACCCAACCTTTGGCGATCGCCTGCTGATGCAGGATACGTCGCCCGATGGTGTCTATCAGCATGACCGAATGTTTGGGCACGCCGCAGTGCAGTACCGCCAGTCTCGTGCCGTCCGGCGACAGCGCGAGCCCCAGCGCGCCCACGTCGATCTCCAACTGCTCGCCTGCGGGATGAATGCGCCAGCCGTTCGGGAGCCTTACCTCACCGGAAGGCTTTTTGCCGGGCAGTTCCGCTCCCCTCTGTGCCCAAAGGGGTGTGAGTGACAGGCATAGCAGGCAAAACGCCCACCACCGGGTTGTCCTGGTGAACATGTCGTCCTCCTCAGCGGGTTTGCTTGTGTATAGCAGTATTCTCAGGCGAGGGAGCGATACCCTGCTGGAGGAGAGAGGCGTAGGATGACACGCCTTTACATCCTGAGCCGTAGTAGGTGCTAGCAAGATTTTCTCTTCGAAGCTTCCTGCGCCCTAAAGAAACCCGCAACTTTACCGATAATCTTGGGTGAAAGGCCGGTAATCTTGCGGGCTAAACCATTGGCAGGAAGCCTACAGTACCGTTCAAGGAGGAGCGATAGGCGATGAGTTTGCGGATTAACACCAACATCACCGCGATGAACGCGCTGAGGAACCTCACACAGACATCCGACATGTTCGCGCGTTCTATTGAGCGGTTGTCCTCAGGTATGCGCATCAACCGCGGCGCCGACG
>PSLZ01000022.1:0-53676 GCA_040289885.1 Armatimonadota bacterium | reverse complement strand
GAGACCCGATAGGGTGTGAAGGCGGGATTAATCTGTATGCGTATGTGGGGAATGGTGTTGTCAACAAGGCTGACCCTAGCGGGCTCCTCTGTTTACACCTGCCAGGGGGCATTTGCATAGGCTCTGGCTGCCACGGCGCCCCGAAGTGTCCACCTGCCAAGCCGGGCAAGCCCAAGCCGAAGCCTGCGCCTTCGGTCTACCCTTCTGCACCCCCCGTTCCCCTACCGTTTCCCTATCAACCCCCGTACATTCCTAACCCCGGCACTGGACCTGTGCAAGGTATGTGCGAGGCTTTCTGTGCAGCACTGCTCTGCCCAGGAAAATATTCCTTCTTGGTATGCTCGCAATGGTGCCGCTGGATCTGCTCTCAGCAATGTAATCCAGGAATGGTGGGACCGGCTCCCGCACAATGCCAGCGGTTAAGCTTTGAGGATTGCATAGACTGTTGCGAGCGTGCTTTCCCATCCAAGGGTTTCGCCCAGGGCATGTGCATTAGAGGTTGTGCAGGGAGGTGACCTAGATGCCTCGTTGGGTGTTGTGGTATACGGCGGGCTTGGCACTGGTTCTGCTTGGTGTCGGAGCCATGTTGTGGATAAAAGGTGGAGCAGGCGCTGAACGGCTAACACTAGCACAAGCGGGTGCTGTACGCGATCGCAATGCGCTTTCTGTAGCCATCTCTGCAGATAACCGATTTGCTGCTGTCACGTGCATGCGAGGTCCTGCACTGGTGTATCACTTGCCAGACCTGAAGCAGGTGGCAAGCCTGCCGCCGAAGGAAAAATTTATGATCCAGGTTGCGTTTCACCCGTCGAAAAAGATGCTTGCCGCCGCAGAGTTGGCGAGTGGCGTATCGCTTTGGGATACCGCCACATGGAAGCGTTCCGCCTTTCTCACGACGCCAGGTACGGCAGCCTCTGTTGCCTTTTCCCCTGATGGTTCGTGGTTAGCAGCCGATGTAGGCGCTGACGGATGGTGCCTCGTGGTGTGGAAACTGGACACACGACAGGAGGTCTATCGTTTCCGGGCACAGGGCACCAGTATGTTCGGCCCAGGGTTTGGTTGCGTTACTTTCATAGACAACCGGACACTTGCAGCGGGCGGACTGGATGGATGTGTATACATATGGGACCTCGGTACCGGCAAACAGCTGGGACGATGGTGTGTCCATCGTCAGCCGATAGCGAGTATGGCGGTCTTGCAGAGAGGTGCTCTCCTTGCCAGCGGCTCTTTGGGCAGAACCGTAGTGTTGTTAGACTGGAGGCGAGGGGAACAACTGGCGGTTCTTCCTGGCGTCGTGGTAGCTGCCTCTGACGATGGGAAGATACTTGCAGTGGCCAGTGACACGCAACCTGTAATGTTACAATTGTGGGACGTCGGTACAATGCGTCTGTTAGCATCGCGGAATGTTGCGCAGAACATTCTGGGCATGGGCTTTTTGTCGGGTGGAAAAGGATTGGTTACCGTGGGCAATCCTGAGACTCTGGTTGTCTGGCGTATATTGCGGTGAGTACCGCTCAAAGCCGCGCGAGTGGTCATCCCCCTTCCTGCACTACACCCTCTTGACCCTCTGGCGCGCATACGGTAAACTGATAGCACAGATGGCGTGGAGTATTGGGAGATGACAGAGCGTTTGTGGGCGCCGTGGAGGCTTCGGTATGTCTCCTCCACGCGCGAAAAGCCAGAGGGTTGCCTCTTCTGCCAGCGGGCGCAGGAACCCTGTTCCGCCGAGAACATGGTGCTGTGGCGCGATGAACACGCCCTGGTGATGCTCAACGCCTATCCTTACACCAACGGGCATCTGATGGTCGCGCCGGTGCGTCATACCGCCGACATGAACGACCTCTGCGATGCCGAACTGCTGGCGATCGCGCGCGCTGTGCGCGAGTGCGTGAACCTGCTGAAGGAGACATATCACCCCGACGGTTTCAATATCGGTGTCAACCTTGGCAGGGCGGCGGGGGCGGGCATTGAAGACCATATCCACTGGCATATCGTGCCGCGCTGGAACGGAGACACGAACTTCATGCCGGTGCTCGCAGACGTGCGCGTCATCCCCGATAGCCTTGAAAACACCTATGCAAAACTGCGCCAGATGCTGAGTCGTCGCGATGGAAATGGACCTAACCCTTGACCTGTGGGGAGTAGACAACCCCGAAGAGGAACTGGAAAAGGTGCGCCAGCAGGCACTGAGCTGTACCGCCTGCCGACTGGCGCAGACGCGAACCAACGTCGTGTTCGGTGAGGGTAACCCGCGGGCGCCGCTGGTGTTCGTCGGCGAGGGACCGGGCGAGCACGAAGACGCCACGGGACGTCCCTTTGTGGGACGAGCGGGCGCACTGCTGGACCAGGCACTGCGCGAGAACGGTCTTAGCCGAAAACATGTATATATCTGCAACATTATCAAATGCCGCGCATCGGTGGTGGAGAACGGGCGCGTGCGCAACCGCCCGCCCTACGCGGACGAGATCGCTGCGTGCCACCCATGGCTGGATAAACAGCTGACCATCATCCAGCCGCTGGTCATCGTATGCCTAGGCGCGCCAGCCGCCAATACCCTGATTCACAAAAACTTCAAGATGACCCAGGAGCGCGGAATCTGGTACCCCTGCCACTACGCGCGCTACGCGATGGCAACGCTTCACCCCGCTTATATCCTGCGCCAGGAAGGAGAGAGCTATCAGCAAAACTATTGCCTGCTGGTTCAGGACATCGCTTCAGCGCGACAGAAGGTGATCGAAGCCAAAAAGGAACCCAAGAGCACCCTGTTTTAGTCTAACAGCTAGATGGGGTGCTTCCCGCAGGAGGCACTCAAAAGAGGGGTATAGCTATCTTATTCGCAGGGGGCAGAATATGGAGTTTACACAGCGATTGGACCAGTCTGGCGCTCAGCCCACCCAGCAAATATCCACGACCTCCGAACGCACCCGGCAGGTCGGCACGGGTACTCCTACCGTGATGGGCGTGCCCACCTGTGCCCTGCAGATGGAGTGTCTAATGGGACGTGAGGTCGGCAACGCCTACGGCGGACGTGAGCACTTGCTGGTGGAGATCAACGGCACCAGCGCAGGGGTGGGACGACGCCTGCCGCTGAACCTCTGCTTGGTGATCGACCGCAGTGGCTCGATGGAAGGCGAGCCGATCGACTACGTGAAACGTGCCTGCAGTTACGTGGTGGACCTGCTGGACCAGAACGACATCCTCTCCATCGTTACCTTCTCGGATACCGTCGATGTGGTGATGCCGGCGCGACGCGTGGTCAACAAAACGCTCATCAAGGAACATATCCAGCGCATCGAGATCGGCAATACCACCAACCTGTACGACGGGATGCTGGTCGGCGCTCAGCAGGTCGCCGCGGTGATGAGCGAGCAGGTGCTGACGCGCGTGCTGGTGTTTACCGACGGCGAACCGACCTCTGGCATCAAGGACTTCGCCTCCATCGTGCAGTTGGCGGCGGAACAGAAGGCGCGGGGTATCACCATCACCGTGCTGGGGTTCGGTCCCGAGTTCAACGAGGAACTGCTCGCGGGCATCGCTCGGCGCAGTGGGGGCAGCTACTACTATATCCAGCGTCCCGAGCTGATCCCCGAGGTCTTCCGGCGCGAACTGGAAGTGCTGATGACGGTGGTGGCGAAAAACGTGCGCCTGATACTGACCCTGCCCCGCTTCACCCAGATCCGGCAGGTGTACGGCGCACAGCCCAGCATTCAGGGCAGGGTGGTGGAGATTCCGCAGGTGGATATCGAGCGTGGAGCGACAGTGACGCAGCTGGTGGAACTGGATCTGCAGATGCGCCCGCCAGGCAAGTACCGCGTGGCGAAGGTGGCGCTGGTTTACGACGACATCATCACCGGGCGTGTGGAACGACTGGAGGCGGACGCCGTGATGGAGTTCACGCAGGATGTGTCGCGCATTCCGCAGACCATTCACCCGCACGCTCAACGCGAGATAGAGATTCAGCAGATGTCGCGCAATCTGGAACGCACCGTGTTGGGGCTGAAAACCCAGCAGCTCTCTCCCGCCGAGGTGCGTCAGGAGCTGGAGCGCACGATGGCTATGCTTACCCGACAGGGCAGATTGCAAGAAGCACAGGAGATCCAGCAGGCACTGTCCGCGCTCGGCTCCGACACTACGGTCGTGGAGAAGACGCTGATGGGAACCGCTTACTCGTTGGAGGTAGGGAAGAGTAAACAGCAATGAGTACCTTTGACCCACATGAAGACCTGTATGCGCTACTGGAGGTACCGCCCGACGCCTCGGACGAGCTGATTCGCGAGCAGTACCGCAAGCTGGTACAGCAATACCTGTGGGACCGCGAGAAGTTCGCCCGGCTCAATCGCGCCTTCGAAGTGCTGAGTAACCCCGAACTGCGTGCTGAGTATGATAAGCAGGCGGCGATCGCGCGCCCCCGTCCCGACTTGAGCGCGTTGGCGGTTCCGCCCCCCGATTCTGCCCCCACCGTGATCGGCACGCCCGATTTGCTGGCGACCCAGCAGATCGCGGATGTTGGGCGCACGCAGATGGGCGTTCGCGTGACCTGCCCCGTCTGCAAGACCGAAACCTCAGCGATCGACGGCTTCTGCGAGGAGTGCGGTTTCGCGTTAGAGGGAAGCGAGGCGGTCATGGAACTGTCTCCGCTGGAGGTCACCGAACTGCCAGTGCTGGTGGACGCCCAAGGCAACACCTACCACCTGCGCCCGGGCGTGAACACAGTGGGACGGTTGAACGCGGACGTGCTCCTGCCAGACCCCAGCGTGTCACGTAGTCACGCCCGTATCACGGTGCAAAACGGGATGGTAACCCTCGAAGACGTTGGAAGCACCAACGGCACGTTCGTCAATGGGCAGAGGCTGACGCCACAGATGCCCGTCACATTGGCAAACGGAGCGGAAATCGCCTTCGGTGGAACCCGCTTGACGCTGAGGCTCCCCGGAACGCCTGCCACCGAGCCGGTCTCTGCAGAAGCCGCGCTCGTCGCATCGGCTTCGGTGACCCAGACGCTGACCGTCACCGTAGAGGAAGAAGAGGCAAAGCCACAGCCCGCCGAGGAGGAGGCGCAAGTGGTGGCTTATTGGTGCAGTGACGATGGCACCGTGCGCGTTCCACTCGCACCGGGCATGTACACCATCGGGCGCAGACCGTCCAACCATATCGTCATTCCCGACCCCTACGTGTCGGGCAACCACGCCGTCCTGCTAGTGGAGCCGGACCAGGTCAATATCGAGGACGTAGGCAGTACCAACGGCACGTTTGTGGACGACACCAAGTTGATACCGCACGTGTCGGCACCTTTGCCGTTCGGGGTGAAGGTGCAGATCGGGCAGGGGACCTACCATCTGGAGCCCGCCGGGCAGGAGCCAACCACAGAGGAAGAGGGGGCAGACCATGCACCCGAACAGTAGCGAACAGCAGGCTAACAACGCGATAGAGATCACCGCTAAGTTCCGGCGTCGAGAGGTGCTGGCACAGCCGCCGCGCGAGCTGAAAGCGTATCCCGAACGGGTGCCCTTCGTGCGCTTCGGAGCGAAGACCGACCTAGGCAACGTGCGTGAAAACAACGAGGATAAGTTTGACTTCTTCGAGCCGACCGAACCGACCCTTTTGGCGGAGCGGGGCAATGTGTACGCTGTCTGCGATGGGATGGGGGGACACAGCGCGGGGCAGATCGCCAGCGAGCTGGCTCTGAAGGGCTTCCTGAAAGCGTATTACGATCTGGAACTACCCGATGTGGACACCGCCCTCCACACCGCCGTGCTGGCGGCGAATGCGCTAGTGCATGAGGTGGCTCAAGCCATCCCGGGCAGGCGGGGAATGGGCACTACGCTCACAGCGGCCATCCTGCTGGAGAACGAGGCGCATGTGGTGCATGTGGGCGATAGCCGATGCTACCTCGTGCGCGGCGAGACCATCCAGCAGATCACCGATGACCATTCCTACGTGATGGAACAGGTGCGGCAGGGCTTGATGCGCCCGGAGGAAGCGCTGAACTCGCCCTATCGGAACGTCATCACCCGCTCGATAGGGATGGAGCAAGTAGAGCCTGACATCTATCGCCTACTGCTGGAACGTGACGACCGCCTGGTGTTGTGCACAGACGGGTTGACGACGCATGTCTCCGACGAGCACATCGCGCAGGTGGTGCGCACGCACTCGCCTTCCGGTGCCGCCCAGCGGTTGGTGGAGATGGCTCTGGAGGAGGGCGCTTCGGATAACGTGACGGTGATGGTAATCCATGTGCTGGACATTTTGCGCTGGGAACAGGCGCGGGAGATAGGCTGGGTGTAAAGAATGCAGTCTTCGGTGAACACGCTGGGCAAATATCAGGTGGTGCGCGAGATCGCCCGCAGTAACGACATCGTGTGGGAAGCGGTGGACCCCGAGCTGGGTCGGCGCGTGGCGATCAAGGAGCTCCATCTGCCCGATGGGGCCACCGAAGCCCAGCGGCAAGAGCGCATCAACCGCTTCCTGCGCGAGGCGAAGGCTGCCGGACGCCTCAGCCATCCCAACATCGTCGTCATCCACGAGGTAGGGGAGCAGAATGGGCGCCATTACATCGTCATGGAGTATCTGGAGGGCGAGAACCTGCGCGAGCGTCTGCAAAGACAGGGCGCCATCCCGCTGAAGGAGGCGGTGGACATTGCCCTGCAGGTGCTATCTGCGTTGGATCACGCACACCAGAGGGGCGTGGTGCACCGCGACATCAAACCCGAAAACATCCACCTCCTGCCCGATGGGCTGGTGAAGCTGACCGATTTCGGGATCGCCCGCATCATTTTTGAACCGAACATCACTCTGGACGGACAGATTTTCGGCACACCCAGCTACATGTCGCCGGAACAGATCGAGGGCGGTGAGATAGACCACCGCACGGACATTTTCTCGGTGGGAGTGGTGCTGTATGAGATGCTCACCGGGCGCAAGCCCTTCACGGGAGAGAGCATCGTGACCATCACCTACAACATCATGCACAAAGAGCCAACACCACCGCCGGGCGTGCCCTACGGTATCGAACGAGTGCTGATGCGCGCGATGGCGAAACGCCCGATGGACCGCTACGCCTCCGCGCAAGAGATGGCAGAGGACCTAAAGCGAGCTATGGAGCCTAGCGCGCTGGTGATGCCTGCACCGCCTCCGGTCATCAGCCCAGTGTCCTCTCCTGCGCCGTCGGGTTCGTCGTCGTTACCGCCTCTATTGAACCCGGTGCCCGATCCTGCGCCGGTGGGGGGGCAGACCTCCGCGCCCTTGCCAGCGCAGGCTCCTCCGCCCAAATCACCACCTCCCCTGCCCAAACCGCGCGAGCCAATGCTATCCCCAAGGGAGGGGGAAGCCATGAAGCAGATGCTGTTAGTACTGTTTCTGGGGTTGCTCATCGTGCTGATCGCCTACGGCATTAACGTCGCCTACGAACGCTATGCCACCCTGCAGAGGATGGAGCAACTCAGTACGCAGATAAGCGATGGGGTCAAACTGGCGCAGGCGGGCAACTACCGCGAGGCGCTGGCGCGGTTCCTCAACGTCTATCAACACGCCACCGACCCAAATGCTCGCTCCGTCGCAGCACGTAACGCCGCGGTGTGCCTGATACACCTGGGCGACGAAGCCTTAAGCACAGGGCAACCCATGCTCGCCATCCAGTATTACCAGTGGGCTCTGCAGTATGACCCGCAATCGGTGGCGGCACGCCAGCGGCTAGAGCAGTTCTCGCACAGTTCTTCGGGCAATGTGGACATACCCACTCCGCCTTCTGCCAGAGTGGAGCAATCGCCCGTCCCTTTTGTGCCGCCCGCACGCCCTTCCGGCAACGAGCAACTCGCGGAGGAGCTTTACCTCAAGGGGCTTGATGCCTACCAACGCGGCGACCGGCTGGGGGCGGTAGACTACTGGCAACGTGCCATCGAAGCGGCTCCCGGCTCCGAAACCGCGAAACTGGCGATGCAGGCTATCCGGCAGCTCACCGCGCGGTAGTAGCAAGGCTACACCTTCACCGCGGTCCCCGTCTCCGCCGAGCGAAGCGCCGATTCGATGATCTGGATCGCCTTGCGCACCTCTTCGGGCTTGACCGCCAGCTCCGCTCCCTCGTTCAGCACCGCCGAGATGTTTCGGTAATACTCCTGCCACGAGGAGGCAAGCTTGTCGAAGCGCATCTCGGTGTTCATGCCGTTGACCTGTGTGCGCAGGCGGAACTGGTCGTCCCATCCCTCCAGTAAAAGCGCGCCTTTCTCGCCACGCACGTGCCAGCGCGGACGGGGTATCCACGAGATGCATCCAACCTCTATCTCACCCACCATGCCGTTCTTGAAGCGCACCACCACCTTGGCAAAGGTATCTACATCCACGTTCCACACGCGGCGCTCTATTTGTGCGAACACCGTCTCGGGGTCGCTCTGGGCTAACTGTACCATCTGGTCGGTCAGATGCGCACCCCAATCGTAAAGCATTCCCCCGCCATGCTTCTTGTGTGCCCGCCAGCCGCCCGGCTGTCCGTAGCCGTCCACACAGCTGGCGATATGGAACACCTCGCCTAGCATACCCTGTGCAATGACGTGTCTGACCGTTATGTAATCGCTGTCCCAGCGGCGGTTCTGGAACACGGAGAGCATTTTGCCCGCTTTTTTCGCAGATTGGATCATCGCATCCGCTTCGGCGACGGTAAGGCACATCACCTTCTCGGTTACCACATGCTTGCCTGCCTCCAGCGCGGCAATCGCCATGGGGGCGTGGGTGTCATGCGGGGTTGCCAGAACCACCAGGTCTACCTTGCCGTCGGCGAGCACCTCCTCGTAGCTGGCGAAGGTTTTGACCTTCCAGTCATCCTCTGCCGCCTTGCGCCGGGCGGGGCCGATCTCACACACCGCGTACAGCTCCAGCCCAGGTGTTTTGCTGATATCGGAACAGTGGTATTTGCCCATGCCGTAGCCAACGACCGCAACACGAACACTCATGCTTTGGTGCCTCCCTGTGCGAGTGTAGTCAGTGTTCGTTTCGCACCAAAAGGAAAACTTCCTCTGTCGGCTAAAGTATAATAACAAACGGAGCTAAGCGGGGACGCGATGACTACATCCTTCGAACGGGATAGCGTGCGCGAGAATCTGCTTGCTGTTGCGCGGGATGCCCGCCGCTACGCCTACGCGCCATACTCCGGCTATACGGTCGGGGCGGCGGTATGGTGTGAGGACTCCCGTGTTTTCGCAGGCGCGAACGTGGAGAGCGCCAGTTACGGCTTGAGCGTCTGCGCCGAGCGGGTGGCGGTGTTTCGGGCGGTGAGCGAGGGAGCGCGGCGTATCCTGGCGGTGGCGGTGGTCACGCGAGACGGAGGCACACCCTGCGGCGCGTGCAGGCAGGTGCTGACGGAGTTCGCCGACGAGAACGCCATTGTCTGGTGTGCCTCCGCGGAGAGCGACACGGTGGAAGAGTACCGTCTGGGCGACCTCATTCCCAAAGCTTTCAATCTCTTACCGCAACAGGGTGCAGGAGACGAGTTGGTTTTAGGAGGGATGTAACCGTGAAGCCTATCGCCGTACAGTTTGGGGCGGGCAACATCGGGCGTGGTTTTACCACTCAGTTGTTTCACGAGTCGGGGTATGAAGTGGTGTTTGTGGAGGCGGTGCCGACGATTGTGGACGAGATCAACCGGCGCAAGAAGTACACCATCCATATTGTGGGCAACGGCGCGCAGGATGTAGAGATCTCGGACATTCGAGCGATACACAGCGAAAAGACCGAACTAGTTGCTCAGGAAGTCGCCCGCGCGAGCATTGCCTGTACGGCGGTGGGCGTGAACGTATTGAAGCAGGTTGCCCCTTCGTTGGCGCGTGGGATCGCTTTGCGCAGTCAGAACCCCGATGCGCCGCCGTTAAACATCCTCATCTGCGAGAACCAGTTGAACGCCAACGAGATTCTGCGTGGTGCCATCCTGCAGAATCTACCCTCCAGCCTGCACAGCTACGTGGATTCTCACGTTGGGTTTGTGCTGTGCGTGGTAAGCCGGATGGTGCCGTTAATGACTCCTGAAGAGAAGCGTGCGCACCCACTCGACATTAAAGTGGAGGCGTACAAGCGATTGCCGGCGGACGCAAAAGCCTTTAAGGGCGAGATTCCTCCTATCGTCGGCTTGGAGCCGGTGGACAACTTCCTGGGGTATGTCGAGCGTAAGATCTTTGTGCACAACGCGGCACACGCGATACTGGGCTATCTGGGCTGGATCAAGGGATATACTTATGTGCATGAGGCGATGGCGGATGAGCAGATACGCACCATGCTGGAAGAGGCGATGCAGGAGGTGAGTGAAGCCCTTATCCGCAAGCATGGTTTCAGCCGCGAGGAGATGCGGGAATACCTAAACGACCTGTATCACCGTTTCGAGAACACTGCGCTGGGTGATACCATCGCGCGGGTCACCCGTGACCCCGAGCGCAAATTGCGCCCAGATGACCGTCTGGTTGGAGCGGTGCGCCTGTTGCTGGATTCGGGTCTGGAGCCTGCCGGGTTCTGTACGGCGATCGCGGCCGCTCTGCTTTACGATAACCCGGAGGATGTCTCGGCGGTTGCTCTGCAAAGGCGCATTCAGACGGAGGGTGTCTCCACAGTGCTGGAGAAGATCACCGGCATCACTCCTGATATGCCCTTGCACCAGTGCATTCTGGGTGCGTATTCGCGGCTGCAGAACAGATTGCTGTAACCATACCGCACTATCGCGGCGGTAGCTTGGGAGTAAAAGAGCTGCCGCACCCGCAGGAACGCTCGGCGTTGGGGTTGTGGAACACAAAGCCCGCCAGCAGGTTCTGGAACGAGTAGTCGATAACCGTTCCCTCCAGAAACCGCCTGCTCTTGCGGTCAATCACAACGGGCAAACCGTCGACCTCGTAGAGTTCGTCTTTGTCCGTGACGCGGTTGTCCACATCTAGCACGTAGGACAGACCAGAACAGCCACCCCCACGCACCCCGACGCGGATGCGCAAATCGGGAGCATTGCCCTGTTTGGCGAGCACCGCACGCAAACGCTTGACCGCCGATTCGGTAAACTGCACGGGACAGGTTAGATTCGTGTTCTCCGCCATTCGCCTCACCTCTACTCCCAGATGCCTAGCTCCATCTTTGCCTCTTCACTACAGTGGACACGCGGGTCCCAGCGCGGCTGCCATACCAACTGCACGTAGGTCTGCTTCACGAAGGGCAGTTCCGAAAGACGATCGCGAATCATCTCTTCCAGCAGGGGACCGATCGGGCATCCCGGGCTAGTGAGGGTCATGGTGATCAACACGTTGCCCTCATCGTCCATGTCGATGCCGTATACCAGCCCCAGATTGATAATATCGATACCCAGCTCCGGGTCGTACACGGTCATCAGTCGCTCTCGAATCTGTTCTTCTTGCTCGGCGGTCAGTGCCATCCTTTTCCCTCCAGCATCTCCTCCAGCGTTGTCCAAGCCAGCAGGGCGCATTTGATGCGAACAGGATAGTTCTTCACGCCCTCCAACGCGCTCAGGTCATCGTCCTCATCGAAAGGTTCATGCGGTGCGCCTGTGAGCATCGCTTTCACCCGCTCCTGAAGGTGTTTTACCTCTTCCAGTGTCAGCCCTCGCACCGCTTCGGTCAGCATCGAGGCAGATGCCTGACTGATGGAACATCCTCGCCCTTCAAAGCGCGCCTCCACAATGCGGTCGCCGTCCGTTTTCAGGTAGAGCGTCAGCTCGTCGCCGCACAGGGGGTTCATCCCGTCGGCGGTCAGATTCGCGTCGGTCAGCGCACCCTTGAAACGCGGATGATGGTAGTGCTCCAGAATGATTTCGCGATACAGTTCATCGTCCACCATACTTTCCGAAGACCTTCCTCACGTCATCTAAAGCTTTGTAGAAGGCACGAACCTCCTCTACCGTATTATACAGGTAAAAGCTGGCGCGGGCGGTAGCGGTGACGTCCAGCCGGCGCATAATCAGCTGACAGCAATGGTGCCCCGCGCGGATGGCGATACCGCGTCTGTCCAGAACCTGCGCTACATCATGCGGGTGAACATGCTTGAAGTTAAACGACACCAGCCCACAACGCTCGCGAGCGTCGCGAGGTCCGTAGATCACAATGTCCTCTTCCGCCTCCAGCAGGCGCAAGGCTTCTTCGGTCAGAGACTGCTCGTGCTGGTGGATGGCTTCCATGCCGATCTGCTGTAGGTAGTCCACCGCTACCCCAAATGCGACGGCATCGCCGATATTGGGCGTTCCCGCCTCGAACTTGGTGGGCACATCCGCCCAGGTGCTGTACTCGTGGGTAACCTTGCGGATCATACTGCCGCCGCCCATGAACGGAGGCATCTCCTCCAGCAGTTCCGGTTTGGCGTAGAGCGCGCCGATGCCGGTCGGTGCAAGCATTTTATGCCCAGAGAAGGCGTAGAAATCACAGCCGATTTGCGCCACGTTCACGGGCTTGTGGGGCACTGCCTGCGCGCCGTCAATCAAGACCTTTGCGCCCACCGCGTGCGCTTTGCGGGTAACCTCTTCCACTGGGTTGATCGTGCCCAGTACGTTGGAAACGTGCGTGATTGCCACCAGCCGAGGCTCTTGCTGGAGCGCTCTTTCCAGCGCCTCCATGTCCAGCTCGCCCTCTGGGGTAAAAGGCACATATTGTAATCGCGCCCCCGTTAGGCGAGCCACCAACTGCCAGGGCACGACGTTAGAATGGTGCTCCATCTCGGAGAGCACGATGACATCACCCTGCTTCAGATTCACCAGCCCCCAGGCATAAGCGACCAGGTTAATGGCTTCGGTGGTGTTCCGGGTAAAAACGAGGCTGGTCGGCTCCGCGCCGATAAACTGCGCCACCTTCGCGCGGGCGGACTCGTAGGCGTCGGTGGCTTCCTCTGCCAGGATGTGCAGACCCCGGTGCACGTTGGCGTTGAACTGCTCGTAGTACTGCACGAGGGCGTCGATCACCTGGCGGGGCTTTTGCGAGGTGGCTGCGTTATCCAGATAGACCAGCGGATAACCGCCCACCCGCCGCTTCAGGATAGGAAAGTCCGCCCGGATGGCTTCCACATCATAGGTCGTTGTTATGTGAACGGACATCGTTGTTGCCCCCCTTTATCGGCTCATTCCGGCAACTCCACGAACACTTGATTGCCCTCCACGTGCACCTTGTAAGTGTTCACTGGTCGAGTGGCGGGAAGCGTCAGGGCTTCACCCGTGCGCACATCGAAGTGTGCGCCGTGACGCGGACATTCGATCTCGTAGCCCAGTAGTTCCCCTTCGCCAAGGGGACCGCCGTCATGGGTGCACATGTCGTCGATCGCGTACCATTCGCTCTCCGAGGGGCGGCAGAGCGCAAGCCGCCTGCCGCCTGCCTGCACCACGATGGCTTTGCCTACCGGTACCTCTGCAGACTCTGCTATGTTGACCCGAATTGCCACCTCAGAACCTCCCGCTGGCTATCTTTTCGTCTACTTTTGCGCTGACCATCTCGCGCAGGCTCTTTGCACTGATGCGGTCGAGCACTGGCTGGAGGAACCCCTCCACGATCAGCCGGTTGGCATCACGAGGCGCCAGCCCGCGGCTCATTAGGTAGAACATCTGCTCGGTGTCCATCGGCGCCACGGTCGCCCCATGGGTACAGCGCACGTCGTTGGCTTCGATTTCCAGATTAGGCAGGGTTTCCGCGTGTGCCTGCCTACTTAACACCAGGTTTTCGTTGCGCTGGTAGGCGTTTGCCTTCTGTGCGCCCGGCTCGATGCGAATCAGCCCGCTGTAGGCGGAGTAGGCTTGCCCGTCCAGCGCGACCTTGAACAGCAGATCGCTGGTGGTGTTGCCGACGGTGTGCAGTTGAACCGTGTGGTGGTCGAAGTGCTGGTTATCGTCGCCGAACACCACGCCGAGCATATCGCTGACCGCACCCGGCGAACACAGCACCGACTCGATGGTGGCTTTACTCAGCGACGCTCCCAGCGCCACGGTGATGGTGGTCAGGTGCGAATCGCGCCCGAGCACCGCACGTTGATGGTGGAAGTACTCCATCCCACGCCCCCACTGCTGGAACAGCACGTAGGTCAGTTCCGCGCCTTCGCCCAGAATGAGGTCAGCAACGCCACTGCCAAACGCCCGCGTGGGCAAGTCGGGGGAGAGCAGACCGTCCAGCAGGGTGACCCGGCTCCCTTCTTCTAGAATGACCAGCGTATGCGGGAACACCGCGGTGGCGTTCGTGGCGGTGAAGAAAGTTTGCAGAGGAAGGGTGAGCCTAACTCCCGCGGGCACCAGAAGCACTGTGCCTCCCGTCGCATACGCCCGTGCCATCGCGGTGAACTTCTCATCTGCCGGGTCGTAATCCAACTGTTCCATCGCCCGGCGTACGATATCGGGGTGGCTGTGCACCGCCTGCGCCCAGTCCGTGAAAATAACCCCCTGCTTGCGCAGGCTATCGGTCACATGGCTGTAGGCTAGCGCGCCGTCCACGAATGCCAGCGTGCCTGCCACCCGCCGCGCTCCAACCCGGATGGTCTCTTCCAGCCAGTCGGGCGGGGCAGGGGTTCGCGTCGGCACAGTGGGCACAATGTCCTCCAAGCGGAGATGACTGATGTCGGTGCGGCGCCAGTGTTCATGCGTGCGCGAGGGCATAGGCGTCTCCATAAACCTCTGCCAGGCCTCCCGGCGCAGTGCTGACGCCCAATCGGGTTCACCCAGATGGTGGCTGATGGTCTTTATCCGTTCCAGCCCCGCGGGGCTGGCGGTCATCAACGTGTTTCCCATTTATCCTACCGAGCCCTCCATCTCCAGTGCGATCAGGCGGTTGAGCTCCACCGCGTACTCCAGCGGGAGCTCTTTGGCGAACGGCTCAAAGAAGCCGTTGATGATCATCGTGGTCGCTTCCTGCTCGCTCAAGCCTCTGCTCATCAGGTAGAACAACTGTTCCTCACCCACCTTGCTGACGGTGGCTTCGTGCTCGATGCGCACGTCGTCTTCTTTGACGTTCATGGTGGGGTAGGTATCGGAGCGCGAGAACTCGTCCAGCAGGAGGGCATCACAGCGCACGTTGCACTTGACGCCGACCGCGCCTTCGTCTACCTGAACCAGTCCACGATAGGTGGTGCGCCCGCCCCCCTTGCTGATGGACTTGGAAACGACAGTGGAGGTGGTATATGGCGCAGCGTGGATGACCTTCGCCCCAGCGTCTTGATGCTGACCCGGACCCGCGAAGGCAACCGACAGGATGTCGCCCCGTGCGCCCTTACCGACCATATACACGCTGGGATATTTCATCGTGAGCTTAGAGCCCAGGTTGCCGTCCACCCACTCCACAGTCGCATCCTCGTAGGCGACAGCACGCTTGGTGACGAGGTTGTACACGTTCTTCGACCAGTTCTGCACGGTGGTGTATCGGATGTGCGCTCCCTTCAGCGCGATCAGCTCCACCACCGCCGAGTGCAGGGAGTCGGTCGAGTAGATGGGCGCGGTGCAACCTTCGATATAGTGCACACGGCTCCCCTCGTCGGCGATGATGAGCGTGCGCTCGAACTGCCCCATGTTTTCGGCGTTGATGCGGAAGTACGCCTGCAGGGGAATCTCCACATGCACGCCCGGCGGCACGTAGATGAAGGAACCACCCGACCATACCGCCGAGTTGAGCGCAGCGAACTTGTTATCCGCCGGGGGAACCACCTTGCCAAACCAGCGGCGCACCAGGTCGGGATGTTCGCGCAGACCGGAGTCCATGTCCATGAAGATGACTCCCTGTCGCTCCAGGTCTTCGCGGATGCTGTGGTAGACCACTTCCGACTCGTACTGCGCGGACACGCCCGCCAGGAACTTGCGCTCCGCCTCGGGGATGCCCAGCTTCTCGAAGGTGTTCTTGATCTGTTCGGGCACCTCTTCCCACGACCTGCCCTGCTTCTCTGCGGGCTTGATGTAGTAGTAGATGTCGTCGAAATGGATCTCGCTGAGCAGTTTCGTGTTGCCCCAGGTCGGCATGGGTTTCTTGAGGAAGATTTCGAGGGCACGTAGGCGGAACTCGCGCATCCAGTCGGGCTCGCCCTTCATGTGTGAAATCATCTCCACGACGCGGCGGCTCAGCCCCTTTTCCGCCTTGTAAACGTACTCTATCTCATCCCGAAAACCGTACTGGTATTCGGTGCCGACATCTAGCAGAGATTGTGGTGTTGCCATTTAACCCACCTCCTGTAGCGTTTTTTCCTCCACGCCCGAAGCCTGCAAAAGCCAGTCGTAACCGCGCTGTTCCAGCTCGTGAGCGAGGCTCTCGTCGCCCGAGCGGATGATGCGTCCGTCTACCATCACATGCACGAAGTGCGGACGGATATAGCGCAGGATACGCTGGTAATGTGTGATGAGCAAGACGCCTGTATCTTCACCGGCGATGCGGTTGACGTTCTCGGAAACGATACGCACGCCGTCGATATCCAGCCCCGAATCGGTCTCATCCAGTATTGCTAGTTTGGGCTTGATCAGTCCCATCTGCACGATTTCGAGCCGCTTCTTCTCGCCGCCCGAAAAGCCTTCGTTGACGTAGCGGCTGGCGAAGTTGTCGGGCATGCGCAGTGCTCTGAACTCCTCTTTGAGAGCGTTGCGGAACTCGCGCGCGCTCATCTCCTCGCCGCGCAGGGATTTAAGGGCACTGCGCAGGAAATTCGCGACGCTCACGCCCGGAATGGCGACAGGATACTGGAAAGCGAGGAAGATGCCCGCCCGGGCGCGCTCGTCCACCTCCATCTCCAGCAGGTTCCGACCCTCAAAAAACACCTCGCCTTTGGTCACCTCATAGCGCGGATGCCCCATCAGGGCCGCGGCGAGGGTGCTCTTGCCAGAGCCGTTGCGCCCCATCAGGGCGTGAATCTCACCCCGGTTAATGGTCAGGTTGACCCCTTTCAGGATCTCCTTGCCATCCACCGCAACATGCAGGTTGCGTATCTCCAGAAGCGGAAGACTCATCGTTTTCATCTCTCCTCCAGATTTGATACAGGCTGACGTTCGACCAGTGGGATGGAATGCTCGCTTCGCGAGAAAAAGGACGGCACTAGCGGGCGCGCCTCTCCATCTGCCAGGTGCTTGAGCGTGATGCGGTTGAAAACTACCGCCAGGTAGTCCGCCACAAAGCTCCACACCGAATGCAGTTCGCATCCTCCATGGTGCACGCAGATTTCGCGGTCACCTGAGAACTGGTTGCACAGGTTATCGGCGGTCAACACGCCACCGAGTGCCTCTAGCACCTGTCGCAGGCTGATTTGCTCCGGGGGATAGGCGAGCCGGTAGCCGCCCTGTGCACCGCGCACGCTTTCGGTCAACCCCGCCCGGTTTAACAGATAGAGCAGTTTCTCTACGTAGGCAGGGGATAGCCCCTCGTGTTCAGCGATCTGGCGCACGTTCACCGTCTCGCCGAAGGGCACGCGCGCCAGGTGCATCATACAGCGAAGACCGTATTCCTCTTGTGCCGTGATTTTCATGCGGTTTTAGCCTCCAGCCATATTATGGCTAATCCTTACAAAAAAGTCAAGTATGAGCAAAGGATTTACGCCCTGTTTCGCAAAAAAATTATTAGCCGTGCTGGAGGCTATGCGGTGGCAACCCCCTGTGGAATGGGGTTCATCTCAGCCAAGCCGTTTCATGACAATACAATCATGCTGTCATTCTGAGCCGCAAGGCGAAGAATCTCAAAACGAGATGCTTCGCTGACGCTCAGCATGACAGTGGGTTTGACGTTCAACTTAATGTTATATTGTCATTCTGTGCCTCTCTCTTGTCATTCTGATCGAAGCGAAGAATCCCAAACGAGATGCAGAACTTCGTTCAGCATGACAAAAAAGACGGAGGAGGGCGAACATCCTGGTGAGCCGAAATCTGTCCTCACCCCCGACCTCTCTCCCGACGCTGAGCACGATATTGGCACTGCTGTGCGTTCGACGGCACATCCATTTAAAAAATGTAAGACCGTTCGTTTTTGGCGTCTCGGATGCGAATGCCAATAGCGCCCTGGCCGAGACGGGGTAATATCAGGAAAACGCTGTTATAGTTGTTGATCAGGTCTGCCGGTGGACGTATCTCTTCGGGGGCTTGTTCGTAAAAACGCTGGAACTCTCTTGTGGCGTAGTCGTATGCTTCTGCAAATATCTCAGACGACAGGCGAGCGAGTGGTAACTCTACGCTGTCGCCCTGCATCCATCGTGCTCGCTCTTCCGGGGTAAGCAGCTCCAGTAGTTTCGGCAGAAGCCGTTGCGAAGCTTGTTCCGCAGGCGTTAACTGTTGCTCGGATTCCTGAAGTTCTGCTTGTTCTTTTCGTTTCTGCTCTTCGGGGCGAGAAAGCCAAACGTGTTTCTCCGTGCGTAGCAAGACAGCCAGTGCGTCGATAATCTCTGTTATTGGTGCGTTCTGCCAGCGTGCAACGATTCGTACGTTTTGGAGAGCATCTTCGATGTGCAGGGTCCAGCCTGTTTTCTCAGACAGCGAGCGGGCAAAGCGTGACAGAGGTACAACAACCGCTTTAATGGTAATCTGTGTCGGTCCCGTGTTGCCGCTGCCAGTGCTGATGTTTAGCACGCCCTCAGTGACCCACTTCGCACCGTAATGTGTTTGTGCGATAACGTCTTGCTGACGGCGCAGTGCTCCCTTACTTGCGCGAAGCACGTAGGTACTGCCCACTTTGACAACTTCTCGCCCGTAGGTTTGGGCAAGTTTGTCAATCGCCTGCTCTAAGGACAGATTGCGCGTCTGCCACTCCGTCACTAAAGGGTCGCCAGTGAGATATACCTCCCCAACCAGATTGACGGGATACCGCTGTATCACGTACTCACATGCGGAGGCAAAAGTAACCGGGGGACCAGAAGAAAGGTTGGCGTTATTCTGCTGGGCTAAAGTGTGTGTGCCAGCAAGCCAGCAGAAGACAGATATAATGATTGCTGTTCTCGTGACGTTTGGTAGCATAGTTGCTTTACCTCCCTTCGAGCGTTGGAACGGGCGCAGAAGTCCTCTGCGCCCCACGAACTTTACATACCTCCTCCTGGAGGTTGTCCACCTGGCGGCTGGGTTTGAGGAGGCTTTATCCTGACATACTGAATGGCAGGAAGAGATGGGTCGCGGAGCGGGGCACTACGGTTAAAGAACCCACTCATCACGGACAATGGTTTCTTCAGTGACGTGTATTGCAATACCAACCACTGTCCAATGAATCATTCCGTCCTCATCCGTGCGCGTTCGCCCCCACGAGAACCCTGGTTTCATGCTGTTGACCTTTACCGGTCTGATGAGGCATGTGTCGTCTCGGATCTGCTGTCCATTCGCAAGTGTATCTTTGTCCTTCTGCCTCAAGACATAATAGAAAAAAGAAGAGTCGGTAATGGTTTCGACGAGGTAGACCGCGCAACCTCCCGACATCTCGGGCAGATAGGACTGTGCAAAAGCAGGACTGGTAGCCAGTAGCATGCAGGCTAATGCCAATGCTGGAATGCTTTTCATGTTAACGCATACCTGCTTGAACGAATTGTGTGCTAAGAGTATATCAGCGAAAAAAAAAGTGCAAGCTCGGTTTCGGATCCCGGATAGGAATCCGGCAGGGTTCTTCGCGTAATACTCTGGAGGGTGACCGCAACATGCGTATTCTGATCATGCTCAACGGACAGGTGCCACGGCGGCATCTGCTCGATGCGGTGGTGCAAGGAGCAGATGTGCTGATCGGCGCCGATGCGGGCGCATTGTGCCTTCGTGAGGCGGGGTTGCGCGTGGACTATGTGGTGGGTGATTTCGACTCGGTTCCCGCCGAGCTTCTGCGGTCACTGCCTACAGAGTGTGTGGTGCACGACCCCGGGCAGGATGACACGGACCTGGAGAAGGCTCTGCGCTTTGCGGTGTCGCGCTGGCAGAATCCGCAGATAGTGGTGCTAGGCACAACAGGCGATCGTATCGACCACGTGCTGGGCAATGTGCTGGGCGCGGTGCGATATACCGACAGGGCGTTTATCCGCTTCGTAGAGGACCACTCGGTGATCTATTTCGGCGATCGGCGGGTGGAGTTCGACGCGCCTGTGGGGGCAACCGTCTCGCTGTTGCCGTTGGGGCAGGTAGAGGGGGTGCGGACAGAGGGACTGAAGTGGGCTCTAGCAGGGGAGTCCTTGAGCATCGGCACGCGCGGCGTCAGCAACGTGGTGGAGAGGTCGCCGGTAACCGTTCAGTGGCGGTCGGGCTATCTGGTGGTGATACGGTTGCTGCAGGCGGATGAGCAGTTCGAGTGGTAAAGTGGTGTGATACGTGGGAGGCTGGCTAGTGCAAACACGGGTGCACTTTTCGGCGGGGGATGTGGTCGTTCTGATAATCTATCTGACTGCCGTGCTATGGGTGGGGTATACGGCGCGGCGCGGTTTGCGTCGTAACGACGCGGTCGGTTATCTGGTAGCTGGTCGCACGCTGAGCTTGCCTGCTTTCGTCGCCACGCTGGTGGCCACCTGGTACGGCGGTATCCTGGGGGTAGGGGAGTTCAGCTACTCTTACGGTGTTTCCAACTGGGTAGTGTTCGGACTGCCCTACTACGTGTTCGCCCTGTTGTTTGCGTGGTTGTTGGCGCCGCGGGTGCGCGAGGCGGAGCTATTCACCATCCCCGACAGGCTTTACGGAGTCTATGGGCGTGCGTGCGGGGCGGTGGGCGCGCTGTTGACCTTCTGCATGACCACGCCTGCTCCCTACACGCTGATACTGGGCGTTCTGTTTCAACTGCTGTTCGGCGGCGACCTGCTGGTGTGGCTGATAGTTGGCACTCTGCTTAGTACCATCTATCTCTACCGGGGCGGTCTGCACGCCGACGTGCGGGTCAATATCCTCGAGTTTCTGATGATGTTCGGCGGCTTCGCCATCATTCTGCCCTTTCTTGTGGCACGTTACGGTGGGCTGGACTTTCTGCGGACACATTTGCCACCACTGCATCTGACGTGGCACGGGGGAAACAGCCTCCAGTACATCATCGTGTGGTTCTTCATCGGGCTGTGGACGTTGATTGACCCCGGCTTTCACCAGCGTTGCTATGCCGCGCGCTCGCCGCAGGTGGCGCGATGGGGCATTGTGGTCAGCGTCTGCTGTTGGTTTGTGTTCGACTTTATGACCACCTCTGCAGGGCTATATGCGCGTGCGGTGCTGGGGGATAGCCTTGCCGACCCCAAGTTCGCCTATCCGGTGCTGGCGGAGCGAGTGCTTCCCCCAGTGGCGAAGGGGCTCTTCTTTGTGGGCATGTTCGCGACGGTGATGTCCACCGTGGTTAGCTATACCTTCCTGTCGGCGGTTACCTTTGGGCGCGACCTGCTGTGGCGCTGGCGAGGGGGCGAGGAGACCGACGCTTTGCGCTACACCCGCTTGGGCATTACCCTCGTGGGCATCCTGGCGATCGGGCTGGCGTGGAAGGTACAGTCGGTAGTCAACCTGTGGTATCTGATCGGTTCGGTGTTCATCCCGGGCTTGCTGTTACCGCTGGTGGGCAGCTACACCGGTCGGTATCGCGTGGCGCCGCCCTTCGCGCTGGCGACGATGGTGCTGGGGTTCGGCACCTCGCTGGGCTGGATGGTCTATGGGGCGTTGCGCGACCGTCTGCAGGATCCCGCCTTCATTCAGCCCATGTATCCCGGGCTGGCGGTCGCGGCGGCGATTTACACAGTCGGGTGGATAGCAGGCAGAGTGCGCGAAACCGCGGACGCCGTGCCGTGAAACGCTTGCCTTGAGCGGGCAAGATTCGGTATCATAACAGATGAAAGAGTATGTTGTCACGTGCCGAAAACGGCAGGAGGGATCAAGAATTTCGATCAACCGCATGAGCAATTTCACTTCCCCGATCAGCGGGCAGATCATTCAGCGCCCGAAGACGCAATTGCGCGTCACCGACAACCTGGATGAGTTGCTGGCGGTGCTACCCCTGCAGGTGCGCCGTGCTCTGGAACAGGAGCCGAGCCTGGAGGATTTGCTGGAGGTCATTTTGGACCTTGGGCGAGAGCCTCAGGCACGCTTCCCCGACCGCACCTTGCGATTGAGTAACGCGGAGGTCACCGAGGCAGATATCGACTACGTGGTTCAGCGCGTGGGCGCGTTCGGCAAGGACAACCGTGCGGGTATCGAACGCACCTTGCACCGCATCTCTGCCATTCGCAATCGCCAGGGGCGCATCATCGGCTTGACCTGTCGTGTGGGGCGGGCGGTCTTCGGCACCATCGACATCATTCAGGATGTGATCGAGCGGGGCAAGAGCGTGTTGATGCTGGGGCGACCTGGCATCGGCAAGACCACCAAGCTCCGCGAGATCGCGCGCGTGCTGGCGGATGAGTTCAACAAGCGCGTGGTGATTGTAGACACCTCCAACGAGATCGCGGGGGATGGTGATATTCCGCACCCTGCCATCGGGATGGCGCGGCGGATGCAGGTGGCTTCGCCTGAGCTTCAGCACGCCGTGATGATCGAGGCGGTAGAGAACCACATGCCCGAAGTGATCGTCATCGATGAGATCGGCACCGAAGCCGAGGCGTTCGCAGCGCGCACCATCGCCGAGCGTGGCGTGCAACTCATCGGCACCGCGCACGGCAACTCGCTGGAGAATCTGCTGATGAACCCCACCCTGTGCGACTTGGTAGGGGGTATCCAGGCGGTTACCCTATCCGATGAAGAAGCGCGCAGGCGCGGCACGCAGAAGACGGTGCTGGAGCGCAAAGCGCCGCCCACCTTCGATATCGTCATCGAGATGATCGAGAAGGACAAGCTGGCGATTCATCACGACGTAGCGAGCACGGTTGACCGCCTCCTGCGCGGCGAGATGCCTCGCCCCGAAGTGCGCGTACGCCTGCCCGACGGAACCATCCAGGTTGTACAGACGGGTGATGCCCCCGAGCCTGCGCGGGAAACCGGCACGCTGGTCGTGCGCTCGTCGACAGTCAAAGAGCGGCGCCCGCTGCCGGCGACAGTGCGCATCTTTCCCTATGGCGTGAGCCGCAATCGGCTGGAGCGAGCCATTCGGGAACTGCGCGTGCCCGCCTACATCGTACGCGACGTCCAGCAAGCGGACGTGGTGATTGCGCTGAAGGCGAACGCCCGCAAGGAACCGGCACGCATGAAGGATGCCGCCAACAGAGGCTTGCCCGTGTACGTGGTGAAGAGCAACACCTACGCGCAGATCGCAGGTAGCGTACAGGACATCTTCGCGATGCGCCCGCCGGAAGGCTGGGAAGATTCGGAACCTGCGCTGGACCCCACCGAGGCGGCTCTGCTGGAAACCGAAGAGGCTATTCAGGAGGTACTGCGCACCTCCATGCCGGTGGACCTCTCCCCGCAGAACAGCTACATCCGCCGGCTCCAGCACCAGCTGGTGGAAAAGTATCGGCTGGTATCGGAGAGTGTGGGGGTCGAGCCGAACCGTCGCGTGCGCATCTCCCCACCGTAAACGATGAGCGCACCTTTCATCACCTTCGAGGGCATCGAGGGAGCGGGCAAGAGCACTCTTGCCCGCTGGCTTGCTCAGCGTCTGCAGGAGTCGAACGTTCCCTGCTGGTTGACCTATGAACCGTGGGAGCCGCGTTTGCGTGAACTGCTTCTGGAACGCGGCGACCTCTCTCCCGAAGCGGAACTGTTGTTGTTCCTCGCCGACCGCGCGCTCCACACCCATCACATCCGTCAGGCGATAGGCGAGGGCAAAATCGTGGTGTGCGACCGCTATGCCGATTCTACGCTGGTCTATCAGGGCTATGCGCGGGGATTGGACATCGCATGGCTACGCCAACTGAACCACTTCGCGACGGGCGGGCTGGAGCCGGTGCGCACGTATTTATTAGACCTGCCCGTGGAGCTCGGTTTGAGCCGTCAGCGCGAGCGCAACCGAATCGGCGCAGAGGATGTTGCCTTCCATCAGAAGGTGCGCGAAGGATTCCTGCAGGAGGCAAAGCGGGAACCGCACCGTTTTCTCGTGCTGGACGCCACGCGACCACTGCACGAACTACAGTCCGTCATCTGGGCAGACGTTCGCTCCCTGCCTATTTGAACCGCCTGTGCCTCTTCCTGTATAATAGACACACCTGCACAGCAGGAGGGAACGAACATGAAGCTGGTCATCGCTGTCGTGCATGACCGCGACAAGAACAAGATTTCGGACGCGCTCTTGCGCAACGGTTTCAAGTTCACCAAAGTAGCCAGCACGGGCGGCTTCCTGCGCGAAGGCAACGTGACGCTGTTCATCGGAGTAGAGGACGAGGACCTCGAGCAGGTGCTTCGCCTGATCGGTGAGAGCTGTAAGACGCGCGAGCAGTACGTCAACGTGCTTCCGCCCGACGCCGCGCCGGTGGGCACATTTGTGCCGAACCCGGTGAAGGTGCTGGTCGGCGGCGCTATCGTCTTCGTCGTGAACGTGGAACGGTTCGAGCGCTTCTAGCGATGTCTCCACAAGAATGGTGCCGGAAACTCCAGATTGCCGAGACCTGTGCCCCGCTGATTGAGCAGGCGTTGACCCATCGCTCTGCGCTGGCAGAAGGTGCGCCGGTGAGCAACGAGCGGCTGGAGTTCCTGGGGGATGCGGTGCTTGGTCTGATCGTCACCGAGACGTTGTATCACCTATTTCCCCAGCACACGGAAGGTGCGCTTTCGCGTGCTCGCGCGCTGGTAGTGAGTCGACGCACGCTGGCTCAGGTGGCGAGGGAGATCGGTGTGGAGCAGATGATTCGCCTGAGCGCAGGGGAGGAGGCGCAAGGCGGGCGTCAGCGCAGTAGCATCCTGGCGGACGCGGTCGAGGCGATCATCGCCGCCGTCTACCTACAATGTGGGATGGAGGAGGCGAGGCGGTTCGTCCTGCGTATCCTGGGCGAGGTCATCCGTAAATCGCCCGATTCCGCCCGCGCGCACGACTACAAATCGCGCTTGCAAGAGAAGGCGCACGCTCTACTGAGGCAACGCCCTGAGTACGTCGTGATTTCCGAAACGGGAGCCGACCACGATAAGACCTTCTGCGTGCAGGTGCGCCTGGGTGAGGTGGTTTTGGGCACGGGCACGGGGAAGAGCAAGAAGGAAGCCGAGCAATCTGCCGCCCGCGAGGCGTTGACGAAGCTGGCATCGCTCGAGCAGTCCTCATGTTAATTTTTCCATAAGGCGTTATATTGACACCCTTGGCATAGCGTTATATAATAGAATAAATCCTAGCGGAAAGGAGCCTGATGAAGATGTCCCGTCGTGCATTTACGCTGATCGAGCTGCTGGTGGTTATCGCAATTATTGCGATACTGGCAGCCATCCTCTTCCCCGTGTTTGCGCAGGCACGGGAGAAAGCACGCCAAGCAAACTGTATCTCCAACGTGAAGCAGATCCTGCTCGCCGCGCTGATGTACACGCAGGACTACGATGAGAAGTTCCATCGCCTGCTGGTGTGGAACCCCGCATGCTTCACCAATCCGTCGGCGTGCTCTAGCGGCTGTCCCAGCCGGTGCTGGAACAACGACCCGAACGGTCCAGACCAGACCATCGGTCCCGAGGACATGCTGAACCCGTACATCAAGAACCGCGGCATCTGGGGCTGTCCCAGCGACAACATCCCTCGCGATGACTGCACCGGACCAAACGGCACTTGGTACAAAATCAGCTACTCGTTCACGCACTTCCAGCCCGGCACCTGGGAGAACATCGCCACCTTCGGCGTTTGCGCTTATTATCCCATCAGCACTGCGCCCGGAGCAGTCTCCGCCGAATCCAAGACCGCGGCGGAAATCGCACGTCCCGCGCAGACAGCCATCATGTACGAGTTGTGGACGACGGTGAGCTATGGGCGCAACTTCACCCACTGGCGTTGGGATAACAGGCAGATCGCCGACGAAGCGAGCTTCCCCAGCGCACCGAACTATTTTACCGTCAACTGGTGTGGGCAGGGCGATGCCCGCTTCTCGATGGGCAACCACAGCCAGATGATGACGCTTGGCTGGGCAGATGGACACGCGAAGCCGATGCGCCGCAACCAGATCATGTATCTGCCCTGGAACCAGGCGGCTGTGGATGCCAGACGGTTCAACTACTTGCACTGGAACGAGGCATTCAAACCCTGAGGAGAGCAAAAATGTCCAAGCCATCTGCAAGCTCGAACAAGACTATGATATGGGTGATTGTCGCGGTACTAGCGATCGCCATCGCGGCTTTCTCCGCCTACAAATCGTTTATCCAGCCGCATCAGGGCAAGTCTGCCGGTTTTGTGGACATGTTCCCTGGCGGTAAGGCAGGCTTGATGAAGGGCGGCAGCTCGGCGGAAACCGAGGGCGGAGGAGCACCGGTGCCCACTCCGTCAACCACACGCTGAGGCGGACTTTACCCTTTTCACCCGGCACAGGCAGCTTCCGGAACGTGGAGGCTGTCTGTGTTTTTCGTACCCCTTCACAAAACCGCCCGCTTTGCCGACATTCATACTGACGTCCTTTGAGGAGGTAAGCAAACAGGGATGTTTGTGCTCATTGGATTTGCGGTAGTGTTCGGCTCCGTTCTGGTTGGTTACATCATGCACGGCGGGCAAGTGGCCGCGCTTATCCAGATCTCCGAGTTCATCATCATCGGAGGGGCGGCTTTCGGCGGCGTGATTATCGGCAACGGGATGTCTGGGGTGCAAACCCTGATCAAAGCCGTGCTGGGGCTCCTGAAGCCTCCACCGGTCAGCAAGTCTGCTTACATGGAGCTCTTGCAGATGCTCTTCGCCATGTTCACCCTAGCGCGCAAAGAGGGCTTGCTGGCACTGGAGCGACACGTGGAAAACCCCGAATCGAGCGAGCTGTTCGCCCAGTATCCCGGCATCGTGGCAAACCATCACGCGATGGAGTTCTTGTGCGACACGGTGAAGGTTATCCTGACCGGTGCGGTTGGGCACTATGAGCTGTCCGACCTGATGGAGATAGACCTGGAGACGCACAAAGAGGAAGCGATGAAACCCGCCCACGTGCTTTCCAAGACGGGCGACGCCATGCCGGGCTTTGGTATCGTAGCGGCGGTGCTGGGCGTGGTGATCACCATGCAGGCGATTAACGGTCCCCCCGAGCAGATTGGGCATAAAGTGGCTGCGGCGCTGGTGGGCACGTTCTTGGGCGTGTTGATGGCGTATGGTATCTTCCAGCCCCTGTCGCAGGCAGTGGAAGGGCGTGTGCAGGCAGAAGAAGAGTACCTACAGTGCATTCGCCATGCGCTGCTGTCTTTCGCGCGCGGCGAGTCGCCCATTACCTGCGTGGAGTTTGCCCGGCGGCAGATACCTCCCGCTTATCGTCCCAGCTTCCGCGAGATGGAAGAGACGGTGAAGGGCACGGGACGCCAGGCGGCAGCGGCATAGGAGGACGAGCATGGCGGACAACAAAGGGGGCGACATCCGCATCGTTAAGAAAAAGCATGGCGGACACGGCCATCATGGCGGCGCGTGGAAAGTGGCTTATGCTGACTTCGTGACCGCGATGATGGCGTTCTTCCTCGTCATGTGGATTATCGGCTTGAGCCAAAACATCAAGGAGGCGATCGCGGCCTACTTTAAGGACCCCGTGGGCTTCATGAAAGCGGTCAACGAAGGGAAGCTAGCTTTCAGCATCGCCCCCGATGGCGGATCTGCCAAAGCTGGCGAGAAGAAGCCGTCCGAGCTGGCTGAACTCTCGGAAAAACAGAGAATGGAACAGGCGAAGAAGGAGCTGGAGAAGATCATGGCAGGCGTGCCGGAGTTCAGCCGCCTCAAGCCTTACGTGCAGATACAGATGGTGGACGAAGGGCTTCGGATAGAACTGCTGGAGAGCTCGCAGTCGGTCTTCTTTCTGACGGGCAGTGCAGAGGTCAGTCCGCCAGCTCGCCAACTGCTCCTGCGAATCGCCAAGTACCTCGCCAAACTACCCAACCGTATTATCATCGAGGGGCATACCGACAGCCGCCCCTTCACACGCGGTGGGATGACGAACTGGGAACTCTCGGTGAACCGTGCCAACAGTGCCCGTCGCGTGCTAGAGGCAGGCGGGCTACGCAAAGGGCAGATTTACGAAGTGCGCGGCTACGCGGATAACAAACTGCGGGTGCCAGACGACCCACTTCACTACTCGAACCGACGAATCAGCCTGCTCATCGCCTACAGCAAGGGGTTGAAATAGCACGCGTCGTGAATTGACTTTGCTTCTCGGCGGGTGCTATAATAGGGTTACTGAAAGAGTGCCAAAATCGACGTTCACACCAGATCGCCATGCCTACAGGTTGGTGGCTGGAAGGGAGGTTTGTCATTGAATACCCGTGCCCCATGGCGTGTGATACCCTGGCTCGCACTGGCGGTTTCCGCGTTCGGAATCGGATGGTGGCTTCGCCAGCAGATGGCCACCCTGCCGGTGGCAAGTGCCAATCCGCGCGCTCGGGTGACCTCGCTACAAGAGTATTCTCCCAAGCAGAGCTACACCGTTGCGCTTGCGCCGGGTGACAGTGCCTCTCCGGTCAGCATGGACCTGATGCAGTTGTTCTACAGCGTGTTCAAGTATGTGGAGAAACAGCACGTGGACTACACCCCTGAGCAGGCGAAGCCGATGGCTTACGGAGCGGTGCGGGCGATGCTGCAATCGCTTAATGACCCGAACACCCGATTCCTCGAGCCAGAGGAGGCGCGACTACTGCAGGAGGCTTCGCGTGGCACCTACTATGGTATCGGCGCGGCGTTAACGGTGGTGCGCCGGGTGACACAGGACATCGAGCGGCGCGAACTGACCGTGATTTGCCCCCTGCCTAACAGTCCTGCGGAAAAAGCAGGGCTCCAGCCGGGCGACGTGATTACCGAGATCGACGGCAAATGGGTTATCGCCTACGACCTGTTTCGACAGGTTCAGCGGTCGGGAGCACGCGGTAACGAGCTGGTCAAGGCGTTGGAGGATGCCCGCAAGCGCGTGTTGGCAGGACTGGACCTGCGCAAGGCGCTCAATGCGCTGACCAACAAGAGCCAGGGACCGATGACGCTGACCGTCCGCAGAGGGAATGCGACCTTCAAGGTGCAGGTGACGCCCGCAGTGCTTACGGTGGAGCCGGTAACCTACCGTCTGATGTCGGGCAACATGGGGTATCTCCGCATCGTACAGTTCAACGCGCAGACGCCGGAGAGCCTGAAGCGTGCCCTAGCAGGGTTGGGGAACAACCTGCGCGGACTGGTGATTGACCTGCGCAACAACCCCGGCGGGCAACTGGATTCTGCGTCGCAGGTGGCGGCGATGCTGGTTAAAAGCTCCGCGCTGGCTCTGATGGAGACACGCCAAGGCGAGAACAAACGTCGCCAACCGGTACCCACCTCCGGCAACCTGCGCGTCAAGGCGCCGATGGTGGTGCTGGTCAATCAAGGCACGGCGAACGTCGCCGAGGCGTTGGCGGTGCTCCTCCGAGACAAGGCAGGGGCGAAGCTGGTCGGCGAGCGAACCTTTGGCGATGGGTTGGTACAGACCTTTATCCCCTTGCCGGACGGCTCCGCCATCACCATGACCACGGGCAAGTTCTTGACCCTGAGTGGTGGCGATTTTCACGGCAAGGGGGTCTATCCGACCGTAACCGCCCCAACGGTTCCCAAGCAGGGGCACGACCTGGCGCTGGAGAAGGCGGTTAGCATCCTGAGGACCACACGGGCATAGAGGAAGGGACGCAATCCATGCAAAAGAGACGACTATCCATTTCGGGAATCGCTCCGCTATTAGTCACGCTGGCGTTTCTGTTGGGCTTTTTCTACCCCGACATGCGTTCGGGAGGCATCCGGCGTGCGCTCTACGCCGCGCAGACCGTGCCTCAGCGTGTCAACCTGGCTCTACAGATGGAGCAGGACGTCCAGCAGGGCTACCTCTGGCCCGTGGGGTTGTACTGGGATGTGCTGTCGCGCCTGCGCAGTCAGTACTACCAGCCGGTGAACGAAAAGCAGTTAACCTACTCTGCCATCCGCGGGATGTTAGCCGCCCTGCATGACCCGTACACCCGTTTCATGGACCCCAGTGAGTACCGCAGTATGCAGGAGGACACGCGCGGCGACTTCTTTGGCATCGGCGCGCAACTGCAGGAGAAGGAGGGGCAGATCGTCATCTATCGCCCCATCGAGGGAAGCCCCGCCGATAAGGCAGGTGTCAAAGCGGGCGACGTGATTGTAGAGGTGGACCGCAAACCCGTTGCGGGGATGCGTGTCGACGAGGTGGTGAAACGGATTCGCGGACCGCGTGGCACTAAGGTAGAACTCACCATCCGCCGCAAAGGGGTGTCCAATCTCCTGCACATCACCATCGTGCGCGACCTGATTACTTCGCCGGTGGTCTACGCCTACATGGAGGACGAGAAACTGGGCATCGGGCGGGTGCGACTGGAGCAGTTCAACGAGAAGTGCGACCAGCTGCTGGTGCAGAAGGTGCGTGAGCTGGAGAGCAAGGGACTTCGTGCGCTCATTCTTGACCTGCGCTACAATCCGGGCGGACTACTGAACGTGGCGGTAGATGTTGCAAGCCGTTTCATCGACAATGGCGTCGTGGTGTTGATTCAGGAGAAGAACGGACAGGTTACCCGCCTGTATGCCGAGCGTGGTCGCGCTTTGAAGCCCTATCCGCTGGTAGTGCTGGTAAATGAATGGAGCGCGAGCGCGTCCGAGATCGTTGCGGGAGCGATACGGGATAACAAACGAGGCATTATCATTGGCGAGACCACCTTTGGCAAGGGGCTGGTGCAGACCATCTTCCAACTGCAGGACAACTCGGCTGTTGCCATCACCACGGCAAAGTACCTGACCCCTAGCGGCTACGACCTGAACCGCAAAGTGGACCCGGAGGGCAGGGAGATCAAGCGGGGAGGCATCCAGCCGGACATCGTGGTCAAACAGAGCGAGGAGATGACCGATATCGACGACCGTGCCCACGACGTGCAGCTGCAGAAGGCGGTGGAGTACCTGCGCGAGAAGCTGACCTCTGCCAAGGTGGCTTCCACCCCGTAGGGCGATGGCGGGTCGTAGGCGCAAGACATCGCGGCGGCGACCGGTTGGAACGCTCCGGTTGCTATGGGGCGGACTGCAGGTCTTGCTCGTGGTGGTGGGCGTGTTGGTGGTCGCCGTCACTGTTTCCCGTCATCTGCCCCCAGCCTCCGAGAGCGGGCAACGGAAGGAAACTCATTCGTCCGCTTCTGACAGGTCTTCACCGCATGTCTCTGTGGCGAGTTCGCCAAAGGCAAGTATCCCCAAGCAGGAATCGACATCTTCCGAGGCGATGCAGGCTCCTCAACCGCTCCATGAACCTTCCGATGCGGTAAACAGTCTACCCACCGCGACGCGCCTGGAGGTCTCCTCACGCGAGGTGGACAGCGGCGAGACCGGGGCAAAGCTGGTTGCGCTCACGTTTGACGCGGGCAGTTCCGCCGAGCCGGTGCCGCAGATTCTGCGCGCATTGGCAGAGCGAGGACTGCACTGTACCTTCTTCCTCACGGGGCAGTGGATAGAGCGGTATCCTGATTCCGCACGGCAGATCGCCGAAGCAGGGCACGAATTGGGGAATCATTCCTGGTCCCATCCGGCGTTCACCAGCCTCTCGGACGAGCAGATTCGGGAGCAGTTGCGTCGCACCGAGGGGATCGCCCGGCGCGTGTGTGGGCGGAGTACCAAGCCTTTGTTTCGCCCTCCTTTTGGAGCGCGGGACGAGCGGGTGCGGTCAGTGGTTGCCGAGGAAGGTTACTTGACGATCTACTGGACGGTTGACAGCTGGGACAGCGTCAAGAAAGACATCACGCCCCAGATGATCACGGACCGCGTGATGCGTCGTATCCGTCCCGGTGCCATCGTGCTGATGCATTGCGGCAGTGAAGCCACCGCCCGGGCGCTGCCCCAATTACTGAACGCGTTAGATGCACAGGGCTATCGGGTTGTCACCGTGGGCGAGCTTCTTTCTGCTAGCGGGCGTTAGGGGAGGCATTCGGCAGGCTCTCCTGCCGAATGCCCGGATGCTAGAAGCGCAACTGCAGGTGTACCGCCACGCCGTCCAGCTGGTTGCTGACATTGGTCATTCCGCGCCAGGTGACACCGATTTCCAGAGGGACAGAGGTACTACCCAGCGTAGCGCCGACACCGATGCTGTAGGTCATACCCGTTTTGGCGTCGCCGGCGACGTTCTTTGCAAAACCGATCCCCACGCCAACACTCCACGTGAACCGGTCGTATGCACTGACCAGGTTGACCTGCACCGGGATGTTATGCATGGTCTTATTGCCCATGAAGTCGGCGCTGAGGGTAAACATGCCCTGGTAGCCGGGGCTGACCAGTGGTTGGAAGGCGTACTCCACTCCTGCTGTGAACCAGGCTTTGTCCGCCGCATCGCGCGTTTCGGACTTTTGCGGGAAGAAGACCCCCGCTCGCACTCGCAGGTGGTTGTTCCCTGTTTCCTCCTGCGCACTCGCCGGGATGACGGCAGTGACTGCCACAGCCAGGGCGAGCAAAGTCCACCACTTGCGCATTGAGAGACCTCCTTTTGCTGAGATTTTTGCGTTGTGGGGGCGAGAAATTGGGCTCACCCCGTTGACAAATCGCAAGATTTTTGGAATAATATACGGTGCTGGTGGGAAATCTTCCTGCAAGGAGGGCGAATAGCTCAGCTGGAAGAGCGCTTCCCTTACAAGGAAGAGGTCAGAGGTTCGAGCCCTCTTTCGCCCACCAGGTTTAGCCCGATGGGGGCGTAGCTCAGCTGGTTAGAGCGCAGGCCTGTCACGCCTGAGGCCGCGGGTTCGAGTCCCGTCGTCCCCGCCATGATCCGAACATGCCGCGGTAGCTCAGTTGGTAGAGCACAGGACTGAAAATCCTGGTGTCGGCAGTTCGATTCTGCCCCGCGGCACCATTTTCTTATCAGCCGGCGTAGCTCAGTCGGTAGAGCGGCGCACTCGTAATGCGTAGGTCGGCGGTTCGAGTCCGCCCGTCGGCTCCAGTGTGGTGAAAAGCGAACGGAGCGGTTTGAACCGCTCCGTTTTGACTTACGCACTTTGCAGAACCCGAAACACCCGTCGCACCTTGTGGTAACGACAGCCTTGTCCCGGACACTGTTGGATGTACCGCGTCTCGTTGCGCAACCGATCTACTGCGGAGCGCATCACTAGGTTGCGACCGCAACGGGGACACGTGTCCTCTATCAGCCATGCTACCGAGTAGCTCTTGTTCACGGGGGGTACACCTCCTTGTTGTACTGTGTTGCCTGAATAAGTGTACCCTGCAAATGTTAAATCTACGTTTAAATCCCCAAGCAATCGCCCCTATTGACGAACCGCTGTGATGCGGAAAGCACGCGCTAACGGCAGGGTAAGCGGGGTAAGCGCATGGAACACCCGGTCCAAAGGCGCCATCCACACCGGCACAGCCCCGCCCAACGCCGCATAGTAACGCGCCCGGAACCCATAGCCCTCAAGCTGCCGAGCAAGCTCGGGGGGATAGAACATGTGCTCCATATACGCCCCAGAAAGCGGATTCACCGGACACCGGTTGCGGTCAAAAGTGGAGTGAGGCATCTGCCCGGTGGTCAGATACTCTTTCAGTGCCTGCAGGACCTCTTCCTTGCGTAGGTAGCTGGTGCGCTGGGCTATCCGCTCTACCACATCATCCGGCAGGTCGGGGCCTGCCGAGCGGATGATCTGCCGACGCATCTCGATGTAGGGAACTGCCAGCACGTGCCCATGCACCGTGCCCGCCGGGCCGTTCTCGAACCGCTCCCAAATCTCCTGCGTGTGCCGGCGGCGAAGGGGGGAGCACGCGTTGTTGCCGTCTGAGATCAGAAGCACACCGCCGGGCTTCAACACGCGTGCGGTCTCTCTCAAAAAAGCATCGACGTCGTAGTAGTGGGAGATGGCTTCGTTAGAGATAACGGCGTCTACCGACGCATTGGGTAGACTAGTGTCTTCCGCTCTTTGTAGTCGGGCTTCCAGCTGTTGGTCGAAGCCGTAGTCCCGGATGATTTGGGCGAAGGTGGTTAGTCTCTCTTCGGAAATATCGACCCCGACGACTTTATTCGCGCCCATCAGCGCGAGGATGATCGCGATGACGCCGTAGCCACAGCCTGCGTCGAGAATCACTTTGCCTTCGGGGGAGAAGCGTGCCAGATCGCATAGGTCGGCTACAAACCGGACGCGCCGATGCGCCCCGCTGGGGGTGGCGACATGTCCGTACGAGCCCCATAAACCTTCGTGATAGCGCGTTCGGTTCTTCTCCGCCAGCACTTCAGAAAACAAGGCGTATAGTCGGTGTGTGACTGTACGTGTGTCCAAATAGTCCTTACTCCTCTTACTCGATAGCATGAGACCAAGTCACTGCCTCCATGCGACGATCCGAAACGCCCGGGCAAAGGGAACGCTGACCGGGGTCAATGTGGTGCCGATGGCGTTCGCCGCTCGGATGAGCAAATTGCCTTTTGCGCCGCCGAAATAGGCGTAGTAACGCGCACGAAAGCCAAATTGCTCGATGTAACGAGCCAGTTCGGCTGGCTTGAACAGGCGTTCAATGTACGCGCCCGATTTGGGGTCGCGTGGCACTTTGCCCGGTGCGAATTGTGAATCAGGCATCGTCCCCGAACGCTGATACCTTCGGACCGCCTCCACAATCTGTTCCTGCACCATGCCGAACGTGTTCTGTGCCAACTGCTCGACGGTAGCAGGCGGCAGGTCGGGTGCGATGGACTGGATGATGCGCTTGCGCGCTTCCACATACGGTTCCGTGACACGGTGCCCATGCACTTCACCGATGGGACCGTTCTCGAACCGGTTCCAGACTTCTTGGGTAAACCGCATTATCCTGAGGAGAGAAGCGCGCCAGGCGACAGAGGTCTATGACGTACCGGACTCGTGTGCGACTGCCTGCCTCGGTCGCCAGGTGCCCGTAGTATCGCCACAGCCACTCATCGTAGAAGCCCTTGTTGGCTGGCTGAAGCACCTCCGGAAAGATCGCCTGTAAGCGACGTGCTAGTTGCTCGGTCTGGGTGTGTCTCATGCTGATCTCCCTATTTGAACTGCGGCAGCCATTGCTTCTCTGCCTCCAACATTTCGTCCACCATTCGACGGATTTGCGGTAAAGTTAACAGCGCGCCGGTCAGCGGGTCCATCGCTACCGCCTGGTAGACGAGTGAACGGTTGCCCGTCATCCCAGCAAGAACAGCCAGTTCTTGCACGTTGATGCTCTGGCGGTTGATGCCAGCACACTGTGGCGGCAGGTCGCCGAAGACGATGGGCTGAACGCCATTGCGGTCGACCAGACAGGCTACCTCCACACAGCAGTTGTGCGGCAAGTTGGAGATGATATGCGACCGCGAGTGCTTTGGGTTCGTGCCGGGCGCGCCCCAGTTGGGAACGTTCCCGTAGATAACTACAGGCTCGCCCGTCTCGCAAGCATGGATGATGCATGCTCCGTACTCCTCGCTGAGGTGCAGGGGTCCTTCACACAGCTGTTGCAGGTACTCCTGGTGGCTCTGTTCCTGATACGAGCAGGAGATCTGGTAATAATCCCACCGCACGGGGATGTAGGCGTTCACCAGGTCGGCGTTCTTGCGGAACCAGGGCACGTACTCACTTCCATGATGAGAGCTTTCGGTGTGGAAGTAGCCGAAAGTGCGCATGATCTCGGTGCGCACGCGCTCGTAATAGTAGACCACATCCTCCGCTTGATGGTCCAGCCCACGCTGGGCGAAACGATTGACCGGAATTTTGCTGTCCAAACCCACCTCCAGCGGGGAGGGGTATTTCTGGAACATGATTTCGCGCAGGCGAGGGTAGACGTCCACACCCTTATGTCTGAACTCGGTGAACCATGCCTGGTGGTTGATGCCGCCGCACTTGAACGATACCTCCTCGTAGGGCACACCCAGCTCATACGCCAGCATCTTGCTGGTTCCCTGCACGCTGTGGCATAGCCCTACCACCTTAACGCCCATCAGATTCAACGCCCAGCAATTGATGGACATCGGGTTCGCGTACTGCAGAATGAGGGCGTCTGGACAAACCTCGTGCATGTCACGGGCGATCTCCTGAAAGACGGCGATGGAGCGCAGACCGCGGAACACACCGCCCGGTCCTAAGGTGTCGCCCACGCACTGGTCAATGCCGTATTGGCGTGGAATCTCTACATCCCATTTGTACGCCTCCACACCGCCTACCTGAAAGGCGACGATGATGTACTTGGCATCACGCAGTGCCTCGCGCCTGTCGAGCCCGGCTTCCACGCGCGTAGGCAGGTTGTGGCGAGCCACAATGCCATCGATGAGCCGTTTCGTCCGAGCCAGCCGTTCGCCGTCGATATCGTAGAGGTAGAGCACCGAATCCTGCAGATCTGGGAAGGACAGGATGTCGACCGTCAAACGGATCGGGAAGACGTAGCCTCCCGCTCCAACGATGGTAATTTTCCGCATTCCGAATCCTCCTCACGCGCATGTAGTATGCTTTTTACAGCAAACCCGGCGAATTTTCCTGCGTCGGGGAAGACGGACAGGATTTCGCCCCTCAGCAGCCGAATAAAGATTCCGGCACGCATCTATCGAGCAAGGGGAATGGAACGATGAACCGAGCAGCGGCACTGCGTTGGGCGATATGGATCCTCATTATCGGCGGTATTATTGGCTGGACGATCTGGCGCAATGTGCAGACCCAGCAAACGGTGGACGACCTCGTCAGCAAGGACCCCGCGCGCCAGGTTGCGGCGGCGAAGGTGCTGGCGACCCACGATTCGCTGTATGACCTAGTTCAGCAGAGACCGTTACCGGCGCGCATGAGGGCAGTGGAAGCCTTCGAGCGGCTGGGCACCGAGGAGGCGGTGAAGGCACTGCTGGCTCTACAGAAGGACCCCGAAATCAAGATGCGCGAGCGCGTCACGCAAGCATTGATTACGCTCGCCCCCAAATACCCGCAGACTCTGCTGGACGCCCTGAAGGACGCGGATAGCAACGTGAAATCCGGCGCGGCGAAGGCGCTGGCTTCGCTGGGCGAGCCCATCGTGCCGAAGCTGGTAGAGGCTCTGAAAAGCGCTGATGCGCGCTCCGCGGCGAGCGATGCCCTTTCCCGCATTGGCAAGGTGTGTACCCCGCAGGTATTACCGCTCATCGACGACAAAGACGCCTCACTGCGCATCGCTGTCGCGGAACTGCTCGGCAAGCTGGGCGACCCGCGCGCGGTGCCCGCTCTGCTGCGCCACCAGGATGATTCGCCTGCGGTGCGCCGTGTGGTCATCGGTGCGCTGGCGTCGATCGCGCATCCGTCCGCCGAAGACGCGCTGTTGCGAGCGGTGAACAATCCCGAAGACGACGGTGACGCCCGCGCGCAGGCAGCGGTGGCGCTGGGCAAGATCGCCAGCCCACGAGCGGTTTCCGCACTGGTGCGTGCGCTGAATGACGAGGACCTAGTGCTGCGTTCGGCGGCGGTAGGTGCTCTGGCACGTGCAGGACGCGCCGCCATTCCCGCCCTCTCGCAGGCGATTCGCGGTGCGGACCCCGAGGTGCGTCGACTATCTGCCGAGGCGCTGGGTGGAATGAACGACCCGTCCGCAGTGGCGCCGCTCTCGGTCGCGCTCAAGGACGCTGACTATCGAGTGCGTCGAGCCGCAGCGTCTGCGCTTGGGCAGACCGAGCAACCCGCCGCTATTCCGCATCTGCTGGAGGCATTGGCAGACCCGGATGGTGGAGTAGGGGAAGCCGCGGCGAACTCGCTCGCCATGCTCGGCGCGCCCGCTGTCCAGCCCTTGCTGGCGAAACTGGGAGATGGCAACCCCACCGTTGCCTACCTCGCGGCGCGCGCCCTGTCCGCCATGGGCGACGCTAGCATCCCTGCTTTGCAGAGCGTGTTGAACTCGCCGAACCCGAACACCCGACGGTGGGCTCTGATCGCCCTTGCCGGTAGCAACAGCGCCAGGGTGGTGCAGATCCTGCGACAGATGCAAAACCACATTCCTGAGTCGGAGCGATGGATTGTGGACGAGGCGCTGATGCGCCTTGGCTCCAGCGAGACGTAGCGAGATGTCGTCTGCGCGCGTCTGCCAACCGTTGTGCAGGATGCCCTGTTTGCGCTACAATAGGGTGAATAACTAACCTTTGAGGTGATGTCATGAGGCGGCTTTCCCTCGTGTTCGCGTTGTGGGTAGGACTGTTGTCCCTCGCTGGTGCGCAGGAGCTGGACCCGTGGGGCATGCCTAAGCCGTGGAAGCGATTGGAGTGGTTCTACAGCCGACGCGCCTTCCTCAACACCGACGTTCCGGCTGGCGCATGGCTCAGAGCGTACGAGCAAGCCCAACAACTACCCGCTTACCAGGGCGAAGGGCTAATTGCCCAGGCGCTGACGTGGGAGTTCTTCGGGCCCGACAGCACCAATCAGAACTGGCTCGCCCGCGTCAACGCTATCGCTATCCATCCTACCGACCCAAACACCATCTATATCGGTGTGTCTAAAGGGGGCGTGTGGAAAAGCACCGATCGAGGCTCTACCTAGACTAACTTGACCGACTTTCTCGCCGTGCAGTACGTAGGGTGTTTGACCATCGACCCCGTGGACCCGCAGACCATCTATCTGGGCACGGGGGAAGAGTACTATGCGGGCTATACATTAGGTGGGGTGGGCATCTACCGCTCCACCGATGGAGGCAACTCGTGGACGCTGATCGGCAACAGCGTTTTCGCCGGACAGCGCATCAACGCGATCGTGATCGACCCCACGAACCGCAACAAATGGATTGTCAGCACCGACGCGGGCATCTATATCACCACTAACGGAGGGAGCACGTTCACCCGCACGCTCAGTGGGGTGGCTTCGGCGTTACGGATGCATCCAACCAACCCCAACGTCCTCTGGGCGGCGCTGGGCAGTATCTGGGGGAGTTCAGCCAACGGCGTGTACGTGTCTACCAACGGGGGAAGCACGTGGACTCGTTATAGTGCGTTGCCTCTTGGCACCAGCGTGGGGCGCATTGAGCTGGATGTGTGCCGCAGTAACCCAAATGTGCTCTACGTTGTGTTTGGAGAGACCGTCGCCGCAGGTTCACGCATCCACAGCGTGTGGGAAACCACCAATGGCGGAAGCAGCTGGGCGCAGCTGACAAACGCCCCAACCGGCAGTAGGCAGTCCTGGTACGACCTGGTGATACGTGTAGGCCCCAACGACCCCAATATTGCCTATGTGGGCGAGGTGGAACTGTACCGCACCACCGACGGCGGTAGCACCTGGTCGGGGCTGTCTGCGGCGCACGTGGACCAGCACGCCCTGGAGTTTGACCTAACCGACCCCAGCAAGATCTTTATCGGCTGTGACGGAGGGCTGTTCTACTCCGCCAATCGAGGAAGCACCCGTACCGCCCTCAACACCGGCAGGGGCACGATGGAGTTCTACGCCTTCGATGTGCACCCGACGAATGCAAACCGGCTGGTGGCAGGGTTACAGGATAACGGCACGCAGGTGCGCACGAGTTCCAATACTTACTCCATTACGTTGGGTGGAGATGGCTTCTGGGCGGCGTATAAGCGCAGTGACCCGAACACGGTGCTGGGTGAAGTCTATTATGCCTTGGTGTACCGCTCAACCAACGGCGGGGGCAGCTGGAGCTTTGTGTTCAACGGCAGTAGCGACCCGCGTGCGCCGTGGTCGGCTCCTCTGGTCAATGACCCCAACGATCCCTCCACGTTCTACGTGGGCACGGTCTATCTCTACCGCTCCACCAACAACGGGGTCTCGTGGAGCCGTATCAGCGGTGACGTGACGGGCAGTTCCGGCTCGCTGTCGGCCATCGCGATCGCGCCCTCAAACGCTAACGTCATCTACACCGGTTCGGATGACGGTGCGGTCTGCGTCACGACGGACGGTGGTGCGACATGGAGCGCGCGCTATTCGGGATTGCCCCTGCGCTCCGTTGGCGGAATCGCGGTGCATCCTACCAGCCCGGCCACGGTGTACGTGGGACTGCAGGGCTTTGCGAGCGGACACGTCTATACAAGTAGCAACTACGGAGCCTCGTGGACGAACATCTCGGGCCATCTACCCGATACTCCGGTGAACTTCCTGATCGTGAACCCTGTCGCGCCCAATATGCTGATAGCAGCAACCGACACGGGCGTTTTCGTAACCACCGATGAAGGCACCAACTGGGCGAAACTGGGTACCGGACTGCCCAGCACACCCTGCCTGCACCTGCGCGCGAACCCCACAACGGGCTATCTGTATGTGGGCACGTACGGACGAGGTATCTGGAGAATGCCTCTGCCCTCGGCGAGTTCCATGACCACGCGCCTGGTGGTAGATAGCGTCTCTGGCACGCTGGGAGGCAATGTGAACCTCTCTGCCACCCTACAGCGCACGGATACTTTGGCGGGCATTTCGGGCAAGACCCTGCAATTCGCGGTCGGTGGTGTTCCTGTCGGCAGTGCGGTTACCGGTTCCAACGGTGTGGCACTGCTTGCCTACACTGTTCCCGAGTCTTTGGGCACGGGGAGCCGCACGATTGCGGTGACCTTCGAAGGCGACAGCACGGCCAACCCTTCTAGCGGCACGGGAATCCTGACCATCAGCAAGGCGATGCCGGAGATCGTACTGAGCAACATGACCGCCCGGCGCGGGCAGACAGTCAATCTAGAGGCGACCCTGCGCCGACAGGACAACACCGCACCCATCAGCGGCAGAACGGTAACCTTCAAGGTGGCGGGGGCAACCGTTGGCTCGGCGAACACCGACAGCAGCGGCAGAGCCTCTGTGCCATACGCGGTGCCCTTGAATGCCTCGCTGGGTAACAAAGTGCTTCGTGCCGAGTTTGCAGGGGACGCGGTGTACATGAGCACCTCCAGAGATGGCACCCTAGAGGTGCGCAAGGTGTTGGTGCAGGGCAGTGTCGCGCTTGGCGACTTCGGCGGAACGGTCGGCGGTCTGCCGGTGCAGGTCAACGTGACGCAGGGCAGTAGTACAGAGACCCTGTCGGCGTCGTTGGACAGCGGTGGGCAGTTCGCGGTAGAGACCGCGCTGGCTGGTAGTGGCAGTGTGGCGGTGAAGGTCACACACTGGCTTCGCCAGCGTGTCAGTGCCAGCCTATCCGGGGTGGTTGCTCTCGTGTGGAGCCTGACCAACGGCGACGTGGATGGCGACAACGAGGTGACGCTGTTCGACTTTGGGCAGCTCGTGTCCGCCTTCGGCACGGTGCCCGGCGACAGTAACTGGAACCCCAACGCGGACCTGGACGGCGACAATGAGGTCACCCTGTTTGACTTTGGCATCCTCGTCAGGAACTTTGGGTTGATAGGAGATGATTAGCGGGTATAATGAATCCGAAGTTCTTTGATACCGAGGAGCGCCGATGATCGCTGAAAAGATTCTCGGAAACGAGTTAATGCCCATATACGAGAAGGTCTGCGCGGGCGTTCGTCTGGACGAAGCGGACGGACGCCTGCTTTATACGACGCCGAACCTAACGGGTGTTGGCTACTTGGCGAACATCGTCCGCGAGCGTCTGCACGGTGATAAGGCATACTACGTTCGGAACCAGCATATCAACTACACCAACATCTGCAACAAATACTGCAAGTTCTGCTCCTTTTACGCGAAGAAGGGGGGGCCTGCTCCGTACACGCTGACGCCGGAACAGGTCAAACAGCGTCTGCGTCAATACCTGCATGTTCCCATCACCGAGGTACACATCGTGGGCGGGATTCATCCCAAACTGCCCTTCCAGTACTATCTGGATGTCCTCCACGCGGTGAAAGAGGTGCGTCCGAACGTGCATATCAAGGCGTTCACTGCGGTGGAGATCGTGCAGATCGCGGAAGTGGCAGGCATGAGCTATGAAGATACCCTGCGCGCATTGAAGGAGGCGGGGTTGGATAGCCTGCCTGGAGGTGGTCTGGAGATCTTCTCGGAGCGGGTTCATCAGGAGCTCTTCCCCCGCAAAATCGGTGGGGAGGAGTGGAGCGAGGTGGCACGTGCGGCGGCGCGCGTGGGGTTAAGCCAGTATGCAACGATGTTGTATGGGCATATCGAGACCGTCGAGGAGCGTGTAGAGCACCTCCTGCGTTTGCGCAGTCTGCAGGATGAAACAGGGCACTTCCTTGCGCTCACGCCGCTCAGCTTCCATCCCGAGGGTACCGAGCTTCTGCACCTGCCGCACCCCTCTGGCTACGACGACCTGCGCAATATCGCGGTGGCACGCCTTCTGCTGGATAATTTCCCGCACATCAAATCCTTCTGGATCATGAACACCCCCGCGGTCACGCAGGTGGCGCTATGGTACGGCGCAGATGACGTGGATGGCACGGTGCATGAGTACGAAATTACCTATCAGGATGAGGCTCCCGGCGAGCGGCATCAAGTGCTCACGCGCCAGCAGATGATTGCGCTGATTCGGGAAGCGGGGCGTACGCCGGTGGAGCGTGACAGCCACTACCGCGAGGTTCCGCAGAGCCCGGAGGAAGAGAAGGTCGCCGTGCTGACTTAGGTTCAGTGTGTGCGCAGAATCCTCTGCCATGCCTGTTCGGCGGACTCTTTACCCTGCTTCACGCAATCAGGGACCCCCACGCCGCGATAGGCGGAGCCAGCCAGCAGAATCGCGGGGTAGTCCGCCAGTGCGTGCTTCACTTGCTGAAGGCGTTTCAGGTGTCCCACCTCGTACTGCGGCATCGCTTTGAGCCAGCGGTTTACCTGCACCATCACCGGCTCCTCTTTAATACCGAGCAGAGGTTGCAGTGCATCGTGTGCTACGCGGGCGAGCAGGTCGTCCCACTGCTGTTCGACAATCTGGTCGGCACCGGCGTAGCCCATAAACACCCGCAGGAGCACGTTTCCATCGGGAGCACGCCCTTCCCACTTGCTGGACGACCAGGTACAGCCGGTGATGAGAATAGGTTCCGTGCGAGGCACTAGGAAACCACTGCCCTCCAAAGGATGCTCCACCCCCTCACGCCGATAAGCGAGAGACACCACAGCCGTAGACGCGTAAGGGATTTCGCGTAGCAGGCGTGCGGCATCGGGAGCGTAGGGTTGAAGCCATTCGGCGATGTTGTAGGCGGGGGTGGTCAATATCACCACATCTGCCTGCACAGGCTCCCCGGATTGCAGATGTACGCTCACTGTGCCATCTGCGCGGGGAGCGATCCCGACAACCTTCGTGGATCGCCAGATATCCGTCTCCGTCAGGTTCTGCGCAAGCCGTTCTACCAGACTGCCCATGCCGTAGCGCAGAGCCACGAACGGGGAGGCATGTTGCGCACCTTTACCCGGTTGTCTCTGCCGACGCATCTGCAGTAGCGCACGGGTGATACTGCCGTACTTGCGTTCCATCTCCCAGTACATAGGATATACGGCAGCCATACTCAGACGGTCGGGATGCCCGGCATGCACTCCCGCCATGAGTGGTTCCGCGAACTTCACGGCGAACTCCCTGCCGAAGCGGCGCCGCATGAACGCTCCCAGCGATTCGTCCTCTACATCTCGTCGTGCGGGCACGAAGCCCTCTATGCTGGCTCGCAGTTTGCCCCATAGCGAGATGAAGGTCACGCTCCACAGCGCCTGGGGTTTGGAGGGTACCAGTGATACCAGCTCATGGGGCACAGCGTGGAGCCTACCTTTGATAAGCATGAAGAACTTGCGGGCGGAGGGGGAGATCATTTCACCTTCCATGCCTAGCTCGCGACAGAGCTGAACTGCCCACGGTTTTTGGGCAAGGAACGAATCGGGACCCGTATCGATGAGAAAGCCTTCCTGATGCACGGTGCCCACTTTGCCGCCCAGGTGCTCTTCTGCTTCCATCAGTGTAATGCGTAGGGGCGTGCCTGCCTGCTGTCGGAGGCGTTGTAGGTAGTACGCCGCCGACAATCCCGTTATCCCGCCGCCAACGATGACCACGTGAGGCGTGCTCATCTTAGCCCGAAACCCCTTGGTGCACGGTGTCAATTAGAATCTGAACGTTCTCCACGGGCGTTTCAGGCAGAACACCGTGTCCCAAATTGAAAATGTGTCCCGGACGCCCCTCGGCACGACGCAGAACGTCTTCCGCTTCCGTTCGCACGGTATCTGCGTCCGCCAGAAGCACTGCCGGGTCTAAGTTGCCCTGAATCGCACAGGCAAAGTTCAGCTTTTGCCACGCCGAGTCGAGGGGCAGACGCCAGTCCACTCCGACCACATCCGCGCCCGTTTCCCGCATCAGTTCCAACAAGGAAGCCGTGCCCGTGCCAAAATAGATGATGGGTGCGCCAAGCGGTTTGAGTTCACGGATAATCCGTTGCATGACGGGCAGAATGTGGCGTCGGTATGTGATAGGGCTTAGCACCCCGACCCAGCTATCGAACAGTTGTACCGCCTGCGCTCCCGCCTCGATTTGCGCCTTCAGGAAACGGGTCACGTTCTCAGTCAGGATTTGCAGGAGATTCTCCCACAGGTCGGGTCTGCTGTACATCAGGGCGCGCACCCTGCTGTAGTCGCGCGAGGCACCCCCTTCAACGAGATAGGCGGACAGCGTCAAGGGCGCACCCGCGAACCCGATGAGGGGTACATTCAGTTCACGCCGCAGGATTCGGATGCTCTCCGCAACGAAGGGCAGGTCATCGTTAGGCTCCATCACACGCAGAGCGCGGATGTCCGTCTCTGTTCGGAGCGGATGCGCGATCACCGGACCGACGTTTTCCTTCAGGGTGAAGGGCACGCCCATCGCCAGAAAGGGGATGGTCAGGTCCGAAAACAGTATCGCCGCATCCAGATCAAACCGGTGCAGGGGCAGGAGAGTGACTTGCGCTGAGAGCTCGGGGGTGGTACACAGCTCAAGCATAGGATACTTCTCGCGCAGTGCGCGATACTCGGGCTGGTAGCGTCCTGCCTGGCGCATCAGCCAGATGGGCGTTCTGTCTACCGGTTGTCTAAGACAGGCACGAAGAAAACGGTGGTTGAACCCCTCGCTCATTGCGCTAAAGCCTCTTTCAGCGCGGCGTGGAACGCCCGGGCGGTGCGCTCGATGTGCGTCTCCGTATGCGCCGTACTCACAAACCACGACTCGAGGGCGGATGGCGGTACAAACACCCCGCGCTTCAGCAATGCGTGAAACAACCGGGCGTAGAGTTGTCTGTCGGTGCTCATGGCGGAATCGGTGTCGGTGACTGGGCGGTCGGTGAAGAAGACGCTAAGCATAGAGCCGACGCGGTTGACCTGCGCAGGTACTCCCAGCTTGCGCGTGCTTTCAGTGAGAGCCGTTTCCAATGCGCGGGCGCGTGCCTCCATCTGCTCATACACGGCTTCGTTCAGCTCGCGCAGGGTTGCTAGCCCCGCCGACATCGCGATAGGGTTCCCCGACAAGGTGCCCGCCTGATACACCGGACCCAATGGAGCCACCATCTGCATCAGCTCGCGCCGACCACCATACGCGCCGACAGGTAACCCCCCGCCGATAATCTTGCCCATACACACCAAGTCGGGTATCACGCCGCATAGCCCCGCCGCGCCCTGTCTGGATACACGGAACCCCGTAATCACCTCGTCGAAAATCAACAAGGAGCCATATTGCTGGGTTATCTCGCGCAGAGTCTGCAAAAATCCCGGCGCGGGTGGCACAACGCCCATGTTGCCCGCCACCGGCTCGACGATAACGGCGGCGATCTGCTCTCCGGCTTCGTGAAATAGCCTTTCTACCGCGTCCACGTGGTTGTAAGGGGCAACCAGGGTATGCTGGGTCAACTCGGCGGGCACGCCTGCACTGTCCGGCAGACCAAAGGTCGCTACGCCCGACCCTGCCTTCGCCAGCAGGTGGTCGGCGTGTCCGTGGTAGTTCCCTTCGAACTTGAGTATCTTGGGGCGACCCGTCGCAGCGCGGGCGAGGCGAACGGCACTCATAGCTGCTTCTGTACCCGAGTTGACAAAGCGAAGCATCTGCACCCAGGGCATGGTGCGAATGATCTCTTCCGCGAGCAAAATCTCCCCTTCGTGCGGTGCGCCGTAACAGGTTCCTTTTTCAGAGGCTCTCCGGATAGCCTTCACGACGGATGGGTGGCTGTGTCCCAGAATCAGCGCGCCCCACGAGCAAACGTAATCCACATAGCGGTTGCCATCCACATCGGTCAGCACCGCACCTTTTGCGGCGGCGACGTAGAAAGGAGTGCCCCCGACTGCACGAAAGGCGCGTACCGGGCTATTAACACCTGCGGGCATCATCTGCTGAGCGCAGGCGTAGAGGTCGCGTGAACGTTCGAGATTCATCCTCACCTTCCTGTGAATGAGCTGTTGTTTACATTATACCTGACGAGGGCTAGAGCCGACAGCCCGATGACGCGGAGCGACTAACATCGCCCCCGATAAATGTCGTTGCCTGCACTGTCCTTAAGAGGTATAATACTGGCGGAGGCGATGCACGTTATGCCGAGTCTTTCTGAGGTCGTAGAGGAACTGAGTGCTGTTCTGGAACGTCCTGTCGCCGAGAAGCTCGCGCAGGTCATGCTGTCTGTCTACCAGCGGTTGCACGAGGACCTGGTGCTACAGCGTCTGGAATCGCTGGAGAACGCGGTACGCGAGCTCATCCGGGAGTCTCAACGCTCGCGAGAGGAAACAGATGCCCGTTTTCGGGAACTGGCAGAGGCACAGCGGCGCACCGACGAGCGGTTGGGGCGGCTTGCGGAGGAGTTCGCGGAGTATCGTAAGGAAACAGATGCGCGGTTCCGGGAACTAGCAGAGGCACAGCGGCGCACCGAGGAAGCCCTGTTGAGCCTAGCGGAAACGGTGAAGGACGTGCAAAGGCAGTTAGGCGGGCTGTCGCAGACTGTCGGTTACGTGCTGGAGAACGAGGCGCTCAAGAAACTGCCCAAGCTGTTATTGCGCGACTATGGTGTGCGCGTTCAGGGCAAACTCAAGAGGCTGTACGTTACGGACAGAACGGGCAGGAGCATTGAGGTCAACGTCTTCGGGACGGGCAAGCGCGACGGCGAAACGGTCACCATCATCGGCGAGAGCAAATCGCAGTTGTCGAAGAACGACATCGACCGTTTTCTGCGTCGCACCATCGGCGGTCTGGAAGGGTTGTATCCGCAGATACTGCCCGTGCTGATCACGCACATGACATCAGAGCCGGACGCCGAAGAGTATGCCCGGCGTCTTGGTGTGGCGCTGTACTACTCGTACGATTTCTAAACCAGCACCGAGGCGTAACCTCTGCTCATCGCCTCCTCGGAGATGTAGGAGCACAGCGGGTCGCTCTCCAGGGAGTCACCGGTATAAGCGAAGGCGCGTGCCCTTGAGCCGCCGCACACCTTTCGGTAATCACAATATCGGCATTTACCCTTCAGTTGGTCGGTGTCTCGCAGAGATAGGAACAAGCTGGCGGTGCGGTAAATCTCCACAGGGCTTTGCTCGCGCACGTTCCCGGTGCGTAGCGGTAGGAAACCGGATGGGTACACGTCGCCTACATGAGAGATAAACATGATGCCCGCACCGTCCCGAATGCCGAACCCCCGCCGGATGGTCTCGGCGATTCGATTGGGCTTCTTCGACAGATCGTGCTGGAGGGCGACGCGGCGGTAGTGCGGTGCTTCCGTCGTTTTAATGTCTACCTTGCCTTCGTTTGCCTTTTCGAACAGCCACTTGCAGAGATGCTCACTGTGTTCGGGGGCGACTTCTGCCAGCCCTTTGCCTCGCCCGACTTGGATCAGGAAGAAGAGGCTCCAACGTGCTGCGCCCAGGCTAGTGATCAGGTCGTACACGGCGGGCAGGTCGTCGGCGGTCTGTTCGCAAACAAGGGTGTTGACCTGTATCGGCAGTTCGGCATCGCGTGCCCATTGGGCGGCACGCACCGTTTGTTCAAAACTGCCCGGCACCTGGCGGATGCTGTCGTGTCGTTCGGCGGTGGAGCCGTCGATGCTCAGCGCCATCATCCAGATGCCTTCATCCTTGAAGCGGGAGACGATGCCCGCATTCAGGGCGTAGGTTCCGCTGGGCGTGATAGCAACGGTGAATCCGCGTTCGCGCGCTGCCTGGATCAGTTGCCACAGGTCGGGGCGCTTCAGCGGGTCGCCTCCTGTGATCACGATATGGGGCAGGGGCTCGCCGAACGCTGTCAGCTGGTCAAGTAGACGATATCCTTCTTCCGTAGTCAACTCATCAGGGTGCCGGCTGAGCACCGCTTCAGCACGACAGTGGCGGCACGCCAGCTCGCAGGCTCGTGTCAGTTCCCAATATACTAACAACGGTCGCTGTGTGATGTCCAACATCCTCAGTTACCCCCACGTTTTCAAAAAGTCTGCTGTTGGCTGATACAACGCGGTGTAGATGGGCGTATCGCGCAGGGTATAGCGGCGCGCTTCGGTGGAGCGCAATGCCATCACCAGCTCCGAAAACTGCAGCAGGTTGTCTGTTTCGTACACGACCACGAACTCGTGGTCCTGTAGTCCAGTGGAGTAGAGTAGGAGCTGGGTGATTTCGGGATGCTGCCTGCCGACCTTGATATGCTCGTTCATCATGCCCTGTCGGGCGTCCTTGCTCATCAGATACCATTCGGAGGTTTTGGCAAACGGGTAGGCGATGAGATAGGGTTTGCGCGAGTCATCGAACGGGTTGAGTTCCTGCTCGGACTTGCCTGGCGCGTACACCGAAGGGCGGGTGAACCCCCACAGGGTGTTCACTGGTTTTACAAACGCCCTCCAGCCCGCCGCGGTCTGCGCATAGCGGAGGAAGAACTCGCTGGCGACCTCGTTGCGTTCGGCAACGAGGGCACTCCACAGCATCATATCCGCTTCGGCGCGGGCGGGGAAGACAGTATAGGTGTACATCCGCTCGCTGAGGCGGGACATGTGTTGAATCCAGTCGTCCAGCACAGAACGTCGTCGGGAGGGTTCTAGTGCCCAGTACGCATCGGTAAAGGCGAACACGCCGTAGTGGTTCAGTTGTCTTTCAGCCATTCTGCTGCCTCCTTTGCCAGATAGGTGATAATCAGGTCTGCGCCAGCGCGGCGGAACGCCACCAGCATCTCCAGTCCCACCGCGCGCTCGTCAATCCAACCCTTCTCGGCAGCAGCTTTGAGCATCGAATACTCGCCACTCACGTTGTACACCGCCAGCGGCACATCGACCGCTTCGCGCACGAGCCGTAGCACATCCAGATACGCCAGCCCAGGTTTGACCATCACGATGTCTGCGCCCTGCTCCACATCGGCGAGCACTTCCCGCACCGCCTCGCGGGCGTTGGGTGGGTCCATCTGGTAACTGCGCCTGTCGCCGAACTGCGGAGCGGAATCCGCTGCCTCGCGGAACGGTCCGTAAAACGCCGAGGCGTACTTGGCGGAGTAAGCCATGATGGCGGTTTCGGTGAAGCCGTGCTCGTCCAATTTTTCTCGAATGGCTTGCACCTGTCCATCCATCATCGCACTGGGCGCCACGATGTCTGCACCAGCTTCGGCGTGCGCCAGTGCCATCTCCGCCAGCACCGCCAGAGAAGCGTCGTTGTCCACGTAGCCATCTTCGCGGACGATGCCGCAGTGTCCATGCGCGGTATAGGCGCACACGCAGACATCGGTGATAACCACCATCTCGGGGTTGGCGCGCTTGATGGCGCGAATCGCTTGGGGAACCACCCCCTCGCGGTGAACGGCGTAGCTGGCATGCGCATCCTTGTAGCCCGCGATGCCGAACAGCAGTACCGCCGGTATCCCCAGCGCAGAAAGTTGTTCTACCTCCCCCGCCAGGAGGTCCACGCTCAAACGAAACTGCCCTGGCATGGCGCCGATCGGCTCGCGGCGATTGGTGCCCTCGTGCACGAAGAGAGGATAGATAAAGTCGTCGGGTGACAGGGTGGTTTCCTGCACCATCCGTCGCAGGGTTCTGGTGCGGCGCAATCGGCGTAGCCGATAGGTTGCATCAAGGGTTTGCTGTCGAGTGAGCATCGCACATCGCCTCTTCCAGTATCGCCTGAATCAACCCCTGTACAGTATGTTCCTTTGCCACGCGGGTGGGCTGGTATCCCAGCTCGCGCACCGCAGCGGCGGTAATCGGCCCGATGCAGATTAACGGAACGGCGCTCAGCCAGTCCATGCGCCCCGCTTCCGCCAGCATGTGCGCCAGCGAACGCACTGTGGACGGACTGGTCAGCGTGATCAGGTCGGGGCGGGGCAGGCTGGCGATTTGCGCTTCCCTTCTCTGTTGTACCCGATAAACCGCGATTTCTACTACCTCCGCACCGCGTCGGCGCAGTTCTTCTGCCATCGCTTTGCGGGCGATATCCGCCCGGGGGAGCAAGATGCGCCGTCCTTTGACCTCGCCCAGCGCGTCGGGAAGGGCATCCGAGAGGAACTCCTCGGGCACTACATCGGGCGTGCGACACACCTCCTCCAACGCTTTGGCAGTAGCGGGTCCGATGGCGGCGAGCCGACAGCCAGCGAGCAGAGAAACAGGTTTGTTTGTGGCATGCATGCGTCCGGTGAAAGCGCGCACCCCGTTCACGCTGGTAAACACCACCCAGTGAAACTGCTGAAGGGAGCGAATGGCTTCATCGACCGCCTCCCAGTCTTCCGGAGGAAGCAGGGCGATGGTCGGTAGCAGAATCGGCTCTGCGCCCAGCTGTCGCAATTGGCTAGCGAGATCTTCCGCTTGTTCTTCTGGGCGGGTGATGAGCACCCGCTTGCCCTGTAGTGGCAGGTTCATGTTCCTCGCTCCAACAGTTTCGATGCCCCTAGCAGAGACAACCTCTGTGCGAGCTGTGTTCCCAGTAACGCCGCTTCCCCTACGTCGCCCTCTATGCTCTCGCTGATGGCCTGCGTGCCCTCCGGGGCCACCACGCGCCCTTTGAGAATCAGCCGGTCCCCCTGCACGGTCGCATGGGCGGCGATCGGTATCCGGCATCCGCCACCCAGCGCGTGTAAAAAGGCACGCTCGGCGGTCACCGCATAGCGGGTGGGGAGGTGGTCTAACGGCTTCAGCAGTTCCATCGTGGCTATATCGTCTTGGCGGCACTCCAGCGCCAGCGCACCCTGTCCGGGTGCAGGCAGGACCTGTTCAGGGTCAAACGTGTAGAGATACAGTTCGACGCCTTCGGGAGTGCTCAGGGTCTTGTCCTCAGGAGATTCGAGGAAGCCCAGCCGTTCCAGCCCCGCCGCCGCGAGCACGAGCGCCTCGTATTGCTCTTCACGCAGTTTGCGGATGCGGGTGTCCACGTTGCCTGTCAGAGGGAGATATTGCAGGTCGCGGCGCAGTCGTTTCATCTGCGCGGCACGTCGCAGGCTTCCCGCTCCCACCCGTGCGCCGGGTGGCAAATCCGACAACGTTTCGTACCTTGACACAAGCACATCGCGGGCATCGGCACGGGGAGGCACTGCTGCCAGCGTCAGCCCCTCCACATGCTGGGTCGGCAGGTCCTTCAGACTGTGAACCGCCACATCGATACGGCTCTGAAGCAGTGCCTCCTGCAGTTCCTTAACGAACGCTCCGACCACCTCATAGCGCTGATGGTCGCCACTGGTGCGGATGATTACCGTCTCGATGGTCAGGTTGGAGTACTGCTGACGCAGGCTGTGTATCACCGAAGCGGTTTGCGCCTGCGCGAGCGCACTTCCTCGCGTGCCAACACGAAGCGTCTCTCGCGAAGGCGCGCTCCTCACCCATCTTCCTCCGAAGAAGCGTTCCCTGCAAGCACCGGCTCACGCTCATTCAGCCCGAACAAGCGGGCAAACAGAGGAAGTACGTCGCTTTCCTCAAGCACGTTGCGCAGTTCGGAGATGGGATGATGCAGAATCTGCTTCACGATGCGAGCGGTCATCTGGTCGATGATGCATTTCTGCCGCTCGTCAAGATGCCCCAGCTTGGGCAAAGCCCATTCTACCTGCTGTTGACGTATCTGCTCGGCGCGCTCCTGTAGCGCGACGATGAGGGGCGCAGCACCCCGCGTGTGCCACCAGTTCAGATACTCCCCCACCTCTTCCCGAATGATACGTAGGGCGGATGGCACTTCACGCACGCGCGCCTCGTAGTGGGCATCTGAGATCGCCTTTAAGTCCTCAATGTCGTACAAGCGCACGAAGGGCAATAAGCGCACTGCCGGGTCGGTGTTGCGCGGCACGCCCAAATCAAGGATCACTAGAGGACGTTGTGCGCGCGAGCGCTCCAGCGGAGAGAGACAGGAGGTATCCAGAATCGGGTGGGGGGCGGTGGTAGCGGTGAAGATGATGTCCGCGTCAGGCAAGACCTGTTGTAAAGCTCCCAGGGCCAGCGGAATGGCGCCACAGTCGTTGGCGAGGGCGGTGGCGTAGGAGAAAGTGTGGCTGAGGATATAAAGCGCCTTCGGCTGGAACTCCGCCAGGTCTTTCACCACCCGCCTGCCCATTGTGCCAGTACCGATGACGATGATGGTGGCGTTGTGGATGTCTGGCGTGTGCTGAAGGGCAGCGCGCACCGCCAGGGACCCCAGTGATACCACCTGTCTACCCAACGCAGTTTCGGCGCGCACCCGCTTGCCAACAGCGACCGCTCGCTGGAACAGTGAGTTCAACAGCACACCCACCGCACCTGCGTCCCGCGCCTTCTCCCATGCCTGCTTGACCTGCGCGAGGATTTCAGATTCGCCCAGCACCTGCGAGTCCAGCCCAGCGGCGACGCAGAAGAGATGTTCCACAGCCTCCTCGCCGCGCTTGATGTACAGGTAAGGCTGGAGCGAACCCGGCGACAGTCCTTCCCATTCGTGCAGAAACTCGACCAGCAGGTGCTCGTGAGGTGTGCAGGCGTAAATCTCGGTGCGGTTGCAGGTGGAGAGAATAGCCACTTCATCGACGCCGCGCTCCCGAATCCACTCGAGAGCTTCGCGAAGTGCAGACCCTTCGAACGCGAATCGCTCGCGGGTTTCCAGGGAGGCGGTGCGATGGCTCAATCCGACAACAACCAGTTTTTGCACGGGCTCCCTCCCGTTTCGATGATGTCTACCAATAGTTTGCCCTAAAAAGGTAGCAATGTCAAGGGTAAATCGTGAATTTTTGAACGATAAAATGCCTTCAGTGGAGACGGGAGGTTGACTTTCCGATCGATATAAAGTATACTATTCAATTGAATAATGGAAGAAGTTATGCAGGCTCGCGAGTTTAAAAACGCGGTGTATGAGCAACTAGCGCGGGTTGCGAAGGCGTTCGCCAGCGACAAGCGTCTCGAAATCATCGAACTGCTTGCGCAGGGCGAGCACCTCGTGGAGACGATCGCCCGCGAGACAGGACTGACAGTTGCCAACGCCTCAAGGCATCTGCAGATACTGAGGAGTGCAAACCTTGTTGCTTCAGGAGGGTGTGCAAGTCTTTTACCGTCTGGCTGATCTTCTGGTTCTGCGCTGCTACCACTTGTTGCGGGAACTGTCAGAGACACGACTCGCGGAAGTTGGTCGACTTGTTGACGCCTATTTCCGAGGTGTGGATGGTCTTGAACCGGTAGAGAAAGGGGAACTGCTCCGGCGAGTACGCGCTGGAGAAGTGGTAGTGATAGATGTACGCCCGTAGGGGGAGTATGCTGCGGGACACATCGCTGGTGCCATATCTCTCCCCTTGCCTGACTTGGAGCGTCGGCTGTCCGATTTGCCGCGGGAGCAGTGTATTGTTGCTTACTGTCGCGGGCCGTACTGGCTGCTGAAGCAGTGCAGTTGCTGAGAAAGCATGGCTTTCGCGCCGTCCGCCTGAAAGAGGGCTTTCCAGAATGGTGCGAGGCGGGGCTACCTGTAGAAGGCGGCGCAGTCCAATGAGGTTGTGAGGGTGTTCGAGAAAAAATTCTTGAACTGCCTGCCAGGGACCCATGCCCACCCCCATCGCACACACA
>PSLZ01000021.1:0-54148 GCA_040289885.1 Armatimonadota bacterium | reverse complement strand
TCGCCCGCAAACGACACACCATCCAGATGCGCGGGCGAGAGGTGTTCAAGTTCGCCGTGACCATCATGGGCGAGGTATCGGCGCAGGCACTGGAGAAAGCGGGCATCCCTGCCGAAGAGGTGGCTCTGTTCATCCCGCACCAGGCGAACATCCGCATCATCCAGTCCGCCGCGGAGCGACTGAACCTGCCCATGGAGCGGGTGTTTGTGAACGTAGACCGCTACGGTAACACCTCGGCGGCATCGATCCCCATCGCCATCTACGAAGCGTGGTCGCAGGGACGACTGAAGAAGGGTGACATCGCGGTGGTAGTGGGCTTCGGTGCCGGGCTGACGTGGGGAGCCTGTGTGATACGCTGGGCATTTTAGGAGGGGGCGACGAGTGTACGCACTTGTTTTTCCGGGGCAAGGCTCGCAGATGCCGGGAATGGGGCAAAGTGTCGCCTTGGCGTTTGCAGAGGCGCGGCGGGTGTACGAAGAGGCGGACGAGATACTGGGCTACCCGCTCAGTGCGCTCTGCTTCGAGGGAAGCGAGGAGGAACTGCGCCAGACGATACACGCCCAGCCCGCGCTGTTTGTGACCAGCGTGGCGATTTGGAACGCACTGCGTGAGCAGGCGGAGCTTGCACCGGTCTGCGTGGCGGGGCACAGCGTGGGGGAATACGCTGCGCTGGTATCGGCAGGCGTGCTGGACTGGCGCGATGGCTTGAGGTTGGTACGCGCCCGGGCACAGGCGATGCACGAGTGTGCCGAGCGCACACCGGGCACGATGGCTGCAGTGCTGGGATTATCGGCGGAGGAGGTGGAATCCGCCTGCCAGGAGGCGTCCTCCGTGGGCGTGGTGGTCGTAGCGAACCGCAATTGCCCGGGGCAGGTAGTTATCTCAGGCGAGAGCGCGGCTGTGGCTAAAGCGGGGGAACTGTGCAAAGCGAGGGGTGCGAAGCGGGTGATCCCTCTGCGCGTCAGCGGGGCGTTCCACTCGCCATTGATGCGCCCCGCGGGGGAACGTTTGCGCCAAGCTCTGCAGGCGGTTACGTTCCATCCGCCGAAGATACCCATCGTGGCGAATCGCACGGCGGAGGTGGTGCAGGAAGAGACAGATTTCGTCGCCCTGCTCACCGAGCAACTGCTCTACCCGGTGCGCTGGGAGGAGAGCGTGCGTCGAATGTGGGAGCTGGGGGCGCGGCTGTTTGTGGAGGTTGGACCCAGCGAGGTGCTGAGCGGGCTGGTGCGCCGGACGGTGGAGCCGGCGCAGACGCTGGCGGTGCACACGGCAGAGGACGTTCAGCGTGCTGTGAAGGTGTTGAGTGGGTAAACGAGGGAGGACGGATTGAGGCTGGAAGGCAAAATCGCGTTGGTAACGGGCGCGGGTAAAGATAGTCGGGGCATCGGGCACGGCATCGCGGTTGCTCTGGCACGTGAGGGAGCGGATGTGGCAGTAGCGTCGCACACGCTGGCGAATGCGTTGCGGGTCGCAGACGCGGTGCAGGCGATGGGCAGGCGTTCGCTGGCGCTGGAGATGGACGTTTCACAGGCGGGATCGGTTGAGGCGGGCGTCGCTGAGGTACTGAATGCATTTGGGCGGATAGACATTCTGGTCAACAACGCGGGTATCACGCGCGATGCCCTGCTGGTGCGCATGCGCGAGGAGGATTGGGACGCGGTGCTGGATGTGAATCTGAAGGGAGCGTTCCTGTGCAGTCGCGCGGTGGCGAAGGTAATGATCAAACAGCGGGCGGGCTGTATCGTCAACATCACCTCCATCATGGGGCTGACAGGGGGCGCCGGGCAAGCGAACTACTCCGCCGCTAAAGCGGGGCTGATCGGCTTGACCCGCTCGCTGGCACGTGAGTTGGGCTCGCGCGGTATCCGCGTCAACGCGGTCGCGCCCGGCTGGATCGAAACCGCCATGACCGACTCCCTGCCGCAGACAGTGCGCGAAGCCATTTTGAAGCAGATTCCGCTGGGGCGGCTAGGCAGGGCGGAAGATGTGGCGGACGCCGTGGTGTTCCTGTGCAGTGAGGAATCCGCCTATATCACCGGACAGGTCTTGACGGTAGACGGCGGTCTCGTTATGATATAGGGAAAATCTAAACGCCAACAAAGGAGGGTACGGATGAGCACCTTTGAGCGCATCAAGAAGGTCATCGTGGACAAGCTGGAAGTGGACGAGAACGAGGTTACCCCGCAGGCGTCCTTTGCAGAGGACCTCGGTGCGGACTCGCTGGATGTGGTGGAGCTGATTATGGCTCTGGAAGAGGAGTTCAACATCGAGATTCCCGACGAGGACGCCGAGGGTATCCGCACCGTGCAGGATGCGGTCAACTACATCGATCAGAAACTCGCCACGGGTTAGTGGACGATGGAGAGCATGTGGCGGCGGGTAGTGGTAACCGGCATGGGGGCTATCACCCCGTTGGGGCTGGATGTTGCCTCCTTCTGGGAGGGGCTCAAAAGCGGGCAAAACGGGGTGGCGCTCATCACCTCTTTTGACCCCACCGGACAGCCGGTGCGCTTTGCGGCGGAGGTCAAAGGGTTCTCCCCCGAAAACTACCTGGAGCGCAAGGAAGCACGGCGGATGGACCGCTTCACGCAGTTCGCCATTGCTGCCACGAAGGAAGCCCTTGCCCACTCCGGTCTGCAGATTACCGATGAGAACCGCACACGCATCGGCACTTTGATCGCCAGCGGAATCGGTGGACTGCAGACCCTGGAGGAACAGCACAGGGTATTTCTGGAGCGTGGTCCCGACCGGGTCAGCCCCTTCCTGATCCCTATGATGATCGCCAACATGGCATCGGGTCAGGTGGCGATTCAGTTCGGTCTGCAGGGACCGTGCACGGCGGTGGTCACAGCCTGCGCAGCGGGCACGAACGCCATTGGCGATGCGTGGGAGATCATTCGCCGCGGCGACGCCGACGTGATGATCGCAGGCGGTACCGAAGCGGCGATCACCCCCCTCGCGCTTGCCAGCTTTGCCAACGCCCGCGCCCTCTCCATCCGCAACGACGACCCCGAGCACGCTAGCCGCCCGTTTGACGCCGAACGCGATGGCTTCGTGATGGGCGAGGGCGCAGGGGTGTTGGTGCTGGAGGAGCTGGAACATGCCCTTCAGCGCGGCGCGCCGATCCTGGCGGAGATCACCGGCTATGCCATGACCGCCGACGCCTATCACATCACCGCCCCCGACCCGGAGGGCGACGGCGCCAGGCGGGTGATGGAGCTGGCAATGCGCAAGGCGGGTGTCGCTCCTGATGAGGTGGACTATATCAACGCGCACGGCACCTCTACACCCGCCAACGACAGGCTGGAAACCTTAGCCATCAAGCGCGCCTTTGGCAAGCACGCCTACCGGTTGGCAATCAGCTCCACCAAGTCCATGACTGGTCACCTATTGGGCGCGGCGGGCGCGGTAGAAGCCATCGCCACGGTGCTCGCTATCCAGCACCAGACCGCACCGCCCACCATCAACTACCAGGTGCCTGACCCCGAATGCGACCTGGACTACGTGCCCAACACCGCGCGTCCGATGAAGATCGACATCGCCCTCTCCAACTCATTCGGCTTCGGAGGACACAACGCCACGCTGGTTTTCAAACGATGGGAGCCTTAAAAGCCGACTGCGTGCCCAATTACCGACAGCCTCTGTAAGAACGGCGCTGTTTGTCATGCTGAGCGTCAACCCTATTGTCATGCTGAGCGACAGCGAAGCATCTCGTTTTTGAGACCCTTCGCATCCGCTCAGGGTGACGAGGAAACGAGACCCTTCCCTGCGTTCAGGGTGACGAACAAGTGGAGGGCGAGGCTCCCGCCGAGCCGAACACCCCCCTCCCCGCCCGCGGGGAGGGTTAGGGTGGGGGGGATAACGGCCCACCACGTAATGCTGAACGAAGTTCTGCATCTCGGTTGGGATTCTTCGTTTCGCTCAGAATGACAACAGAGGGGCTCAGAATGAAAAGCAAAACGCGGCTCAGAATGACGAGAAGAGGCGGCTCAGAATAACTATCAGGCAGGCTCAGGAGGACGCCGTTGTCGTCATGGGCGGCTGGGCGAGGGGACAGAAGAAGACGGCACCACCGCCTGCTCCTGTCGCACGGCTGAGAGCGACACCGCCGCCAGCAACACCAGCGCCACCCAGATGATGTCCGACAACAGTAGGTGCACAACCTGCATCCATACCGGCGCTTTGAGCACCACGTTCACACCGCCCGCCAGAATCTGCACCACATACAACATCATCAGCACAATGACTAACCGCGCGGTGAACCGGTGAGGGCGCAAATCCAGCAACCGAAAACCCATCACCGACAGGTATATGCCTACCAGTACCGCAATCACCGGGTGGATGGGGCGGATGGCAACCAGAGTGCGCACCAGCGGCGACTCCTGCGGGGAGACCCCTAATCCTAGAAACAACGTGTCGCCCAAAGCGATCACCGCGCCGCTCATGCCCAGTACTAGCACCGACACCATTCCCGTCGCCAGCAGACGCAGTACTGTGCCCTGGCCGCGCAGATGCACTGCCGCGCCGCCACTCGCCCACCACGCGGTTAGCGTTAAGGACGCCAGCAGGAGAAATGTGTTGACCAGATGAACCGCCATAGACAGCGCACGCGCCGCCGAGGTATCGCGCGCCACCCACTCAAAAAGCACCAGTCCCGCCCCCACCAGTGCCTCGGTGATAATAAACAGCAGGGAGAGAGATGCCCCAAGCCGTACCGTGTGCCGGCGCGGGTAGGTGCGAAACGCCCAGACGAACATACCTAAAACCGCCAACAAAGCCAACCCACTGCTTGCTCGGTGGGCAAACTCGATGAGTGTCTCCACCGACTGTGGACGCGGGATAATCTCGCCGCCACAGGTGGGCCAGTGGCTCCCACATCCGGCACCACTGCCTGTGGCACGCACATATGCCCCCCATAGGATCACAGCGATGTTGTAAGCCAGCACGCCCCAGCAGAACTTCGCGAATCGGTTCATGGTGTCTCCCCTCTCTCTCTACCCTGATTATACCCTCAGCGGCGGGCTGTCGCTATCGGGCGGGGAAGGATCTCGAAAACCACCACCGACCGCGCGCGAAACCGCTCCACCAGCGCACCCCGCGCGATGGCGTCGTTCAGCAGTCGGCGCCAGTGCTCCTGTTCCGAGCCTGGGGGCACAAAAGCCAGATTCTGCAGGACATATTGATAGCCCATGCGGTACAGGGCACGCGCCAGCATCTCACCGTCGGTGAACGAGGCGTAGTCGATCAGGGTGTGGTGTCCCGGATTGCCCCACAGGTAGCGCCGCTGGAGGTAGAAACCGCGCGTCTCGTCATACAGCAGAACGCCTGCCTCGCGGGGAGTGTTGCGGTTGATCCACTCGCTGGCTTGCCAGACGCCGGGGAGGGCGCGCTCTAGATAGGTAGAGGCGGATTGCGTCCACACGCTCATCGCCCGGCTCCACAGCGGCGAAAGTCCAACAGCACACCATAACACCTGCAGGATCATCGCGACCTGGAGTGCGCGTGCGGTGAAACGCCCCTCTGTCCGCACTGCCAGCCACCCACACAGCAGAGACACCAGCGGAAATACTGGCATGAGATAGCGCACCTGCTGCATCAGTACGAACCATAGTACCAGCGATACCAGTATGAACGGTATCCACCAGCGCGAGGCGGTGGGCAGACGGTTGGCAAACAGCAGAGGCACTAGCGCCGCCAGATAGACGAACCCCACCGACCCCACGAAGGGCAGAGGGTCAAAGAATCGGCTCCAGTAAAACGTCAGGTTGAACGGCGCCATCAACAGTTGATATGGCTCTCTGCCCAGACCGAACGCCAATTGCGCCTCGCGGTAGATGCGGGCGTTCTCAGTGGTCCAGTTTCGCCCTCCGAATATCTCATAGAAGTAGGGATAGACGGGGTTGCCGGTGTACACGTAGGTCTTGATGTACCAAGGCGCGCCAACCAGTAGCGCGATTCCCACGCACAGCGCAATCTCGCGCAATCGCACGCGTTCCCACAGCAACAGCAAAGCCAGAATCCCCACACTGCCGAGCGCAGTCATCTTGGTGCCTAGGGCGAGACCACCCATCAGCCCCGCTAGCGCCAGCCATCGCCGCCGTGTGGACGCGGAGCTCTCATTGGTCGCGTTCCATGCGGCTAGCAGAAAGAGCAGGGTGTAGGCGGTGGTGGCTAAATCCGCATAGGCAACGGTGGCTTCCCACAGCACCACCGGCACCGAGACCAAGCTGGCAGATGCCCATCCACCCGAGAACCCAGCGCGCTGGGCGAAGGCGAGGATTGCGCCAACGGTCATCAGCAGGGTGGCCCAGTGGAACACCTTCGCGCCGCCTGCCCCTGCGCCAACCCCCAGCGCCCACAGGTACTGCATCTCTATCACGAAGGGGAAGTTGGAGTGGTGCATGAAGGAGATGTAGCCGATACGCCCCTCGCGTAGCCAGATGGCGGGCGCCGCCAGATGGTAGGACAGCCCATCCCAGTCGGTAGCGGCGGGCGGCGAAGCCACCATCGGCAGAACCAACACCGCAACCACCAACGCCACCGCCCACTGTCGCCACACAGGCTTATCTTCCGCGAGGCTTTCGGCGCGCCACGGCAGAGCCGACAGCACCAGCGCCCCCAAAATCGCCCAAAGCAAGCCTGTCTTCAGCCCGCCGAGAAGCCCCGCTGCCAGCACCAAGTACGATAGCGCGCCACCGCTTAAAGCCAGCCCGAACACCAGCCGCTCGGCAGTATCTATGAACGGTAGGCGCAGGAGACGGCACCACCTGCCCCCGCACCATGTCAGCACCGCGAGAACGGGCAGAACAATCGCCCAACCCCAAGCGTGGTACACGTTGCAATCCTCGCTTCAATCCTTACCCCCGAAAGGCGGGGGTAACCTTATCATACACCGTTGTGATGCATGTGTTCAAGTAGCCTGACTTCCGTTCGGCTCCTCAAAAAACCCGCATAAATCCTGTGAACCGTGCTTGCCCTTTATGGAAGAATCCCTATGAAATCTCTCTCAGGAGGTGTTTCCGAAAATGTTGAACCTGATCCGAAAGGCACGCGCCGAGCGAGGCTTCACGCTGGTGGAGATCATGATCGTGGTGCTCATCATCGGCATCCTGCTCGCCATCGCTGTGCCGAACTTTGTGCGGGCGCGCGAGAGCAGCCGTGCTAAGGCGTGTGTCGCGAACCTGAAGCAGATTGACGCCGCAAAGGAGCAGTGGGCGATGGACAACAACAAGAGCAACGGCGATCCCTGCGCGATGAGTGACCTGACGCCCACCTACCTGAAGTCGACGCCATCGTGCCCCTCTGGCGGCACCTACACCGTGGGCAACGTCGGTACCAATCCCACCTGCAGCGTTGGTCCCCCGCACAGCCTGTAATCGGGCAGAGGTTAGTTAGATTTCGGAGCCGATGGGCACCACCCTGCAACCCCCATCGGCTCTTCATTTAACCGTCGCACAGACAGGAGGTGACCCGCCGTGCGAGCAACACACAACCGAGGCTTCACGCTGGTAGAGATCATGATTGTGGTGCTTATCATCGGTATCCTGCTGGCGATTGCCGTGCCCAACTACGTGCAAGCACGCGAGACCAGCCGGCGCAAATCGTGCGTCGGTTCGCTCCTGCGGATAGATATCGCCAAACAGCAGTGGGCGATGGACAACAACAAGGAGCCGACCGACACCCCTGCCTGGTCCGACATCGTGGGACCTAGCTCCTACATCAAGGGTGACCCGACCACTTTCCCCATCCGCACCTGCCCCTCCGGCGGTTCATACACGATGAATAACGTCAGCACACCGCCGCAGTGCTCCAAGGAAGCGGTCGCGGGGCACAAGCTGTACTGAGGAGGTGCACGATGCGACGGCGACGGGTGGCGGGTTTCACGCTGGCGGAGGTGGTGCTGTCCATCTTCCTGCTGGCAGTGGTGGTGGTGGTATTCGGCGCGCTGTACCCAACCAGTCAGCGGCTGGGTGGCAACACCAAGTGGCGGGCGACCGCACTCTTGCTGGCGGAACGGCGCATGGAGGCGATCAAACTGCTGGGCTACGGTAATCTGACCTACGACGGTCTGCGTGCCTATGGACTGATTGACGCCTCGCCCAACACTTCGCCGTTCTCGTTCACGAATACCGATTCTGCCCAGAATGAGAGCCCGGCGCGCCTGCTTCCGCAGGGCACGGGTGAGATTGTGGTGGAGGATGTGGCGTGGGACGTCAAACGGGTGACCGTGCGCGTGAGGTGGCAGGGTGCGAACAATCGTTCACAAGCGGTGGAACTGCGCACGCTGGTCACCAACCTGTAAGGGAGGAGAGGAACGCCGATGCGAGTGAATGATGCTATTCCAAACGCGCGGTCAAACAGCAGAAGGGGCATGACGCTGGTGGAACTGCTCGTGGCAGGGTCGGTCACGCTGATCCTGCTGTTTGCCCTGTTGCCCCTGATGAACACTTCGGTACGCGCGTGGCATCGCACCTCCAACGACGTCGCCACCACAATGGACGTGACGCTTGCCATGCGCCGCATCGCCAGTGAACTGCGCTATGCCAAAGCGATCCAGATCAGCAATAACGGAAAAACTATCCAATATACGTTGCCAGATCGTACCTCGGCGACCTTCAGCCTGAGCGGCGGTAACCTGGTATGGAGTTGGGGCAGTGAGCCGCTACTGCGAGGGGTGGAAACCAACGACCCACAGTTTGGTGGAGCCTATCCGCTGTTTCAACTAGCGTTTAGCGGTGGCGCGAGCCGCGCGGTGGTTGTTCGGTTGTGTGTGCGGGTCAATACGCCCGCTGGCGTACGCACGCACCGGGTTCAGCAAATGGTTGTCCTGCGCAACCAGTAGACAAAGGGGGTGCTGACAGCATGCGAAAGGGTTCTCGCCAGAAGTATCAACGAGCGACTGCGCTGATCACGTCGCTGGCGGTGCTGTTCCTGTCCTTCGGGCTGGGCACGGCACTGCTGGGCTTGAGCACGAGCGGTCTGCGTCACGTGGCGCGCGAGGAGCAGGCTCTGCGCTCGCTGTACGCTGCCGAGGCGGGTCTGGAGTATAAGAAACTACAGATATGGAAGCAGTTCAAGGTGCAACAGAACTTCGACAGCTTCGTGCCGCTGGAGCAGGCATCGCCGACCAACCCGATGCAGACGGTAGGCGGCGATCTAGGAGGCGGTTTGCGCTACTCCTGCGGAATCGTGGGACAGCGTGTCAACAGCGACCGCAGCCGCGAGCTCACCTTCCGCTCGGTCGGGTGGGTCGACCGGGACGGCGACGGTCAGCTGGATGCGGATGAGCCGCGCACGGTGGTGGAGCAGACCATCGAGTACACGCTGGAACGCTCGCAGGTGTTCGATTACGCCTACTTCGCCAACAACTACGGCTGGATGTACGGCTTCGGGGCGAACGACCTGATCGTCAACGGGGATATGCGCGCCAATGGAAACTTCGACTTCAGCGGTGGCACGCCGACCATCAATGGTAGTGTGTACGCCTGCGCCAACAACAAATTGATCCCTCCCGCCGCAGGCTATGTGAACATCACGCCCACCCAGTGGACGAACAGTTACTACAATAGCCAGAACAACCCGCGTACGCGCCAGGCTTATGACCCCACCCGACACGGCGCAAAAGGCTCTGAGGAGTATGAGCGTTGGCGCGACCTGATTTACGACCAGACGGGTAGCATCGTCAACGGCAGGGTGTCAGGCGCGGTGGTAGCAGACGCACGCGGCACCAAAACCTACAGTGGGCAGGTTCTGGACCCCACACCCAACAAGGAACTGCCCCTGCCGGACCTGGACGACATCAGCCGCTACATCAATCTGTCCCAGAGCTATGTAGACCAGCGGCAGACTTTCTCGGACGGCACGTCCAACCCCGACTACGGGCAGCGTGCATACGTGGAGGTCTGGAGCAACGACCAGAACCGGTATGTGCGCATCAGCACTGAAGGCGTGGTGAACGGCTCGGCGGTGCTCATCGGTACATCCACTCGCCCAGTGCGCATCCACGGACCCGTCACCTTTACGGGCGATGTGGTGATCAAAGGTTACGTACAGGGACAGGGCACGCTATATGCGGGGCGCAACGTGCATATCGTGGGCAGTGTGTGCTACAAGAACCCGCCCGACTTCCGCGGCACCGACCCCGACGCCATCGATCAGCAGAACGAGAAGAAGGATATCCTTGCCCTGGCTGCGCGCGGCAGTGTGATTATGGGCAACGTCAAGAACTTCGGGTATTACCCGCTGTACTACATGAGACCGCCGTTTACCAAGCCCCGCTACGACGAGTACGGCAACTTAATACCTGCCTTTGACGCCACGCAGATAGACAGCTACGGGCGCAAACGCTATCAGTCGCTCTACAGCGACGACTACATTAGCTCCATCAGCGAGAACATTAACCAGATTGACGCTGTGATGTTCACCAACTTCGTAGGCGGTGGCAACATCGCCACGGGCGGCGGCGGGTGTACCATCAACGGCTCCATCATCTGCAAGGACGAGGCGATGGTGCTCTACAGCCTGCCGTTGAGACTAAACTACGATAACCGCATCCGCGACCGCGGACCGGGCACACAACCCTTGATCGATATCGACCTGCCTCGTGCCCCGAAGATGGTTCCCAAACTGTGGAAAGTGCTTTCAGGAGGTACAGGGTCATGAGAATCATCGGCATCGTTTTCGCTTGCGTGTGGGTAGGTATCCTGGCACTGCCCGCACTTTCGATAGGCTCTGACCCCCGCGGCGCGCGGGAGGCGGATGGATTGAGCCGGGAGTTCGACGACGCGACGCGCCTTCAGCAGATGCAGGAAGCGCCCAAACTGCCTCCCCCGCCGCTGGTTACCGTGCCCAAACCCACCCCTCCACCCGCACTGAAGGCGGAGGAGAACAGCGACCCTTCTGCCTTGTTGCAGACGAACCCGGCTTCCCAGGAGCAGGCAAAGCAGGCGCTACAACAGGCGGAGCGTGATCTCCAACGCGAGCGGCGGAAGGGCGGATGGCATACCGCGTGGCAGTTCACGCTCTGGACGGGGCTCGGCATGGCGATGACTTGGGCAGTGTGGAACTGGATGTTACGCAGAGTCTCCGGCGGGATGCATGTACGATAAAAAAAGAGGGGCGTGCAGAACGCACGCCCTATCAGTTTCATTGGATGCTGCTCGTGGTCCCTCTTGCTTGGTATCAGGAGTGCTTAAACATTCTATGAGTTTAGACGCACGAACAGCGAAAAAGGTTCAATTTGGTGTTCGATAGGGTATACTGGACTCAGCAAAACGCATGACAGATGGTTCGATACCGTGATACCACTTGGTGATGAAAACCCAACACGTTCTTTTCCGGTCGTCACCGTTGCCCTGATTGTCGTCAATGTGCTGGTGTTTCTGTACGACAAACTGATCGGCTTCGGGGCACCGGAGGCGTTGATCGATTACGCGATGATTCCCTGCACCATCTCCGGGCATTGCTACTATGAGGTGCCTCCGATCTCCCCGCATTGGTTGACCATCTTCACCTCGATGTTTTTGCACGCGGGCATCCTCCATCTGGGCGGGAACATGCTGTATCTGTGGATTTTCGGCAACAACGTGGAGGACGCGCTGGGGCACGTTCAGTTCCTGATATGGTATCTGCTGTGGGGGGTGGCGGCAGCGCTGGCGCATGTGGTGCTCAACGCCGACTCGCAGGTGCCCACGGTCGGAGCCAGCGGAGCCATCGCGGGCGCGCTTGGAGCCTACTTCGTGCTGTTCCCGACCGCCCGCATCCGCGTGCTGGTGATATTCTTCTTCATCATCGACGTGATCGCTGTGCCCGCGTTCATCCTGCTTGGGCTTTGGTTTCTGATGCAGTTTCAGTTCCAGCCCGGCGTTGCCACCATGGCGCACGCTGGTGGATTCATCGCGGGCGCAATGACCATTCTGGCGATAGGTAGAGACAGGGTTCTGCGTCGCCTAAGCCGCCCGCGCTACTATTACTATCGCTCGCTCCCGCCCGACTTCTGAATCGCCATCCGCCTGCGCAATTTTGGGGCAGGCGGTCGGGGCAATCCCTTGTGATTGCCCCGACGTTGAATGTGCTCGCCCGATATAGGGCAAGCACAGGGGCCTGCCCCTACCTTATCGTTGACGGTCTACGGCTAGTTTCAGAACTTAGCTGCCACTCCTACGGCGAACTGGTCCAACTTGGGGTCGGTGGCTCCGCCGGAGGTGTCGTTGAAGGTGTATTCGGTTTTGAGGTACGCCAGCCGCGATAGCTGGTATCCCAATCCGACCGACAGGCGTCGGTAGCGATTGACGGCTATCGGGCTTGCTCCCAGTTTCGCCAGCACACCGTCTTGCAGGGATATTTCGCTATATCGCAGGGCGAGGTAAGCGCGCGGCGTCATGCGGAACAGCGCCTCGGCGAAGCCAAATCTTCCCTTGCGGTCCGGTGCACCCTGCGCGTCGTCCGTAAAGCCTCCATAGGCGAGGGCGAACTGCCAGGGCGTATCCAGCACACTGCCCACCAACGATTTGATGCCCTCTTTGCCGTAGCCGTACCGCAGGTCAACCTCCCAGAGACTGCGTCGCCACCCCGTTGCGCCCGTAGGGGCATCCAACACTTCGGCGACGTTGATATCGGTCTTGTCGACGGTTCCGTTGCGCTTCACCAGATTACCCGTTCGCAGGTAGGTCAGCGAGACATGAACCTGGTCGCTCACCAGACCGCCGATTTTGGCTCCCCATGCCAGCTCCGCCGGAGGCGACCCAAACCCCTGGTTGCCGTGAACCAGCTCCAGCGAATAGCTCCAGGGGCGCGTGCCAGTGGTGAGGGGACCGCGCAGGTTGATGCCTTCGTCGTAGCCGCTCACGTGCGAAACGGCGTTGGTGATCAATATGCTTTCCACTGGGTTATCCGTCCATATTTCCTGCCCGATGTCCAGTTTGTGCTTGCCGATGCGCAGGAGGTGCCCTTTCCATGCGCCGCCCCAGTCTTTGATGTCTACGTAGAAGTAATCGAACCCACCGGTTGCGGCGCGGTTGGTGCTGAATCGGTTGACCACCGTGATATAGGGCAAGGGGTTGAAGGTAAAGCGGATTTTGCTGTCTGGGATGTCCACACCGCGGTTTGGGTAACTACCGTCGCTTTGTGAGCTGAACAGCCCGGCGAACGTTCGCCCGTCAATGGTAATACGTGACTCGCGGTTCGCCGGGGTCACCTGTCCTGCCTTCTGCATGTCCTGCAACTGCTTCTCCAGCTTGTCCAGTTTCCCTTTGAGCGCTTCCAGTTCGGCAACCTGCGTCCGCAGGCGGGCGATCTCCGCCTGCAAATCCTGTACCGATGCGGACTGCTGTGCCGGTAATGCGTTGGTCATCAGCACTGCAACACCCACGAACGCCGCCAAACGTAGCTGATGCACGACGCCCTGTAAGATCATGCTAAAACGGTTTCTCCCAAACATCGGTTACGTGTCCTCCTTAGGTCATGTCAGTGTTTCAACCCGCGCCCGCCTTTCGGGGCGGGTGCAACCGTCTGGTCCAGCAAAGTCATACCTTAACCAGTTTGACTTTCGCGTTGCAGAACGGCATATATTATATACTTTATCAATGTTAAGAGAATTTTATTAAGATTGCTTCTATAAGATTGCTTCTAGCAGTAGTGAAAATTTTAATCAATATATACAATGCATAAACTACATGTTATGATTGCTCATCCGACCTTCATCAACAGGCGGCATTCCCCCGAATGGCCCGATACGGCTTTTTGGTACGACCGCACGCGCGCAAAAGGTATAATGGAGTTGTACATCTCTACCAGGGGTCTTGCCATGAGCCAAACACAGGTTGTGTCTGCACCGATAACCATTGAGCGTATCGCGGACAAAGTCTATTCGGGTGAACCGCTCTCCTTTGAGGACGGCGTGTGGCTGTTTCGGTATCCCTGCCTGCCCGAGATCGCCGCCTTAGCCGACTTTGTGCGCCAGCGTATCCATCCCAACCGCATCGTTACCTACGTGGTGGGGCGCATTATCAACTACACCAACGTCTGTTGGGTGCGCTGTAAGTTCTGTTCCTTCTACCGCGTGCCGGGCGATGCAGAAGGATACACGCTCTCGCTGGACGAGATTTTCGCCAAGATTCAGGAGCTGGTGGACGTGGGCGGGGTGGAGGTGCTGATACAGGGCGGTTTGAACCCGCGCCTCAAGCTGGACTACTACGAGAACCTCTTCTCGGCGATTCGTGAGCGGTTCCCGCAGGTCATCATCCATGCCCTCTCGCCCACCGAAATCATCTATATCGCCCACATCTCCCGCCTGAGCATCGAACAGACCCTGTACCGCCTGCGCGAGGCGGGTTTGCAGTCTATCCCGGGCGGTGGCGGTGAGATCCTGGTGGACCGCGTACGTGCGCAGATCGCGCCCTACAAGCATACGGTGGACGAATGGCTGAGCTGTATGCGTATCGCACACGAGATGGGCATCTATAGCACCGCCACCATGATGTTTGGGCATGTGGAGACGATAGAGGACCGCGTGGAGCACCTTCTGCGCATTCGGCAACTGCAAGAGCGAACGGGCGGTTTTCGCGCCTTCATCGCGTGGAACTTCCAGCCGGAGGAGACCGAACTGCCGCACATCCCAAAAGCCTCTGGCTACGACTACCTGCGCACGGTGGCGATAGCTCGGCTGATACTGCACAACGTGCCCAATCTGCAGGCTTCCATCCTGACACAGGGACCCAAAATCACGCAGATTGCACTGGGCTACGGCATCAACGACCTCGGCTCCATCATGATTGAGGAGAACGTGGTGTCGGCTGCGGGAAGCAAGTTCATTCCCACCGCCAGCGAGATGGAGCGGTTGATACGCGGTGCGGGCTACGAGCCTCGCCGGCGCAACACGCGCTACGAACTGCTGGACTAAAGCCTCCAGCAGGAATGTCACCCGCGCCGGGCGAAGGGTAGAGTAGTGATGGAAAGGGGGCAAGCAAAGTGTCGGAACAACTGGTTCCTCACAAGCCGCTCAGCACGGTGAAGCCGGCGCATCTGATCTTTGTGGGAGGCTTTCTAGGTGCAGGCAAGACCACCGCGATGGCAGCACTGGCACGCCGACTTCTGCAGGATGGCTTGAACATCGGTCTGGTGACCAACGACCACGCCGACGAGATGGTGGACTCCGCGCTGATCAGCCGATTCGGAATGCCGGTAGCGGAGGTGTCGGGCGGATGCTTTGGCTGTGAGTTCAACGACCTGCTAGACGCCACCGAGCGGGTTCTGCTTCAGGAGCCGGACGTGTTGATCGCCGAGCCGGTCGCCAGCTGCGCCGACACGGTGGCGACGGTCATCCTTCCGCTGAAACGGTTCTACGGCGGAGTGTTTCGAATCGCGCCCTTCTCGGTGCTGATAGACCCCATGCGCCTGTACGCGATGCTGTTGGAGGAAAGCCCTAGCGAGTTTGCCCGCAGTTTCGCCCCCATTTTCCACCGCCAGCTGGAAGAGGCGGACATCCTGGTGTTGAACAAAGTGGACAAACTCTCCACCGAGGAGGCACACCGACTGATAGAGGCACTGCGCCAGCATCACCCGAACAAGCCCATCCTCGCTATCTCGGCTTTGCGCGGCGATGGCGTCGAGGAGTGGATGCAGATGGTTCTGCAGGAGGCCCCCCCGGCTCGCGGGTGTTGGAAAAGGCGGACTACAGCGTGTACGAGATCGGCGGCGCGAAGCTGGGCTGGCTGAACGCTTCGGTGCAGTTGGTTGGCGAACCCGTCTTCAGCGCGAGAGTACGCGCAACTGCTGATGCACCGTCTACGTCAGGCGGCGCAGTCACGCGGGAGTGAGGTTCTGCATATCAAGATCGCGCTCTACTGTCAGGGACAGGTGATGGGCGTGAGCCTGCTGGGCAATGACGCCGAGCCTGCGTTCGGCGGGGAGGAGCTAGGCGACGTGCGTCAGGCGATGCTCGTGTTGAACGCGCGCTTGGGTGTTGACCCCCCGACGCTGGGAGGAATCGCCGCGCAGGCGATCTACGACGTGGCGAAAGCCCTGCGCGTGGACGCGGAGATTCTGAAACTGCACACGGTGAAGCCCTCGGTGCCCTGCCCGGCGTTTCGAATGTGCAATCCGGTATAACACCCGCACGTGGACGCCGTGCGAACACGGCTGGAAGTGACGTTTCCCTACGCCTACACGAGGTGACTGGTGATGCGCGAGGGTATCTTGTTGTGTCTGCCGACATCAGGTAACGGCAAAGGCTTTCTTCAGCGACGAGGTACGCGGTTACTGCTCGACGGCAAGCCTCTGCGCCGGGTAGGGGTGAACAAGTTCGACCTCTTCCTGCGCTTTCTGGAGGGCGGCGAGCCAAAGGCGCAGGCAGTGCAGGCGATGGAGGAGGGTGCCAAGCAGGGCTTTACCATTGTCCGCTTCTGTGGGGTGGGCTTCTACCCCTCGCACATGCGCAACTGGTCGAACGAGAAGGTCTACTGGGGCGCGTTCGATGAGTTGATACAGACCGCCAAACGGCTGGACATCCGGCTGATCCCCGTCATCCACTGGAACCTGTACCTCTTCCCCGACATGGCGAACGAGTGCGTGCAAGATATGTTGACCAACCCCCATTCGCGCTCGCGCCAGTACCTGTGGCTGTATACTTACCAGCTGGTCTCTCGCTACAAAAACGAGCCGACTGTCCTCTTCTGGGAGCTGACCAACGAGATGAACCTAGTTGCGGACCTGGAGTTCATGTTCCCCTACGGCAGGAGCGACCTGAACCCCATGCACGAGGGAACAGCGTACATGCGCCTGCGTCGGGATCACTTCACCACCGAGCAGATGATACCGTTCCTGAAAGAGTGGGCGCAGTTCATCCGGCGGCTAGACCCGAACCACCTGCTCGGCTCTGGGTTCTCGGCGCCGCGCCCCGCCGCTCAGCATCTGCGCAAGGCACAGGGCAAAGGCGATTGGACAGAGGACAGCGAGCAGGAGATGCAGATCTATCTGCGCGACACGCACCCAGACCCCATAGACCTTATCAGCATCCATTTCTATCGCAAGCACGACAACCTACGCTTCGGCAACAGGGATGAGGACTCGGCGCAGGTGCTGGCAGTCTTCAAACGCGCCGCCGACCGCATCGGCAAGCCGCTGTACATTGGCGAGACAGGCGACGACTACGACCAGCGTGCCCATGCCCCCTTCCTGCGCAACGTGCTGGAGCAGTGCAGAAGGTGGAATATCCCCCTGGTGCTCATCTGGAACTGGATGAGCCCCGGCGATGCGTATGATGTCAACCCCCAACGCACTCCACAAATTGTACATCTGCTTCGCGAAGCGAACCAAAAATAAGGTTCAAGCAGGATTATGACGCGCCAATTGTGAAATGGCTTGAGGAAACTAGGGGTGGTTGGCGAGAGATGGCAAAAGGTTCGCAGTTTCGACTGGATTGGTCGTTGGTGAGGCGAATCCTTTTCGGTTCACCGCTGTCTACCGAGCAAATCATGCATCAGCGACTGCCGAAGGTACTGGCACTGCCGATATTCGCCTCGGATGCCCTGTCCTCGACCGCATACGCCACGCAGGCGATCCTTCTCAACCTGTTGATCGCGGGACCACATGCGCTACACCTGACGGTTCCCATCTCCATCGCTATCATCGTACTGTTATGGATAGTCGTCATCTCTTACACGCAGACGGTTCATGCCTATCCGCAGGGAGGCGGAACCTCTACATCGTCTCTCGTGAGAACCTGGGCACGAACTGGGGGCTTCTGGCGGCGGCGGCGATATTGACCGACTATGTGCTGACGGTGGCGGTAAGTATCACCGCGGGGGTGCAGCAGATTACCTCGTTCTTCACCCATCTGGCTCCCTATCAGACGGAGCTGGCTCTGGCGGCGATCTGGTTCCTGACTTTGGCGAACCTGCGTGGGGCAAAGGAGAGTGGATTGCTGTTCGCCATCCCGGTCTATTTCTTTGTGGTGACCATGCTGGGCACGGTGGCGGTCGGGGTGTTCGGTCCACTGTTCGGTTACCATCCGCGCCCCTACAAGCCGCCGGAGGAGGCGGCTCAGCAGGCTCTGCACGTGGTCTCGCTGGGGCTGATTCTGCGGGCGTTTGCGTCTGGTTGTGCTGCCATGACAGGTATCGAAGCGGTCACGGACGGCGTGCAGGCGTTCCGTCCTCCAGAGAGCAAAAACGCGGCGCAAACGTTGCTCGCTATGGGAGCTATCCTGAGCACCATCTTCCTGGGCATCTCCTACATTGCCCAGAAGTACCACATCATTTACACGGGGCACAGCGAGGGTGATGCCAGCGCCGAGTCGGTCATTTCCATGGTTGCCCGAGTGGTGTTCCACGATGACCCTGTGTGGCGCGGGGTGGTGCTGTTGACAACCACGGTCATCCTTGTGCTCGCCGCCAACACCGCCTATGCCGACTTCCCCCGCCTCAGCTCGATCCTGGCAAGAGATGGCTACGCGCCCCGGCAGCTGGCGAATCTGGGCGACCGCCTGGTCTTCTCCAACGGCATTGTCCTGCTAGCGGTGTTCGTGTCCATTCTGGTAATCGCCTTCAGCGCCAGCGTAGACCGCCTGATCCCGCTGTATGCGGTGGGTGTATTCACCGCGTTCACCCTGTCGCAGGCGGGCATGGTGCGGCACTGGCTCATGCAACGAGGCAAGGGCTGGCAGTGGAAGGTGCTGGCCAACGGTATCGGCGCGGTGGCAACGGGCATCGTGTTGCTGGTCATCATCGTAGAGAAGGGCCCGCAGGGTGCATGGATAGTCATCGTCGTTATCCCGATTATCATCTGGATGTTCATGCAGGTCAAGCGCCACTACGAGAAGGTGCGTGCCCGGCTCACGCTGATTGGTTACGAGCCCGAGCCGCTACCGCCACACACGGTGCTGGTGCTGGTCTCCGGTGTGCACCGCGGGGTGATCCCTGCGTTGGAGTATGCCCGGGAGATCGCGAAAGACTGTCGCGCTGTGCATATCGAGATTAACCCTGCAGAGACGCAGCGCATCAAAGACCTGTGGGAGCCATGGGCGGGCGATATGCCGTTGGTGATCATCGAATCGCCCTATCGCTCGCTGATCGGTCCTGTAGTGGAGTACGTGAAGCAGGTAAGTGCCGAGCATGCGCGCCATCTGATTACGGTGGTGGTGCCCGAGTTCGTCGTGACCAAATGGTGGGAGCGGTTCCTGCACTATAACGCGGCGTTTCTGATTAAGATGGCTCTGGGCGGCTTGCGCGGTGTGGTGATTACCAACGTTCGGTACTGGTTGGATTGAGAGCACTTGAAAACGCCCGCGCCTGGTGTTATACTCATACGAGGTTTCATATCTTCCTAGCGTTTTCACAACGATAGAGGGGATAAACAATATGGGTATCTGGTCACAACTGCGCCGCGTCGTTGTAGGACATCCCCTGCCGACGGAGCAAGCGGAGTTTCAACGGCTACCGAAGGTACTGGCGTTGCCGGTATTTTGCACTGACGCCCTTTCCTCTTCGGCCTATGCCCCCCAGGAGATTTTGCTGACCCTCACCCTGGCGGGCACGGCAGGCATACATTGGGTTGTACCGGTAGCAGCAGGTATCGTTGTCCTATTGTGGATAGTGACCACCTCCTATATCCAAACCGTGCACGCTTATCCATCCGGAGGGGGTTCTTATATCGTCGCAAAGGAGAACCTCTCTGTCCACATGGGGCTGTTGGCAGCGGCGGCATTGTTAACAGACTACGTCTTAACAGTCTCCGTGAGTGTTGCCTCCGGGATTCAGCAGCTTACCTCGCTTATCCCAGATTTGGCGCCCCTGACGACCCTTTTGTGCCTTGGGGTTATACTGTTTATTACCCTGGCGAATTTGCGCGGGGTGAGGGAATCGGGCACGCTGTTTGCCCTTCCGGTTTACTTCTTTCTGATAACCGCGTTCGGGATGATCCTGTGGGGCGTGTGGGAACACCATGTGCTGCGAATCCCGCCATATCCCCTTCATCAGCCCCAGCCTATGGCGACCACTGTTGTGACGTTTAGCCTGCTGTTGAAAGCCTTCGCCAGTGGATGTGCAGCTTTAACAGGCGTAGAAGCGATCAGTAATGGGGTTCGGGCGTTCCGCCCCCCCGAGAGCCGCAACGCTGCGATTACTCTGGTCGTGATGAGCGTCCTGCTCGGGGGGTTGACCTTTGGTATATCCTATCTAGCACAGGTCAATCATGTCATCTACGCACACGGTATTGACCAGGAATCGGCAGTGTCTTTGGTGGCAAGAGCCGTATTCCACGACAACATCCTGGCACGCGCTCTGGTTCTTATTGGCACGACGTTGGTTTTGCTGTTGGCCGCCAACACTTCCTTTGCCGACTTCCCCCGCCTCAGCGCTATTCTGGCACGTGATGGTTTCGTGCCGCGCCAACTTGCTAACCTGGGCGATCGCCTAGTGTACAGCAACGGTATTATTTTGCTGGGCGTGTTTTCTAGCATTCTTATAGTTGCCTTTCATGGACATGTGGACCGCCTGATCCCGCTGTATGCGGTAGGGGTCTTTCTCTCGTTCACCCTGTCGCAAGCGGGCATGGTACGGCACTGGCTTATGCAACGAGGCAAGGGCTGGCAGTGGAAAGCAGTGGTAAATGGCGTTGGAGCTGTTATTACCGCCATCGTGCTCATGGTGGTTATCGTCGAAAAAGCCCTGCAAGGTGCATGGATCGTTGTGCTCATCATCCCTACGCTGATGTGGCTGTTTGGTCAGGTCAAAGCCCATTATGAGTCGCTGAGGAGCCAGCTCTCCCTGGTAGGCAGTGTGCCAGAACCGTTTGTGCCGGTGCCACATACCGTTTTGTTGCTGGTGCATAATGTGCACCGGGGTGTTATTCCCGCACTAAACTACGCTCGGCAGATCAGCGACGACGTGCGGGCTATCCACATTGAGATTGACCCCGCCAATGCCGAGATTCTTAAAGCACGCTGGATGCAATGGGGGCAGGAGGTGCCGCTGGTCATCATCGAGTCGCCATTCCGCTCCTTACTATCGCCCCTTGTAGAATATATCCAGCAGGTTCAAACCGACCATCCCGGTCATCTGGTGACGGTAGTGGTTCCTGAATTCGTCGTGAATCGCTGGTGGGAACGAATCCTGCACGCGAATTCAGCCTTCCTTATCAAAATGGCTGTGGCTAATATCCCGGGAGTGGTGGTGACTAACGTACGCTATTACCTGCGCTCGCCGGTGACTGCTGTTGGCGCTAAGCCATCTGTGGCGAGTCTTCCACAACGGGTCGGGGACATCAGGTATTGAGAGCGAACAGCACGAAGCACGGGTTAGGGATAGCCCCCCGCGGTACCTATCGTCAGGTACTGGCACCGCTGTCCTTTCTGGTGATCCTCGGGCTGTTCCTCAGCACGCAGACCCCCAACTTCCTCACCTGGGAGAACCTGCGCACTGTCGCCGTGCAGACGGTCTCTGTCGCCATCCTTGCCATTGGCGAGACGGTGGTGATTATCTCCGGAGGCATTGACCTGTCGGTCGGGGCGGTGCTGGCACTGAGCGGAGTGACCGCGGTACATGCCATGAAGCAGGGCGCGAACGCAGGGGTTGGCGTGCTGGTGGGATTGCTGACAGGGGCGGTATGTGGGGCGTTCAACGGGCTGGTTACCAACCGGTTGCGTATGCCCGCTTTTGTGGTCACGCTGGGCATGTTGGGCATGGCGAGCGGCACGGCACTGCTCGTCAGCGGAGGGGTGTCGCTGGTAGGCATCGCCCCCGGCTTCGAGCGCATCGGGCGGGACTGGGCGCTGGGAGTGCTGATCGTGGTGGCGGTAGGGTTTCACCTGCTGTTGAGTTACACCCGGTTGGGGCGTTACTGCTACGCGATCGGCGGCAACCCCGAGTCGGCGCGGCTGTCGGGCATCTCGCTGGTGCGGTATCAAACCACCTATTTCGTGTTGTGCGGTATGTGCGCGGGGCTGGCGGGTGTGCTTCAGGCGAGCCGTGCCACCGTTGCCCAACCCACGGCGGGCAAAGGCTGGGAGCTGGACGCCATCGCCGCGGCGGTCATCGGCGGCACCAGCCTGATGGGCGGGCAAGGTAGTATCATCGGCACCCTGTTGGGGGCGTTCCTAATGGCGATTATTCGCAACGGCTGTAACCTGTTAAACGTGGAGGTAGAGTGGCAACAGGTGCTTATCGGTGGGATGGTGATTGTAGCGGTCTTTTATGACCGCTGGCAGAGGGGCAGGCGGTAGGTTCCCTCTCCGCAGCTACTGGAGGACGAACCTCCTGGTGAGCCGTTTCCCCGCGGGTGGGGAGGGGGTTCGGCTCGGCAGGAGCCTCGCCCTCCAGTTTTTCGTCACCCTGAGCGTCAGCGAAGGGGCTCGTGTCTGCGTCACCCTGAACGCAGTGAAGGATCTCAAAAACGAGATGCTTCGCTGTCGCTCAGCATGACAACGGGGCTATCGCTCAGCATGACAACAAAGATGTCATTCTGAGCCGCAAGGCGAAGAATCTCAAACGAGATGCTTCGCTCCGCTCAGCATGACAACAGGGCTGTCGCTCAGCATAACGTAGTGAGCCGTTACCCTCCCCGCAGACGGGCAGGAGGCACTACAGCAGTTCCTCTATCTCCACCCCGTTAGGCACGCGGTCGCGATGGATGAGCACCTCGTAATTCTCGAACCGGCGCGGGCTAGCGATTCCCCCCTTGAGCCGTATCTCCACGATCCGCCCTAGGTCCAGCAACTGCCATGCGGGGCGCAACCCAGCTTCGCCTGACGCTGGCGCTGTTCGTGGTCGCTATCCGTGCCCACATACTTGAACACGATCAGCTTGCGTGCGCTCATCATGCCCTTGCTGGACGAGCGGTCGTGGTCAAACATGTTCATCAGCGCCTCCCACAGCAGGTGTCGAGGTCCTCTTGCGTGAATCCGGTGCCCTCCGCCAGGTGCGCGCTCACGAACCCTTTGGCTACGTACAGCCCGTAGGGGATGAGCTGTTTGCGCCCCATGGTGCGCAGTTTGTCCTCATCCTGCTGGGCTTCCCATTGCCGATAGTCTTGGCTAGACTTAGCACCCTTGACGTCTTCGGCGACCGCCATGCGGGTAATGGAGATATCCAGCGGCAGGATGGGATGCAGGGAGCGGGCGAAGGAGAACTGCACCGGTCCGCGCACCTGCCCTGCATTGGGTCCCGTGCTCATCACCGCCCCGAAAGTGCGCACATCATAGCACTTCTCGCACATCCACTTGCGAGCCGAATCCACCTTATCCCGCGTGCGGTTTTTGGGGTCAAAGCCGCCGGTCTGCTCGTGCGCTTCCATGATGCGCGTGTTGAGGTTGGTGGCGTGTTGCACGAAGATGGCATAGGGCGGCTCGTTGCCTTTGGCGACCTGCACGTAGTTGCGCACGCGGCGCTTGAGGGCGACGTCGCTGACCAGCCCGTGCATATCCTCGGGGTCCACGCGCGGGGCATTGCCAGCGTCGGGGTCGCCGTTGGGGTTGCCGTTTTCGCAGTCGAAGATGTACAGGAAGTCGTAGCGGTTCTGGATGGTGTTACTCATTGGTCTGCTCCTCCTTGTCATGAGATTTGCCGGCGCGATGGTGCGCCAGTTGCTGGTAGTAGCCCAGTGCGAACAGGCTCTGCTCTTCCAGGATAAGCGTGCGTGGCATCGTGTCGCCAATGGCAGACATAATCTCGGCGATACGCGATTCGTACCAGGCGGCGAGGCCGGCGCTGTCGGCACGCACCTTGTCGATGTGGAACTGGGCGGTGCGCACAATTCGCCCCAGCACCAACGCAGGGGTGGCCGAAGCCGCCGCATAGAAGCGCTGCACAATGCCGGCTTCCACGTCAGGCAGGGCGGCACGCTGGAGATCCGCCAGCACAGCCATTAACTTGCCGCAGTGGTAAGCGGGGCTGGGATGGTTGGGGTTCAGATGAGCCTGCATGTCCTTACCTCCTTGTCGGATAAGATAGGCTTTCAACAAGCCCATTCGGGCATGGTTGAACGGTTCGTCTTGTTTGGCTCGTTGTTTGTCGCGTCGTTCGTCTTGCACGATATCCGCCTTCACACGCGCTAAGGTTTGCGCCATCACATCGCGTGGGATAGGCTCCTTTTTGAGGGCACTGTGGAGCAGCTTGGTCAGCATGGGAGCAGGCACGTCCTTCCTCTCGTCCTTCTTCTTGGTTTTTCGCGCCAGTGCCCTTGCGACCGCCAGAAACTTGGGTGGGTCCGCAAGACGCTTGCCGTCCCTGTGCACGATGGACAGGTCGTCGAACCAGGCGTTGACGTTCTGTACGAGCTCGCGGAAGTCGCCCTCTACCCAATCGCGCACCATGACGCGCCCCCCTGAACCCGAGAGGGTTAACACATAGTAGCGTGCGTCCAGCAGGGTGGCGCGCTCGCCTCGCCAAACGGATTCCAGCAATCGGCGTATCTGCTCCAACGCAGAGACCTCTTGCTGGATTTGGCTCTCACCCAGCAATATCGCGATAGGGTCGTCCTCAGGAGTGGTGGTCTGGCTGTACCAGTACACTACCTTCTGGTTGACCAGACGGTGGCTGTTTTCTCCCAGAAGGTGATCGGGCGCGGCGCGATAGGCATAGGCGGCTTGTTCGGACATGGCGCAGTTGGCGGATTACGACAGCTCGTACGAGGCGAAGGCGGGCTTATCGAACCCAACCAGCACGAAACCGGTGGGCTGTTCGCCTACGTCTGCCAGCCCGGTGATTTTGGGATGGGTCGGTATGGGAACGGTCACCTGTCCCGTGGCGAAGCATAGCATGCTTTGCCCGCCCTGCTGTGGGTTTAGCCCCGAGCGGTACCTGTGCCACCAATCATGCCACGCCCTACTTTCTACCAGGGTACAGTCGCCGACCCGAAGGGTGACCTTGTCGCTGGGTCTCGCCTTCAGCTGGTGAGCCTATCACGCACCTTTTGCAAAGTGGTCGGGTCCCTCAACGCCTGCCCGGCGATGGCACATTCGCGCATGCTCTGCCCCGCCTCCTCGAGCAGTTGGATGAAGTAAGCGTGCTTTGCCTTCGGTTTGTCGGCGTCCTCCGGCACATCGAGCAGAGTGGCCACCTCGCAGGTGTCCACCAGGAAGTGACTGCGGGTGACTCCGCCCGCGATCAGCTCGTTCTGCTGAAGGTCTGGACACTGTTGGAACTGCTTTCCAGGGTTCTTCTTCCCTGAGGGGTCACCGAGCTCTATCACCTCCAGCAGTTGTCCGTGATCGCCCAGCCAGATGATCCATCTCACCGTTTTGGGTGCCAAGCCGGGAGTGGTTGCAAGCCCTTTTTGCTGGGCATACTGTACCAGTCGGTCTATCATAGGTCCAGCACCTCCTGTGTTGCGGGTGCCCGTGGCGGTTTGCGCACGGCGGGGTCGTCGAATTCGGGGATGTCCATCACCCCTGCCACGATGCGCGCTTCAAACAGGCTGATGAAGGGTGGCGCGTTAGCATCGCCCCGTCGGGAGAGGTCAAACACATCGTACAGCATCCAGCCCACGTTCATATCAAGCGGAAAGGGCTGAGGCTCCTGTTCGTCCTCTTCGCACAGTGCGAAGTTGGCAGGGAACTCTCGACACCCCAGATAAGACTGATAGAACGCTTGTCCGCGCCTTGCCCGTCGCTGGAACTGCGCTTCTAGAGCGGGTAGTTCGTTCTCGAAGCCTTCCCACGGACGGATTTCGGCGTGGATGCGGTAGTGCACGTCCTTCAGCGCCATGGTCTGGCGTTGGGTGCGCCCCTTGGCGTCGGAGCCGGTGATGTCCGCATCGGCATCGGCGAGGATGGGCTGAGGTTGCACATCACCGGTTGTCCACTGCAGGATGGTGCGTTCGGACGGAGCACGCTCTTTGACCTCATTGCGCCGCAGGGCGATGTAACGCGGTGGGGGCAAGAGCTCCACGCGCAGAACTTGCCAGCGGAACTTCACCGGCTTGCAGTAGATGGCGTCGAGGATACCCCGCGCGGCAGAGGGCGTGATGACGGGGTAGCTGAAGCGCTCGACCTTCATCTCGGGGCGGGAGAAACAGGCAAACTCGCCCCAGACACGAACACGGAATCGAGTGGGCTTCATTTGGGCTCACCTCCTTATAGGATCCAGTTTTCGGGTGCCTCCTGCGGGTTAAGCCCCAGCAGTTGGTCGTAGTGTGACGGCTCGGTGTAAATGAACCAGTCGTCGCTTGGCTTGCCACGCACGGGTATCGGCTCCAGAAACTGCGCGATGGTGTGCTGGGAACGTGGGCGATATACCCCAATCACGTGGGGACGTGCCCGGCGTATCCACTAGCCCGTTAGCCCACGCTGGCGTGCTTCGTCTGCCAGCGACTCGTACGCGTGTTGATCGTAGGACACCAGCACGTTGATGGTCACATCGGGAATCAGCCGATACAGTCGCGCCACCTCGGGGAAATTCTTCGCCTGGATGTGGTTGTCCAGGTCTTTGTTCAGGTTTTCCGGTCTGGTGATGTCGTACAGCAGGCGGTAGTAGCCGTCATAGAACCCGGCAGAGTGCAGGTCGACGCCCGAAAGCGAGGCCAGGTATGCTTTGGTTACGCTTGTCGCCTGCTGGTATGCGCCCGGCGGGTACTTCTCCTCCTCGGGGACGAACAGGATGACCTCACCGGTTTGCCACCTGCCGTTGCGGTTACAACGCCCCGCCGCCTGCGCGATGCTGTCTAGAGGTGCAAGGGCGCGGTACACCACGGGGAAGTCCACATCCACGCCCGCTTCGACGCACTGTGTGGAGATGAGCAGGCACGGCTCGTCGTTCTTCAAGCGTCGCCTGACCTCTTCCAGCACCACCTGTCGATGCGCCGGACACATCAGCGTCGGCAGATGGAAGACGTGGGGGGCAGCGCTGTTTTGACGCAGTAGGGATGCTAGCACCTTGGCATGGCGCTTGATGTTCACCACACACAACGCCTGCTTGTGTTGACGGAGCTCCTCCGCCAGTTCTTCCCACGAAACAGGTTGGCTATCGCGTCGCACCACCGCCGTACGTCGGCTCAGATGAAACAGCTTGGACACATCCTGAACGATCTCGCGTGGCATCCAACCGATATTGCCGCTTTTCTGGATCTCATCGTGCAGATGGCAGAATGCGGGTTGGGTGGCGGTTGGACCATCCGCGGCCGACATGCAAGATTCCCACAGCATGTTTCGCATCTGCTGAACGGCTGAGGAGCTTTGCGCTTGGGCTCTGAGGCTCTGTATGTAGCGCTCGAGCACTGGCAAAGCCTTCTCTGGTTCCAGCGGCGGGCCCGTAGGTCGCTCCTCGCCAAAGTGCCTTGCGGTGTCCAGAAAGTCGGCGTCCACTAACGCGGAGAACAACAGGCGCACATCCAACATCTGCCCAGATGGGTCCACCCCTTGGTCGTAAACAAAGGCTTGTGGCTTAGTAACACGCAACCCATCCGATTCCAGACGTGCTTTGAGTTCATCTACCGAAGGGTGGGAGAGCCTTAGGTTCAGGGGTTGCTGTTTGGCCAGCTTCTCGGGGCTCAGCGAGCGGAGAGCGGCAGAGTCCATCTGCTGAAGCCCGATATGATGCCCCCAGATGGCCATCGCCGAGGCTACGGATTGGTGCTCTGTCAATGCCACCCACGCCCCCGCGCTCCAGTGGTCTATGCCTTGTGCCTGTCCTTTCAGACGCTTCTGAAACAGATCACCGGTACTTGCCGAGGTCGAGCAGGATTCCAGCCAGATATGCTTCTTGTTCTGCCCCGAACGCTTCGGCAAATTGAGCGGCGGCCTCTGCCACGTTACGCAGATGTTCCACCAACAGCTGCGGATGACCGCCGTAAAAGGTGTGCGCAAGATATGGCTCATGATGCATCTAGGCAACCCCTCCACAAGGTGCATTTGGACGCCGTTATATCATAATCATGCGCATTTTTGCGCAATGCAAAATAATGACAATTCTGTGCTTAGATATGTCAGTTTACATCTCGCTAAGGGGGATGTGTGCTCTTAGAAACGTGCGTTGATGTCGGCGTCGAGGGTAAACGCTTTGTAGTTGTAGTTGGCGTACTGTGGGTCGCGGTTGGCGCGCTCTTGCAGGCGCAGGCTGAGGGTGAACGCCAGATAGCGGTTGATCTCGTACTCGTAGCCCAGCGCGCTGTCGCGGTCTACACTGCCGAAGAACCCCTGCACGTCCGAGAAGCGGTGCTCCAGGAACGCGCTCTGGCGCGGCGCGAACGGATACTCCAGGCGCACCGAGTATGCCAGCATCTTCTGGTCCTGCTTCTGACCACTCCCGCCCAGGCTGAACAGGCTGGCGGAGAGCATCCTCTGCACCTGAAAGTTCAGCACCAGCTTGCGCGTCAGCTCGGTGCGTAGGGAGAGATAGGCGATGTCGGTGTTGGCGCCGTCGCTACTGCCCACATAGTGGACGTTTTGGCGAGTATAGTTGAGCGCGATATTGGTTTTGTCCGACAGGCGGTAGTTCACCCCGAAGTTCACACCTTGCATATCGGTGTTGGTCAGGTTATCGCCCGCGCTTAGCTGCTGGGTCCAGTTCACATCCACCGACAGATTGTCGTTGGGCATATAGCTCAGCGCCAGGTTGTGCGAGCGGTTCTTCACGCCGATGCTAGAGTAGGTCAACCCGCTGGAGATCGGGTTGTAGTAACCACCACTGTAGTTGCCTCCGGCACCGTAGCCCACCCCCCAACCCGACTGATACCCTCCCGGACCGATGAACGACCCGCCGAGATTGCCGCCGATAAAACCGCCCGTGCTGGAGATGGTGCCCGAGTCGCGCACGACATACTGGTAGTTGAGAGTGAGGGTCTTGAACGGGAGCCATTTCACGCCGACGTTCACATCCTGCACGTCGTTACTGCTGTTTGCCGAGCGGGTTCGTCCGCGTGCCAGCACGCCGTTGAACGCCAGTCGCTCGCTTGGGCTCCAGTTCCATGTCAGGCGCAGGGTGTCGTTGGAGCTGTCATAACGGTTGGTAGTGCTATTACCACCGGTGGTGAAAGTGCTGACACTGTTGGCGCGCGTGCTGAGCAGGTCCAGACTGAGGGACACACTGCCCAGCCGATGCGTGAGGCTGACGGTACGACTTTCGGTCTGGCTGGAGCCGTAGCTGCCAGAGCTGTTGCTTTGTCTGAGCCAGGAGAGATGTATCTGCGGCGCCTTCGGCAGGTTGAGGGTGGCATCGAGGGAGGTATTGCTCACCGAGGCGGTGCCCGTCCTCTGTGAACCGCTCAGATAGCTGCCCAGATAGTCTGGCACCTGTGTGCGGTCTATCGTCAGGCGGGCGTTGAACCGCTGATTGCCCAGGTACTCGATGGTATGGCTGTAGCCCTTCTCCTGGCGACGGAAGCCCACGCTCTCGACGGTCACGAAGTCGGGGTCGATATCGCGCCACAGGGTGGTCCAGCGGAAAGTGCCCAGGTTCAGGGTGGCGTTGAGCATCTTGCCCTGTCCTTGCTGGGTGGTAGCGCCCCGTTGGGCATTGCTTCGTGCGGCGTAGAAGCCGATACTGCCCAGTTTGCCGAGTTGCCAGTTCACATCGTAGCCCGTCACCCAGCGCGAGCCCAGCGTGGCGTTGCCCGTCAGGCGTGGCACGTAGGTAATGCTGATGATGCTGGTAGACGGGATGGCTCGGTTGAAGTAGACCCGATAGGGGATATCCGGGTCCACGAAGAAGTCGCCGTCGCCGCGCTGGGTACCCTGCCGCTGGGGCACGCCATCCACTGTGGCAATCACCGCACTGCCTGGCTCCACAGGGTACTGCAGTTCATAGGGCGAAAGCGGGTTGCCATAGCCGTAGAAGCGCTCGGTCTTGGTGCGCAACCCTGTGGAGGAGCGGGCAGACTGCCGCAGGGTAATCATCCCCACGTTGAGCGAGCCAAGCGGAGCCTCCACCCGCCACCCTGTCAGCCTGCCCGAAGGTTCGTTGTAGCCCTCAGACTCGAAGCTGACTAAGATGGTGGAGGTGCGCGGGACGATAATGCCTTCCTTGAAGGTCAGTAGCCCGCTAAAGTAGTCGATCTCATAGTCCCGCCCGCGCACCATTTCGCGCCCGTCCACACGTACCCGCTCCGAGCCGTCCAGGATCTGGCTGGCGTTGAGGTAATAGGGACCGCCGCTGTCGTTGCCGTAGATGACGCTGGTGCGGGCGGTGGCGCGCGTTTCGCTGTAGATGCCGCTGATCTTCAGCGGGAGCGACCGGCTGAGCCGAGTGCTGACGTGAATGCCGCGCAGGGTTTTGTGGAAGGATACCAGTTCATTGCCACCCAGCGCCGCGGTGATGTCGCCGAGGTCAATGCGGGTACCGCCGCGTTCGTAGTTGATGGAGAACCGCCGGTCCTGCGGCGTGCCGAAAGGCGTGTTGGTCAGGCGCCAGTTGAAGTTGAACAGGTCAAACACTTTCGTGCCGATGATAGAGAGCTCGGTGAAGTCGGTTACCGGTCTACCCCCCTGCCCGAAGTAGTAGGAATCGCGGTAGGCGTTGCGATCGCCGCTGACCCGGGTGAGGTGGAAGCCGATTTTTTTACTGCCGCTGAGCTGAATCTTGCGGTTAAACTCCTCCGAGATGGCGCGGAAGGGGTCTTTGGCGCGGCGAGCGTTTTGTATTTGCTTGCGCTGGACGGTAATAGTAGGTTGTCGTGGTTCTTCGGGTGTGGGCGCGGGGCGGTTGCCGGGCGATGGCACGGCGGTTGCACGTTCAGGGGGCGCTTCCTGTGGCGGAGCGGAGAGTAACTCCTCTAACCGGCTGGGCTGGATGCGCTTGTGAAAGAGGGACGGACGAGCCACCTCCCGCACGTCTTCTGCCGAGATGCGAACTGGCTCCTCTGTCGGCAGGGCAAGGCACACTGCCGATACCCACAGACAAAGCGCACATAGCCCCAGAATCGGTCGCATGATGGCACTCGCCTCACATTCCCAGTGCAAGTAGAGCCTCGATATTGCGCTGTGCCAGACGTCGTTGTTCCATCGCAAACTCCGTCACCCGTACCCTTAGTGCTTGCCGTTGTTGCCATATCTCGGCCAACCGCTCTTTGAGTATCTGCGCCCCGGCGTCTTGCATGTCAACCACATGCTCGGGTGCCACCTGCTCCCAGAAGGCGCGTACCTTCGGGTCGTAGCTCACCGCAAGAGCAGGTACGCCCGACGACGCCGACAGCATCAGCGCGTGCAGACGCACGCCAATGACCACCTGACAGCAGGCAAGTACACTCTGGACGTCCCGCACCGACATCGGCTTTAACAGCGCTATCGCGTCCGGTGCGCGCGCCGAGACTTGCTGTACCGCTTCCCGGTCTTGCCCTGCGTGCAGGGGAAGCAGTATCGTTCGCACGCCCCACTCGTGCCAAGCGAACCGCACGAGATCCGCAAACAGCGTCCCTACCTCCGTGCGGGCTTTCCCCCAGCGACGCGGCGCGAGCGCCATCAGCGCACTGTCTCTGCCGATGCCCACCTCCTGCAAAACCTGCCATCCGTGCTCTATATCGGCGGGAGGCAGTAGAAACGACAGGTCCGCCCCTATCTGCACCTGGGGCACTCCTAAAGCCCTCAGCAGTTCGGCGGACGTCGGGTCGCGCACCACTACCACATCGGCGTCTGTACCCGCACGCGCGGTCCACCGTCTCGCCCAACCGCGCCGCAGAGGACCAATCCCCTGTCCAATCCATGCCACACGGCATCGCGCACGCCGCGCCAGCGCGTGCATCCCTAAATAATAGACGATAGAACGCGCGCTGGTGACATCCTGAAGCAGGCTACCGCCGCCAAGCACCAAGACACGGTGTCGGCGCAGGGCACGCCATACCGCTTGCAAGTGGGTGCGTGTAATAGCCGACACCCCGTGCTCGCGTTCGGTATACGCCGTGTCCGCGCTCAACACGCTCAACGGCTCGGTATATCCCGCCGCGCGCAAGCCGTGCACCAAACCCGCCAGTACCGCCTCATCGCCTGCGTTGGCGAACCCATAGTACCCGCAGACCACGCTTCCCTGGCGGCTCATTGACTCTCTTGCGGCGCCCACCGACGGATGATCCCGAACGTCAGCGTTCCTATTATAGCACCCAGCGCCCATCCTAGCAAGATTCTCGGCAGGGAGAGCGCCAGCGGCGTATGGATATGACACAACGTGTTGAGCACGGACGCCTGCCCGATCACGCCAACGAGCAGAAGCGGAATCCACAGTGCTCGTGCTCTGCCCTCTGCCGACAGCGCCAGCGCAAGCACCAGCGCAGGATGCCCTACCAAGAACTCTTTGGTGCGCGGGCGTGCCAGCAGATACCGCTCCAGCAACAGGCGTAGCTTCATCTCAAGGTCCGAAACGCCCACTCCCGGTTCGTTACCGGTGCGCACCAACACCAGCGCCAACAGCACCAACGCAATCAGCACTGTCACCGCCAGCCCCGCGGTGAGCGGATAGCGGGCGATCTGCCGCCATCGCTGGCGGATCCGCTCGCGTGCGGCGGCAAACGAAGGGGCATTGACCGTATCCAGTGCATAGCCAAAGCCCACCATCAGCACCGACAGAAGGTGCGCTACTTTGATGCCCGCAAACTGGTCTGCCTTCACGAGGAAGGGCAGCTCCGCCAGCAGTGCTACCACATGCAGACCACCTGCTAGGCTGAACAGGGTCAATCCGGCAAACGCCGTCAAAGCGTATGCAAGCGACGACCGCGCTTGCCTCAGCACATTGGTGCGTAGAAAGCCCAGGGGGGGAAACGCGATCGCCGCCGACAGGGCGCAGAGCTTGCGCCCCGTTTCGCCGCCAGTGGATACGATGGCGACACCTACCAGAAAAGCCCCGATAGCCAGCCACGCCGAGGGACGCAGGGCAAAAAGCCGCTCCAGCACCAGCACACCTGCCACCAGCGCAGAGCCTCCCGTGACCAGCCATATCCACGCGGGGACGGCAGGGTTGGTAAAGGGGTGCGGCTCGCCCACCTGGTAGCCCACCTCCTGCAGAGACTGGCGTAACTGCATGATGAAACCTTCTGCCCCCTTCAACGGCTGTTGGTCCAACCCACTGGGCAGGCGCACGTAACACAGGCGGATATTGCGTTCCCGCACGGCGCGTGTGTATCGCTCCAGCAGTTCGCCCGGGCTGAGGGTAGCCATCTCCGCTGTGCTGACACTGTGCACGCGCACCGTGCGGTCCAACAGGAGACGGGTGAGCCTTTCATCCCCCTTCTGCTTGCCGAACTCCACCGAGCCGTACAACAGTCCATGTCGGCGTATGGTTTCCGCTGTGAGGGACACCAGCGCGCGAAAGCCCAGCACCTCGTCCCCGCTGAAAACGATGACTTTCGCGCCGACGCGCTTTGCCCCCATCAGCACTTGCTGGATGCGCTGAGGCGTGCAAGCGGGACTGTTTGCCACCCTGGCGACAACCGATAGCCCAGCGTTTGTAACCTGCCTCGCCAGCATCGGGTCTATCCCCGCGCTGACCTGTGTAAAAACAAGGGGTGAAACTGGTACAGAAAACCCTACCGCCCCGCCGGTGTCCGTGTAGGCGTAGACCAACACCCCGCGATTCGCCCGCAGGGTGTCTAGCAGTTTCTTGCGTGAGGGGGCATACGCCGTGCGCCACAAAGCCCCCCCCACCACCTGCCGAAGCCGCTCTACTACTTGCACCGACCCTGCCCGTACAATCGGCGCGGGAAACTTCGGATACAGCTCCCAGCTGAGCTGTCCCGCGGTGAACAGGTTGGCAATGGTTTGCTCGTTGAGCGCGACAGCGGTCGCCCCTGCCCGCTTTATCTGTATTAGTATTTGCGTAAAGTCTATACTGGTATCTGCACTGATCTGGAGCAACTGCTCCCCGTCGATGGCGATACCCGTTTGCTTGTTGAGCGACTCCACATGCCAGCGTGTCCCAAACGCCAGCAGGGATACCGCAGTGCCTAACACAACCAGTAACCAGCCTGCACGATGGAACATGGTGCCCACTTTTGCGCTGTTTCCTCACATTCGCGTGGATTCTGCGTTGCCCATTTCGGCAAAAACCTTGCAGATACCTGTGTTCACCGTCCGAGGTAGTACACGTCTTCGGACATCTTCTCGCGCGGACCGCTTCCGTACACGCGCCAGACGGCTACCTGCACGGCGGGCACACCGTCGCGAAAACATCGGCTGGCTCTGCGAGAGAGGGTAACCTTCTGTCGGAAGGGTTGCTCCGCCCACACCTCCACATGTAGCCTTGGTTCTTCCACGCGCATGCGAATCTGCACCGCGAAGGGGTGAGGATTGCGTATCTTAAGGTCCAGGGCGTTGCTGACGGTCGCATCCAGCCCGGGCGCGAGGTAGGGTACGGGCATCGCGTGGGCATGACGTTCCAGCACCTGCAGGTCGGTCAATAAAACCGCCGCATAGAGCGTGCTGGATACCTGGCATACTCCGCCTCCCAGCGCCCGCACACGCCCCTTGTCGGAGAAGACGGGAGCCGGCTTGAAGGCAGAATCGGCCGATTGTCGGGAGCCCACTATCTGGTTGAACGACAGCGTCGTTCCGGGGGGCAGAACGCGTCCGTCCAGCCTTTGCCCCGCCAGGCGAATGTTCTGTGTCCGCGCCCGGTCGGCTGGGTCAAAACGGGTTACGGCTTGCGCCCACAGGAACCGAAAGTCGCGCACCCTTTTCCCTCCACTAGGGGGAATCGAGCACCTCTCGCACGCGCTGGGTGAGGTCGGCGGGACGATAGGGCTTGGACAAGAAGGCGATACCTTCGTTTAGCACGCCGTGGTGCACAATCACGTTCTCGGTGTATCCCGAGGTATAGAGCACTTTCAGGTGCGGGTATCGTTCGCGCAGCTGGAGGGCGAGTGTCGGCCCGCTCATGCCCGGCATCACCACGTCGGTCAGCAAGAGGTGCACTTTTTCTGTTAGGTTGTCCATCAGCGCCAGCGCCTCTTCCCCGTTCCCTGCCTGCAAGACACGATATCCGTGCATCTCGAGCACCGCTACCGCCACGCGCCGCACGTCATCGTTGTCTTCTACGACCAGAATCGTTTCAGCCCCGCCTACGGCTTTCTTCTGCACGGCATGCCCGGACGACGAAACGGACGCCTCGTGGGTGCGGGGCAGGTACACCTTGAACGTAGTTCCCTTGCCGGGTTCGCTATACACCCAGATGTGCCCTCCCGCCTGCCTGACGATCCCGTAGCAGGTTGCCAGTCCAAGACCGGTGCCCTTACCGACATCCTTCGTGGTGAAGAAGGGTTCGAACACGCGGGCGAGCGTATGCTCGTCCATGCCGATGCCAGTATCGCTAACCGCTAGCAGGACGTATTCGCCTGTTCTCACCTCGATGTGGCGCGAGGTGTAGGAATCATCTAGAGTCATATTCGCCGTTTCGATGGTCAATGCGCCCCCCTCTGGCATGGCGTCGCGGGCATTGAGCGCGAGGTTCAAGATGACCTGCTCGACTTGCGTGGGGTCGGCGTACACCTGCCACAGGTCGGGCTCTAAGGTGGTTACAAGGCGCACGTTCTCCGGCAGAACGCGCTGAAGCAACGCCTCCGCTTCGCGTACCAGGTCGTTCACGTTCACCACTTTCGGGGAGATGATGCGTCGCCGGGCGAAGGTGAGCATCTGGATGGTCAGATTGCTTGCCTGCTCAGAGGCATGGAGAATATGCTGCAGATAAGCCTGCACCGGATGCTCCTCCGGGAGCGATTCCTGCGCCATCTCGGTGTAGCTCTGGATGATCGTTAGCAGGTTGTTGAAATCATGCGCCACGCCGCCCGCCAGCCTGCCCAAACCTTCCATTTTGGACGATTGGCTGAGCTGTTCACGCAAGCGGCGCGATTCGGTAACATCTATCGCCACGCCTAGCAGTTGCCTGGCACTGCCGTCAGGGAAACGGTCAAACACGATGGTGCGCAACATCAGCCATTTCCACTCGCCCGTTCGGTGTCGTGCCCGGCATTCCGCTTCCACCATCGCCCCCTCGCGAGCGTGCTTAAGCCGCTCCATCTCTTGACGCACATGCGGTAGGTCATCGGGATACAGCAGTTGCTCCAGCATCATCTCACCGCCGGTCAACTCGCCGGGCAGTCTGCCCAGAATAGCCAGCGATTCTCGGCTCACATAGCGCAGACTACCGGATTCCATATCATAGATATACAACACGGCGGGCAGGGCATCGGAGATATGTTGTAGCAGACGCTCGTTCTGTCGCAGGGCGTTTTCGAGGCGCGATTGCGCGGTGACGTCGCGCAGTAAAGCTGTCAGGTAGGCGATACTGCCCGACTCGTCGCGCAGGGGAGCGGCAGATACTTCCAGAAGAACCTCCTCCCCACCTTTGCGGTAGTGAATTGCGCGCCAGGAGCGGGCTTGTCCGCTCTGTAGTATCTCTGGCAACATGTCGAGCATCGTGGGCTGGGTGTGTTCACCACCCAGAACCTGTACGGGTTGTCCTGCAACCTCTTCGGGCAGGTAGCCAGTCAACCGTGTAAAGGCGAAGTTCAGGGCAACGATGGTGGGACCAGGTGCCTGCAGGTCAACAGTGGTTATCAGCACAGCCTCGGGTGCCTGTTCCAGCGCCATCGCGTGCAAAGGTTCATTCGACCTCATCTCTGTCTCCTTGTCTGTTGGTGTACAGCAGAGCCGATGGGCGAGCCAGCGCAAATCATCATGTCTAGACACTGCGTTCCTGCTTTCCCGGCGAGGGGGTTTGGGCATATGATGCACGCTTGTACTTTATGATGATGGGCACACCGCTGCTGTGCATCTCCAGTGCATTGTATCAGGTTCTTTTGGTTTTGCCAAGTAGGATGCCCGTATATTCGGTTATAATACAGATGACGTCCAACACAGGAGGCGCTCCCATGTTGCCGAACAGCCAGCCGAAGGTACGCCCGAAGACCTTCAACGTGATCGTGATCGTGTACGACCCCATTTTGCGCACGCGCGGCAACCAGAAGCTCACGCAGTACATGAAGTGGCATGACCCGCGCAAGCTCACCCAGGCGATGATCGACGACGCCCGCCAAACCAGCGGAGGCTACGTGAACTATCGCGTGGTGGAATACATCGAGTACGACGGCTTCCCCACGAAGCGCAACGGCTTCACTTACACCGAAGAGCAGTTTCTGGAGGTGTGGGAGAAAGACAGGAGCAAACACGTGCCCGGCATGACCGGCTTCAAGCGCATGTTCGAGCAGTTTGACCTGTACCGCAAAATCCGCAGTAAGGGAGTCAGTGAAATCTGGCTATGGGGGGCACCCTACTTCGATTGGGACGAGTTTCACTGGAAAACGGCAGGTGACCGCATTCCCTATCAGACCGATAACCCCTGGTTCTACCGCCCGTATGACATTCCCGATGTGGGCAAGACGTTGTGGATTATGGGCTGGAACTATGAGCGGGGCGAGGGGGAGATGCTGGAGAGCTATTGCCACCGCATCGAAAGCGTGTTGTCGTTGACCGTTGGCAAAGGGATTTGGGACCACCAGCGCAATGGCGACAACATTTGGAACCGCTTCACGCGGGTGGACAAGGATTTCCCCGGCGAGTCGGAGGTGGGCAGTGTGCACTGTGCACCCAACTCGCGCAGTGACTACGACTGGGACAATCCCACGCCGGTGTGGAGCTACGCGGATGACTGGCTGAGTTATCCCCGCCTGCCGCGCAAGCGGAAACTGATGAGCAACAAAGACTGGGGTTCCCTGCCCGGCGTGCCGGCGATTGTGAGACATCACAAGTGGTGGATGGAGCATCTGCCCAAAGCGCCTGGCGTCACCGATGGATTTTACAACAACTGGTGGGAGTACATCGTGAACTACGATGAGGCGGTCAAGAGATTACCGCCGCCCGCTGCGACCTTCCAGAAGGCGAAGGCGGCGATGTACGCGGAGTAAATAGAGAATTGGCGCCCTCGGAGGGATTCGAACCCCCGACGCCCTCCTTAGGACGGAGGCGCTCTGTCCACTGAGCTACGAGGGCGCCACTTGCCGATGCACGAGAGCACATCATTGTACCACAATATTACTAAATCCCTGCTCAAAAGTCAAGAAAAGAATAGCCCGTCAGCTGAAGCATCCGAGATTCTTCGCTCCGCTCAGAATGACAGGAAGAGGAGGCGCAGAATAACGGCATGATTGTCATGCTGAGCGCCACGAAGCATCTTGTCTTTGTTGTCATGCTGAACGCAGTGAAGCATCTCAGAGATTCTTCGCTTCGCTCAGAATGACAAGGGATAGGCTCAGAATGACGGTGACAAACTCCTCTACAATGACAAGAGAGCGGATTTATCACTAGCGTCTCCACCAGCTCCTTCGCCTCAGTTGCTTGCGCAGGAGATGCAGGTAGCGCTCTGCCAGAGCCTCCTCTGCCTCGCCCAGCCCATAACCGTACTCACTGCGCTCCAGCAGGCGGGTCAGCGCCCAGAAGGGTTCCGCCACCTCCGGTAGTGCGCTCTGCACCCTCACAGCGAACTCTGAAGGGGTCATCCAGGCGGGTCGCACGAACCCTGCCTTGCGAAGCAGGTTCAGCGCCTGCAGGTAGCACCGCACTACGCGCGACACCGCATGCCTTGCCGAGCGACGCCCCACGAGCTCATTGAGCACCGCGAACAGCAGAAGCAAGACAGCGGTCATCGCGAGGAGCCCGGGCAGATAGCCGTACCGCCGCGTGAGTACCTGCCACAGGTTGCGGTTCTTGTTTCTCGGGTTGGAGGAGCCGGTCACATCGCGCGCACCCTCGGTGGCGTCGAACACGATCCAGCCGTAACCGGGAAAGTAGATCTCGGTCCACTGATGGCGGTGTTTCTCGCGAACGATGAACTTTCCATCGGGTTGGGGGTCGCCCGATGCAAAACCGGTTGCCACGCGCGAAGGGATGCCTGCATAGCGCGCCAGAACCGCCAGCGCAGTGGAGAACAGGTCACAGTAGCCCTCCCGCGAGTTGAACAGGAAGAACTCCACCGCGTCCCTGCCCAGGGGCACCGCCGGTGCGTTCAGATTATAGTCGCAGGTGGATTCGATGTACGCCTTCAGCGCCATCACCTTGTCATAGTTGTTGGTGTAGCCAGCGGTGATCTTCTGTGCCAGCTGCTGGAGGCGGGGGTGCGGTTCGGATGGCAATTCAAAGTAGAACATGCCTACGTCGGAGGGGGTCGCCGGAGGTGCCTGGCGTAGGTCTTGCGCAGTGGCGGAAGGCACATACGAGACCACCTCGTACGCGGTGCCCGCTTGGTAGCCATACGAACTCTGCAGACAGCCGGTGGCGTCCACCTGCACCGCGAGGTTGGGGAAGCGTATCAGCACAGGCTGTGCCGCCGCATAGATGATGTTGGACGCGCCGTTGACCAGCCGAAACCGCTGTTTGACCTCCCGAAACCGCACCGGCATGGGGGAAACCGGGGGCACCTTGAGCGTGTACAGTCCCCCCACTCGCCGAGGAATATCGCTGAATGGCATATTGGGATCGATGAGATCACGGGAGGGCAAGCCGAATCGGGGATGTGCCCACCCGCGCCCGGTGTAGCGGATGTACACGTTACCGCGCCAGTAAAGGGGTTCGGGGGATTCCACCTCCAACACAGGCTGGTCGCTGAGCGAGACAGGTCCTGAGCCCACCAGAATGGTTGACCGCGCGAACGAACCGGAGTTCGGCTGGTTGTCCCCCGCCGAGGCTAATCCTGGGGGTAGCGGTGCCCCGCTCAGGCGCAGAGTAGTATCCCGCAAAGACATCCCAATGAGCACACCCGTGAGCACTGCGAACACTCCGCACACCAGCGCCACCACTACCTGCGCACGCAGGAGATGCGCATCAGGTTTCGCGGTGCGATACACCCGCCTGTAGTTCTCGTGTGCCAGCAGGAACGCCGTGTTGCCCAAAAAGGTGGTAAACAGCCAGAACGCCTGTTGTGAGCTGAGCGCGGGCGCGGTCACCCCCAGCAAGGCGATCACCGGCACAGCGATAAACAGCACATGCTCATCGGAAGCCAGCATGAACGAAAGAAACACCACCAGCCACAACAGGAAGGCGATCGCGGTGCCACCGTAAGTGCTCTCCACATCGAAAGGCAGGACCCAGCCGTGCGTCCAGAAGCTCAACAGCGCATACACGATCAGCCCGGCGAACAACCAGCGGACGAACAGCCCCGGCGACAGGTTGAACCACCCCAGATGCCTGGCGACGAAGCTGAAGACGAAGCCGGCGAAGGTTAACGCCATCATCATGCCCGTAAATCGCTCGTCCTCGATCACGATTCGCGCGGCAAGCAAACCGCAGAAAGCCACTACCAGCCCAGACGCGTACATCCACACGCTAGGGTGGTCTGCCGATGGTGAGGCACCCACCGTCTTCATGCGTTACCTCCTGAATGCAAGGGGATGACCACCACATTCTGCGCAGACAGCGCACGCATGAACTCGCCATCGTGCAGAGCATCCACAAAGCTGCTCACTCGGTCCAGCGCGGGCACGTTGGGTAGAAGCGCAACCGTCTGTATCTGCCGACGATGGCAAGCCTCTAGCGCGGGCAGTATCCGAGGGTCGGCGGAGGCCGCAACTAGTATCAGAAGCGCACCCGGCGGCATCTGGGGAACAGACCGTGCCACGAGATCGTGCCAGGGGATGTCGGAGCCGGGCATCACGTCCGCCAACGCATGCAGGTACTCATAAAGCTGCTCGGAAGACCACCTCGCGGGGCGACCGTCTACCTCCGGCACACCAAGCACTAGCCGGAAGGGGAGACCGCTGTGGTATGCCAAGTGCAAGGCAGAGCTCCCCGCTTTGATCATGACCTCGAAGCTGTGTGGCAGGTGGCGCATCAGGTCGGTGCGCTCCAACAGCACACAGATCTCCGTCTGCGTGAACCGTTCGAAATCGCGCACAAACAGGTCGCCATAGCGTGCCGAGTGCTTCCAGTCCACGCGACGCAGGGGGTCGCCCGGCGTGTACTCGCGAATGCCCAGAAACTCCACACTGTCGCCACGCACTGGCGCAGAGTGCACCCCTGCTGTCGTGTAGAGCGCGCCCCGCAAACTCTCGATCGCCGGTAACGGCAAAGGGGTGGGCAGAACCAGCACCTCTGCTTGTTCGCCTATGTGATGCGCGAAGAAGAACATCCCCAGCGGGTCGGTGGCACGGATACTCAGCGGCCCAACCCGATACCTGCCCCTGTAGCGAAACACCACGCGATACTCTGCCGTCTGTGCTCCTCTGGCAGGCACCGCCAGCGGGATGACACCATCGCCCTCAAAGAACTGCGCTTCGGGGGGTAGCGAATCCTGAGCCTGTAGAAAGTATCTGGGCAGGTTACCCTGGTTGTGGATGTGCAGTTTGACCGCGGCCGGCTGACCGTCCCACGCCACATCCACCACCTCGCGCCGAACTGATAAGCCGGTCAACATCCTCTTGCCGACCGCATAGGATACCAGCGGCACCGCCGCCAGGGCGACTGCCATCATGTATAGATGCCCCAATCCCAGCGTCATCGCCACCGTGAGGATGCACAGGCTGGACAGCACGGTGGTCAGCATCTTCACGCCGTGATAGTTGGATTTGCTGGACGGTTCCTGCACCTCGGGCGTCATTTACTTCACGCCTCCCACACCGATGGGCACCACCACTTGCTGAAGCACCTCGGCGACAACCTGCGCGGAGTCGATACCGCGCACGCGCGCTTCGGGCTTCAGGATGAGCCGGTGCGACAGCACCGCTTCCGCCACCGCCTTGACATCATCGGGCAGGACATAATCGCGCCCTTGAAGCACCGCGTAAGCCTGCGCCGCATGCATGAGGTTCAGCGAGCCGCGTGGGCTAGCGCCAATCTGCACGTGGGGATGCCTGCGCATGGCGTTGACCACGCTGACGACATAGTTGCGCACTGCGTCGTGCACGAAAACGGTACGAATCTGTTGTTGAGCCTGTACAATCTGCTCGGGGTCAGTTACCTGCTGGACATGCTGAAGGGGGTGCTCTTGTTGTTGACGGCTCAGGATCGTCACCTCATCCTCCGGAGAGGGGTACCCCAGCGAGAGGCGCATCAAGAACCGGTCCATCTGCGCTTCGGGCAGGGGATAGGTGCCCAGCATCTCTATGTTGTTCTGGGTGGCGATCACGAAATAGGGGCTGGGCAAGGGATGGGACACGCCGTCAATGGTCACCTGCCGCTCTTCCATACACTCCAGCAGGCTGGACTGCGTTTTGGGGGTGGCGCGGTTGATTTCGTCTGCCAGAACCACGTTCGCGAACACCGGTCCGGGATGCAGTTCAAACCCCAGCGTCTTCGGGTTGAACACGTTGGTGCCGGTCACATCCGCCGGCAGAAGGTCGGGAGTGAACTGAATGCGTCGGAACTTGCCCCCGATGGCGCGAGCCAGCGCTTTGGCGAGGGTGGTTTTCCCAACGCCGGGAATATCTTCAATCAGCAGGTGTCCGTCGCACAACAGGGTCAAGACCGCCAGCTCCACCAAGTGGCGCTTGCCGATGATAGCTTTTTCCACCTCATCCACGACACGCTGGAGCAGTTGCGCTGTCGGTTCTGGCATGACGCGTACCTCCGTTCGGGGGCTGATTGTATTTCTATACTCGAAAGACGCATCCCCATGTTCCCCCGTTACCATCACCAGTATACCCGTTTGCGCGGAGGACTTGGTAGCAATGCGGGTTTTTTGTACTACCCGTATCCTCTGCAGGTACCGCCTTCGCTCCGACATGGAAAATCCCCTATGAAAAGGTGGCATCCCACCAGCCAAGGGGAGGAATGCACATGGGAGTGCACGATACCAAGGCTTACGTGGGTTCGTTGTGCGAGATCGTCTGGAAAGACCGTACAGGCAACACCCACGTGACGCTGGCTACTGTTGAGGACGCCAGATATGTGCCGCTCTACGGTGCATACCTGATTACGGATGCAGAAGATATTCGCCTCGATCAGGTCATCTCGATTCAGGTGGCCACCGCCGCGATGCGCAAGGCTGCATGATGCGAGGCGCTTTGGTACCCGGAAAACATCCTCCGGCGGGCAGAGGTCGGCTCTGCCCGCCGCGGTGTCTACTCTCCGTGCCGGGTGGATGAGGTCAATCGGCGGGTGATCTCCTCCATGCGACGCAAGGTGTTGACCGCCGAGCGACGACGCTCCAGCGCCTGCTCGATTTTGAGCACCAGCAGTTCGTAAACGTCCACGCCCGGAATATTTTTCTCGACGTAATCGAACGCACCGCGCCTCATGCACTCTACCGCGTTCGCTACGTTGCCGTAGGCGGTCAACACAATTACCTCGCTGAACAGGTCGTGCGCGAGGGCAGCTTCCAAGATGCGCACCCCGCTATCGGGGTTCTCCATCGCCATGTCGGTGATGACCACGTCGTACGCGGGCGATGCCTGCCGGATCTTCTCGATACCATCGGCTTCGCCCTCGGCAACGTCTACCTGATACCCCTCGCGCTGAAGGCGCCGCTGTAGTGCGTGGCGCACCTCTTCCTCGTCATCGATAACTAATATCCGGTACATACAGCCTCCTCACTGTCGCTCCTTGTTATCCGCATTTTCGCTAGCCGATTTGCCGTTCACTGGCAACAGGATATGAAAGCAGGCTCCTTCGCCCGGCTTGCCGTCCTCGTACACAAAGCCCCGGTGGGCTTCCACGATGCCCTTCACAATGGATAGCCCCAGCCCCATGCCTTTCACCCGCGAGCTGAAGAAGGGCTGGAAAATCCGCTCTTTGATGTCTTCGGGCACACCGGGTCCGCGGTCGCAGAAGGTGATATGGATGAACTGGCGACTGCGCCCCACGCTGAACCGCTCGGGCAGGGCGCGCGAGTCCACCAGCTCGGTGCGAATGCGCAGTTCACCGCCCTCGGGCTGGAAGCTGAGCGAGTTCTCGATCATCTCGGCGAAGCACCGCTTCAGCTTCACCGCGTCACAGCGAATGTCCGGCAGTTGCGGGTAGAGATCGAGCTTGAGCGCCACCGGTCCGCGGCGCGGGAATATCTCCGCCACCGTCTGCGTGATGATATTGTTCACGTTGTCCAAACCCGTGCTCAGGTGCGTTGCCATCACGAAATCACGAAACTCGTGCAGGATCTCCTCCAGGCGCGATACCCCGCGCCGGATACTGCCGATCAGCTCCGTCAACTCCTCACGGTTGATCTCGGGCTGTTGGAGCAGGTATTCCACCTCGTTCAGGTCGCCCTTAATGGCGAAGGTGCGGTTGCCGATCATGTGCGCCGCCCTCGCCGACATCTCACCCCACGCCGCCATGCGCTCGGTCTGTATCAACCGCTGGCGCATGTTCAGGCTCTCAATCGCCGAGCCGAGCTGACTGCCGATGGCGGAAAGCACCTCGATCTCGTCATCGGTGAAGCGGTTGTCGAACCAAGACGCCAGACTGCGCCGCCGCACCACCCGAATCACGCCAACGGTATGTTCACGCCCCCACACGGGAACCGCCAGAAACGCCCCAATCTGCTCCACAGGCATCTCGCTGGCGATTCCGCGCCAACGGGGGTCCTCCCGGGGGTTGGCGGTGCGCAACGGCTCCCCGTGCTGTGCGACCCAGCCTGTCAGCCCCTCGCCGATTGGATAGGAGACCTTGCCGACCTGCTCGCGCAGTGTCCCGCTGGAAGCCGCCAGAGTTAACCGCTTGCGGTGCTCATCCACCAGAAAGACCGAGCAATCCTCGAAGCGCAGAACCTTCGACGCCACGTCCAACACCGTCTGCATTAGGTCCTCTAGGTCCTCGGAGGTGCTGAGCTCGTTGCCGATTTGCACCAGTGCCTCCTGGCGCAGACGCGACTGATGCAGGTTCAACGCGGTCAGGCAAAGGTCCGCCAGCAGGACGACGGCTTCCACGTCCTCCTCATTGTAGGCGTTAGGCTGATTGGCCTCGATGTTGATCACGCCGCGGGTGCGCCCGTAGGCATCCACGATGGGCACCGCCATCTCGCTGACCACGTCCTCGAAGAAGCGCAGGTAGTGTGGGTCGTGGTTCACATCGCCCGTGCAATAGGGTCGCTGAGTAGCGGCGACATAGCCGGTGATGCCTTTGCCCTCCTCCTGCGCTACCTGTAGGCGGCGCTGGCGCTTCTCCTCATCCCAGCCCGGACCGAGCGCGCTGTGGATCACCAGTTCGCCTGCGTCTTCATCCACCAGCGCGACGAAGGCACGAAAACCGCCCACCATCTTCATGCCCTCTTCCAGCGCGGCAGTGAGGAACTGGTCGAGGTCGGTCTGTGACACTGCTTGCTTGACAACTCTGCTCAGCTGGCGCAGAGTTTGCCGGTACTTCTGCTCTTTGCCCAAAGCGATGAAACGCTCCTCCTACCTGCTACCTGAAACTGCAACTAAGAGTATATCTGGAAACGGGGAAGGTTGGCAAGGCAGGCCGCGCGTCACGCCCCCCAGAAGCTGTAGGTGGGCAAATCGGTAAACATGCCCAGCAAGCTCCAGAGACTGCCCACGATGAACTCGCCCAGCATCAGCCCCAGAAAGAAAGGCTCGAACCGACGATAGATCTGCAGGGAGCCGTAGCGCAGGGCCAGCCACTTAATCAGCCAGGCAATCATCAGCGGCAGCCACACCAGATTCATGCTCCACGAGCCCGAAATGGCAAACCCGATGGGATGGAACGGGAACCATAACAGCTTCAATCGCAGGAACATCAGCAGAGAACAGATGCCAAAGCCGACCGCCATCGCCCAGTTCGCGTGCACGTTGGGCTTGCTGGGACTGCCGACCCACGTGGCAAGGCGGTTGTACGCCTCGTTGCCGAACCAAATGCCTTGAAAGAACTTGGATGCCGTGCCTAGCTGATAACCCAGATGCACAAACGCCCAGAAGGAGGACAACCCGCCCACCACCACCGCCAGCATCAACGCCGCCGCCATCCGCCGCTGGGAGGCGTTCACGGAACCGGCAATGCGCTGGCTCTCGATCACGATAGGACCGGGGTGACTGCGGTAAGCCCGGTTGAACCAGTAGAAGAAGTTCAACACTGCCAGACTGCGCCCGTCCAGCACACCCGTGCCAAACGCGCGGGTAATCACGTGGTCGGGTCCTGAAAAGTGCAGGTCATGCACGGGAGGACCGAGTTCGGCGCGGATACGCATCACCGCCAGCGTCAACGCGAAATAGATGGCTACCGCCAGCGCCGCCCACAGAAGCGACATCCCATAGTACCAGAGGAAGCCCGTCAGAAACGCCAGCCCCGCGAGCAACCCGATCAGGGTGGCACGATAGGACATCGCCTCCTCCGCATCGCAGAGGTCGCCCGTGCCGTGCCACGCCTTTTGCCACACCGCCTTCAGGTAGCCCCGTGCCGTCCACGTCAGGAACACCAGGATCGCCATGTATCCACCAAACGCCTGCTCGCGGATGAAGGGGAAATCGGGGATGGTGTCCCACGCCATCGCGTTGGAGACCACCAGCTCCGCCTTCCAGAATAGATAGAAAAACCAGCATGAGAAGACCAGGTCCAGTGGTAACAGATAACCCAGCCCGATGACGAACGGGTAAAAGGAGTAAGGCGTCCAGCCGACGGCGTTCCAGGGTTTCTGCGTGATGTAGGGCAGAAGGTCTTGGTGTTTGACGTTGATGGCGGGCAGAGAGGGCACCAGATAGTTCAAGCCGTTCAGGGTATCGATACCGCCCGCCAGTAGGATACCTGCCCACAGCAAGCCGTTGCGCCAGAAGGGCACATGCTCCTCGGTCATCTTCAGGGGCAGGATGACGGTGGGGAAGGTCAATCGTTCACGCTCCACCCACAGCTTACGAAGCAGGTTGCTGAGACACAGCATCACGAACAGCAGAGCGACGATAAACACCATCCAGCGCAGAACCGGCGGGAGCCATGCCCGCAAGTGCTCCCAACGGTAGAGCGTACTGTTGCCGTCATAGTAGCCCTGCAGGGCGTTGATATCGGTGACCATCAGCGCGCGCGGCAGGTACTTGCCGAAGAGGGACATCCAGCCGTTGGATTCGTCGCCGAAGCGGAAGGGATGTCCCATCATCTGCACCAGCACAGGAATCATGTCCAATCCCGCCAGTGCGGAGCCGATGCACAGTATCGAGTAGACCGTCAGCAGTTCCGCACGGCTCAGCGCGATACGGGGAAGCCAGCGTCGCAGTGGCGCGTTGACGCCCAGCAGGGCCACCAGTACGAACACACAGTTCGCGAAGATGGAGATGGTAGTGGGATAGGGACCGGTGCGCACCTTCTCCATATACACGACCCAGTAGTTGTTGGGCACGATGAGCACCAGTCCCAGCACCATCGTCCACCAGCGGATACTGGAGACAGCAGGCGGGCGGGTTAGGGATATTTCAGGATGGGTCGTTTCGGCGAGCGTAGACGGCACGGCAACAAAACTCCTCCTTTCCCCTTGCTACCGGAAGACTTCGGCAGATGAGGGCGCCCGCCGTGCAGGTGGGCGCCCCCTGCTAACCCTCCGGCTTAGCGCGGAGGGGGCGTGGTGGTGTGTGCTCCGCCGGGCATCGCCACGTTCGGTGGTGGCTGGAAGGGGCGTGCGGGCTTCTTGCTGATATTGGAGCCTTCGCCGGAAAGCTTCCAGTAGACGCCAATCACGATCAGCACGAGCACCACAATGACCACCACCGCCACCGCGGGCGATACCTCACGCTTCAGTGGTGCAGCCATATTTCGCCTCTCTTAGTCGCCTTCCTGAACGGTCCACTGTCCCCAGCGAGTGGAGCCCTTCCGGAAGTATTTGGCGTGCCCGTCGCCCAACGTCGCGTTAAAGCCCTCGAAGTGGCGATATGCGATGGTGGGCGGACCCCACCACACATCCTGATGGTTCCATATGGGGTCGGCGTCGCAGTCTACCCAGGTCTCTTGCCACGAGCCATCCAGTAGGAGGATCGTGCCTGCCGGGTCCTGCACCTGAGCGTCTGTGATGTAATGCACGAAGCCGTATTTATTGGGCCAGTTCCAGTTCGAGCGTGGGTCGCTGCAAGGCCATGCCCAGATACTGTTCCACTTGTAGCTGAAGTAGTACCTGCCTGTGCCCTGCCCGGTACCTCCGGTGCAGGTGCCCGGAACATCCATCGTGGACGGCATCGCGAGGTCGGTCCACTCTACCCCCGATGGACACCGCTTGAGCTGTTTGTTCTTCACGTAGGGGTTGAGCAGGTCGGGGAACCAGACTATCGTGTCGCACGGCCATGGCCAGGGAGCTGCCGTGTACGGGATGAAGGGACCGGGTAGCCGCTCGTCATAGTCCTGCGTGTACATGCGAATGGCAAGCCCGAACTGCTTCATGTTGGACAGACAACTCGCCGCCCGAGCACGTTCGCGTGCCTGGGCGAACACGGGGAACAGAATTGCCGCCAGTATCGCGATGATCGCGATAACCACGAGCAATTCAATCAGGGTGAAACCGGTCAACTTACGCATGGTGTGAGAGACCTCCTTGAGAGATTTGGTGATGCAAAGGCGGCGCGACGCTGGCACGCTGGACCAGCGAGGTATGCACCGTACAATGCAGGTTGACAGGCTCTTGCCGTTCCAACATCGCCAGAAGCATCTCCACCGCCGACTTGCCTAGCTGTTCATAGTCCACGCGCACCGTGGTCAGCGGGGGGTCGGTAAACGGCGCGAATGGGATATCATCGTGCGACACCACCGAGACATGCCGAGGGATCTGCAGTCCCATCTCGCGAATTGCCCGCATCGCTCCGATCGCAAGCACATCCGTTCGCACGAACACCGCCGTCGGGCGAGACTCCCCGCTCAGCAGCTGGCGTGCCGCCCGGGCGCCATCGTCGGGGGTGCGTCCCGCGTAAATCACGTGCTCTGCCAAAATGTCTCCTCCTCTTGCTGTCAGCTCATCTCTCAACAGGGCTAACACCGGGTCCGGTTCGATACTGCCGAGATACCCAATCCGACTATGCCCCAACGAGCACAGCAGTTCCGCCACCTGCCTGATACCCTGCGACAAGTCCAGCGATACACATCCCACATTGGCGATGGGAGGTGGCGGATGGCGCACAATCACCCCGTAAAAGATCCTCTGCCCCCCCAGCCTCTGCAGCCATTCCACTGGCACATCCGGGTTGCCCACCACGATCGCCCCATCTACCGCCCGCGACCGCGCCCAGCGACGCAAAAGGCTTTCCCGCTCGGTCGAGACGCCCACCGGATTAAGCAGAAGGTTATAGCCGTGCTCCGAGAGTACCTGCTGGATGCCTCGTGCCAGCGCCAGTAGGAACATATCGGACAGCACCTCGGTGCGCCCCAGATACTCCAGCCCGATGGTGCGACTGCGCCGATGCGCCAGACTCTGGGCGTGCAGGTTCGGAGTGAAGCCCAGCTCCTCCATACGCTGAAGCACCATCTGGCGGGTCTGCAGGCTGATGCGTCCCTTGCCGTGGATCGCCCGCGACACCGTAGCGGTGGACACCCCGATTTTGCGTGCGAACTCCTCAATGGTCATAATTACATCTATCGCTGTGTAAGCGTTTACACCTCTAGTATAAACATCCCGCACAGAAATGTCAAGGGGTTTGGGGGAAATTTTCGAAAAATCTTTTTCGGGTTTAGGGAGGCTGAAAGGAGGGGACCTTCGTCGTGGGGCTGGTAAACTTGGAGGTGATTGTTCGTCGTGGATGGCTAAAGGGTTTCATCGCTAAATCTACACTAGAGGTGGTGGGGATTACCCCACCACCTCTGCCTCCACGTGCTTGCTGAAGACCAGCTCGCCGTGCTGAGCGTCCACCACGATGTGGTCTCCCTCGGCGAACTCGCCCGACAGCAGTTTGGTGGCGATGGTGTCCATCACGCGCTTCTGCAGAACACGCTTCAGTGGCCGTGCACCGTACACGGGGTCAAAGCCCTCCGCCGCCAGCACCTCCTTGGCGGAATCGGTGATGGTCAGCTGGATGTGCTTCTCCTCCAACCGCTTCTGCAAGAGCCGTATCTGGATGTCCACAATCTGCTTGATCTCGTTAGCCGATAGCGGATTGAAGACGATAATCTCGTCGATGCGGTTCAGGAACTCGGGGCGGAAGTGCGCCCGCACTGCTTCCAGAACCCGCTCGCGCGCCTCCTGGATGTCCGAGAAGGTGTTCTCGGCAAGATATTGTGAGCCGAGGTTGGAGGTCATGATCAGCACGGTGTTCTTGAAGTCCACCGTGCGCCCCTTGCCGTCGGTCAGGCGGCCATCATCCAGCACCTGCAGGAGCACGTTGAACACCTCGGGATGCGCTTTCTCGATCTCGTCCAGCAGGATGACGCTGTACGGGCGGCGGCGCACCGCTTCGGTGAGTTGACCGCCCTCCTCGTAGCCCACGTAGCCGGGGGGCGCACCGATCAACCGCGCGACCGAGTGCTTCTCCATGTATTCCGACATGTCGAGGCGGATCATCGCCCGCTCATCGTCGAACAGGAACTCGGCGAGCGCCCGCGCCAGCTCGGTCTTGCCCACGCCGGTTGGTCCCAGGAACATGAACGAGCCGATGGGGCGGTTCGGGTCCTGCAAGCCCGCACGCGCCCGGCGCACGGCGTTGGCAACCGCCTGGATGGCGTGGTCCTGCCCAACCACGCGCTGGCGTAACCGCTCCTCCATGTGCAGGAGCTTCTGCATCTCGCCTTCCATCAAGCGCGAGACGGGAATGCCCGTCCACTTGCTAACCACCTCGGCGATGTCGTCGGCGTCTACCTCCTCCTTCAGCAGTTTCATATGCTTCTGCAGTTCCTCTAGCCGCTTGGTCTCGGCGTCCAACTGCTTCTGCAGGGAGAGGATGACGCCGTAGCGCAGTTCGGCGGCTTTCGCCAGGTCACCCTCGCGCTCTGCTGCCTGCTCCTGCAGGCGCGCCTGTTCAATCTGCTCCTTGATGCGCCGGATATTAGTGATGATCTCCTTCTCCTGTTGCCAGTGCGCCTTCAGGCGGTTGCTCTCTTCGCGCAGGTTGGCGATTTCAGCCTCCAGCTTCTGCAGTCGCTCCTTGCTGGCGGGATCATCTTCCTTGCGCAGAGCTTCGCGCTCGATTTCCAGCTGGCGGATACGCCGCTCGATCTCATCGATTTCGGTGGGCATGGAGTCAATCTCCATGCGCAGGCGCGATGCTGCTTCGTCAATCAGGTCAATCGCCTTGTCGGGCAGGAATCGGTCGGTGATGTAGCGGTGCGAGAGCGTTGCCGCCGCCACAATCGCGCTGTCGGTGATGCGCACGCCGTGATGCACCTCATACCGCTCCTTCAGCCCGCGCAGGATGCTGATGGTCTCCTCCACCGAGGGCTCGTCGACGTACACCGGCTGGAAACGCCGCTCCAACGCCGCGTCGCTCTCAATATACTTCCGATACTCATCCAGCGTGGTGGCGCCGATGCATTGCAACTCCCCGCGCGCCAGCGCGGGCTTCAGAATGTTGGCTGCGTCCACCGAGCTTCCGGCAGCACCAGCGCCCACCAGCATATGTACTTCATCAATAAACAGGATGCTTTCCGAGGACTTGAGTTCGTCAATGACGCGCTTGGCCTCCTCCAACGTCAGTTCTCCCGGAATCTTTGCGCCCGGCGCCAGCACGTCCAGGTAACAATGCGTGCACTTCTCGTTACAGCGGTAGGTCAGCTCCCAGTGCACCCCGACGAGCCGGTGCTGGTTCTGGCTCTTGAGCAGGATCGCCTGGTAGCGATCGGTGGCTTCGTTGGTGACGACGCAGGGTTCGGTCATTTATGGGCCTGTCCTGGGTTGGTCGTAGAGCACCAGCACCTGGCTGTCCACAAGCTGCTGGACGAACTCGCTGACATCTGCCAGGGCCTGATGGAAGTCCACATTATACTCCTCTGTCAAAATGGACGCAATCTCGGCCAGCGTATGCTGGCCATCGGCCAGCTCAAAGATGCGCGAGCCAACCGGGTTGAGCACTTGAATCTCGTTGGTTTCGGCTAAAAGCAGAACGGCTTCACCATCTATAACACGACCGGCGGTCTGAGGATGCGGTGCCGGATAAAGATTATACGCTTGCATCGATCATACTCCAAAAGCCGGCATCGCGCCGGAAGTGTAGAGCGCGCACCGGCACCGCCGCCGTGAGCGCGCCACACACGTTGATCAACTCTGCCGCTGCCGCCGGGTCCGCCACCACAAACGGCGCGGCAGCCACGAGTTCGGCCACCCCCTCCGCCGGGGTCAGTGGCACGACCGCGTGGCGTTGGGCCTGGCGCAACCGGAACAGCCCAGTGAGTGGGGCCTGGGCGTGCAATCGGGGCGCTTCGGCCATCTCGCCGCGAAAGGGGACGCCGTAGAGGATATAGCGCCCGTTCATGCGGCGAATGATCACCAGATCATCGCTGAGGGTCTGAGCGATCCCCTGGGACAGGCGCGTGGTCGTCGTCTTGCCCGCGCCGGAGGGGCCAAAGAAGGCATAGCCCTTGCCGTTGCGGATGACCCCTGCCGCGTGCAGGAGCAGCCCTCCCTGCCGCAGACACAGCCAGGCGTAGAGGACGCGCAGGACGTTCTCCAGGCTGCCCTCCGGGGCCATGACTACCTGCCCTGTCCCCTTGTTAAGGTCGGCCTCACCGGCCTCCAGGTAGGATTCAAACGTGATCTGGCCAGCCTGGTGAGTGATATTCATGATCCACGGGCCTGGTTCAATGGGGACAAACCGGGCCCCTGCACGCACCACAACGCTGAGCGTCAACGCTGGGGGCTGCCCCCCCTCGTCCAGGAAGGCAGCGTAGTGCTGGCGCACGCGCTCCGCCGCCCCCCCATCGTCAATGAGCAAGTGCACAGGGATCTCGGCGATGGAAATGGGGATCTCGGCCATTGGTGCTCAAATTAATCATAGCACAAAATTTAAAATCGCGCAAGTGGTTTCAAGGCCACAATCCACAGCCTGTCCCCACCTCTACCTTGGTCGTGCGCAGCGCCCTGACGGTGCCATCCTTTTCAACCTCCTCCAGCCGGTAATAGTACGTTCGCCCGGCGATGACCTGCGTATCGGTGTACACGTACTCCCCACCTAGCGCCGGGTCATCCCTGGCCGGGATCAGGCGGTCGTTCACTTTGACGTCGTAAGGCCCTTCCTCGCGCTCCGCCCGGTACAGGTTGAACCCCGCTGTGTTGAACTCACTCTCCGTCACCCAGCGGATGGTCACCGTCGGCGGGCCGCACTCGCAGCCGACGAGCAGGATGGAGGACAGGGCGATCAACCAGACCGCGAACCAACGTCGCATAGGTGCACAGGCTAATCGCCCGCCCTGGTAAGCTGGGCGATCACGGCCTGGAACGCCTCCAGGGGTTGGGCGCCGACGAGCGCCTGGCCGTTGATGAAGAAGGTCGGCGTGCCGGTGACGTTCTGGCGCAGGCCAGCCTGGACATCGGCCTCTACGCTGGCCTGATACTTGCGCGTGTCCACACAGGTGTTGAACTGGTCCATATTCAGGCCGAGCTGTTGCGCGTAGCGCTTCAGGTCGCTGGTCTCCAGGGCCTGCTGGTTGGCGAAGAGGAGATCGTGGTACTCCCAAAATTTGCCCTGTTCGTGGGCGCACTGGGCCGCCTCCGCCGCGGGTCGCGCCCGGGGGTGAATGCTGTCCAGCGGGAAGTCGCGGTAGATGAAGCGCACCTGGTCGCTATACATCTGCCGTAGGCGGGCGTGGGTGTTCTCCATGAACATCCTGCAGTAGGGGCATTGGAAGTCGGAGTACTCAATGATCACGATCCTGGCGTCCGCCGGGCCCCAGGCGGGTTCATCCGCGCTCACCCCCAGGGCCTCTATCAGGCTGCCGGTTTCTGCTCCGGCGCTACCCCCTGCAGGGAGGACATATCGGCCCACAAGCAGGCCCAGCAGAAAGAAGACAACGGCGATGAAGATGCCCCCGTACAGCGTGCTGCGGCGGATGACGATGACATCGGGGCCTTCCAGCAAGGCCGGGTTCAGGCGGCGCCTCTGGAGGCGCCGCACTTCTGGGCCTTGGGTGATTGGGGCGGCTGGCGTTCCCACCTCGTCTGGCGGCGCCGAGGGCGTAAGTTCACCGGGAGGGGCAGGTATAGGCTGGGGGCCTCCGCTCATCTCAGGCGCCACAGCGGGAGGCGCGGTGCGCTCCGCCGAATGCCCCTTGCCTTCAACCACTGGAAGGGCCTCGTCCAGGGCAAGAGGGGGTCTCTGTTCGTCGTCCATATCGTACTCTCTCCAATCGGGCCAGGCCTGAGGCGATTCTAATGGAGAACGGGGGCTATGTCAAACGCGCCGGTCTGCGATCTACCTGCGCTGCTGGCGGACTATGGCG
>PSLZ01000066.1:0-7358 GCA_040289885.1 Armatimonadota bacterium | reverse complement strand
TTCCTACGCGCGTGTCAAGTATTCTGGCTTACATTTGGCTTCCAAAACCTCACGCTTGTACCGCCGTCAATCGAGGTTTTGGCCCCCGTCTTGTCAGCATTTTCGAGCTATCGGCGCGCTTTTCCTGCTTGACAAATCGCCTCCATAACGGCTACAATCAACGCGAACGGGGATGGGAAACATGGACGGGATCATACCTGCCAAAACCGAATTCGTGCGCGCCTCCGCACGCCCCAAAAGCCTCGACGATGAGGTGCGATTCGTGAAAGGGGTGGGCGAGGCGGTGGCACGTGTGCTCGCCAAACTGAACATCTTCACCGTGTTTGACCTGCTTTTGCACCTCCCGCGCCGCTATGAAGACCGCACCCACTTCCGAACCCTGGCGCAGGTTGTGCCCGGCGAAGCCGTCACCGTGCATGGCACCATTATGGCGGTAGATAACCTTACCCCACGCCCCAAAATGACCCTCACCAAGGTCATCATCGACGACGGCACGGGCACACTGGAGCTGGTGTGGTTCAATCAGCCCTATCTCAAAGACAAGTTTCTCAAAATGCGCGGTCAGGACATCGTGGCATATGGCGTGGTGCAGAACGCCCCGTACCACTACCAGATGCAGACCCCCGAATGGGAACCGCTCACCGATTCCGACCCGCTGGCGGCACACCGCATCGTGCCCATCTACCCGCTGACCGAAGGGCTGTCTCAGTCCCGAATGCGCCGCATCTTGTACAACGCCCTCGAGACCTACACGCCTGCACTGGTGGACTGCCTCCCGCCTGACCTGCGCCGCCGGCTGAACCTTCTGCCCTTCGCCGAAGCGCTTCGCAACGCCCACTTTCCTGAAAGCATGGAGCAGCTCGAACAGGCACGCCGTCGCCTGATCTTCGAGGAGTTCTACCTCCTGCAACTGCATATCGCCCAGCGCAAAATCGCCGAGAGCACGGGCGCGCCCGGCATCCGGTTCCAGATTGAGAAAGAGGCGCTGTGGCGTAAACTGCACGAAGTCGTGCCCTTTGAACTGACCAACGCCCAGCGGCGCGTCATTGAAGAGATCTGGAACGACATGGCGCGCGAGTACCCCATGAACCGCCTCCTGCAGGGGGACGTGGGTTCGGGCAAGACCATCGTGGCGGCGGCGGCGATACTGGCGTGCGTGGAGAACGGTTACCAAGCGGCGGTGATGGTGCCTACCGAAATCCTCGCCGAACAGCACTTCATCGTGCTGTCGCGCCTGTTTCGGCGGCTGGGCATCATCGTGGACCTGGCGGTGGGAGGCCTGACCCAGCGCGGCAAAAAGTCGGTGCGCGAACGTATCGCCACAGGCATCACGCAGGTAGCGGTGGGCACTCACGCACTGATTCAGCAGGGGGTGGAGTTCCGCAAGCTGGGGCTGGTGATTATCGACGAACAGCATCGGTTCGGCGTGCTCCAGCGGGCGGCTCTGCGCGAGAAGGGCGAGAACCCGGATGTGCTAGTGATGACCGCTACCCCCATCCCCCGCACGCTGACGATGACCCTGTACGGCGATTTAGACCTCTCTATCATCGACGAACTGCCACCCGGCAGGCGACCGGTTAAAACGCATCGCAAGCGCGCCCATCAGCGCGCCCAGGTGTACGAGGCGATCCGCCAGCTGGTACAGCAGGGTCAGCAGGCTTACGTGGTGTGCCCACTGATTACCGAATCCGAGAAGATGCAGGCGAAGGCGGCGGAGGATTTAGCGAGGCACCTGCAAGAAGAGGTCTTCCCCGAACTGCGGGTGGGGCTTCTGCATGGACAGATGCCTCCGACGGAGAAAGAGGAGATCATGGAGCGGTTTCGTCTGGGCGAGATAGATATCCTGGTCTCGACGACGGTGATTGAAGTGGGGGTAGACGTGCCCAACGCCACGGTGATGGTCATCGAGGACGCCGAGCGGTTCGGGCTGGCGCAGTTGCACCAACTGCGCGGGCGTGTGGGGCGCGGGGCACACCAGTCTTACTGCATCCTCATCAGCGATTCCAACGGCGAGGATGCCAACCGCCGGCTGGACGTGCTGGTGCGCACCAACGACGGCTTTGTGATTGCTGAAGAGGACCTGCGCCTGCGCGGACCGGGCGAGATCTACGGAACGCGCCAGAGCGGGGTGCCCTCCCTGCGCGTGGCGGACATCCTGCGCGATGCCGAACTGCTGGAGCTGGCACGCACGGAGGCGTTCCACACGGTGCGCATCGACCCCGAGCTGAAACTACCCCAGCACCGTCTGCTTCCCAGCGCAATGCAGAGGAACATGCCGCGAGCGGTGCTGGCAACGGTGAGCTGAGATGACACAATGCCGAATCGCCATCTACCCGGGCTCGTTTGACCCGGTGACCAGTGGACACTACGATATCATCGTGCGGGCATCGCGCCTGTTCGAGAAGCTTATCGTGGCGGTTGCCCCCAATCCGTCCAAACAGCCGCTGTTCACCGCCGAGGAGCGGGTGGCGATCTTGCAGGAAGTTTGCGCCTCTTTGCCTAACGTGCAGGTAGAGTGCTTCGAGGGGCTTCTGGTCGATTTCGCCGTGAAGTGCGGAGCGCAGGTGATTGTGAAGGGACTGCGCGCGGTCAGCGATTTCGACTATGAACTTCAGATGGCGTTGACCAACAAGCGCCTGTGCCCGCAGGTAGAGACCATTTTCATGATGACCAGTTCCGAATACGTTTTCCTGTCTTCCAGCATGGTCAAAGAGATCGCGCGGCTTGGAGGGAGCGTTCAGGGGCTTGTGCCCAAAGCGGTGGAGCCCTACCTGTACCGCAAGCTGGAGCAGCCCGTGCCGAACAAAGAGACAAATAGGGGGTGATGACCATAGAGATTCTGCAACTTCTGAAACAGCTCGAGGAGCTGGTGGAGAAGACGCGCTATATTGCCCTGCTGAAGCTGACCTATGGGCTGGACCACGACGAGTTTTTCGTGCTGGTAAACCGTATCCGGGCGTCTCTGCCTGAAGATGTGAAGCGGGCTAGCAACGTCACGCGCGAGCGCGAACGCATCTTAGAAAGCGCACGCGAAGAGGCGAACCATATTATCGAGGAGAGCCGGGCGGAAGCTTCGCGGATTGTGGAGGAGGCGCGTCTGCAGGCTCAACGACTGGTGGAGCAGAGCGAGATTGTGCTGATGGCCAAGGAGCAGGCACGCCAGATCGTCGCCAGCGCACAGGAAGATGCCCGTCAGATTCGGCGCGGCGCGGACGAGTACGCGCGCGATGTGCTCAACAACCTCGAAGCCGTGCTGGCGAAAGCGATCGGCACCATCCAGCGCGGCAAGGAGAAACTGGAAGAATCCCTGGAGGAGACAGCCGTAACCGTTGCACAACGATAACTCAGGCAAAACCGTGATTCTCAATGGTTGAACGACGAGATGCAGAACTGGCGCTCAGCATGACGACCTATTGTCATTCTGAGCAAAACGAAGAATCTCTGAGATGCAGAACTTCGTTCAGCATGACAACAAAAGACGTCATTCTGAGCGAAGCGAAGAATCCCGAACGAGATGCTTCGCTAGCGCTCAGCATGACAAACGAGAGCGAGAGGCTTCGCTAGCGCTCAGCATGACAAGAGGGTTGGTGCTCAGCAGGACAAAAGAAGGACAGGAGAGAGCACGGTGAACATTCTGGTGGTAAACTGTGGCAGTTCGTCCGTGAAATACCGGCTATTCAGCGACTCGCAGGAGCGAGCATGTGGTTTGATAGAACGGGTGGGCAGTGCCGAGACACCAAACCATACGGTAGCGGTGCGCAAGATGTTCGAACAGCTCAGCCGGATGGAAGGAGGGGTGCCGATAGAGCAAATCCATGCTATCGGGCATCGGGTGGTGCACGGTGGGGAAGCCTTCACCGGTGCGGTGGTGATCACACCGGAGGTCATCAAGGCGATAGAGGCGTGTGCGACGCTTGCTCCCCTGCACAATCCGCCCAACCTGCTGGGCATTCGGGCGTGCATGGAGCAGGCGCCCCAGGCGATACAGGTAGCGGTGTTCGATACCGCGTTCCATCACACCCTGCCGCCGCGCGCCTATCTGTACGCTCTGCCCTATGAACTGCGCGAGAAGTACGGCATCCGCCGATACGGCTTTCACGGCACCTCGCATCGCTACGTCTCCGAGCGGGTTATCGAGCGGCTCAAACAGGAAAACGCTCTGCACACACCCAGCAAGGTGATCTGCTGTCATCTGGGAAACGGGTCAAGCATCACCGCGGTGCTGGACGGCAAGAGCGTGGACACCAGCATGGGCATGACCCCCGCCGAGGGGCTGGTGATGGGAACCCGTTCGGGCGATATGGACCCGGCGATCATCTTGCATCTCCAGCGCACGCTGGGTTGGGATGCCGACAGAGTGGACCGCCTGATCAACAAAGAAGGTGGTCTGCTGGCGCTGGCGGGAGTGTCGGATATGCGCGACGTGGAAGCGCGCGCCCAGGCGGGAGACTATCGAGCGCAGACCGCTTTTGAGGTATTCTGTTATCGGATTATCAAATACATCGGCGCATACGCGGCGGCGATGAATGGCGTGCACGCCATTGCCTTCACTGCCGGCATCGGCGAGAACAGCCCGGCGGTGCGAAGTAGGGTCTGTGCATCGCTAGAGTATCTAGGCGTACGCCTGGACGAGACGGCGAACCGTGAAGGCAAGGGTGAGCGGTGCATCAGCAGACCCGATTCGCAGGTGAAGGTGTACGTGGTGCCTACGGACGAAGAGCGCGTGATCGCTACCGAAACCCGCAAACTGGCGGAGCAGATGCGCCGATAGATACCAACGCTAATGAGAGGGGGAACTCCCCATGAGGCTAGACCTGACCGAGATCGCCCAGCATGTGGGCAAACAGATGTCTTATGAAGTCGATGAGCCGGCAAGCTCGATCACCGACGTAGAGGTTCTACGTCCCATTCGGGGCAGTCTGCGTTTTACCAACACGGGCGACCTACTGTTGGTACGCGGGTTCCTGCATACCAGCGTGGAGCTAGAGTGCAGTCGGTGCCTGCGCCTGTTCGAGATGCCTCTGCTGTGTGAAGTGGAGGAGCAGGTGGAACTGCGCGCACTCGCCGCTCGCCCGTTCGAGCATCCGCAGGTCACCATCATCCCCGAAGAGGGCGATACCCTCTTTCTGGATGGCAACATCCTGGACCTGACGGAGCTCATCCGGCAGATGCTGTTGGTTTCAGTGCCCATCAAGCCTCTGCACGAGGAGGCGTGCAAAGGGCTGTGTCCAACTTGTGGTAAGGACCTGAACGAAGGCGAATGTTCCTGCGAGAAACCGTTGGGGCATCCCGCCTTCGCGGTGCTAGCCAATCTGCTGACGCAGATGAAAGAGGGCTGATTCGTGATATAATATATCGGCGATTTTTGGTTGGAAAGAGGTGAGACAGTGGCTTTACCCAAGAGACGACATTCGCATGCCCGAACAGCAAAGCGACGCACGCACTATATCCTCAACGCGGCGACGGTAGTGCAAATTAGCCGTTGCCCGACCAACAACCCGAACTGCCCGGGCGCTCGGCTGGCGCATACCGCCTGTCCTGTCTGCGGCTACTATAAGGGGCGGCAGGCAGTACTGATTAAGCAGAGCAAGCAGCGCGAGGGGTAACCGACTACCTATATGGAGCCTTCTCGCTCTGCCATACATATCGCGGTCGATGCGATGGGCGGCGACTACGCTCCCCGCGAGGTGGTGCAGGGATGTCTAAGCGTTGCCCGCGAAATGCCGCTGGTGGACATCACACTGGTGGGCGACCAGGAGCGCATCTCTGAGGAACTGCGGGGTGCGCCTGTGCCTGCTAATGTGCACATCCGCCACGCTTCTGAGGTTATCGGGATGGGCGAAAGCCCAGTGTATGCCATTCGGCGCAAGCGCGACGCCTCCATCGTGGTCTGTGCGCAGATGGTGCAGGATGGCGAAGCTGACGCCTTCTTCTCTGCCGGCAACAGCGGTGCCGTGATGGCGGTGTCCGCTCTGCAAATCGGGCGCATTCCGGGCATCGAACGTCCCGCCATCGCCGCGGCGATCCCCTGTAAAACCGGGCGGTTCGTGCTGATTGACGCGGGAGCCAACGTGGACTGCGACCCGTCGCACCTGCTGGAGTTCGCCATCATGGGCTCGGTGTACGCCCAGGTGATCCTCAACATTGCCAACCCCACCATCGGCTTGCTCAGCAACGGCGAGGAAGAGGGCAAAGGGAATCAGGTGGTCAAGGTTGCGCACAAGCTCCTGCACCAGAGCGGATTGCCTTTCGTGGGCAATATCGAGGGCAAAGATGTTTTCGACGGCAAAGCGGACGTGGTGGTGTGCGACGGTTTTGTGGGCAACGTCGCCCTCAAAATCGGCGAAGGCACTGCCAGCTTCATGGTCAGCCTCATCGAGGAAGAGGTGCGGCGCAACCCTTTGTTGATGGTGCCGCTGACGATGTTCCGAGGGGTTATTCGCCGGCTCAAACAGCGCACCGACTATGCGGAATACGGCGGGGCGCACCTGCTGGGCGTGCGCAAGGTGTGCGTGATTGGGCACGGGCGTTCCCACGCCAGCGCGATAGCCAACGGGGTGCGGCTCACAGTGCGTTCTGTGCAGGAGCGGATGGCAGAGCGTATCGAGGACGCCTTACAGAAGCAGACTGCCCTGCTCAGCACACTACCCTTCCTCTTGCAGGAGAACGAAGCCGATGCGCAGTAAAGTGCGGGCGGGCATTGTGGGGGTCGGCGTGGGCATCCCCGAGATGGTGCTCACCAATCACGACTTGGAACAACGCATTGACACCAGCGACGAGTGGATTGTTACCCGCACCGGCATCCGCGAGCGGCGGATCGCTCCCCCCCACGTTGCCACTTCCGACCTGGCGGCGCAGGCAGCGGAGCAGGCACTGCGAAACGCAGGCAAAAGCGCGCAGGATGTGGACCTGATTGTGGTGGCAACCGCCACCCCCGATATGCCCTGGCCCTCCACCGCCTGCCTGGTTCAGGCCAAAATCTCCGCCTCGCGGGCGGCGGCGTTTGATCTCAATGCGGTGTGTTCGGGGTTCGTTTACGCGCTGTGGATAGCGGCGCAGGCGGTGGAAACGTCCGCCTATCGTTGCGTGCTAGTGATCGGGGCGGATATCCTCTCCCGCCAGGTCAACTGGGAGGACCGGAGCACCTGTGTGCTGTTCGGTGACGGTGCAGGGGCGGTTCTGCTGGCGCCGGTGGAGGAACCCTATGGCGTGCTGTCGGGCGTTCTGGGCGCGGATGGCACGGGCGCGCCCCTGCTGAACGTTCCCGCGGGCGGCACACGTGAGCCGCTCAGCCCCGATGTCATCGCCCGCAAACGACACACCATCCAGATGCGCGGGCGAGAGGTGTTCAAGTTCGC
>PSLZ01000020.1:0-54616 GCA_040289885.1 Armatimonadota bacterium | reverse complement strand
TCGGCTCGGAGCATTATCTGGTGCCTTTGACCACCGTCGTAGAGGCATTCCAGCCCGAAAATCTCCAGCACAGCGCGATGTTCGACTCCTATGAGCTGGTCCATGTGCGGGGGCGGTTTGTTCCCCTGATTCGGCTCTGACAGGTGGTGGGCTTGCCCCCCTCTGACCATAACGGGCTAATTGTGGTGTTGGAGCAAGACGGTCAACAGATTGCCCTGCAGATTGATGGCATCGTGGGGCAACAGCAAGTGGTGCTGAAAAGCCTCGAGGGGAACTTCGTGCATGTGCCGAACTTTGCTGGGGCGACCATCTTAGGCGATGGGCGATAGCGGCATCCAGTGGCTGGACCTGGGGCTTCCCACTGTCAACCAGCGCGGCTCCCTGTCGGCTCGCGTGCGCCGATCCCTCGAAGAAGAGGAGATGCTGGTACGGAATCTGAGCCCGCGCTACATTCTGGATAGGGTCCTGCGCGCCGACGAGCCCGAGAAGCCCGTTGCGGACATCGTGGAGGTGTTTCTGCGCTACACCAGCTACCCCATGCTCCAAAACCCGAATGTAGTGCGAGAGACAGTGCAACGCGGCATGCAAGAAGGGCTGTTCGCAGTGCGAATCGGCGAGCAAACGATCGCACGACGATTCGTCTCCTTGGACGACCTGCAGGACGCCGTGCTGGTGCGCGCAGTGCCCGAAGAGGAACCTAAGCCTGCAGAGCAGTCCGTGCCTCCCCGCCTCGGTGCCGAAAGCCCCCCAACAGAAACCACGCTGAGCCTAGCAGCCCGTATGCAGACAGGGGCTGTTCCGCCGACGGCGCCTCACGCCAGACCCAGACGCTACCATCTGCGCCTTCGCGTGCCCATCGAGCAATACGCAGATATTTTACGCGGGGTCATCATGCCCCTACGCCATCAAACGGACGACCTGCAAGTGGAGATGGTCATCCACGCCAATGCTGGCGAATCGGGCTTTGACGAGGCGCAACTGAACCGTACGGTACGCGAGACGCTGAAGCAATTGGGCATCGCATACGAGGAGGGGCTCGAGTAGCGACGGCAAAGTGGGCGCACCCCTCCCCGTTGTGGGGAGGGGGTCTGTATCGTCCGCTACATCCGTTCGGGTGCGCTGACGCCCAGCAGGCCCAGCACGTTTCTGAGCACCACGCGCGTGGCGTCTACCAGCACCAGCCGTGCCCGCATGAGCGCATGGTGCTCGCCAACCACCCGGCAGGTGTCGTAGAACTTGTGGAAGGCGTCGGCGACCTCCATACTGTAGCGCGTGAGGCGATGGGGGGCGCGTTCAGTGGCCGATTCCAGCACCTCTTCGGGGAACTCGTCCAGCTTCTTGATCAGCTCCAGTTCGCGCTCCTCCTTCAGCACGGACAGGTCGGTATCGGAGGCGGAGGGCACTGTCCAGCCCTGCTCGCCCGCCACCCGCAGGATACTGCAGATTCGGGCATGGGCATACTGCACGTAGTAGACGGGGTTCTCACTGCTCTCCTTCTTCGCCAGCTCTAGGTCGAAGTCCAGCGGGCTATCGTGCGAGCGCATCAGGAAGAAGAAGCGCGCCGCGTCTTTGCCCACCTCTTCCAGCACGTCGCGCAGGGTGACCACGTTACCCGCCCGCTTGGACATACGCACCAGGTCGCCGCCTTTGAACAGGCGCACGATCTGGTAGATCAGCACCTCGAACCGCTCCACTGGGTATCCCAGCGCGGCCACCGCCGCGCGGGTGCGCGCCACATAGCCGTGATGGTCGGGACCCCAGATGTCGATGAGGTGGTCGAAGCCGCGATCGAACTTGTTTTTGTGGTAGGCGGCGTCGGCGGCGATGTAGGTGGGTTGCCCGTTGTTGCGCACCAGCACGCGGTCCTTATCGTCGCCGAAGGCGGTAGAGCGTAGCCACAGCGCACCGTCGTGCTTGTAGGCGTATCCGCGCGCCTTCAGCTCCTCGATGGCTTGCGCCACCTGCCCGCTTTGGTGCAGGCTGTTCTCGCTGAACCACACGTCGAACACGATTCCGAAATCGGCGAGGTCTTGCTGTTGCTGGCGTTTCATGGCGTCTTCGGCGTAGGCGCGGAACCGCTCGATGACCGCCTCCTCCTCCCCCTCGGCGAGGTGTGTCCCCTCTTTCTCCAGCAGTTCACGCGCGATATCCACCAGATACTCGCCCGCGTAGCCGTCCTCCGGCAGTTCCACCTCCTCGCTCAGCAGTTGCCGATAGCGCACCACCAGCGAGCGGGCGAAGTTCTGCATCTGCAGGGAGTTGGTGGCATCGTTCACGTAGAACTCGCGCGTCACCTGATAGCCGATCGCCTCTAGCAGGTTCGCCAGCACGTCGCCAATCGCGCCGCCGCGCCCGTGTGCAACGGTGATAGGACCGTTGGGGTTCGCGCTGACGAACTCCACGTTCACCCGCTTGCCCTGCCCGATGTTCCACCTGCCGTAGGCGTCGCCCTTGTGCTGAATGTCGCGAAGCACCTCGTAGAGCCATTCGGGATGCAGGGTGAAGTTGATGAAGCCGTTCCCCGCCACCTCCACCTTTGCCACCAAACGGTCATCGGGCAGGTGTTTGACGAGGGTCTGCGCCACCTCGCGCGGTGGTCGCCCGACCTCCCGGCTGAGGAGCATTGCCAGGTTGGTGGCGAAATCGCCAAACTCTTTGAGGCGCGGCGGTTCCACCGAGATTTCAGGTATCCGCGTCACGGGCAGGTCGCCCGCCTCTTTCGCTCGGTGTAAAGCCTGCTGTAGAAGGGTAACGACGCGCTCCTTTGCCACGATAACGGGGCTCCTTTCACCGCTTGTTGCTGGATATTTGCATGATACCACAAACTTTTCGGGCGCGCAAAAGGGCTACGCGGGGGTTAGCTCTACCCCGTAGGCGTACTCATCCACGGTACGCACGCTGAACGCGTCACCGCGGTGCAGGGATTCCAGCGCCTTTAGCAGAGCGCGCGCGGTGTCCAGCGACGTGAGGCAGGGAATGCCTTGCTCCACACTGGCACGGCGGATAATCAGCCCTTCGCGCTCGATCTGGCGGTCGCGCGTTAGCGTGTTGATGAGCAGGTCCACCTTTTTACCGCGGATCAGCTCCAGCAGGTTGGGCGAACCGCCCTCGCTGATTTTGTACACCGGCGTTGCCTCCAGACCATGCTCCTGCAGGAAGCGTGCGGTGCCGCGCGTGGCGAACACCTTGAAGCCCAGTCCGATGAACTCCTCCACGATGGGCAGTGCCTCCGGCTTGTCGGGGTCGGCGATGGTAACCAGCAGGTTGCCTCGCGCTGGGCACTGGATTCCCGATGCGACCATCGCCTTGTAGAGCGCGCGGGAGTAGTCGGTGTCCACGCCCATCACTTCGCCGGTGGACTTCATCTCCGGTCCCAGCGTGGGGTCCACTTGGGTGAGTTTCAGGAACGAGAAGACGGGCGCCTTCACCGCGATGAGGGGCGTTGGCTTCACCAGTCCGGACGAATAGCCCAGCTCCCGCAGGGTCTCGCCCATCGTCAGGCGCGTTGCCAGCTGAACCATGGGGATATTAGTGATTTTGGAGAGGTAAGGGACGGTTCGGCTGGCGCGTGGGTTTGCCTCTAGCACGTAAGCGGTCTCGTTCTCCACCACGAACTGGATGTTCATGATGCCGTGTACATCCAGCGCCCGCGCCAGGGCGATTGCCGTCTCCACGATTTGCTCTTGCACATGCTCGGAGAGCGTCTGCGGGGGATATACCGCCATGCTGTCGCCCGAGTGCACGCCGGCGCGCTCGATGTGCTCCATGATGCCGGGCACGAGGCAGTCCACCCCATCGGTGATGACGTCCACCTCCGCCTCTTTGCCCACGATATATTTGTCCACAAGGATAGGTGCTTTGGGCGAGACGTCCACGGCATAGTGCATGTAGTCGCGCAGTTCCGCCTCGCTGTACACGATCTCCATCGCGCGCCCGCCCAGCACGAAAGAGGGGCGCACCAGCACCGGGTAACCGATCTCGTCGGCTACCTGTATCGCCTGCTCTACCGATGTCACCGCGCGCCCAGGCGGTTTGGGAATGCCCAGTTCACGCAGGATGCGCTCGAACTTGTCGCGGTCTTCCGCGATTTCGATGGACTGCGCCGATGTGCCGAATATCTTCACTCCGGCACGCTGAAGAGGCAGAGCCAGATTGATAGCCGTCTGCCCCCCGAACTGCACGATGACGCCATCCGCGTTTTCGCGCTCGATCACATTGAGCACATCTTCTAGCGTCAGCGGTTCGAAGTAGAGACAGTCGGAAGTATCGAAATCGGTAGAGACGGTCTCCGGGTTGTTATTGACAACAACTGCACGGTAGCCTGCCTCCTGTAACGCCCAGACGCAGTGCACCGTGCAGTAGTCAAACTCGATACCCTGTCCGATTCGAATCGGTCCTGACCCGATGACAACAACCGTACCCTTTGTGGTATGGTTCATCTGTCCTCCCCCGAGTGCTGTTCATTGTATTATAGCCGAACGGGGGTTCTGTTGTCAAAGGGCTATATCTCCTTGCCCATCGCGGCGGCTATGGCTTTGACCTCCGCCATCACCTGTCGGAAGTTCTCGAAGGTTAGCGACTGCGCGCCGTCCTTCCACGCCTGCTCGGGATGCGGATGCACCTCGATAATCAGCCCATCTGCGCCCGCCGCCACCGCCGCCCGGCTCATTGCTCCCACCAGGCTCCACTTGCCCGTGCCCTGACTGGGATCCACAATCACCGGCAGATGCGACTCCTGCTTGACCAACGGCACGGCGGATAGGTCCAGCGTGTTGCGGGTGGCGGTTTCGAAGGTGCGGATGCCCCGCTCGCACAGCACTACGTTTTCGTTACCACCCTTCATGATGTACTCCGCCGCCATCAGCCACTCGTCGATTCGCGCCCACATGCCCCGCTTCAACAGCACGGGATGGCGCGTCTTGCCCACCTCGCGCAGGAGGTCGTAGTTCTGCATATTGCGCGTGCCGATCTGAAGCATATCCGCATACTGGCACACCAGCTCCACGTTGCGAGGGTCCATCACCTCCGTCACCACGGGAAGCCCTGTGACGACACGCGCCTCCGCCAGGATCTTCAGTCCCTCTATCCCCAACCCCTGGAACGAGTAGGGCGAGGTGCTGGGTTTGTACGCGCCTCCGCGAAGCATGTGCGCCCCCGCCTCCTTCACTGCCCGGGCGGTCGCCATCGTCTGCTCGTAGGTCTCCACGGTGCACGGTCCCGCCATGATGCACACCCGTTGACCGCCGATCGCCAGCTTATCGGCGACGTGCACTACTGTGCCCTCCGGGCGGTAGGCTTTGGCAGCGAGCTTGTAAGGAGCCAGGATGGTGATGACCCGCTCTACGAACGGCAGTGCCTCGAACTGCTCCACCAGGTTGGGCTTCTCCTCCTCGGGCACACCCACCGCTCCGATAACGGTCTTCTCCACCCCGTAGATGGGGTGCGACTGGTAGCCACCTTGCTCCAGTTTGGAAGTGATTTGTGCGATCTGTTCAGGGGTGGCGCTTTTGTCCAGAACGATAATCATGCCTTCAGAACCTCCTCTAGTGCGTTAATAAAACGTTCGTTCTCTTCGGGCTTGCCGGTGGTGATGCGCAGGTAGGTCGGCAAGCCGAAGATGTGCCCGGTGCGCACGATGACGCCCCTGCGCAGGAGCTGCTGGAAGATGGGCTGGGTATCCCGCGCCAGGTCCACCATGACGCAGTTCGCCTCACTGCGCACATAAGACAAACCCAATCGCTCGAAATGGGTGTAGAAGTATTCCAGCCCCTGCCGGTTCATCGCCACCGCCCGCCGCAGATGCTCCTGGTCTTCCAGGGCAGCCAGTGCCGCCGCCTGTGCTACGCTGTTGACGTTGAACGGCTCGCGCACCCGGTTCATCGCATCCACGATCTCGGGGCGAGCGATGGCATATCCCACCCGCAACCCCGCCAGGGCATATGCTTTGGAGAAGGTACGCAGGACGATGACATTGCGCCCCTCCCGCACATAGCGCAGGGTGTCGGGATAGTCCGCGCGGGACACGTATTCCTGATATGCCTGGTCGAACACCACTACCACCTGTTCTGGCACGGCACGCATGAACTCCTCCACCTCCTGCGCGGTGACCATCGTGCCCGTTGGGTTGTTGGGGTTGGCGATAAACACCAGTTTGGTGCGGGCGTTGACCCGCTCGAGGATAGCTGGCAGGTCGAAGCGGTGCTCGCGCAGGGGTACCAGATGCAGGGTAGCGTTGTTCAGCTTCGCCGCAGAATCGTAGCGCACGAACGAGGGGTATCCGGTGATGACCGCATCGCCCGGCATCAGGAAGGTCAATCCGATGTAGTGTATCAGTTCGTCCGACCCGTTGCCGAACAGCAGGCATTCGGGAGGCATATTTACATGTTTCGCGACAGCCTGACGCAGGGCATAGCAGTTGCCATCAGGATAGAGATTAGCGGTTTGCAGGGCGCGCACTGCCGCCTCGATGGCGCGCGGTGAGGGACCCAGCGGGTTCTCATTGGACGCCAGTTTGACCACGTCCGTCAGCCCAAGTTCTCGCTTGACCTCGTCGATGGGTTTACCCGGGCTGTAAGGCTCCAGTTCCAGCACGTTTGGGCGTATCAGCTTGTCCATCTCCTACTCCAGCTAGTTAGGGAGTGTGCTTCCATTATATCACAAGCGCAGGGGGCAGCGACTCCTCTGCCCCCTGTATGCTCATATACTCTGCCACGAAGCTTATGCTATCAGCCCGCTCAGTGCCTCTTCCCAGCCCTGAATGGAGCCGTCCAGCGCGACCACTACTCCCAGCCGGGATGCTTCCCGCCGCGCCCGTGAAACGATCGCACCACCACCGACCGCCGGGATACACAGATAGCCTGCCTTGCGCATGAGATCCACCCGTCGGCTGGCACGCTGTACATCGTGCAACTTGATGGTGATAGATATCTCCATCGCCAGAACCAGCTCGCGCGACGTGTCTACCGCTAGCCGCCCATGCAGAAGCAGGTCTGTCTCGTACGGGTCCTTCTGCTCTTGCGGCGTCAGCGCGTCTAACACCCGGTCCTCTATCTCCTGAGGGGTTAACACCACGTGCTCCACACGAGACAGCCGCTCGTCCATGCGATTGACAATCTCCACGAGCAGGCGATGCGACTCCTCCAGCCGGTCCTGCCGTTCTTCCATCCGCGCCTGTCGCTCCTCCAACGCCGCGAAACGCTCCTCTAAGCGTGCCTGACGTTCCTCCAACGCCAACTGACGCTCCTCTAAACGTGTCTGACGCTCTAGTACCTGAGCCACCAGCTCTGTCAGATGGTCGACACGGGCTGGCAACGCAAGGAACTCCTCAGGGAGCAGCGCCAAGAACACGCGCCGGCGTAGATCTGCATCGCGTCGAAGCATATCGATCAGGGCGTCTATGTCTTCCGCTCGCATACTCATGGCTCGTTGTCCGTCCTCCTTTTCTACCTCAAAGCGAAGCGTTTGCAAAGGGCAGGGGGTTCCCTTCCCTGCCCTTCCGAGACGAGCGGAAAACGCGCGGACCTAACCGGGGGTGCCTTCCACGTCGCCGACGCGCACCTCGACCGCAGCACGCTCCTCCACGCGGTCGATGCGCCCGTCCCGAATCCACACGATGCGGTCGGAGACGTCTACCATCTTGAGGTCGTGCGTGGCGGAGATGATAGTTACACCCTGTTCCTTGTTCAGCTGGCGCAGGAGCTCGATAATCTCCTTGCCCGTGCGTAGGTCTAGGTTACCCGTGGGCTCGTCTGCCAGGATGATCTGCGGGTTGTTTGCCAGCGCACGCGCGATAGCCACACGCTGTTGCTGTCCACCTGACAGCTCGCTCGGTTTGTGGTGCAGACGCTCGCCCAGCCCCACCAGCTTCAGCAGTTCGATGCCCCGGTCAATCGCCTCGTCGGTCGATAAGCCACCGAAGATCATCGGCAGCATCACGTTCTCCAGCGCGGTCATCACTGGGATGAGGTTGAACGTCTGGAAAATGTAGCCGATGGTGCGACAGCGCAGGAACGCCAGCTCCTGCGCGTCCAGCTGCGCCATATCCACATCGTTGATGAACACGGAGCCGCTGGTGGGTTTGTCCAGTCCACCGATCATGTTAAACAGGGTAGACTTGCCGGAGCCAGAAGGTCCCATGATAGAAAGGTACTCGCCCCGCACGATATCCAGCGTCACTCCGTTGAGCGCACGCACCACTTGCGTGCCCATCATGTACTCCTTCACCACGTCCTTGCACCGCACGATGTACTCGGTGCCGGTCGTGGTGGTTTGGTTGGTCTGTGGCTGAACCGCCATCGATGCACCCCCTTGTTAGACTTCTACGCGCAGAGCAGCTGCTGCGGGCATCCGCGCCGCCACCTGCGCAGGGATAATGGTCGCTATCACCGACAGCAACGTTCCAATAACTATGGAGAGGATAAGGTACAGAAACACCTCACCGTAGGAAATCCATCCGAACACCTTGAAGCCTTCGCTGAACAGTTTGACCAGCACCACCGCGAAGACGCCCAAAAACCATCCGATGACGGACGCAATGAACCCCACCAGAGCCGATTCGATGAAGAAGAGTTCCACAATGAAGATGTCATACGCGCCCAGGCACTTCATCGTGCCGATCTCCTTGTAACGCTCAGTCACCGACATCAGCATGGCGTTGGTGATACCTACCAGACAGACCAGCAGGCTTATAATCACCAGCCAGGTCATGCGGTACCGTTCGGAGGGGTCGGTAATGGCGCCAGAGTTGCGCTGAATGATCATCGCCGTCAACACCGAAACGAGGAAGGCGATGCCCAGAACGGTGCCCGCCGCGGTGATCACCGAGCGCCAGAATCGGATGCGCACGCTCTGCATACTGATGTGGAATGCTACCCGGAACGGCAACTGCAAGCGTTCTATCTGACGTGCTTCTTTCTTCATCCCTTCTTCTTCCCTCCCCGTTTGAACGCCACCAATCGGCGGTCTGCCAGCATTTTCAGAAACATGCTTACCGATGCCTCCACCTCGCGGCGGCTCATGCGGGTGCGTTTGCACATCTGCTGAACGATGGATTCCACCGTGTGCTCGCCATCGCACAGCTCCCATACCGCCGCGCCTACTTCATCCAGCTGGATATGGCGCACCGGCGGCAGGCGAAAAGCCGCTATCGCCCACCGGATAAGCAAGCTACGCTGTTCCACGGGCACTTTGAGAAGCAGTTCCCCCTCTGCCGTCCGCTCCCATTCCAGAAGCGGGTTGCGGATGGGGATCGCGGTCAGCGCCTCCTGCCGCGAGAGCACCGGCTTGGGCTTAACCGCCGGAATATATCTGCCCACGAACTCACGCAAACCCATCTTTGCCGACAGCGATGCTAATGGCACTGGATGGTCTCCGTAATCTGCTGGAGTAGTTCACTGCTCCCCCGCTCCACACGCACTGCGTAGATGCGGTTGCTCGGTTCACAGTGCCATACCACTCCTCGTACCTCCTCTGGTCGTCGCAACAGCACGCGCTCGATCTTGCGCCTCAGCCACACCGTTGGCGTGCGCCGGATACCCGTCAGCAGAATCGCAGGATGCCCTCTGGCCTCGCCAGGCACCTGCTGAGGACGCTCTCGTTTCCAATCCGTCGCCTGCAGAGCCCATTCCTCCAGGCTCCACCGCTTGAGGGTGACGTCGGCAAGCCCCCATCGCTCGATGAGCACTTCGGTGTAGCCTCGGCGAAACTGCAGGCTCAAATAGCCCGACATCACTTGTGACTTGACCAGCGCAAACCGTTCGGGCAACCGTGCCACCAACCCCAGCAGTGCCCATGTCCACCAGCCGTCCTCCGAGTGGTCGCGTAGACTACCCAGTATCTGGTTCGCGACATTAACCACCGCATCGTCTCGGTCGCCGCTCACCTGCGCGATGACCACCCGCCGACACTGCGGGCACTGCCGAATGAACCCGCGCACCTTACGGTCCGCGCGGTAGTTGAACTCCAGCGCTCCTTCCCAGTCCTCGAAGGGTTTGATACGCCCAGTAAAGGTCACTTTGCGCTTTTTCGCCTGTCGCTCCACCATGTTCAGGTAATCATCCAGCCTTTTGCGGATGTTCACCATCTTGCGTGCCTGTGCCCAACGCACCTCGGCGATGAGCGAGCCCGGCGAATCGACGCGCAAATATCCCTCCTTTGCATCGCCCTGAAATCCGGTTACGCTCCAGTCGGGAGGAACCAGCAGGCTGACCCCTTGCCAACCGACTATCTGCTCCGGTGCCAGCCTGTGTTTCACGCTATGCTCAGTCCTCGTCCCTCGTTACTGCTGTTCGACGCTCTTCTCGCTCTTGGTCGGCGCGGGATGCGTCGGTTCGTCATCCAGCACCTCGGAGGTGGCCTTCTTGAACTCGCGCAGGCTCTCGCCCACCGAGCGTGCCAGCTCCGGCAGTCGGCGTGCCCCGAACAGCACGACGATGATGACGATAATCGGTAACGCTTCTTGCCAGCCGAAATACATCTGGATTACCTCACTCATCGAAACTCCTCCACAGCACGGACGTGTCTCACCTCTATTCTATCACAATCAGTAAGGTAAATACGACACCGAGCGTGCGATGATAGCCAGCGCGATGGCTGCCATCCCGACAAGCCCCATCCCGCACGAGAAACCCGCCAGCAGAACAGGCGCCCAGAGCCGCCACTGCTCGGTGCCAAACCGCCGTGCGAAGTAGCGATGCCCTAGAAACGTGCCCAACAGCATGGGGATCGTGTTGTGGGGCAGGGCACCGATACCGCCGATGAAGCCGTAGTAGAACAGCAGGGGCAGTTTCAGCAGAGAGAACAGCCCGAACAGTGCGATACCGCCCGCGAAACCGCCGACGATATACTCGGTGCGCAGTGCCTTCAACAGCCACTGTCCGGTCTCGCTTCCCTTCAGGTTGATCTGCTGCCACAGTGCGTTCATCTGCGCGTGCAGGGGCCAGAACTTCTGGGCATACGGATACTGCGCGGAGGGGATCTGGCTGGTGTGCCAGAAGAACGCCCAGAACAAAAAGCTCGCCAAAAGCACCACGGGAAGCATGAACGCCTCCGCGTAGAGGATGCTGGTGAAGCGCGTGCCCGTCAGTTCCACTTCGCGGAAGCGCTGTGCCGCCCAGCCATGGTCTGCCAGAGGCATCGGCGCGTACCAGATGTCCACCTTGTCATAACCGGTTTTCAGGATGGTCGCCTCACGCAAGTAGGGGAAGCTGACGCCCTGTCCCGTCAGCGCGATCATACGCGCCGAGATATAGGAGTTAATCGGCGTCCAGACCAGCCCAAAGAAGATAAATATCCACAGCGGGAAGCCAGGCACTAGTTGATGAGCCAACACGATGACGCCGACGGTAGCCAATAGCCACGCCCCAATGGCGAGGTAGACTGTGCTCGCCTTGTCACCGCGTCCCGCCGGGATCTGCGAGAGGGTGACGCGAGAGCTGGTGCGCTCCCGACGCAGGACCAGCACCCGTATCACCGCTACGATACCGATTAGCGCGACCGCCAGCTGCGTGCCGATACCCACGCTTAGCCAGAAGTTCATGTCCACCGTCAGCTTGGTCTGGATGGTGCTCATGCCCGGATACCAATCGGGCAGAAGCCCCATCCGCTGGAGAATCGGGTTGGTGAAGACCTGGCACAGGATGCTGGCGATTGCGCTACCGATGACGATCGGCGCGGGGATGACGAAGCCCGTCAGCACCAATCCCAGGTCACCCGACAAGCCCGTGAGCGCGGCGGGCAGGATATGCTCCGTGTTCGGCACCAGGTCAAAGAACGGGATCGGGATGAGCATGAACGCTCTGCCGAACAGCACGCTGGTGAAGATGGGGATAGCCAGGTAGAACACCCCGTAAACCAGTCCAACCACCGCACCTGTGGAGAACACGCGCCATCGCCACGACTCCTCTTTGCGTCCGGCTTCCGCCAGCGCGGTAGCACCCGACGCCGCGACCGGAGCCATCGGGAAGGGCAGACGCTCCACATCGTTCGTGATGCGGAACAGCGTGTAGCCCAGTCCCATCCACATCATGCGCCCGAAGATTTCGTTCATGACCAGCAGAACGATAGGGATCAACCAGTCACGATGGAAGAAGGTGCGATGCAAGATCGCCACGCTATCGGGCGCGGGCACCGCCCAACGCGGTATCTGGTCGGCTATCGGCGCAGCGGGCGGAGATTGGATAAAGTACTGGTTCCAGATCAGCCAGCCGAACGGTCCGCCCGACAGACCGATACCACCGGACATCAGCACCGTCAGCGAAGAAGCCACGTAGAACAGAATGTAAATCTCTTGCTTCTTGAGCGGCGCAAAGGAACGGCGGGCAACCTCCGCGAACAGCACGATGGTTACCCACTGCGCGGCAGGACCCAGACCCTGCCCCGCCACCAGCCCCAAATACAGCGCGCCGGGCAACATGATAAAGGCAATGAACAGGGTGCCTATCGCGGTGCGAAGGGTAAACCCCTCCTCAAAGCGTTGCCCCGCTTCTACGGATTGTGTTTCCGCTGTCTCGCGTGCTAAGGCGATTTCATCCCGTATTGCCAACGGTGTAGTCCCTCCTCCAACGCTTTTGCTATCGTATCCACTCGCCGATACGCCATACTAGGGCGATGCCCACGACCGCTAGAAACGCCCGCAGGCTTATTCTGCGCCAGCGTTCCGTGTGCACACGGAGCGGCAGGACAAGATGCGTCCACAGCAAACCGACCAACACCACCCAGAACGGCACCGCCAGCGGATGGTAATGCCACGCTTTTGCCCACTCCCCGTGCGCCAGCGCACAGGTAGCCCGGGTCATCCCGCAGGTTGGGCACGGTTTGCCCGTCACCAGCCGAAAGGTGCACAAAGTCGGCGCGCGCTCCACGTAGGGCTGAAGCGCATACGCACCGAGCCACACTGCCCCTACTACCGCTGTTAGCAATAGCCCTCTCCGCACCATCGCGCTATCTGCTAACCTGGTTGCCATACGCTAACGGCAAGAAGAAAGTAGAGCACCCCTAGCCCCAGAAGCACCAGTCCAATGATGCCCAGGATATATCCCGCCTGTGCCAATCCGCGCCCCTCTACCGGAGCAAGCCCCTGGTCAATGCGCTCCATCTCCCGCTTGCCAACGATAAGCGCCGGGACACTCAGTAAACCACAGCAGAGAAGCCCGAGTATGCCCAGCACCAGCGCGGTCGTTGCCTGACTGCTAGGACCGCCTCCCGCCACCGGTGTCGGTGGCGCCTGATATGGCGGGGGAGGCGCACTCTGTGGGAACAGATGGCTCAACTCCGGCAAAAGGCTCGCCCGAATCTGCGTGCCCGTGAACTCGTCCTCCAGGACGGTGTTGGGGGCGATACGCCCTTCACGCACCCATTGCTGGAGCGTAACAGCATCCGCCGGACCGTAGCGATTGCCATCATGTGCAATCACATAGTATCCCATTCCCTGCCCTCCCCAGACAGCGCATGTCCTCCTCACATCTTACGCCCCTGTTGCCGGTTGCGTGCTGGGCACGCCCGCAGGCTGACGCCCGTCGGTCTTCTGCAGGTAGCGTTCGCGCTCCTCCTGGCGTAGGGTTCGCCAGATGAGGAACTGTTTGCGCAGAGTGTTCAGGAAGCGGCGGTTGACGCGCTTCCAGTTGGCAATGTCCCCGCTCAGACGTGTCAGCGTCAGGTGGAGGTCGTACACATCGGGCATGTCGGTCGGCGTGGCTTCGATCTCCACGTTCTGGCTGACACCCAGGTCAAACGGCGCTACCCAGGCTGTACAGGTAATTCGGTAGGCAGTGCCGCCGTCGTGTTCGTACTCCTCCGATTTCACTCCCTGGGTCACGAAGTCGCCGATGGAGTACTCCTCGTACGCCTGGAGCCACTCGCTCAGGAAGGAGTTCAACCCCGCTGCTTGCACGCGCGTCACCGAGAAGGGCATGGGGATGCGCCACACATCGCCCTCCGGCTCGGGCACGCGCCAGGTGCGTTCCAGTGCGGGCGTAGCCACTTCGGAGGCTTTACGTGCCGGATAGATGGTGGAGCCAAGCACCGTTGCCACTACGATGAGCGTGGACACCACCGCCGCCATCGACGAGAAGTTCAGGTACAGGCCGGGCACGTTCAGCCACACGATGGCTTTCGCGCTCAACTGTCCTAGGAAGTATCCCGTCACCGACCCGATGATGGCATAGACCAGTGCCTCGGCGAGGAACAGCAAGCCGATATGTGTCGGCGACAGACCCAGCGAAGAGAAGATATGTATCTCCTTCACGCGCTCGTAAACACTGCTCAACATGGTCTGAAGCACGATGAGCGCGGCGATCAGCACTGGGATGACGATGAACTCGATGCCTCGCCCCGAGGTTGCCGCCAGCGTGGAGTAGCGCCACGTGCGGTCACCCTGTCCCGCGTAGATGTTCAAGCCCAGACGCGGCATCAGCTTGTCCAGCACCACCCGCACCTCTTCGGGCGTGGCGAAGGAGATGGCGATACTGCGGATCTCGCCGCCGAGGTTCATCAACGTCTTGTATGGGATGTAGAAGCAGGCGTCCGGCTCTAGGTGCACGTACTCGCGGAACCCCGCCTCGCCTGCACCCGCACCTTGCCTCTGCATCTTCTGCATCAGGATGAAGTCCACCGGGGTCAGTGGCTCCCGGTCAAGGTCGGTAATCTGCTTGAACTTCTGGCTATCTAGGATGCCGACGACGGTGTAGTCCACACCGCTGAAGTTCACCTTCGCCTTGCCCACGTCTTCGGGTTCAACGCGCAACTGCTGGGCGATGGCGGTGGGTAACACGGTGACATAGCGGTCGCCCTCGCGGAACCATCGACCGGCGATCAACGCTTTCTGGGGCTTGGTGACCTCTGCCTCCGCTGGCGAGAGCCCGACTAGCGCCTTGGCGTCGTATCGGCGGTCTCCTCGCTGTAGGCTCAGGAACGACTGCTCTCCAAAAGCCGCCCCAAAGAACCATGCGCGCGGCGCTACCGCCCGGTCGCGGAACTCATCCTGCAGGATACGATACGCAGGCTCCTGCAGAGGCTCCCACAACGCGGTGCGGATCATGATGCCGTTGTATAGCGGCGTGCCGGGCGCGGGAACCTTGTTGAAGCGCAACACATTCACAATAGAGGTGAACGACAGCACGATAAACGTGAGCAGAATCAGGGTGATGCTGGTCAGGGCGGTACGCGCTTTGCGCCGGCGCATGTTGGACACGCCTAGGTTGAACGCGGCAAACGCCACGCTCACCCGCCCGATGTCTGCCCGGTGCACCCCGCTGATCTGGCGGTTCAACTGCTTGAGCTGTTCCTCGAACTTGCCTGCCACCATGAAGGTCACCAACAGGGACAGCGCAAGCATGATGAACGCCAGCAGGACCACAAACAGGTTGCTAACCAGCCGGAACGCGGGGTGAATCTGGCTGAACGCGAAGAAGATGAGCAGGAATATCACAAACGCCGTCAACAGCTGGCGCTTGAGGTCGCTGAAGCCGAACAGCAGCCGCTCCATGAAGTAGGCGAAGGGCAACAGCAGGAACATGTAGAAGATGACACCGCGCACCACGTCGTTCGCCGTTGCCTGCACATCCGGGTAAGCACGCGCCTCATAGCCCCACGCGGCGCGGGCATAGGTGTCGAAGGTCGCATAGTCCTTGCGCGCTAGCGCCTCACGCGCCTTGTCCAGATGCTCTTTCGCCAGCCCGTGCAGTTGCTCCAGCCCTTCATTGATGATGCGGAACCGGCGCAGTCGGCTCATGCGCCATTCATCCAGATTCCACATGTCCTCTGCCACGCGCAAGGCGGTGTTGGCAATGGTTCCGCCGCGGGCGATCAGGTCGCGCTCGGTCAGCTCCCGCTCCGAGAAGGTGCGCACCACGAACCCCTGCGCTTCTTCCGCGCTTCCTGCCACTAGGTATCCCTCTCCCTCCGGCTTCTGGGGCGTGGAGTTGATCAGCAGGAAGCGAGTCGCGCCCGGTCCCACACCCATCATGATCTTGATGCGCGAGCCGGGCTGGGCGAACACCACCGCTACGTCTTCCACATACGAGGTGAGCGAGTAATCCTGCACCGTCGCCAGCGTGTAGCCGTACATACGCGGCTGACCGTTGGTCTCGCCGTCTAGGACGTCCATGGTGGTCAGCGCGCGCAGTGCCTGCTGGTCCACTAGGTCGTAGATAGAGGTCGGCACACAGCGGAACACCACGATACGTGTGGTCTTACGTCCGGTAGACATCGTGAAGTCGATAGCGTACTCGCTTGCACCGGTAACACCTAGGTCAGGAGCATATTCGATATCGCCCGTCTGCTCGTTAAGGCGGTAGGCGGCGATGTTGGTCATCTTGTTCCAGCCGTAGGCGGTGATGGGCGGGATGCCAGGGAAGCGGAAGTAAGCGTTCTCGCCAACCATCTGTATCATGTTGCCCCGCACGCCCATGAAGGTCTTGGTGGCATGACGCACCACCGCCAGCGAATTGGGCACCGGCTGATTGGGGATAAAGCTCTTGCGCGGGTCAAAAAGCACCACCTGCCCGTCCAGCGTGCCGAAGCCTCCCTGCAAGCCCATCGTTTGAAAGTTTCCGGGCTCGGAGATGGGGAAGCGCGGCACGTTGAGTTCGCCGGGCGCGTTGGTGTCGTTCAGGATGTGGTATAGCAGGCAGGCGATCAGTTTCGTCTGACGGGTGACGTTGGCGACGTTGACCTTTTCCGCCGTGTCAAAGGGCGTGTCGACCAGCGCGCGCGAGTCGTCGGTTGTACAGAAAGTCATGCCGTTCGCTCCGGAGAGGGTAACCGCTTCGGCGTCGAAGGCGAACTTGCCGGGCAGGTAGTTGCGCCAGTTTTTGCCCTCTACCGGGTTCACGCCGTCCGCGAACGCCTTCTTATGGTCAAAGCCGAGCACGCTGCCAACCTTCTCGGCGTTTTCGCGGCAGATGCGCGCCGTGTCCGAGAAGCGGTTCTGCACATCCTCCCGCATGTCATAGAAATAGCCTTTGTAGAACAACCCGACCTGCCGAGACTTGCTGGAGAGGTCTAGAGACAGGAACAGGTAGATGTCCAACAGTTTCTTCTGCTTGGGTTTGATGCCCACCGTGCTGATGAGCGAGTTCACCAACCGCTGTCCGACGTTGGGGCGTTCGAGTTCAAACATGTGTCGGTCCATCCACTCCCGCACGCCCTGCAGGGAGAGGAAGTGCGCACTGGTGGCGATGAACATGATAGTACGTTTAGGCGGGTTGGCTTTGTAGGCACGGGCGACCTCCAGCAAACCGGCGATACCACAGGCGCTCTCTGCACCCGGAGCCAGCGCGGGTACCACCGACATGGCATCATAGTAGGCAGAGATGACGATAATCTGGTCTTTGAACTTGGGGTCGGTGCCTTCCAGCCAACCGATGATGTTTTTGGCGGTGCGTTGCTGCCAGGGCATCTTGCAGAAGAGCGTGCCCTTAAGTTCGCGCTGTTGGGCGGCCAGCGCCAGCAATGGGGCGGCGTCGCTTTTTCGGATGTAGAAGCGCGGGACGGTGACGGGGATACCGATGAACTTCGACTCCGCCTCGCCGCGCATGGTAGCGTTGGGCTCGATGAAGATAACCGCCTTTGCCCCCAAGCGGGGCGCGTTCAGCCAGTCGGTTCCGCAGTTGAAGTCCACGAGTACGATACTGCCTTCCACGTTCTTGCCGCTGAAGTTGGGCAGTTTGCCGTCACCTGCATAGATGATGGGTCCAGTGATGCCCTCAGGAGGCAGTTGGGAGGTGCGCACCAGGTTGGGCCACATCGCGTACAGCGGAAACTCGCGCCCGTCCACGCGCAGTTTGGCTCCATCATCCACGGGCACGGTGACCGTAAACTCTTCCGTAGTGACCCTTTGCAGTCCAATCTGCCGGAACTGCTCCTCGATCCACCGTGCGGCGGCATCCGCGCCCGGATAACCGGCCACGCGCGAGGGATAGGATGACAGCTGGGTAACCGTCTGGCGGATGCGTTGGGAGGAGACCGCGCCTGCCAAACGTTTGTATGCCTCTGCCACCTCCGGGGCTACGGAGGGCTGGCTCCACGCTACCGCAGATAGCCACACCAGCCACAACAGGGGCAAACACGCCCGCGTGAAACGCACCATCATGCTCGTCACCTTCTTCGGCGTTTGGGTTTATTTTATGATAACATAACCGACGGCGAGTGTGAAGTGGGCATGCACACACGTCTCGTCTTCACGGGAGTTTTCGGTACAAGCTAGCTCCTTTCCTGCATGGGGGAACCATTCGCACACACAGCAAGGGTGAGGGAGTCTCGAGGTTTCAGGGCAGAAGCCGCTTCACCGTTCCCCTACCCCATGCCTCCAGTCGTCGGAAGCCCTCCGCGTACATCACGCCTGCGCTCAAGCCCCGAAAACGTCCCATCACCCGAATGAAATCGGTGATGTCGATGTGGTCGTGCTCCTTCAGCCATTTCACCTGGCTCTGATGACACTCCATCATCGCGATCTTCTGCTCGATGACCGCGCTGATGTCCACATATTCGGTCGGGATGAACTGTGCGCCCGCGAGGCTGTCCATGTAATAGAGCACCGGCAGGCGGGCGGTGGGCGGGCTTGCGGTCTCCACGTGCGGGAGCGTCGCCATGAAGGTGCTGACGAAGACCAGCTCCGCCACCACGCGGTGGTCCATGTGGTAATCCTCCGGGTTGTGTGTGATCGCCACGTCGGGTCGTGCCTGTCGCACCATTTCGATGAACGCCATGCGGGTCCCGTGGTCGTGATAGATGAACTCGTCGGGGATGTCCATCCAGATGAGCTCTGCCCCGCACAGGTTCGCCGACACCTGCGCCTCCTGATGGCGGATCTCGCGCAGTTGCTCCGGCTGGAGCACAAAATGCCCCTGCTCGCCGTTGGTCGCCACGCAAATGACCACCTCATGTCCCTCCTGCCGGTAACGCAGGAGCGTGCCTGCACACAGAATCTCGATATCATCGGGGTGTGCCCCCACAGCCAGAACGCGCATACAGACCTCCTTGCTTACTTAGATCGCCGACGCCTCGTAAAGCACCTTGACAGGCTTGCCCGTGGCGGCCGATTCGTCGATGGCGTAGATGACCTCATGGGTCTTTGCGGCGTCAAACAGGCTCACATGGCTCTCCACGTTGTGGCGCACGCAGTCCACAAAATGGTCTATCTCGCCGTGGAAGGGGTGGTGCGTCACGTCGCCGCTATCGGGGCGGATGGTGGGAACCGTGACCCAGTCGTTCTGCCCCGGCAACAGGTCTTTCGCCCAGATGCGGTTATCGCGCAAAGTGCCCTGCGTGCCCAACAGGTCGATGTTGAACGCATAGGGGCATCGGCAGTCCAGAATGGACGAGAGCTTGCCGATTGCGCCCCCTTTGAACCGCACTGCTGTCACCACGTTGGTATCGTACTCGTAGTTCGGGTCGGTGTTGTTGGAGTACGCCATCACCTCGTCGATCTCGTCCTGCACGAAGTAGCGGATGGCGTCTACGGCGTGGCACCCTGCGCTTAGGAAGGAACTGCCCGCCACGCTCTTTTTCACGTTCCATTCGTACTGCCGGTAGTGCGGTCCGATGTGATGCCAGTAGTCCACCTCCGCATAGAAGATGCGTCCGATGGCGTTCTGTTCCAGCAGTCGCTTGATGGTCATGAACTGCGGGTTCCAGCGCAGAACGAAGCTCACCACCGTCTTCACGCCCGCTTGGCGCACCGCCTGTACCATCGCTTTCAGCTCCTCGCGCGTGTTGGCGACCGCTTTTTCAATGAGGATATGCTTGCCCGCCTGCGCCGCCAGTATCGTCTCGCGCGGGTGCAGGTTGGGCGGGGTGCAAATAGACACCAGGTGCACGTCGGGGTCTGCCAGTGCCTGCTCGTAATCGGTGTAGATGCGTGCCCCGGTGGCACCTGTCATTTCGCGCACCCGTTGCGCACTTTCCCGCGTGCGACTGCTGATCGCTACCACCTCGGTATACGGATTGCGCTGGTAGGCACGGATATGCTCGGAAGACACCCAGCCTGCCCCGTGCACCAGCACGCCATACTCTGCCATGGCTTCTCCCTCCTTAGCTCATATGGATTTGCACGTTGTCTGCCACACCGCCCAACAGGGTGTAGTCGGTGCGGGCGAGTTGCAGGATGCTTCCGGGCACGTAGGTGTTGACGGGACCGCGCGCGACCAGCCTTGCGATAAACCTCTGCCACGAGACCCCGCCGCCCAGGTCGCCGTCCAACCAGAAACTGCGGTGCTTCGCGCCCAGAATCTCCGCCGGACCGATGGTGTTGGCTTTGGGCGGCACCCACGACCAGTCCCCACCAAACGAGTGCAGGGCGTTTTGCATGATGGTCATGGGGTGCAGTTCCACCAGGCGTGGTCCCGCCCGTTTGTAAGCCTCCAGGTCATCGCCGAACTCGTCGCCCAGATGCGCTTCCCAGAAGGCGATGTGTCCGCACCAGCCGATACCTCCGTAGCACACGTCCGCGCCACCCATGTCGGCAATCATCTTGCCGTAGTGCTTGATGACATCCTTGGTGGGGAAGTGAATCTGGTTCTCGGGCGGGCGCAGTTCGGGGTCAATACGCAGGAAGAAGCTTTCCCACATTGCCCGCTGGAACGAGCCTTCCCAATCGGGCGGAGCGGTGTTGCCTTCTTCATCGGCGTACTCGTCCATGTTGAAGGTATGCACGTGCTTCATGGGGATGCGCAGGCGGTTAATCATCTCCGCGGCGATGGGATACTGCGGCATCGGGCCGACGGGGAAGATGCCCACAAACTGCCTGCCCTCGTCCAACGCCTGCTTGATGCGGATTACGATATCGGTCGCGAACGCCGCGTAGAACTGCGCGCGGTCATCGATGACGCGAATGCGGAAATCGGGGTTGGGGTGCTCGGTGATGCGCTCTCGCGGGATAGCGCGAACACGGGCACACACCGCGACGTCGCGAAACGGGATAAAGCGCGCCAGGTCGTAACGAAATGCCATCCCGGGTCCCCTCCTTTGTGATGATGTTCACTTGTAAGACTGGCTGTATTCCTATCTTCTCCGGCGATCGGAGGGGTCCTTCAAGGCGGGGCACTGGTGGATAGTTCGGGGTTCGTCCACCCCTCACCAATCCTGCGTGATCGGCTTGTTCCAGTGCACATCCCACTCGGGCAAATCCCGCTTCCAGTTGCGATAGTAAATCCCACCCAGCGGCGCCCACCGCGCATGACCGTCCGCAAACACCATGTTGATGCCCCCACCGTGCCAGTCCGTGCGCTTCGTGCAGTCCCCTTGATAACAACCCCGACCAATCCGATCCCACACGAAACTGCTACACCCGCCCGTGCAGTTGGCGCAGTGGTGAATGCAGTCCATCCACGGGTTGTAACTATCCGCAAACACGATTAACTCCGATGCCTGCGTCACCTCCGCCAGCGACACATCTATCACCTCGTAGTTGGAGGTGTAACTGCCCTGACGCGGACGGTGGGTGTCCAAGGCAGGGTTCGTGGTGCTGAAGTCCCAGCCCAACTGCGTCGGACACACGAATATCCTCTCACTGCGCACATACGGCAACAACCCCCACAGCGCGGTGTAGCGCTTGCCATCGGGGCTTCTGCCCGTGTATCTGTCCGCAAAGCGGGTGTAGGCTCCGCCCGGCGTGCGCTCGTCCCAGTCCTGCGCATACATCACCCATGCCTGCGCCAGTTGGCGCACGTTAGAGGAGCAGGTGACCTTCCGACCCTGTTCACGGGCGCGGAAGAGGACGGGAAAGATCAACGCCACCAGCAGGGCGATGATGGCGAGGACCACCAGCAGTTCCACCAAGGTGAACGCGCGTCTGCTCATGGTGAAGAACCTCCTTTTTGCCACACGAAGGTGATCCGCTCCCGATAAGCCCGCTCTATCTGCGCGGGAGAGTAATACCTGGAGAAAAAGTGCGCCAACCGACCCAACGCCCGATGCTCGCATCGCTCTACCTTCTCGGGCGTCAACTCCTCACGACCCCGCGGCGGCTCGGGCAACACCCCCGCCAGAAACGCCGCCTCCCCCAACGACAACTCGGAGGGCTTCTTGCCAAAATAGACCGCGCAGGCGGTGCCAATGTCCTGCGCCCCCAGCCCGAAACGGGCACTGTTGAGATACAGTTCCCGAATGCGCTCTTTAGAGAGAGTTCGCTCCATCTCCAGCGCCAGCAGGATTTCGGCGATTTTGCGGGAGAGGGTCTTTTCTCTGCCAAGGAACAGGTATCTGGCGGTTTGCATGGTGATCGTGGAGCCGCCCTGTTTGAAGCGGAGGTTTCGGAGGTTGACGCGGAGGGCGCGGTGCAGAGCCTGCCAGTCCACGCCGTGGTGTTGGTAGAAGTAGCCATCTTCGGAGGCGACGAGGGCGTGTTGCATAGTAGGGGCGATCTGCGTCAGCGGGGTGAACCGAGGGCGGTTGGGGTTGCGGGTGCGGTACGTAGGGATAGTGTTTTGGAGGCGGTGGAACTCCAGATAGCCTGAGGCTAGCAGTGCTACCGCTACAAGGCATAAGACCACTACAGCACTCCTCCATAATGCGACAAGCCGTCGCGGGCGAACGGTTAATGACCCGCTTTGCGCTAATCCCGCGGACATGGGTTGCAAAGCGCTTGCAGTAACCAGTCCCAAAAGCAGAATAAATGCCCCTGTTGATGGGATGCGATAGCGTTCCATCACGGGCGTGTCGGCGGATACCGCACACCAGCAAAGCGAGGAACGCATCTCTTGCTCCCAGAAGGAGCGCTGTTGAGCGTCGCGAATCTTCACGGCACCTCATCAGGTGCGTCATCCGCACGAAGGCAACGCCCGCCCAGACAAACACGGCAACACCTGCCAAACCAAACTCTACCGCAATGTTAAGAAGCAGGCTTTTTGCTTCCGTATTGAGCGGACCGAACGCCCGGAGCCCCGGTGTCATGAATTCGTTGCGCTTCTGCAAATAGGTCTGGAAACCATGGCCCAGAAAGGGCTTGTTCCGGATAATGCGCAGGGAAACGTCCCAAATTTGTCATCTGCCCCAAAACGAACGATCCTGGGGCCCCCCCATCAACTGTCCCTTCGTGCGCACGAAAAACGTACTCATTACCAGCAGAAGTGCGCCAACCAACGCAAGTCTCTGTAGAGCCATTGCTAATCCTCCTGCTTTGTTGAATAACCTCTGGCTCCAAAAGCCGACATCCTCCTAGTTTCTATTGTCATTATAACTCTCCTGCTGCCTGCCTGTCAAGCCCCGCTGAGGGTGTTCGAAAAGATCTGGCGTCGGGAGACACAGGTATGGCGGTGTTGCTCACATGTCAAGGGGGTGGGGTGCTGCGTTGTTGGAGTGAGTGGATGGCGCGTCGCTGCGTGTGGGGTCAGTTGTGGTTATGGAAATGGAATATGGGTTTGGTGATATATTTTTTGTGTGTGTTGTGTGTGCTGGGAGTGGGGGGGGAGGGAAAGCGAACCCTTAAGAAGACTTTTCGAACATCCCCAGTCGCAATTGACAACTTTCGCCAGAAGCAGTATAACAGAGGTATCCCAGGAAGGGAGGTGGATCCCTTGGCTCGCACGCTGTTCATCTTGTGTATCATGCTGTTCGGGGTCAACAGCATCACCGCTTCTGCCGATCAGCAGTCCCTTCTGGTGCTGGCGGTGTCCGACTTTTCGGGAAACAATTCCGCCCTGTGCCAGGCGGTGACCGAGACCGTCTTGACCGACCTCGCCAAGTCGCGCAAGCTCACACTGGTCGAGCGGGCGCAGTTGCGTCAGGCGATGAACGAATTGCGCTTGCAACGGTCTGGCTTGACCGAGAACGTGGAGATGGCGCGCGTGGGCAGGCTCATTGGGGCAACGCATGTGGTCGTGGGCAGTGTGAGCGTGAACGAGCAGAGGGTGATTCTGAACGCCCGCGTGCTGGATGTACGCACAGGTACACTGTATGCGGGGGCGGCAGAGAACACCGAAGGCTGGAGCGATGAACTGTTTGCGCTCGCCCACGACCTGGCGAACCGCTTGCACCAGCGGCTGACCGGCGAGAGCCTGCCCGGTTTCGCGCAACCTGAGGCTACGCCAGCCCTAACGCCGACCGAGCAACCGATACCCACGCCGACTTCCACGCCTGCGCCCGATTGGGAGAACCTGCCCGACAGTCCTGCCATCGCCTACGCACTGGGCAAAGGCTGGATGCGCTTGTTTGCGGATGGTTCATTTCGCCCGCACGAGCCGGTCAGCGAACGCTACTTCACCGAAATCCTACGCCGACTGGCGCGGCGCTACGGGTTGGACGATTCGCGCTGGTTCGCTGTCGGCGACGGGTCGGGCACGGTCAGCCGAATGGCGGCGGTACGCGCCGTGGACGTACTGGTCTCAGGAAGGTCTGCCTACTTTCTAGACGTGCCGCCGTGGGCGATAACCTGGCTCAATAACAGCCCACACAAGCCGTTGACTCGCGCCCATCTCGCGCGACTCCTGCAGATAGCAGAGGAGCAACTGCGGAGCAGGATAACATCGTCGGCATCAGCGTCGTCTGTATTGCGGTAGGGCGTTGAGGGCTCGAGAAAGGAGGGGTCCGTATGTGGAGGGTTTGCCTGCTCGCGTTCCTGCTTTGCACGCAGGTAGCGTACTCCGCCAACGAGGTGATCGCGGTCAGCGACTTCGTGGGCAAGCCAGCGGATATCGGGCAGGAGATCGCCGAGACGCTGGGCACGGACCTTGCCAAGTCCGACCGCATCACGCTGGTGGAGCGGGCGCAACTGGGGCAGGCACTGCGCGAGCTCCGTCTCCAAAGCACCGGTTTGACCGAACCCGCCCAGGCGAAGCGGGTCGGTAAGCTGATTGGCGCGGACGCCATCATTGTCGGCAGTTTTTACGTGCGTGCCAACCAAATCGTGATCAATGCGCGGGTCGTAGATGTGCGCACCGGCAAAGTGATGAAGGGGCGGGCGGAGAACATTCAGGGCAAGCTCAGTGACCTGTACACCTTACTGGGCGACCTGGCGAACCGTTTGCACCTGCGGCTGACCGGGTTGGAGCTGGCATCCTCGGAGCCGAGTTCCGCGAAGCCCGTGTCAACCACTCCGCCGGAGATCGCCGACGTGGAAAACGACGTTGAGGTACTTTATGTGGTGCAGCAGGGCTGGATGCTGGGCACGCCCGATGGCTATTTCCTTCCCGACAAGCCGGTAACAGTCGGTGATTTCGCGCGGGTGCTCTCCCGATTCGCCTCGGCGCGCAAGTGGGAGGGCAAGCTGGTTTTCGACAGCTCCCGCCCGGGCGACCTGCTGAATGCCCTGCGGGCGGTGGTTACGCTGACCCGGCTGGCTCTGCCGCCCGAGCGGTTCACCGAACAGCCCTATGCCGAGGGAGCACTGGCTCTCCTGCCCGCGTGGGCGCGCCCGTACGTGTACCACGCTTTACAGCAGGGCTATATCCGCGATATCGAGGAAGCTTCACCGCACCAGGTGCTGAAACGTCGGCAGCTGGCGGTGCTACTGGCACGGCTGGTGCCGCCTCCGCCTACCATGCAAATCGAGTCTTCGCAACCTCTGGCGACGTCCACCTCTGCAGAAGGAGGGTGGACAGGTTTGATGGTGGATGCCAGAGGGCTAGGTCTGCGCCCCAGCATAAACCCGACGATAATGGATACGGACCAGAGACAGATTTATCCCGACCCCCGCAACGTGCCGCCGCTGGATTACATCCAGGAATACGGCATGGCGGACTTCGTGAAGATGGAGGAGCAGGGCAAGCGCGCTGGAGAGAACCCGGTGTACGTTCGCCCGATAGCGGTCAAGGGTGTCGCCAAGGATATCGTGGTAATCCGTGCGGAGGACGCGGAGCGCATCCTAGAGGCGGATAAGCAGAGCGGCTTCCTGAAACGCTGGCGGGTGGTCTTTCTGGTGGATTGAGATGCGCGCACTCGTTGCCATCGTTGGGCTGACACTAGTGTGCACCGCAGTTGCGGTGGGGCAGGGGGATATCGAAATCGTCGCGTCGGGCATGGCGGCGATCGGCAAGGACCGTGCCGGTGCAATCGAAGAGGCGGTGCTGGACGCCAAACGCAACGCGGTGGAGCAGGCATTGGGCGTGCTGGTCAACGCCGAGGCGATGGCGCAGAACTACGAAGTGGTATGGGAGACCATTCGCACGCGCAGTCAGGGCTATGTTAAGCGGTGGGAACAGCTCGGCGAACCGGAATGGGATACGCGCAACGGGCTAGTGAAGGTGCGTATCCGCGCGGTGGTCGCCACGGCGGAAGCAGTGAAGGACCTCTGGGAGATTCCAGAGGTGTATGTGGCACTGGAGCGACCGCGGGTCGGGGTCAGGCTATTGTCGGCAGACACTCGTCAGCCGGAGCCTCACAGCATTTCCGCGCTGGTGCGTGCCCTGCGGGTACGGGGGTTTGATGTGGCAGGCGAACGCGACGGTTCTGCTGAAGTGCTGATCACTGGCACGGTGCGCACGGAGGTTGGTATCCAGCTTGGTGACCGGAACGCCCCTTATGGTCTGGGCAATGTGGTGGCGTCGCACAAGGCATTTGCCGAGGTGCGTGTGGTGTGGGCAGACACGGGTGCGACCATCGTGCCGCCGTTTCGCTGGCAGTGCGTGGGGTTCAGCTTCAACTCCAACGAGGAAGCGCGACTGGAGGCTTTACAGAACCTGGGACGAGAGCTGTCAGACGAAGAGAAGGGTGCTCTTGCGCAGAAAGTGCTGACCGCGTGGATGGGGCTGTTGCAAAACGGACTGCGCGTGAGGCTTCTGCTTCGCGGGGTAGATTACCAAGCGCTCTCGCAGTTTGCCGATGAACTGCGCAGTGTACGTGGCGTGTTGCGTGTCGAGCGCGAGCGGATGGAAGCAGGGGAGGGAGTAGTGGAAGCCGTTGTGCGTTTGACGCCAGCGGTCTTTCGGCGCCAACTGCTTCGCCTGCATATCGGCACGAAACAGGTATCTATTCTACGCTATTCGCCGAGCTTGATACGTCTGGCACTTCGCTGAGAAACAAACACAACCGGAAGGAGGTTGACCCAATGAGATACGGGGTAATCGCGTTATGCGCCCTAGTTTGCGTGGTGGCCATCGCGCAAACAACTCCAACCAGCCGGATGGTCGGTCTGGTAGAGAAGGTCGGGGACAAAGGCAAGATCGACTGGCAGTACGGCGTCATTTACGCTAAGGGGGTTGGCGCCATTCCCACCGACGAACCAAACGGGGCGAAGGCGTACCTCAAGGCACGGCGTTACGCGCTGATGACCGCGCTAGAGAACTTGCTGATGGTTACCGACAAGGTGCGCGTGGACGCCACCGCCTACGCCGAGGACTTCGAGGCGAAGAGCGAACGGATTCGTACCGAGGTGCGCGGCTTCGTCAAGGGGGCGGAGGTGGTGCACGAGCAAAAGGTCACGCTCAACAACGCGCCCGCGGTGGAGGTAACCGTGGCGGTACGCCTGTATGGCGAGGAAGGGTTGAGCCGAATCCTGATGCCCGAAGTCGTTGAATCCTCTCAGCCGAGCACTCTGCCAGTGGTGACTAAGCCCGTCGGTCAGCCCGCGCCTGCCCCTGTCGCGCCGTCAGCGGGCAACGCCTATACCAGCGTTATCATCGACGCGCGAGGGTTAGGCATTCGCCCGGCGATGAGCCCGAAGATCCGACGACAGGACGGCAGTGAGGTATGGGGCACGGTCAACGCCAGCGCGGATTTCGTGATCGAGCAGGGCATCGTGGTATACGCCAAGACCCTTGAGGAGGCAAAGGCGCACAAACGGGCGGGAGCGAACCCGCTGATCCTGCGAGCCATCGGCTATGCCAAAACGCCCGGACGCTGTGACCCAGTGCTCTCGGACAACGATGTGCGCCTGCTGTTGACTGCTAACGAGAACTCGGGCTTTCTGAACGAGTATCGGGTGATATTTGTCATCGATTAACACCGGCTTCCCACAGCCCTCTCTTCTGACAGAATGTCTCCCCATCAAAAGGGGGCTGTGGGAGGCCTTCTATCCACAGGGGAAACGACGGAGGTTCTATCCTGAGGTTTGCCCTCTTAGTCGTTTCAGCTCTTGCCCCAACTGTTCGCTATACGCACGCCACTCCCGTTCGCCAGAACGCTCGCAGGGAACCTGTACATACTCTGTTCCCTGCAAACGATATAGAATCACCGGCTCCGGCAGATATTCATAGGTGACGTCTACCAGGAAGGACTCTTTCACTCCCAATCGCTCATACAGGCGGTAATTTTTGCCGAAGTCCTCCTGTGAGGTGGAACGAGAGGTTACTTCCATGATCACATCGGGGGCTTTACCCTCTTCCCATACCTTCCAGACGGGACGCGGGGGCAGTTTGGGTATGCCGAACCCGACGTACACATCAGGAGCAACACGCTGATTGGGGTTGCCTTCAATCCAGTACATAAACTGGTTGCCCCCTACATAGACGTCTGGACGCTGGGCGAAATAGGTCTGCAATGCGCCGATGAGATACAGCATCGCGTCCAGATGTTCCGGTGTCTCTGCCATCGGCTTATCGTCCGATTCAGGATAATGCACCACCTTGAGCGTTTGCGTGACAGCCATTTCCCTCACCTCATCGCTATTATACCCGAAGGGAAAAGGAAGCTCCTGCACCGACAGCCAAAGAAATCCATGCATAAATGTTCCGCAGGAGGAGTAAAGGATGCCGACGTTTCGAGTAGGGTTTATCGGTACGGGACGCAAACCCGAACGACCGAGTGGAATGGGCTTTGCGATGGCGTACGCCCATGCTGATGCCTATCGATTACTGCCTGACTGTGAGCTAGTAGCGTGTGCAGACCTCGTGGAGGAGAACGCCCGCGCGTTCGCACAGACCTACGACATCCCCGCGGTATACACCAGCCATCGGGAGATGCTGGAGAAGGAGCAGTTGGACATCGTCAGCATCTGCACCTGGCCAATGACCCATGCTGAGCTGGTGATAGACTGCGCAGTGGCAGGTGTTAAAGCCATTCATTGCGAGAAGCCGATGGACTACACATGGGGCGCGGCGCGTCTGATGGCACAGGAGTGCGAACGACGCGGCGTCCGGCTCACCCTCAATCACCAGCGGCGGTTCGGCAAGCCGTTCCGCATGGCGAAACAACTGCTGGACGAGGGGACGGTAGGTGATCTGGTACGCGTGGAGTTCGGCGCGGGCAATCTCTACGACTACGGTTCTCATAACTTTGACATGTGCAACTACTTCAATAACGAGACCCTCGCCGAGTGGGTCATCGCGCAGATCGACTACCGCACACAGAACCTCATCTTTGGCACGCACAACGAGAACCAGGCGTATGCGCTGTGGAAGTATCGCAATGGCGTATGGGGCGTTGCCTCCACAGGAGCCGGCGCGGGGCTGGTCGGTGCGCATCACCGCATCATCGGTAGCGATGGGGTCATAGAGATCGGCAGTATGGAGCCGGGTGCGCCGGTCCTGCGCTATCGCCGGTTCGGCAAAGCCGAGTGGGAAGCGGTGGACTGCGGCAACGAAGGCTTGCACGGACCGGGCTACATCGAGCGGGCAATTGCCGACATCGTAACCGCCCTGCGCGAAGGCGGAGAGTCGGAACTGTGCGCCCGCAACGCGCTCAATGCCACCGAGATCATCTTTGCCTGCCACGAGTCGGTGCGACGCCGCGGGCGGGTGGACCTACCCCTCACGATCACCGATAACCCGCTGGTGGACCTCGTAGAGCGCGGCGAGATCAAGCCAGCACCAAGAGCATAGGCTCTTGCTGGAGGGTGCTGATGTACAAGTTGCTGTTATGTTGAACATGTCATGCTGTGCCAGCACATAGCGGAGCAGACCCTGCGGTAGACGAAGGAGTAACACAGGGGGAGGTGCAGAATGCGCTCACTTGAGGCATGCCTTATCCTTCCCATCGCCGTCACCGAGTTAAACGGGCATTTTGTGCAGGAGAAACCGGTACGCTACCGCCATCCGTTGGGAAATGCTTTAAGGTGGGGCAAAGGTTCCGTCTGCGCCTGCCCCCGCATTCGTTGTCCGCTTTAGAGATCACTTAAACAAGCCTTGCGGGTGTGCATCTTGGCACACGGTGGCAAGGCACGGAGGGCTACTGCCAGCACGCGAGCCTACATCCCCTCTTTCTGTTCCTCCCGCGTTTGTCCGTATGTAGGCGGCGTTTGCTGGCTGTTTTTCTGCTGAGTGATGGTTGCAGACGGTGCTCCGGGCGGTGGACCCGGTTTGTCCGCGCAACCACTCAGCATAGCGAGGGTCAGGAGGGTTAGTGCTACGCCCATCAGGTATATCTTGAGCAATCTACTCTTCATCTCTGATCTCCGCTACGGCCAGTTTTGGTCATCCGTGAGTAATCCATCGCGCCACAGGCGCGCCATGGGCGGGCTGATGGCGAACCGCCCCTCGTAGGTGCGGAACCACTCGTACCTCTGCCACTTGGCATGTCCGTCGGCGAAGGTGCAGTTGATGCCGCCGTTATGCCGCCCCGATAGCTGGTCGAAAACCTGGTTCCAGGTGGTGCTACCCGGCTCGATGTAAGGACCGTTGTTGGGGCTATAGGGGTTGGTATCGGGCGGGACGTCCTCGGAACCACTGCGCGACTCGGCGATGATGATCAGGTCCGCGGTGGTTTCCCAAGCCGCTTCGTTGTGCTCGTAGCCGCTGTAGGAAGTGCGGTTATAGCCATAGTTGGCGATTAGCTCCTCGTTCTTCGCATAGTTGCCGTAGATGATAGGCGCAGGCTTCGTACAGCCACGCGCCGTACGCACGCTGGGGGGCACATTGCCAGGAAACCGGCCTATCAGCTTGACGTAGGGTGCGTCATCTCCCCAGGTCAGGCATCCGTCGTCTGCCGTAAACTCGATCATCTGCGGCTTGGGTGCCGCCGACTGCGGGCACACGAAGATGTCGAAGTTCTTAATGTACGGCTGCAGAGGGATGTGCCACTCCCACCAGTTGAACACGAAGAAGCCGTCATAGTCCTGCGCATACATGCGCATGGCGGTACCCAGTTGCCGGGTGTTGCTTAGGCAGCTGGCGGCACGTGCTTTGGCTCGCGCTTGCGAGAAGACCGGGAACAGGATTGCCGCCAGTATCGCGATAATCGCAATGACCACCAGCAACTCGATCAGGGTAAAGGCTTTGTGTTTCACGACAGGTCCTCCTTCTCAAAGGTTTTGTCAGCCAAAGTCTACAACACGCAGGTTAAGACCGTTTTGCGAGCGCGTTAACGGTTTGTTAAATGCCTGACCAAGTGCGGAACAACCTCATGCAGGCGTTTACGAGAAGGGGGAGCATGGTGCAGTGTGAGGAGGTAGTGCCCGTTGGGGCGATTGCGTGAAGCGGGGCGGCGGTTTTGCCGCCCCGCTGTTGTGTTCAGACGGTGGGCAGTCCCATCGCTTTAAGCCAGGTCTGCAGTTTGGCAATGCGCTCAGGGTCACGCGCCGGTAGCGACAGCGGGCGTCCCCGACAATCGACCATCAGTCCCACTACGCCCCCCTCCGCAATTATGGTCAGCGGTTTGCCTCTGCCCGCTCCGACGTCAAAGGCGCGGGTGGGGCGTATCTCTACCTCTATCTTCTCGCCTTCGTTAAGCGGGAAGACGCGCAGTTCGCCAAAGCGCAGTTGGTATGTTTCGCCGCCCATGCGCAAGGTGCATACCTCGTCGCCCTCTTTGGTTGTGCCCACCGGGGCGATACAGGTGCCGAGGATCACCAGGCAGTCGCGCTCGAATACCTCCGTCGCCGCTTCGGGATGGATGGTGGACAGCACACCGAGCTGAGGCATCATGAAGATCGAGTCTACCGTGAGCATGGTCACTCCTTCGGGTTGGTAGGCGTCTAGCATCATCAGCGCTGCCTGGGCACGGCGGGGTGCATGGCTCAGTACCCCGCCACTGCCGACCAGCATGTCCAGCTCCATCATGTTGACCAGCGTCTTGCCAGTGTCTTCCTGGGTAAGCGCCTCGCCGATGGTGCGCTGTTGCTGGATGCCCTTGAGCCCGCGTGCCAGCGACTTGTGGTGTTCAAACGCCAGGCGCAGGGCTTCCCGTGCCACCGCCTGCTCCACGTACAGGTCTTCCAGCGTCTGCGGGATAGTGGTGGGGCGTATCATCTTGTTGCGCAGGCGATTGCGCAGGTCGCGTTCGTCTATCTCGAATGGTAGCCAGCGGCGGATGTTCGCCACGCCTGTCTCCACCAGCACGTTACAGATGGAGTAGCTCATGCCCAAGTTCGCGCTGACGGTGCGGTTGTAGATACCGTTGAACACCGAAAACACGTCGGTGGTGGCACCGCCGATGTCCACGCCGAGGATGTTGATGCCGCGCATTTCGGCGATGGTCTGCATGATCTTGCCCACGGCATTGGGGGTGGACATAATGTCCGCACTGGTCCAGCTCAGCAGTTTGCTGTAGCCGGGCGCCTGTTGCATCACGTGCTCGAGGAAGAGCTCGTGAATGGCTTCACGCGCGGGACCGAGGTTTTCACGCTCCAGAGTAGGACGCAAGTTGTCTACGATGCGCAGGTCCACCTTGCCATCCAGGAGATGTTGGACCGGCTCGCGGGCGTCGCGGTTGCCGGCGAAGATCACCGGTAGGCGCATACCACCCAGGCGCGGGCGCGGATCCGCCGCCACCAGCATCTCCGCCAGCTCTACCAGGTGGGTAACCGTGCCTCCGTCGGTGCCTCCCGACATCAAAATCATATCGGGGCGCAGTTGGCGGATGCGCTGAACCTTCTCATAGTCCTTGCGCCCATCGTCCACCGCGATCACGTCCATGATGATGGCACCAGCTCCCAGCGCGGCGCGCTGGGCGCTCTCGGCGGACATGACCTTGACCACCCCAGCGACCATCATCTGCAGTCCGCCCCCCGCACTGGAGGTGGAGAGGTAGGCATCAACACCGGTGGTCTCGTCGATTTGAGGAGTGAGTATCTTGCCGTCCCGAATGAACGTTCTACCGGTCAGCTCCTCCAGTTCGCGCACCGCGTTAAGCACACCCACCGTCACGTCGTCAAAGGGGGCTTCCACGGTGGTCGGCGCCTCACCCCTGGCAATCAGACGGTATCCTTCGGGTTTTTTCTCTATCAAGATCGCCTTTGTGGTAGTGCTCCCACAGTCTGTAGCGAGAATGGAACGGATTTCGGGCATGTTCCGGTTTACTCCTCATGCTTCTGCAAAAGTCTAACGGTTATCATATCCTAACCTGCAGGCGAAGTCAATCCGTGACATCACGATTGCTGTTCGCGCCAGATGCGTTCGCACAGGGGCAGGAAATCGCATTCGTCGCAATGGGGAATGCGTTGAGGCTGAAGGTATTCGAAATCACGCGCCACGATCTCCTCGCCTAGGATGCGAATGTCGTCCCGAAACTCGCGCAGTTCCTCGTCGCTGAGGCGGGCACTGGCGGTGTGGCCGGTGCGCAGTGCCACCATGGTGGCAATAACGGGTCTGTCGGGATAATGGGCTTTGAGCAAAAGCTGATAACAGCACATGGCAAGGTCATCATGCACCTCTTCGGGTGTGACCTCCGAACGGAAGCTTTTATAGTCTATAATCTCCAGCGTGCCGTCGGGATGCTCGTCCACGCGATCCACCCGCCCGACCAATGCGAACCGCCCCATATCCATGCGTAGGAGCCCTTCCTGCATCAGCAGGCGTGGGCGCTGTTCAACGGGAACCTGCTGAAGCACCTGTTGTTGCTGGACATGGTATTGCTGGAGGAGAAGCGCGCCTATCTGCTGGAACTGTGCCTCCTGTTCGGGCGTTTCGTATCCTGCTTGCACCCACTGTTGTTTCATCACCTGCTGTAACTGCTCCACCGACACCTGTTCCACCCCGCCTGCGGAATGCAGGTGTTGCAAGACGGCGTGCATTGTGGTGCCGAAGGAGTACTCACGCCGTGCGCGGATGTACCACTTGCCCTGCGGGTTCAGGTAGGTGTGGTAGTACTTGACCTCGCACAGCAGGTAGGTTCGGATGCGCGTGGGGCTGAGCACTGGCTTGCGTGCCATCGTTACACCGCCATCACCGTAGTGACTACATCCAGCAGGCACCCATGCTCACGCAGAGACTGCACCACTTTGTCCACCGCCTGCGTGGAGCCGGTCAGCAAAATGGTTTTGCTATCGCCGCGTTCGGAGATGATCTCGGTTTGCACCTGTTTCGGCGAGAAATTGGTTTGTGTCTCAGGCGTGATACGGGCAATGGCGATGGCGCGCAGTTCCCGCGCGTTGTAGGGGTACGCCTGCACCTCCTGCACCTGATGCAGTCGCTGAAGGGTGCGAAACAGAGTCTCCTTTTTGCGCTCGGTTGCACGGAAGCTGAGCACGATGGTGCTGGTGTTTGCGCTACTGCCTAGCGTCGTGTCCAGCGATACCCCTCGGCTGGAAAACACCGACGCGATCGCGGTGAGTGCTCCCGGCTTGTCCTGCACCTTGATCACAAAGACCCAGTGGTCATCCGCCATGTTTCATCCACTCCCTCAGTTTGCGTTGAACCTGCGCGGCAGACTGCATCAGCAAACGTGCCTCGTCTTCCCAGAGCTGAATGGGCACGACCTGTGACCATCCGCTGTTGTCCACTACAATGGGCGCACCGACAGAGGTGTGAATGCCATAAAACTCTCCATCCAGCCTCACCTGCCCTGCCACCACGATCTCACGCCCGTCCATGAGCGTGCGCACGAGGTCCACCGTAACATTGGCGGTGGCAACCGCCGTCTTCGCGCCCGACAGGTGCGTGAGATAGGGCTTCAGCATCACGCGCAGGTCCGGAGATAGGCGGTCCACGTGCTCGAACGCCTCGCGAATCAACCCCTGCTGGAGATAAGCGATTACCTGCAGTTTGGCACGCTGTACCTCATCCGGAAACTGCAAGACACTCCGGTCGCCGCGCAGACGTTGGTTGATGGCAAGCATCTCTTCGGTATCCATGCCGTAGATGCGCATACTGCTCCACAGTGGCACCATCTGTTCGCCGTGCTCTCCTACCACGAAGGCGTGCACCAGCTGGCGCCGTACACCCACATCGGAAGCGATCTCGCGGCGAAAGCGCAGGGAGTCGGAGTACGCACCGATACCGATCACTCGATGCCTGCCCAAGTACCGGCTAAAGACCTCCACGCCCAGCTCCACCGGGTTGGTCACTACGATAACCACCTCATTGCCATGACCATACTTCTCAATGGCACGGGCGTAGGTGTGAAACACTGGAAGGTTGTGTGTTGCCAGCGTGTCGCGCGAAGGGGCATCGGTGGCGGAGGTGGGCACGGCTTCGCCTGCTGCCATCACGATAATGTCTGCTACCACCTCCTCCGGATGCAGGGCTACGTCCAGTTCGGGCGCGGTTTCTGCATAGGCGTCGGACAGGTCACTGCGCAAGCCGAACAGCACCCGCTCGCTGTTGCCACCCCGCCTGCCGACAAGCTGCAGACGCTCGGTGGGGGAGAGCACTCGCTCCGCGACCAACTGCACCGCTATCTGCTTGCCACAATCCCCGCTGGCTCCGATAATGGCTACGTCCATCGCCCTATCCGTCCCAGATCGTGTCTTCTACGCCCTCGGCGGCGTTGACGGCGCGCGCCATCACAAACAGCAGGTCGCTGAGCCGATTCAGGTAGGTGATGATATGCGCATTGCCCGGCTCAATATGGAACAGCGCGACCACCCGCCTCTCGGTACGACGACAGACCGTTCGCGCCACATGCAAGACGGCAGAACCTGCGCTCCCGCCAGGCAGGATGAAGTGGCGCAGGGATGGCAATCCTTGTTCCAGTTCGTCGATCCACCCTTCGAGTTCCTGCACATGGGAGGCATCAACAGGCTCTACAGGTGGTTTTTGACCGATGGGCGTTGCCAGCTCTGCGCCGATAACGAAGAGGGTGTTCTGCACGCGCTGTAGCATCTCGTAAAGGCGGACATGGTGATGCAGATGCGTCATCGCCAGCCCAATATGCGCGTTCAGCTCGTCCACACTGCCATACGCTTCCACACGCGGAGCATCTTTACTGAGCCGCTGTCCGCCGAGCAGACCTGTGGTGCCGTTATCACCCGTTCTGGTGTAGATACACATCGCGTTCCCTTTCCCCTAATTGGTCTGAGCTATTTTGGCTGGTTTAGCCTGTGCTTGTCAAGCAGTGGGGATGCTGGGGGCAGATATGTCTCTGCCACCTCTATCCCTGCAGGAGATGATTTCTTCTTCCGCTAACTATCCCTGTGAGGCATCACATGCGAAAGTTCCGAAGGACATATCCTCTGGCGGTGCTCGTGCTGGTGCTGGCGGTATCCGCGCTGTGGTACCGCTGGCTACCGGCACGCGGCGACTTTGTGGGGCGAGTGGTGGGCGTGTCGGACGGCGACACCATCGAAGTCCTGCGTGCCGGGCGAGCCGTGCGCGTGCGCTTGCATGGGATCGACTGTCCAGAAAGTCGACAGGCGTACGGCACGCGCGCCAAGCAGTTCACCGCCCAGCTCGTGTTCGGCAAGACGGTAGCGGTGCAGGTTCACGGCACAGACCAGTATGGGCGCATTCTGGGCGAGGTCATCCTGCCCGATGGGCGCAGTCTGAACCGCGAACTAGTGCGCAACGGCTACGCTTGGTGGTATCGCCGCTATTCCAATGACCCCGTGTTACAGCAATTGGAGCAAGAGGCGCGCCGTGAACGACGGGGCTTGTGGCAAGACCGGAACCCCGTCCCCCCATGGGAGTTCCGCCGAGAGCACCGAAGACGGTAGTCGCTTTGCAGGAATCCCCCGTTGCGCTCCCGAAAGCGTACCATATATCGTCAGCACACAGGAAAGGAGCATGAGAAGATGGAGATCGGCATATTAACCGCGCCGTTTGGAGCAGAGCCGCTGGAGGTGGTTGCCGCCTTTGCGGGCGAACACGGTTTCGCTGCACTGGAGGTAGCGGCTGGACCCGGTTCCAAGCATATCGACATCACCAACTTCACCCAGGCGGATGCTGAGCGCGTGCTGGAACTGCTGGAGCGGCGTGCCCTGCGCATCAGCAGTGTGGCATATTACACCAACACGACGCCCGCCGACCCACAGGAGCGTGCAAAAGTCGTGGACCTGCTGAAGAAGGCAGTAGACGTCGCCCGGATGCTGGATGTGGACGTGGTGTGCACGCTGGGTGGAATGCCCGTGCCTGGCAAGGACAAGTTTAAAACCATCGAGTCCGAAGGCAAAGAGGTGCTCACGCAGGTAGCGGAGTACGCGGGCGAGCGAGGCGTGAAGATCGCGTTGGAGAACTGGTACGCAACCAACATGCAGGGATTAGAGCACTGGCGATGTATGTTCGAAGCGGTGCCGCACGAGAACTTCGGGCTGAACTTTGACCCCTCCCATCTGCTCTGGCAGGGTATCGATTACATCTCCGCGGTGCATCACTTTGGCAAGCGTATCTTCCACACGCACGCCAAGGACACGGAGATCCGCGAGGACAAACTGCGCTGGCTCGGCAACCAGCAGATGGGCTGGTGGCGCTATGTGATACCCGGTTTCGGTGCGGTGCGCTGGGGCGAGTACATCGGCGCGCTCCGTGCCGTCGGCTATGATGGGGTGCTGTCCATCGAACACGAGGACAGCGCGTTCGGCAGGGAAGAGGGGTTCCTCGCCGGCAAACGCTACCTCAGCCAGTTCATTTAGGAGGGGCATATGGCGTACCTGCTGGGCATCGACGTGGGCACCAGCGGCACGAAGGCACTGCTCATCGACGAGAGCGGCAGGGGCGTGGCGCGGGCTGTCAGCGAGTATCCGCTTTACACCCCCAAGCCGCTCTGGGCAGAGCAGGAGCCTGCCGACTGGTGGCGCGCCACATGCGAAAGCATTCGTGAAGTGCTGAAACGGGCGGGTGCAACGGGCGACAAGGTGAAAGGCGTCGGGCTGTCGGGGCAGATGCACGGCTCGGTCTTTCTGGACGAGAACAATCAGGTTATTCGCCCCGCCATCCTATGGTGCGACCAGCGCACCGCCGCCGAGTGTGCCTGGATTACCGAAACCGTCGGACGCGAGCGCATCGTGGAGTTGACCTCCAACCCCGTGCTCACGGGCTTTCAGGCAGGCAAGATTATCTGGCTTCGCAATAACGAGCCTGAAGCATACGCTCGCGTGCGCAAAGTGCTTCTGCCCAAGGACTACATCCGCTACCTGCTGACCGGCGAGTACGCCACCGAGGTATCTGATGCGTCGGGCACCTCGCTGTTCAACGTGCGTCGGCGGCAGTGGGCGGACGAGGTGCTAGATGCCATCGGTGTCCCGCGCGAATGGATGCCGAGGGTGTACGAGTCTCCGGAGGTCACGGGGCGGGTCACCGCGCAGGCAGCGAACGCTACCGGACTGAAGGAGGGCACGCCCGTTGTCGGTGGCGGGGGCGATCAGGCGGCTGGCGCGGTCGGAAACGGTATCGTAGAGACGGGCGTGGTGTCCGTGTCGGTGGGCACGTCGGGCGTGGTGTTCGCTTTCGCAGACGAGCCGGTGGTAGATACCGGTCTGCGCACGCACACCTTCTGCCACGCGGTGCCTGGCAAGTGGCATGTGATGGGCGTGATGCTGTCTGCAGGGGGAAGCTTGCGCTGGTGGCGTGACGCCTTTGCTACCGAAGAGAAGAACGTCGCTGCGACGATGGGTGTAGACCCCTACGAACTGATTACGGCAGAGGCGGCGCAAGCCCCACGGGGCACAGAAGGGCTAATCTTCCTGCCGTACCTGACCGGCGAGCGCACCCCACACGCCGATCCTCACGCCCGCGGCGTCTTCTTCGGCATCACCCTGCGCTCCGACCGAGCCCACTTCGCCCGGGCGATTCTGGAAGGGGTGGCGTTCGGCTTGCGCGATTCGTTTGAAATCTTGCGCGAGATGGGACTGCCCATCACGCAGGTACGGGCGTCTGGCGGCGGAGCACGCAGTGCCGTCTGGCGGCAGATCCTTGCCGACGTGACCGGCTACGACCAGGTGACCATCAACGTGGACGAAGGACCGGCGTTCGGTGTGGCATTGCTGGCGGGTGTAGGCACGGGTGTGTGGCAAAGCGTGCCCGAGGCGTGCCATGCTACCATCCAGGTGGTCAGTACAACGCCCGTCAATCCCGAAGCGCATCGTGCCTACGAGCCATATTACGCGCTATACCGCCAGCTGTACCAACATCTCAAGGCGGACTTTGCCGAGGTGGCAACGCTGATGCAATAGCGAGGGTATCTGTAGGAATGTGTGCGGTGGCTCTCATTTCGTTCATACTGGCATGGCGTTACCCGTTTTTCTGGCTGGTCTTCTTCTGGTCGCTGTGGGTGATGGCACAGCGGGGAACGAAGACGAGGGCGTATTATCGGGTATACACGGAGCCCCCTCATCCGAACCCGGAGCCACCGCGCCAGCATACCCTGTACGACCTGCTGGAGGTCAGCCCCAATGCCTCACCGGAGGTTATCAAAGCGGCGTATCGCCAGCTGGCGATGAAATATCATCCCGACCGACAGCCTGACGCACAGGCACGGCGACGGGCGGAGGAACAGATGAAAGCCATCAACGCCGCCTACGAGATATTGGCAGACCCCGTGCGGCGCGCGGAGTATGACCGCCACCTACGTGACGGGCTGGCATGAAACATCAAGGAGGTATATGAACATGAAGTGCCCGAAATGCGGTGCGGAAGTCAAGGAAGGCTTAGCCGCGTGCAGTGTGTGCTTTGCCCCGCTGACCGGCGAGGAGGCGGAGCGCGTGGCGAAAATCGCTAAAGAGACGCCCACCCCCTCTCCACAACCCCGCCCCCGTCAAGAGGCCGTTCGCTCCGGCGGTAGAGGTGGCGGCGGCATCGTGGCGGGGATACTTGTGCTCATTCTGCTGGCAGTCATCGGAGGAGCCGGTTGGTACTACCTGATTTACCTACGTTCGCCCCAGTACGGTGCAAAGGTGTTCCTGGAAGCAATGAAAGCAAAAGACTACGACAAAATCTATCAGGCGTGCGTGTGGACGGGTCCCTTTAGCTCCTACGTCACTAGTGGACAGCAGCTCAGACAGGGCTTCGAGATGGCGGAACGTCTGACCGGACAGCCGATAACCTTCCTCGACTCCTACAAAATCAAGAATGTCTTCCGCCAGGAAAATCGCGCAACAGTCAAGGTAGAGGTGACAAGCAAAGGCAAAAACAGCGACATGGACGTCATCATGGTGAAGCAGGACGATGGCAAATGGAAGTGCGACTTCTTTGCGACCTTTAAACCCTTCATCGAAAAAGCGATGCAATCGATGCAGAGGAGTCTGCCTGGCTTACGCCTAGGTCGCTGATAAAGGGGGGTAACGTCATGATGAGAACCTTTGGGCTGATGGGGTGTCTTACGCTGATTCTGACCTTTAGCGCAAAAGGTCAGGATAACCGTTTTCCCTTCTGGGTACCTTGGGATTCCGCGCCGTCCGGCGTGGCAGATATGAGCGTTTTCCTGCATCGACCGGCGGGCAAGTTCGGCTTCGTGCGCATCGGACAGGACGGTCACTTTTACGTCGGCACACAGCGCATTCGCTTCTGGGGCGTGAACATGACGGCAAACGCCTGCTTCCAGCAAAAGACTAACGCACCCAAAGTAGCAATGCGCCTGGCGAAGGCAGGGGTCAACGTCGTCCGCTTCCACCATATGGATGCCCCATGGTCTAACCCTTCGCTAATCGACTACTCCGCCGGCGGGTCGCGGAGCCTCAACCCAGATGCTTTAGACAGGCTGGATTACTTCTTCGCGGAGCTGAAGAAGCTGGGCATCTACGCCAACATCAACCTAGTGGTGGGCCGACGGTTCTCTTCGCGAGATGGCCTGCCGCAGGAGATAGACAGCGTCACCGATATGAAGGACCAGCATGTCATCGGCTTCTTCTACCAGCCTATGACCGACCTGCAGAAGGAGTACGCGCGCCTCGTGCTCACGCATCGCAACCCCTATACCGGGCTGACCTATGCCCAAGACCCCACTGTGGCGTTCGTGGAGATCAACAACGAGAACGGGCTGATACACGGTTTTCTGGGTGGGGTGATCGACCGACTGCCAGCGGTCTTTCGCGCCGACCTCCAGCGTCAGTGGAATGACTGGCTGATCGCCAAGTATGGCAACACCCAGAGCCTGCGTCAGGCGTGGGGCGAGCGGTCCGAGCCGCTCGGCAGCGAGATGCTCATCAACGGTAACTATACCAACGGGCTGAACGGCTGGATTCTGGAACAGCATGCTGGCGCGGTAGCAACCGCCACGCAGAGCACCGATGCCCCGCCTGGATACACCCGTTCGGTGCGCATACAGGTCACTCAGCCGGGCTCGCAGGGCTGGCACGTGCAGTGGAACCAACCCAATCTCAACGTGCGCGGCAACGGGCTATACACTCTGTCTTTCTGGGCAAAGTCCAACTCCAGCACGGCGCGCAATATCACGGTTGCGCTGGCAATGGCACACGAACCCTGGTCAGCATTGGGACCATTGATACCGGTGTCACTGACCACACAGTGGCAGCGCTTCGAGTTCACCTTTGTCTGCACGGCGGACGACACCAACGCCCGCGTACTGTTCACCGATATGGGCTTACAGACCGCGACCTACTGGATCACCGGGGTGTCCCTGCGTCCGGGCGGCACCCTGCGCGTGCTCCTGCCAGACCAGAACCTGGAGACCAAAACGGTCGCAAACGTCCTGCGCAGTAACTGGGCAAACACCCCAGCGCTGATTCAGAAGGACTGGCTTCGCTTTCTGTGGGACCGGGAACTGCGCTACTGGACGGAGATACGCGACTACCTGAAACGCGACCTCGCGGTCTCGGCGCTGGTTACTGGCACCATCGTGGGCTGTACGACGCCCAACCAGATGGCACAGATGGACCTAGTAGACACGCACGCCTACTGGCAACATCCAGAGTTTCCGGGCGGCGCGTGGAGCGATACCGATTGGTTCATTCGCAACATCCCGATGGTCAACGAGCGGGGTGGCACGCTGACGTGGCTATCACCCAAGCGGGTGCTGGGCAAGCCCCACGCCCTCAGCGAGTTCAACCATCCTGCTCCCAACACCTATACCAGTGAGGGGCTGATACTGACCGCCGCCTATGGGCTACTGCAGGACTGGGACGCCATCTACTTCTACACCTACGCCCACCGCAACGACAACCTCGACGCCCGCAGGATTACTGGCTTCTTCGATATCGATCAGCACCCGACGCAGTGGATCGCCATGGTACCAGCCGCGGCGATGTTCCTGCGCGGGGACGTCGCGCCGGCTCAGAAGCAGGTGGTAGTGTCGCTGAATAAGGAGCAAGAGATAGAGGCTTTGCGCGGCAGTTGGGCGTGGCGTCTGGTGGACGGGAGCGATGTCGGCTTGCGGGGCGAGATGGGGCTACTGCATCGGCTGGCGGTGGCGGTGGAGGGGCAAACTATCCCTGCGGATGCCCTGCGCCCCGACCAGGTGAACACGAACACCAACCGCCTCGTGTCGGACACGGGACAGCTGGTGTGGGACGTGAGCGTTGCAGGCAGAAGTGTGGTCACGCTGAACGCGCCGCGCACGAAGGCGGTCGTCGGCTTTGGAGCAGGAGGGGCATTCGACCTCGGCGACGGCGTGCGCGTGGAGCCGAGCAACACCCGCCAGAACGGTTTCAGCGTTATCACCCTCACGGTGAAACAGGGAACGCTCAGCGCCAATCCAACCCAGAGCGTTCAGTTACTGATTACCGCCACCGGCTACGTACAGAACACCAACTGGGGCTGGCAAGAGCTAGGCGACAACCGCGTCACGGTACGCAATAACTGGGGCACGGCTCCCTCGCTGGTAGAGGGGATACCTGCGCGCATCACCTTGCCAATGCCCGCCAGCATGGTGCAGGCATGGGCGCTGGACGGTCGGGGGGTGCGCAAAGCACGTCTGCCGGTCTCCAGCGATGGGAGTGGCAGGGCGGTCATCCAGATTGGACCCCAGTACCAGACGCTGTGGTATGAGGTCACCGCGCAGGTACGTCGTCCCATCATGCTGCGCTGATCACCCGCGCAAGGGGGTGGTTTCCGCCAGGCTTTCGCCTGGCGGTTTGCTCCTTCTTGCAGAAATGCACGCCGCAACGGGCGCGCACCGTGGTTTGGGGGTAGAATAGAGTTATCCAGCGTATGAAGGGATAGGGACGGATGAGCACGCATCGCACCGATTTTGTGGTCATCGGCAGCGGCATCGCCGGGCTGACCTTTGCCCTGCGGGCGGCGGAAGAGGCGGAGGTCGTTGTCATCACCAAGAAGGAGCGTAGTGAGTCCAACACCAACTACGCGCAGGGCGGTATTGCGGGCGTCATGTCCCCTGAGGATACTTTGGAACTGCACATTCAGGACACTCTCAACGCCGGCGCAGGGTTGTGCCATGAGGATGCGGTGCGTGTGCTGGTGCAGGAAGGACCGCGCCAGATACGCCGGTTGATTGAGCTGGGCGCGCGCTTTGATATGGAGCGTGACGCACAGGGCAACCCGGTGCTGGCTTTGGGGCGGGAGGGCGGACACTCGCGCAATCGCATCGTGCACTACGCCGACCAGACGGGCTGGGAGATCGAGCGCACCCTGCTGGAAGCCACGCGCCATCACCCCCGTATTACCATCCATGAACACTTCTTCGCGCTCGACCTCATCATGCGTGATGGGGAATGCGTGGGGGTGTGGGTGCTGAACACCCATTCCGATCAAGCGGAGGCGTTCTTCGCAAGGGCAGTGCTTTTGGCGACAGGTGGCTGTGGGCAGGTGTATCCACACACCACCAACCCGCCTATTGCCACCGGCGACGGCATCGGCATGGCGTGGCGGGCAGGAGCCTGCATCGCCAACATGGAGTTCATGCAGTTCCATCCGACCACGCTGTATCACCCCGGTGCCCGCAGTTTCCTGATCTCGGAAGCGGTGCGCGGTGAGGGCGCGGTACTGCGTCTGCCTGACGGCACACCCTTTATGGAGAAGTATCACCCTATGAAGGACCTCGCCCCTCGCGATGTAGTCGCACGTGCCATCGACGCCGAGATGAAGCGGTTGGGCATTCCTTGCGTGTATCTGGACATCACACACCGCTCGGAGGAGTTCCTGCGTCAGCGGTTTCCTGTCATCTACAGCAGATTGGAGAGCGTGGGCATCGACATGGCGCGGCAGTGGATACCCGTGGTGCCCGCGGCGCATTATATGTGCGGTGGCGTGCAGACCGACCTGCACGGCAGAACCTCTATCCCACGCCTGTATGCGGCAGGTGAAGTCGCGTGCACAGGGGTACACGGGGCGAACCGTCTCGCCAGCAACAGCTTGCTGGAAGCACTGGTTTTCGCGGACAGAGCGGCGATGCACGCCGTGCAAGCGGGTTGGAGCGAGCCCGCTGTGCAATCCGTTCCCCATCTCGAAGCCATCGTGCAGGAGGGTGGGGCAGACGTCGTACCGGAGGAAGCGAGTACGCGCTCCCGCCTGCACGCGGTCATGCATCACAAGGTGGGCATCGTGCGCCGGCTGGCTTCGCTGGAGGAGGCAGGGCGAGAGCTGGCACAGATCGAACAAGTCGCGCAGGCAGTAGTACGGGCAGAGCCTCATCGGGTGGAAGCCTGGGAGGATTGGAACCTAAGCATCACCGGCAACCTCATCGTGCAGTGTGCTCTGCGTCGGCGAGAGAGTCGCGGACTACACACCCTTGCCGACTATCCCGAGCGCGATGACGTACACTTCCGACGGGACACGGTGCTGTGCCGACGGGAACTTGGCTAACCCACCTCCTGCAGGTTCCACACGAACATTTTGAGCGGCAGGTGGCGAGCACTGCGTTGCTCACGCAGGGTATCTAGCCCTTTGCGGATGGCGGGCACGCGATCCGCAGACACGGCGCAAAGGATCACGCTGTTCAAGCCGGGCCAAATAGGTGTGTTTTCACGCGGCCCGCTTTCCCCTTTGCCAGTGGCGTCGTAGAGCACCGTGTAGCCCGGCGCACCGGCTTCGGTGAGTATCTCGGTGATTCGCGCAGTCACACCCGAATCGCACACGATTAACACCATCTGCATCTCCGTCATACCCTACCTCCCCGCATGTTTGACAAAGGGGGAGGGATACGTCAGAGCGTATCCCTCTCGCACTCTTACACGTCCTGCAGTGAGCCCGACAGGTACGCCTCGTACGCCGTCAGGTCGAGCATGCCGTGCCCGGACAGGTTGAACAGGATCACCTTTTTCTCGCCCGATTCGCGGGCCTTCAGGGCTTCATCTACCGCCGCTCGCACGGCGTGTGCGGACTCGGGCGCCGGGATGATGCCCTCCGTGCGTGCGAAGGTGACCGCCGCTTCGAACACCTTTGTCTGGGGATAGGCGATGGCTTCGATCAGCCCGAGTTTGTAAAGGTGGCTGACGGTGGGCGCCATGCCATGATAGCGCAGTCCGCCAGCGTGTATCTTGGGGGGCATGAAGTCGTGTCCCAGCGTGTACATCCACAACAGAGGGGTGGTCATAGCGGTGTCCCCGAAGTCATAGCGCAGTTCGCCCTGGGTCATAGATGGACACGCGCTGGGCTCTACTGCCACCACCCGGTACTTTTTGCCTTCGGTGATCTTCTTGCGGACGAACGGGAACGCCAGTCCGGCGAAGTTGCTCCCGCCACCTACGCATCCGATAATCACGTCCGGTTCTTCGCCTGCCATCTCCATCTGCTTGAGGGCTTCTAGCCCGATAACTGTCTGATGCATGCACACATGGTTCAGCACGCTACCGAGGGAATATCGCGTGTCCTTCGATCGCACCGTGTCCTCAATCGCTTCGCTGATGGCGATACCCAGACTGCCCGGGCAGTCGGGGTCCTCCTTGAGCAGTTTGCGTCCGTACTCGGTGTTCTCGCTGGGGCTTGCGTAGACGGTGGCTCCCCAGGTCTCCATCATCATCTTACGATAGGGCTTCTGGTGGTAACTGACCTTTACCATGTACACGGTGCATTCCAGATCGAACAACCGGCACGCCAGCGACAGGGCGGAACCCCATTGCCCTGCGCCCGTTTCGGTTGCCAACCGCTTGATGCCTGCGACCTTGTTGTAGTAGGCTTGCGCGACGGCGGTATTCGGCTTGTGACTACCCGCTGGGCTGACGCCTTCGTACTTGTAATAGATGTGCGCTGGCGTCTGCAGCGCTTTTTCCAGCCGGACGGCGCGCAGTAAGGGGGTGGGACGCCAGAGAGCGTAGATCTCACGCACCGGTTCGGGAACCTCCACCCATCGTTCGGGGCTGAACTCCTGCATGACCAGATTCTCAGGGAAGATGGGTAGCATGTCTTCCGGCTGGATCGGCTGTTGCGTTGCCGGATGTAACGGCGGAGGCAAAGGCTCCGGCAAGTCGGTAAGGATGTTGTACCAATGCGTCGGAATGTCCGACTGGCTCAAAACGAAATGCGTCGTTGTGCTCACCTGCATTCCTCCTGACTTCCTGAACTGGGCATCATGCTAACGGTGTTACCCTTTTGCGTCAAACGGACGGTTAGGGTGACGTTTGTTGTTCTCCCTTTGCAGGCGCCTTTGCCGGCGTCGCTTCGCCTCGGAGGATCTGTTTCAGTTTCGCCTGTTGTTCCGGGGTCAGAATCTTGTTCACCTTTTCGTCTATTTGTTTGCGCAGCTCCGCCAGTTTTTCCTTCCGCTGTTGTTCCGTCCAACCCTTCTCGCTGGCTTCTTTTTCGATGGCGCGGATGCCTGCACTTTGCTCTCGCATGACCTCTAGCAGTTGCTGGCTCTGTTGCTCGGTGAGGCGTAACACCACAGACAGGCGGTCTACCAGCATCGCCTCGGGGTCTAGCGTGTGCAACTTCTGCACCTGCTGGGGCGTCAGCACCGCCTCCAGCTTTTTCTGCAAGTTCTTGCGCAGTTCGCGCAGTTTAGATTGCCTATCCTTCGCCTGCAGTTTTTGCTGGATCAGTTCGGCATAGCTCTTGTTATGCTCGGCGAAGAGCTGGCGTACTTTCTGCTCCTGTTCGGGCGTCAGCACCAGCAATCTGGTCAACATCGAGAGGGGGGGCAACGCGGGGTCTGGGGAGGCGGTGCGCGTAAACGTCTGCCCTTCCTTCGGGCTGGAAGTCGCCTGCGAGGATTGCTGTGCCGCCGAGACCAAGCAAACGCCCATTGTCATCGCGGCGAAGAAGCAGAACCAGAATCTTGTTTTCATCCGCAACCTCCTGTCAAAAGGGAAACTGTCGCCACAAGGCTAAGTGTATCATACAACAAGCAAGCTCACAACGGCAAGGTTTCGGGGGACAAACCAGCCATGCGGATAGCATACTTTGACTGCTTTTCAGGCATCTCAGGCGATATGGCGCTGGGTGCCTTGTTGTCTGCCGGCGCGCCTGAAGCGGTGTTGCGAGAGGTGTGGTCCAGCCTCCCGTTGCAAGGCTGGTGCTATCAGATCGAGAAGGCAACGGTCAACGGTATCGAGGCGGTAGATGTCACCATTCTCTGCGAGGAAGAACAACTGCATCGCCACCTTTCGGATGTACTGGAGATTATCCACAGCAGTTCAGCCTCGGACCGGGCAAAGGGATGGGCGGGCGAGGTGTTTCGGCGGCTGGCGGAAGCGGAGGCGAACGTTCACGGCACCACGCCCGACAGGATACACTTCCACGAGGTCGGTGCGGTGGACGCCATTGCGGATATCCTCGGCGTGTGCGTGCTTCTGGACGCGCTTGGGGTGGACGCGGTGGAGTGCTCGCCTCTGCCGATGTCACGGGGACTGGTGCGGGCGGAGCACGGAGTGATACCCGTTCCCGCGCCGGCGGTGATGGAACTGCTCAAAGGGGTAGCGGTGGTGCCGGATGATGCTGTGCAGGGCGAGACGGTGACCCCCACGGGTGCAGGGCTGATGGTGACGCTGGCACGCCGGTTCGGAGGCTTTCCCCGCATGCGCATCGAGCGGGTAGGCTACGGCGCGGGCAAAAAACGGTTTGAGGCGCGGCCCAATCTTGCGCGGGTGGTGGTCGGTAACTCGGTGCCCGAACTGCCCGTGCAGGACACAGTGCTGATCGAGGTCAATATCGACGATATGAACCCGGAATGGTTTCCAGCGGTACAGCAGATGCTTCTGGATGCGGGTGCACTGGACGTGTATGCGGTGCCCATCGTGATGAAAAAGGGACGTCCTGCGATTCAGCTAGGGGTGCTGTGCGAACCCGGCAGAGAGGTAACCCTACTGGAACTGTTGTTCACGCAGACCACAACCTTTGGCGCGCGTTTCAACCGTTGGCACAGGCTGTGCATGGAGCGGCGTTGGGAGATTGTACAGACGCGCTACGGTGAGGTAAGAATCAAAGTAGGGCTGTGGAACGGCAAGGAGGTCACCGCCTCACCCGAGTATGCGGACTGCGCCGCCCGTGCGGAGGAACAGAACATACCCGTTAAAGAGGTCTATCTGGAGGCGGTTCGGGTATATCGGAATAGGCGGTCATGAAGGCAGGGGAACGGCTACAGGGTATCGTCATTCGTGCCAGCGCGGGCAACTACACAGTGTTCCACCAGGGACACGAGGTGCTATGTACCCTGCGGGGCAACCTGAAAAAGGAGCTGGTGATGACCGAAAGCGCAAGCCGTGCCCCGCGGGTGGTTCAGGCGAAGCGCAAACGATTGACGAACCCTGTGGCGGTAGGAGACACCGTGTGGTTCCACTTCACCACAGCCCATCAGGGCGTGATTACCGAGGTGGAGCCGCGCCGGTCTGCGGTTGTGCGTTTTCTCCCGCGAACCAAAGAGGTGCAAGTTATCGTCGCCAACATCGATCTTCTGCTGGTGGTTTTCTCGGTGCTGGAACCGCGTCTGGACCCGTGGCAGTTAGACCGCTTTCTCGTCGCCGCCTACGCGAACGGGTTGTCACCCGTCATCGTGGCGAACAAGTGTGACCTGCCCATCGAGCCGCAGACGGAGCACCACCTGCAGGTATACGCGCGGTGTGGCTATGAGGTAATACGGGTTAGCGCAACACGGAGCGACAACATCGAGCATTTGCGGGAGCGACTGCGCGGACAGATCGCGGCGGTATGCGGTCCGTCGGGCGTGGGCAAAAGCAGTATCTTGAACGCGCTTCAGCCCGGGCTGGGGCTGAAGGTAGGGCAGGTAGGGGAGGTCACTCACAAAGGCAGGCACACCACCACCCTGGCGCAGTTGTTCCGCCTAGGCGAGGATAGCTGGATCGCCGACACGCCGGGCATGCGCAACCTCGAACTGTGGGCAGTGGACGCCGAGACGATCTGGGAGGCATTCGCCGAGATACGCCCTTATCTCGGACAGTGCCGCTTCCCCGACTGCCAGCACGATACCGAACCCGACTGCGCGGTGAAACGGGCGGTAGAGGAGGGTGCTATCGACCGGCGCCGCTACGAGAGCGCACTGCTTTTGGCGAAGGAGGCGCAGGAGACCCGCTAAGCGGGGGCAAGCGAAAGCCCCACGCCTCAAATAGCCGTTTGATGCCCGCGTCGCGCGTGATCTCTACCAACGCTTCGACGACGCGCACGTCTCTGTCGCGGTCGGGCAGGTCTTTCAGCCTCAGCTTGCCTTCGCGGTTGCGGCGGAAGAGCTCCGCCCACACCCTGATCCCATATCGCTTGGCAACGGTGTGCAGAATCTGGTGCGCCATCGCCTCGCCGAGAAGCCGCTGGGCAGAAGGTTGTTGGCGGAACGCGCTCTCGGTCCACTGCAGAGGTGTTGGTGTAGCCGAATATCGTTTGCGAAACTGCAGGGCGCCCGGGCGCAAGGCGCGCCGGTACCACACATCGGGGAAGGCGGTATCCCCCGCCAGCTTGCCCTGTTCCTCGATGTAGATGACCGCTCCCGTCTGGAGCCAGTGTGGTAGTCCCTCGCCAATACCGTGCAGGAAGACCCACTTCAACTCATGCGCCTCAACCCCGTCGCCCCCCGGTTCGTAGCGAAGGTTATACGGTCCCACGCGCCCCGTGCAGGCGATCCATGTCTCCGAGTGCGGGCCGCCCCAAGTTGCCCCGCCGTAACCGGACAACTGCGCTGGAGCGGTAAGAGACACAAACAGTGCATCCTCCGGCTCGTAGCCGCCCACGATTTGCCGTTCGCGGTCGTAGATTCGCATCAGCAGGGCGAGGTACTCGGGAAGCCAGCGGCGGTAAAAGGGCGTGTCTGGGATATGCAGGGTCATATGGCGATAGGTTGCGCTCAGCCAGCGGGTGCTCAGGGCAGGGTGCCTGGCGGTGATAATCACCGTTCTATCCTGAGGGAGGCGGAAATGCAGTGCGGACGGCTCGCGCGTCTGCGGTTCCGGCACCAGAGTCTCGATGTCGCCAGTGCCATCGGGCAGGTGCACGGTAACTTCCATCTCTTGCTGTGCCTTGCCCAGCCCGGCCAGCGAGCGAAAGTAGAACCGCTCTTTCCGGTCGGGAGCATAGCGGGTCATCGGCACGTTGTACGCGGCGTCCAACCACCGGAAGCACACGGTCGCCCGCTCGTTGGTGGGTTGCAACAGCAGAACCTGCGCGTGGCGGAGATCCGGTTGGGAAAGGTACTCGTACACGGGGGGCAGTAACGCGTAACGCGCTCCTTCCACGCTGATGCTCTCCGCCGTGAAGGGCACCGGGATAGCCAGCGCGCCGTGAGCGGTTACCTCCACCTCCGCCGAGCCGTCGGGATGCAGACGATATTCCCAGCGCTGTTGGGGAGGGTCGGGCTGTTCGCGCGACAGAAGCAGGCTGACCGCCACGTGAAACGCGCCGTCCACACCGTCGCGCGAGCCTTCGTGCGTCACTCTGAGGCGATACTCCCCTGCGGACAGCTGGCACTGGATAAGCGGAAACGCTTGCGACGGCTCGGCATTGGTCTTCCATACCGTTCGCCAGCCGTTGCCTGTGCGCCGTTGCATGCTCGCAACGACTGCCAGCCCGCGCGAGTCCAGACATCCCTGTAGCCACCAGCCCGCTCGCTCGGGGGGCACCGTAAAACGCAGCTCACCCGATTGCCCATCCCTATCCGGGGCAACAGGTTTGAGGTGGATTCGCCAGATGTTTTGTGTCAGCGCGTCGATGGTTGCATGAGCAGGAGGGGGTGGGGGCAGAGTGAACTCGAACTCGGGGCGGTTGCCGTCCAGCAGGCGGTACAGCTCGGCGATGCGCTCTTTCGCCCGGCGACGTAAGGGCAGGTCGGCACGTGCGATTTCCACGAGCCGCTTCCACGCCTGCAGTTCGGCGCGCGCTCTGCCTGCCGTTTCCGCCATCTGTGCCTGCAGGCGGTACACCTCGGGGTTGCCCTCATCCATCTGACGGGCAATTGCCAGCCGCCTCACTGCGTCGGAGGTTTTTCCCGCTTGTAACAGCCTTTGCGCCTCGCGTACCAACTCCGCGCACTGGTGCAGACGGGCGATCGCATCGCTGTATCCGTCAAAGACGGCCTCGGCGTCCGCCCGGATACGCAGGGCAGAGCGCGCCTGGATAGCGCTCGCAATCGCCTGCATCTCCGAGGTAGAAAAATGGTATACTTGCACGCTGTCCTGCGCTACGCCTTCCACCAGATAGGGCAAGCTGGTCAGCGGGCTAGTACGACGGTTTTGGCGGTCGGTGATACTGCCTCCCAGGTAGACCTCATCGCCTAGATTGCCGTCGCCCCCATCGTGCACCGCGATGCGAAGCGCACCCTTGCCTGATAGCGGAACTGTCACCTCCTCAAAGCCATCGCGGCGGGTCAGCAATCGGGTCCGCGCTCGCAGCACCATGCCTTCGTAGATGGAGATGGCCACCGTAGGGCGGGAAGAAGGCAGAGGCGCGCGCACCGCACACCAAACCTGCAGAAGATAGCGCGCGTGCGCGGTCTGAACATGCAGTGCCGATAAGGTGTTCTGGAAGGGGAAGCGATAGGTCAACAGCACCGCGCCGCCGGGGGAGATGTCTGCCGAATAGGGTACGCCGTTCAGAATGGGCAGTTCCGCCTTTTCGGATGAAGCGAGCGGGGAGATCGCATCGGGTAGCCACTGGCGCAGAGTGATGACACCGAGCGCAGTGCGGCAGAGAACGGCTCGGAAAACAGGGTGGCGGAACAGCCACGTCCCTTCGGGCAGGGAGATCCGGAGCGTGACGGTGCTGTTCGGGGTGATCTGGACTGGCAGAGCCTTGACGGGTCTTCCGTTTACCCAGAGGTCCGCACCGTGCAGGTTCCCCTCCAGCTTCAGAAAGCGCAGGCTCTGGGCGGACTGTTGTTCCGCTTCCCGTCGCTCGCGCTCTTTGCTCTGCCACTGCGTGTACCAGTCGGCGTATCTCATGCGCGAGCCCGAGATAGTGCCCAGCCCCCTGCAGTAGATGCGTCCTCGCAGTTTCAGCGGCTGTCCGACGATATTGCGATCTTTGCGCGTGGTGATCCACTCTTGCAGAACCTGCTCTTTCAGATCGCTGAGCCAGATGGTGGTCTGTCCGGAATCGTCCTGAATGCGGGCATCGCACCAGTTTCCCCAGTCGCCCCCATGTCCATCCCCCGTGTCGGCGACCTCCAGCGTCAGCGTATCGCTTTGGCGCAAAGGGATGTGGATGAGGATGGGATTATCGCCCGGCTTCATCACTGGGCTTTCGTAAACTGTTTCCTCGCCCACGAACACGCGGAAGATGGCGGAGCCCGGTCGCCCCTGTGCCATATCGTCTACGCCAATGGTAGCGCGGAAATGCCAGCGTCCGTCGGCGTGCACCGGGTACAGCGTGAGCACAAGCAAAACGGGCACTATCCAGCGTCCACTCCCACGCCGCATTTCGCCACTACTCCAGAAACACCGGCTGAGTCCACGCGCGAGCCGAGCCTTCGCCGATCGCCTCCACGCGCGCATACACGCTGGCTTTGCGCAATGAGAAGGCGGCGCTATCGCCAGTCTGGCGGTCGATGACCTCCCCGTGCAGGGAGATCAGGCGCAGTTCCCTGGCGTTGGAGGAACGCACGCGCAAATAGTCGCCATCCACCGCGATCTCCTCCAGCACAACGCCCGTGGAAGCGTAGAACCGCCCCGTCTGCAGTCCTTCCAGCAATGCCTCCTGACTGCGCTCGCGCACGTTCACCATGTTCCACGCGGAGCCAATCTGAAACGTGCGGTGCGTATCCTCGTTGGCGTAGCCCCATACCCGCCTGCCCCTGGAGAGCAGTTTGTCCCAGCGGTCCAAGGCGTAGGGACTGCCCTCCAGGTATTCGATCACGTTGTTGTAGATCTCAATCCCGTGATAGCGTTCCAGCGCGAGGAGCTGCGAGTCGCGCCAGTGGTCGTGGTTTTCGCCCCAGTTGGGATGGTTAAGTATTACAAGCCCGCCTGCCTGAAGCGTCAGGTCGATCACAGTCTGGTAGCTGAGGTCATGGGGCAGGGTGGAGAGCACGTTCACCCGCAGGATATGCTGTTGTGCGCTGTGTTCAACACCGCTCAGAACGATAATGGACGGGAAGTGACCTCTGGTGACGGAGGCGATGGTATCGTGATCGGTGAGCGCGATGTAATCATATCCCCGGCGAACGCAAGCCTGTATGGTCTCTTCAGGAGGTAGTTCGCCATCGCTCAGGGTGGTGTGGGTATGCAGGTTACCTTTGAGCCACAGAGGATAGCGCGGTATATAAGGATTGTACGCAACCGCCATGCCGTCCCCTTTCTAGCGAGGGAAGGGGGAGGGTTTGCCCCCTCCGTGCTGGGGGAGGGGTCTATGGTAGCTGGCACCTCCCCCTTACCGAATGTTTACTTCAGCTTCGCCTTCTGTTTGATTGCTGCCAGTTCCTTCTCGGTAACCGCCTTAACCGAGCCGTCGGCAAAGCCCACAAGGTATTTCTTGTCCTTGTGGGGTACCGCGTCGAACAGCACCGGCACCTCGCTCAGTTTCGGATACATGCTAGCAGGTCGCCAGGTCAGGTGCGGGTTGGTCTTGTACTCTTTGCGGGTGACGGGGCAGGTCAACACGTATTTATCGGCAGCGTAGGGTTGCAGGGCGTCACTGAGCTTCTGGGCGGTAGTCGCAGGCGGGAACATATTGTCCCAGTCCTGCAGATATATCTGCACCGCCTTCAGCGCCTTTTTCATGTGGGCACTGCACTTCTGGCTTTCTGGCGACATCTGCGCCCATGCTAGGGAGAAAACGACAGCGGTGGTGGCAAGCACAACCGCCATTCGTCGCCCGTTCATCTTGTGATCCCTCCTGTCCAGTGTTCCATGAGTATAGACGGGAGCCGGGTATTCCATGTTTCGTTCGCCCTTGACTACGATTATACCACAACAGGTTGCAGGCGGGGGATCGTGACCGTTCAACAGTTGGTCGCATTGAGACCTCAAAGCCTTCGAGCGACCAAGAAGCCTATCTTAGAGGAATGATAGGCAACCGAAATATCCCTTCCTCCCCAAAAATTCAAAAAATTTTTTCCGCAAAAACCCCAACAACCCCGTTTTTGGTACGAATCTTGCGTATAGATGGGGGTGGGAAACCTTCTCAAGTAGTAGGCGGAGTGAAGCCATGCGCCAAACTAAAACAGATGGCAAGACACAAAACCTTTCAACACGGCAAGGAGGTATCCCGACCATGCACGGCACACGTCGTCTCCTGACCCCCAATTAGTGCAATTATTGCTACACTATTTCTCCTCCTGCTCGTCTCCTTCGTCAGCGCACAGCAACCCCCAACCCTCACCCTCACCAACGCCGACATCGACGGCGATAACGAGGTCACCCTTTTTGACTTCGGGGCAC
>PSLZ01000019.1:0-57247 GCA_040289885.1 Armatimonadota bacterium | reverse complement strand
CTCTCCCTCAGGGAGGTCGACGGGTTCCTCGGGAACGAACACTTTGCCATCAAAGCGCGCGCGGATAGCGGTCTTCATGCGCTTCACCTCCGCCATGATTTTACCACCTTTTGCCGTCATGGCGCAGCGGCGCGAGCCCGTACTCTTCTGTTTTGCGCTTGCACGGCGACCGTTTCGCGCGGATGATTTTAATACGCCAAGCCAGCAGAGAACCAAGCCTTCCAGAATATGCCGTATCACGGCAGGAATCCCCTACCCTTGTCCCGAAACAGTCCCTCGTGAACACGGAAACCCATCTCTTAGTGTTGACAAACAACATGCATCGGGGGTATAGCCACAAGCCATGATGCCTGAGACACCGCCGCCACAACCCGCACTCACCGTCGATACGGTCGTCTACCGACCACACGTGTCCAGTGAGCAGATACAGGAGCCTTCCCCCCCGCGCGAAACGCTGGGCGGAATATACCTGGTGCTGGTGCATAACCGTTCCGAGCAGACCCTGCATTTTTCGCGCTTGGTGGTCGATGAAGTAGACGCCGAGCAGTTGGTTGAGCAAGGGCTCCTGCACTGGTGGGACATTGTGCCCGCTGAGCTTCCGCCCGACGGCGTGGCGGGGCTGACCATCAACGGCACACACCGCCTCATCGAGGGCGACCAAACGCGCCGGGCATGGCTTCACACCCAGGAAGGACACGCCCTGCGCATCGTCCTGCGCCCCTCTGTGCAGTCCCTGCGCATCACCTACGCCTACATCGATGGCGCAACCGGCGGCGTGTTCATCCAAAACAGAGACCAGAGCGCGGTCTACCGGCTGGATAACGTCTTGCTCGGCTCGCAGAGGGCTTCGGTACAGTATCTTCAGCGCACGGTGGGACCCGGCGAGACCACTATGGCAAAGGTAATCCTAGAGCATCCCCTGTCCATCGGCACTGTGGTGCCCATCCGCGTGATTGCCACCGACCGTTCGGGCAAGCGAATCTCCACGGGCGGGCTGATTCGCGTAACGCCCCTGCACTTTCCGATTGGCACATGGGATGACGCTATTTGGCAAGACGCGAACCATCGCGCCGACCTGCTGAAACGCGGCTTTGATACCGCCGTGTTCGGGGCGGTTGGCGATGAAACCCCCTCGGAGGAGGAACGGCAGGCCTTCGAGCAAGTTTGCCCGCAAACGGGGCTGAAAGCACTCGTGCACGTGGGCTTCGACGTCCCCAAACAGGGCTTCCTCAAACGCCACCGGGACAACACGCACCTCCTCGCTTACCTCCTGCAGGATGAACCCGATTGGCGACAGGAGCCAGCGGTGCCCCTGTATACCCTGCAGAGGGTCCACATCTGGCGGCAGTGTGCAGTGCCCCAGCCCATCAACATCAACCTGGCGCGCAGTCGTCGATTCGGCGAGTTCGCGCTGCTTGCCGATATTGCCTCGTATGACGCCTACCGGGTGGGCGCGCCCATGCCCGACGAATCCCCTCACCCGTGGGGCAATCGGCTCGAGCTGGCAGCTGAGTACACCTCCGACCTGCGAACCAACAGCATGCCCCGCCCCATCTGGGTCTGGGCACAGGGGGTTCATACCTGGCACGAGCGCGCATGGGTAGACAACGCGCTGGGACGAGCGGTACCCACTCCCGAAGAGGCACGAGTGCAGTTGTGGTTCCAACTGAGCCGCGGCGCCAAGGGCGTGATGTGGTTTCGCACCCTGCCCGAAGCGGAGGTGCGCCGCTATTACACCGCACTCGCCCAAAAAGCCCTGCCGGACATGCAACAGGCGCAGATAGAAGAGCTAGTCGAACAGGTCGTCCAGCAGTTCCGGGAGACGCTGGAGGAGATGACGCGCCTTAATCGCGTGATGCAGAGTGTACGAGCGTTCCTCCTGCGAAGCGACGTCGGCTACAAAGGCTACGTGCGTACCGCTACCGAGCCCGAGAAACTGGATGTGCTGTCGCTGTTGAGCGAGCGGGCGACGCTGGTGTTCGTGACTAACTTCGCCTACGACATGCATCCCCAGGGCTACCGGTTCCGCGAGCAGAAGAACGTAACCGTGGTGGCACGCCTGCCGAACTGGCTGAAGGCTATCGATGTGTTCGAGGTGACCCCAGAGGGCGTGAAGCCGGTCACCTGGCATCTAGAAAGGGGGCATGTCCGCCTCACGTGGCGAACACTGGACGAGCAGGTCGCCCTGGTGGTGGTCTCTCCCGACGGGCAGGCGCGCCAGCAAATCCTTCAGGCGTTCAGGCAGATGCTTTCCGCGCCCGATTGACCAGCTCGTGCGCCAGACGTAAAGGCTCAGGGATGCGGTGTTTGCGCACACAGCGGCGCACTACCTCCAGAGCGGACGGCAGGTCCACCCGGTGCCCGACGGAGACGTACACAGGGCGCGCCCCAGGCTGGGTGAGCAGTGCTGCACCGATCAGCTCTTCGCCCTCGCGAATGGGGAGCCAGTCTCGCATGGGGGACATGGTTTCCACGTCGCCGCATAGCAGGCTTTTCGCACAGCCCACGGTGGGCACATCCACTAGCAGACCGAAATGACACGCCATGCCGAACCGCCGAGGATGTGCCTTGCCGTGGGCGTCGCACAGTACCACATCGGGTAGAGCACGCAGCCGGGACCACGCTTCCAGCAGAGGCGGGGACTCGCGAAAGGAGAGCAAGCCGGGCACATAGGGGAAGGTGACCCGTGCGCGCACTACGATCTCGTCCACCACCTGCATATCCTCCATGTGCACGACGACGATGCCTGCCCACGCCTCTGAACCGAACCGCTCGAAGGAGACATCCGCCCCCGCCACCAGATGCAGGGAATCCGCGTCCAGAGGCTGTTCAACCACCTGCTCGCGCAGGTGCATCTGCCAGTCGATGGCTTCCGCAACCGTGGCGGGGAAAAGCGAACCGTGCGCCTCACTCAACAGCGTGCATCCTCCTCGTGTCGCCGCCCTGCCCCATCAGCGCTCCCGCGCACAACCACAGGCACCATGAGACCGGCGGCAGAAAGGTGGAAAAGTTCACAACGTTGCCCACCGCGCTCTGCAGGACAATCGTCCACGCGACGATGGCCCCAGCGCGTTCTGGCAAGTACGATATCCCTTTTATCATACGCCAACCGTTAACCAGAATACTTCCCAACGCCCACAGATACAGTAGGAGCCCTATCCAGCCCGTCTCCACAAGGATATATAGGTAGTTGTTATCCGCCCCCGTCGTGTAACCGAACAGGCGCGGGCGGTCCTCGCTCCACTTGCCAATGCCCAGCGTGCCCAATCCCATGCCGAAGGGGTTCTTCCACACTTCCTGCATCGCCTTTTTCCAGAAGGTCAGGCGCGCGCTGACGGTAGAGGTCGGGGCGAACGGCGCACGCACATCCTGCGTGCGCTCACGCCACAGCCCCTCCACCGGCAACAGCAGTGTCACCAGCGCACCGACCGCCAGCACAAGAGCTAACCGACTGCGCGTCCACACCCCCACCGACACATATCCCACCCACAACATCACCCACGCATAGCGCGCCAGCGAGAGCACTGCCCCCGCGGAGGTCAACAACGCCGACATCAGCCAGCGTGATGTGCCCTTTTCACCCCTGACCGACGCCATCCCAAGCCCCACGACCGCGCCGAAACTCATCAGCGCACCGAACAGATAGGGGTCCATCGTGGAAAAGGAGCGAGTATAGCCACCGACCATCGTGCCCGACGGCGCGTTGGGGCGAGTAGCGCCCACCTCCATCAGCCATGCATACGGGAGGAACTGCTGAACGATGCCATACACCGCGTGCCCAGCCGACAACACCCCGATAAACACCAGCAGAGAGCGCAGACGCTCGCCTGCGAACAGGGTCCTGCCCATAAAGTAGAGCAGGAGGGGCATGGTCATCCAGCGCACGTCCGCCAGCGCAGACGAGAAGGAGTAGATATTGGGGTTAAATAGGTGCACGATGGTCAGCAGAGCAAAAGCGGTCAACGCCAGCTCGGTACTGCCCCATCGCATGGCACGTTCCGTTGTTCCCCGTCGGTGCAGGAGCCACACCAGCACTAGCCAGAGCAGTCCGGCGTCCTTCCACACTTTCGCTAGGGGATGCTCCTCGTAAACCACCCTGACCAGCACAGGATGCAGGCTGGTGTAAGCCAGAAGCGTCAGCAATCCCAGCGTGGGGTTGACGAGGGCGAGAACGAACCACCCCCCTATCCCCACCACCGCCAGCGCAAGGGCTACCGACCACGCAAAGCCCGCGCCTACCGCAAAGCACACCAGCAGGCTGAAAGCAACGAACAGGTGCAATCGGGGGCTTGTGGTCACAGGTGCACGTGATGCGAGTCGCTGTTCCATGCCTCCACCACCACCGTGCCCTTTCCGGAGAGGTTCACCAGGCGCGTCTCTCCGGGAAGCAGACAAAAGTAATCGTCTTCGGCGAGAAGCCACTGTCCGTCCTGTGGCAGGAAGCGCACGAAAAGCGCTACCGCCTCGCCAGCGTTCTTCACTCCCACTTGTTCACCGCGATGCCACACGCGCAACTGCGTGTGCGGGGCGTTCAACATGGGCAGGAACGGCGGTTGAGCCGTGCTGAAAAGATACTCGTTTACCGAGAGCGTGCCCCCTCGCCCGTCATGCAGGCAGGCGCGCAATAGCCACACCCCTGCTTCGTCGGGCAGAAAGCACGCCATCTGCCCTCCCTGTACAGCCCTCTCCGGCGCGACCTCCACCCCTCCTGCGAATCGTGCTACCTCGCGCCCATCCAGCGCCAGCAGATACGCCGACCAGAGCGCATGTATCTCGCGTGCGGTAGAGTTGTTGACCCACACTTCCGCCTGCCATCTCTCGCCCGCTTGCCACGTCAGGCGATCGTAACGCAGGCTGAGATGCACCGGCTCGTAAGCCCGTCGCGCCCACCAGTAGGCAGGCTTGGGTTGTGCCAGATAATCCACCACGTTGGTGCAGGAGGTGTTGGGAAAAGGCTCGTTAAACTGCCACGGCGAGACCCCACTGCACAACCACTTGCGACGGCGGTTTGCCTCTATCGCATAGCGCAGACCCTCCGCCTGCATCCACTGGCTGGCGCGGATGAAGGTCTCTAGGCTCTCTATCCGCCCGAACAGTGCTTCCAGCTTGTCGCGGTGTATCCACCAACTGCCGTGGTGTAGCCACACGACGTTGGTGGCATCTGGAGGAAAATGGTACTCGGGCGAGATAAACCGCCTGAAGATTTCCGCGTTCGCCGCCCCCTCCACCCCAAACTCCGAGTGGTAAAGCGGGTCGATGGTGTTATGAAAGCGATAGTGCTCCTGCGCTCCGAGGTACACCCATGGACCGTGTACATCGTGCATTTTGCCCGTGCCTGCCAGCTCGACGGAAGCCCCTTCTACCGGTCCCGAAGCGGAGGTCGGTAACCAGATTCGGTCGGGGTCCAGCGCACGAATCACCGACTTCAGCCGGGCGAGCGCAGGATGCGCGTCGGTGAGAGGCACAAACCGCTCGTCCATGAGCTCGTTGCCCCCACACCAGATGACTAGCGACGGATGATTGCGCCGCAGGGGTATCATCTGCCGAGCCTGCTGTTCCAGATACTGCAGATACGCTTCGTCCTCAGGCGGAGCGTTCTGAATGCCCGACGATGAGTGCATAAACTCCTGCCATACCATGATGCCCAGACGGTCGCACAGGTCATAAAACGGCTCGCGCTCCAGCAGACCGCCGCCCCACACGCGTAACAGGTTGCAGTGCGCGTGTTTCGCCAGCGTTAACAGACGTGTATAGCGTTCCTCTTGAACACGACCGTACATCTGCTCATGCGGAGTCCAGTTCCACCCCTTGACGAAGACCCGTTTGCTGTTCACCTCTAGCGTGTAGGGCAGAGCGTCTGGGGGCGCGCCCTCGTTGGGTATCGCACGAACCGTTCGGATGCCGAAGGGAACCTCACGCTCGTCGGAAGCCACATGCCCTCGCGCTAACGAGACATGCAGGCGATAGAGCGGCTGGTCACCCATGCCGTTGGGGTACCATAGGCGCGGCTGGGGGATATCGAACACCGCGTCCTGTTCTAAAAAGGTGCCTGATTCCAGATGCACCGGAAGGGTACGCTCCGCGACGGATTTTCCCTCGGGGTCGCTTGCTCTCAGCAGTAGGTTCCATTCGCCGGGCGTAGAGGTCTCACACCGCAGGCGTACACGCACTGCCACCTCTGCCACTTCTGCTTCCACCCGGGGACGCACCCATACGTCTTCTATCCATGCGCCATGCGTCGCATAAAGGTTTACGCTCTGCCAGATTCCCAGGGGAACCAGGCGCGTGCACCAATCCCAGTTGTAGGCAAAGCGCGACTTCCACACGCGCGCCCGGTTCGTCCAGCCGATCTGCCCCTGCACCACGTCCACCGGCGGCATGTGCTGAACCAGCACTACCAGAACGTTTTTGCTCCCGTAGCGTAGATAGGAAGAAACGTCAAACTCGAACGGGGTGAACATGCCCTCGTGTTCGCCCAGCAATTGCCCGTTCAGGTAGACGGCACAGGCATAGTCTACCCCGTCGAAACGCAAGCGCACGTGCCTACCCTGCCAGTCATTGGCAACGGTGAAATCTTTGCGGTATATCCAGTCGCGCTCGGAGAGCCACTCACACGCCATGCTGTTCAGGTCGCGGTAGGGATGCGGAATCATTCCCGCGTCCAGCGAATCGGCGATGACGTCGCCGGGCACCTGCGCCGGTATCCACTTGCCCCACGGGGGACATCCTGCCGGCGTCCACTCCTCTTTCCACGCCTGCCTCCACCAGAACTCATGGGGCAGAAGCGGCGCAAGCCACCAGTCGGTTCCATCGAGCACAAGATGCATGGCTTCCTCCCTCACCTACCGCTCTCTCTGCAAGCGTGCCAACCGCTTGTTACAGAGCGATTCGCGAACCGGCGCCATTCTACCTGCGTCATCAGCAAATGGCATCGCGTTGCCATGTAACTTTGACAGCCTATAACCACAGTGATATACTGGTATTGGGTGGAGGGTGTTGACATGCCTTTGTTAGAGCCGATACCACGTGTTCTGAAGGAAAAGGTTGGCGAGGAACGCATCCGTCTCAGCGCATACACGGATATCGGTGCAGATGGGCTGTTCGGCATTCGGTGGCTGGTAGTCACCGATGATTGTGTGCAGGCCTATTCCCCACTGCCCGGCTGGGTTCCACCGGTCATGGGCAACGGTGTGAACGCCGTCATCGAACCGCCCGACGTGCACTGCGATATCGACCTGCCCCTTGCGTGCATTTCCGACGCGGTGACCGAAAGCCTGGTGGGCTGTGGCGCGCTGACCGTCACCAGAGACGGTAAGTCCTTGGAGCTTTTGCGTTATTCGAACGCCCGCGCAAGCATCTTCGCCGAGGTGGCACGCTATCTTGCCGCGGTGGCGAAACAGGAACCCCCGCCTGAACCGGTGGAGCAAAAGCCCACGCACTGCCCTGTGTGTGGGTTCCGCCTGCCCGGCGACAGCGGGGTCTGTCCGCGGTGCTCCCGCAAGGGACGGGTGGTATGGCGACTGCTGGAGTTCGCCAAGCCCTACAAATGGCAGTTAGTGCTTTCGGGTCTGCTGATGCTGGCAAACACCGCCTTGGACCTGGCACCGCCCTATCTGACCAAAATCCTGGTGGATTCGGTGCTGGTGCCGCGTCAGAACGTGCACTTGTTGGTGGTCATTCTGGTCATTCTCGCTCTGACGCGGCTGGCGGGAGTGGGGCTATCCATCTGGCGTGGTCGGCTTTCGGCATGGCTGGGGGCTCGGCTGGTGTTCGAGGTGCGGGCGAAGCTCTTCCAGCACCTCCAGTGGCTATCGCTTTCGTTCTACGACAAGCGGCACACGGGCGCGATCATGTCGCGCATCACGCAGGACACCGGCGCACTGTACGACTTTCTGGTAGACGGCGTTAGCGCACTGCTGGTGAACGTGCTGTTGCTAGTCGGCATTACCACGGTGCTGTTCATGATGAACGCGCAGCTCGCCGCACTCATCCTTCTGCCCACACCGGTGGTGGTTCTGGCGACAATGTGGTTCTGGAAGACGGTGCGACGGGTGTTCCATCAGTTCTGGCATCGCTGGTCGCGCTTGTCTGCCACACTCAACAGCACCCTGTCGGGCATCCGCGTGGTGAAGGCGTTCGCCAAAGAGAGCGACGAGATCGCGCGCTTCGAGCGGCGCAACTACGACCTGATGAGCACCGGCATCCAGGCGGAGACCATGTGGGCGACTTTCTTCCCCTTGCTCAACCTGCTGACGAACCTGGGCTTCTTCATGGTTTGGGCGTTTGGCGGATACGGCGTGATACAGGGCAAGGTGCAGTTGGGCACGCTGGTTGCCTTCCTGGGCTACCTGGGTATGTTCTATGGACCTCTGCAAATCCTGACGCGCGTGAGTCAGTGGCTGACCCGTACCTTCACCGCCGCCGAGCGTGTGTTCGAGATCCTCGATACGGAGCCGGACGTCAAGGATGCGGAAGATGCCGTGCCCATGCCCACCGTGCGCGGCGAGGTGGAGTTTCGCAACGTGACCTTCGGCTACGACAAGCATAAGCCAGTGCTGAAGAACATCAACCTGAAGATCGAAGAGGGCGAGATGGTCGGGCTGGTTGGGCATAGCGGTGCGGGCAAGTCCACCACGATTAACCTACTCCTGCGCTTCTATGACCCCGACGAAGGGCAGATTCTCATCGACGGCGTGGATGTGCGCAAGATACGCATGGAGGACCTGCGCAAGCACGTGGGCGTAGTGCTTCAGGAGCCGTTCCTGTTCCCCGGCACCATCCGCGAGAACATCGCCTACGCCAAACCCGATGCCACGCAAGAGGAGATCATCGCGGCGGCGAAGGCTGCAAACGCTCACGACTTCATCCTGCGCTTCCCCGACGGCTATGACACGCAGGTGGGTGAACGGGGTCAGCGGCTGTCCGGCGGCGAGAGGCAACGCATCTCCATCGCGCGCGCCATCCTGCACAACCCGCGCATCTTGATTCTGGACGAAGCCACTTCTCAGGTAGATACCGAGACCGAGCGGCAGATTCAGGAAGCTATCGCCCGCCTGGTGCAAAACCGCACCACCGTGGCTATCGCCCATCGCCTCTCGACTCTGCGCAACGCCCACCGGCTGGTGGTGCTGGAGCAGGGGCAAATGGTAGAGGTCGGCACGCACGATGAGCTGATGGCGAAAGAGGGCGTGTATCACCGCCTGGTGACCTTGCAAAGCGAGATCAACAAGATACGAGCGGTGTAAAGCAAAAACGCTGGGGCACGGTCCCCCGTGCCCCATTTGCTTAGACGGACACTGTTCCCAACCGCACCCTCGCCCGGCGCGGCGGATTCGCCAGAATCGCCGCAACCGCGATAGATAGCATCTTGGACTCGGCGGAATCGGCGCGGCTGGTCAATACCACAGGTGCAGAAGCACCCACCAGTATACCCGCGATGCGTCCGCCCGTGGTATGCGCGAATATCTTCACCAGCGCATTACCCGACTCGATATCCGGCACCAGCACAACGTCCGCATCGCCTGCTACCGGGCTGTTGATTCTCTTTATGCGCGCCGCTGCTGCCGAAAGGATGTTGTCCATCTGGAAAGGACCGTCCACGATGCAGTCCTTGATCTGCCCGCGTTCTGCCATCTTGGAGAGGATCGCCGCGTCGATGGTGGAAGGCAAATCCGGATTCACCGTTTCCACCGCCGCGAGCACCGCTACCTTCGGCTTGCGAATACCCAGCCCCTGTGCCACATACACCGCGTTACAGATGATCTGCGCTTTCTGCATCAGGTCGGGCTTGATATTCATCGCGCCGTCGGTAACGAGCAAAAGTCGGTCGCGCAGCTCCAGAATGAACACATGGCTTATGATGCGCCCCGCACGCAGTCCCCCTTCACGGTCTAGAATCACGCGCAGGAGGTCCGCCGTGTGGATCTGCCCTTTCATGAGCACGTCGCATTCGCCCTCGCGTACCGCCTGCACCGCCCGACGCGCCGCAGAGATGTCATCCGGCTCATCCAGCACCATGTCGGGGGTAATGGCGTACTCCAGATCGTGGGCGATGGTGTAGATGCGTTCCGCGTCACCTATGAAAAGCGGCTGCGCCAGATTGGCATTCTGTGCCAGACGCAGTGCCTCTATGACCGAATACTCATGCGCACAGGCAACAGCTACTCGATTGCGCTTCAGCCGTGCGGCATCCTCGAGAATCTGGTCGAAGTTGGTATAAGCCATAGGCTCCTCCTTGCTACTCAAGCCGCTCTATCTACAGTATAACATAGGTGGAATGACTTCGCCACCTCATCAGGAGAGGGGTTTGCATTTGCGCCCGCCTGATAGGTTATACCCTACCGCTGACGGACTTTGGCGTTGGATTTTCCAGAGGAGCGACGGCTTGCAGAAGCGCGGCGGCGCGTGCCCCGGCGCGACCGACCGGGTTCGGGAAGCGGATACTTCACCCGAACCCAAACAATCAGCACCACACACGCCGTGATAAACGCCAGCGCCCACCACGTTGCCGGTGTCACAGCGCAACCGCCTCCTTCACCGCCTGGCGACATCGGTCGATCCGCTGGGCAACCACTTCCTCACTCCAGTCGGGGTGCAGGGAAATAAACACCGTTCGCGCCAGGATGTCCAGCGTGCGCGGGCACATGTCGCGTCGGTAATCCATGCGGAGCCCCCGGTTGCGCGGATGGTTAAACGGGTTCATATCAGGGTGATGCATGATGCGCTTCTCCAACAGTGGCTTCCAGTTCGAGTAGACGTGCTTGCCGCTGTCGATGGGTAGCCACCCGCCGGTCTGACTGGCGAACGCGCGTGCCTGCGCCTCCGAATGGAACTGGAACGCCACCACCACCCCACAGTCTCCCTCGGGGTCGTTGTTGGGCGCGATGCGCAAGCCGGGCACATCGGCGAGCTCCTGCTCGAACCGTTTGCAGATGCGCCGCAGGTCGCTCAGGATACCGTCTAACCGACGCAACTGCACGCGCAGTATCGCTCCCATCACTTCGTCCGCACGCAACTGAACGCCCACGAAAATGGGAATGCCCAGCTCCTTCGCGTATGGTCGGAAAGCTGCTCCACCGTCATGGAACACCAGCGCACGCTCATAAAGCGTGCGGTCATTGGTTACCAGCGCTCCGCCTTCGCCACAGGAGATGATCTTGAAGTAGTTGAAGCTGAACGCACCCGCATGTCCCCAACTGCCCAGTCGCTTGCCGCCATAACTGCCTCCATCCGCCTGACAGCAGTCCTCCAACACCAACAGCCCGTGCTCGCGGGCGATGTCAAGCAGTGCCTGCATGTTGGCGGGACGCCCCACCATGTGCACCGGAATGATGGCGTGGGTGTTGGGCGTGATCTTCCGGCGAACGTCCTCCGGGTCTAGCGCCAAGGTTTCGTCCACTTCAGCAATGACCGGGATCGCGCCCACCGCCAGCACCGCCGTTGCGGTCGCCATCCAGGTATACCCCGGCACAATCACCTCGTCGCCTGGACCAATGCCCATGCCCACCAGCCCGCAGATGAGCGCGGCGGTACCTCCACCCGCCATGCACAGCGCGTAGCTTGTGCCGATGACCTGCACCCATTCCCGCTCAAACTGGTCCACCTCGTGCAGGTGCCCATCCACGCCCTCGCCGACACGGAACAGATGCCCGCTCAGGAGCACTTTGCGTACCTCTTCTACTTCCTCCTCCCCAATGCGATACATTGCCCTGACCTCCTTTACTCAGCCCACTGTCACATCGCCAGAATGTCGGCTCCTATGCCGCGCACTGCCTGTTCCATCGCGCCGCTGGGTCCGCCCCACCCGCGCCCATGTCGTCCATACTCCAGATGTACCAGGTCGCCATGATGGCGGTTTACCCCCTCACGCGTTGCGGTGTTTCATCGAGACACCTTTCGTTAGTTTTCGGGTGGTTCACGAGATAGTTCTCGGTGTCTATCGTGGGCTCCTGCCCGCTCGTGCAGATTGAACTTTTCCCTCTGCGAAGCGTCATTGTGTACGGCAAAACCGCGTAGAGGAGGTGCGAGCGATGAAACGGCTGATAGTAGGTATATGGATACTGTTGGGCGCGTTGGCGGTATGGGCGGTCCAGCCCGCTGTGGCGCAAGGTAGTGACAAAGGCGGCAAATCGGATGCGGTGGCCAAGTGGCTCCAGCTAAGCGACGAGCAGAAGGCAAAGATCAAGAGCATCTGGGAGAACGCCCGCCAGCAAGCGCAGAAGATTCGCGGCGACACCACGCTCCAGCCGAAGGAGAAGCACACGCGTCTGCGCGAACTGTGGCGCCAGACCCGCCAGGAGATCGGCTCCGTGTTGGCGCCGGAACAGCGCACCAAGTGGCACCGCTGGCAGATGGCGAAGGCTTATCGCGCAGGCAAAATCGCCAAAGCGCTGGGCTTGAGCAAAGCGCAGGAGAGGGAGCTGGCACGTATTCACCAGAGGGCGCAAGAAGCACGCCGGCACATCTGGTCGGCTCCGTCGCTGAGCCCCGCGCAGAAGTGGCAGAGGCTCAGGGAGTTACGGCGCAAAGAGTGGGAAGAACTGCGCCAGCAACTTACCCCGGAACAAGAGCGCAAACTGCGTGCCTTTGTGGAGGCGGGCAAACGGCGCTGGTGGCAACGCTGGAGTCGGCGATAGCTATCCCACCTCCCGAAGGGTGAAAATACCCGGGCTTGGAGAACCAAGCCCGGGTTTCTGTGGGTAAACCTATCTGCCAGCAGGCGTCTGCTGTTGGTTCTGGAGTTCCTTCGCAACCTCAGGGCGATACTGCAGGAGTTGATTGATGGCGATCGCCTTCGCCTGTGGAGGCATCCTCGGATCGTTCTGGATGCGCTGAATCTCGGCTTTGATGTCCTCTGCGGTCACTTTCTTGGGCGGTGGCTCTTTGGTACGCTGGTACTGAAAGGCGAATATCAGAACCGCGATAATAATCAGCACCACCGCGATGAGCACCTTCTTGTTGTTATCCATCCTGAACCTCTCCTCCAGCGAAAGTGAGGGGGCAGATGGTCTGCCCCCTCCTTCAGCCGTTTAGTAGGGATACCAGCCTTCCGATGCCCACTGCGCCGGCAGTCCGACCTGTACGAAGATGTTCTTGTACCACAGGATCTGCCCGCGTCCCATCGCCTTGGCGTGGCCGTCGAAGAAGACCACATTGCAAGTTCCGGTGTGGCGATAGCGCGGCATCATCCCACAGCCGGCCCAGATGGCGCCGCCGCCGTCCTGGACCAGGTCGCAGTCGCGCTGCAGGGCTCGCTCAGCACCGTCTCTTTGTGGCGGGCGTCCAATCCAGTCTACCCAGTCCCATTCCCAGGTGCCGAAGAAGGGCCAGCCCCAGGAGACGTTGTTGACGCCCTTCTCGGCGATCATCACCTTCTCGGCAGGTGCGTCCAGCGCCGAGATAGGCGTCACGCGATGGCGGGCGTCGGTGCCAACGACGGGCCAGTTCCAGAAGTCGGCAAACACATCATAGTGACAACCGTACTTGCCGCTCTGGTTTCTGGCGGGGAAGGATGGACAGTCATAAATGCCGAAAGTGCCCCAGCTGTACTCTACTCCCCGAGCATCGCGATAGCGGTCACCGTTCTTGACGTAGGGCCAGATTACGCTGTACCACGCCTGCTGAGGCACACCTGTGCTTCCTCCACCATACTGGGACATGGGGAAGGTCTCGTCGTAGTCTTGCACGTACATCATGACGCCCAAGCCGATCTGCTTGAGGTTGCTGAGACAGCTTGCTCCGCGTGCCTTCTCACGCGCCTGCGAGAAGACGGGGAACAGGATCGCTGCGAGGATGGCGATAATTGCTATCACCACTAGCAGCTCGATGAGCGTAAACGCTTTACGGTTCATCAGATGCACCCTCCTGTAGTGTGATGATGGTGTATACTGCGCCGTACGGATGGTAACCAGCGCAGTGTATAAGGCAACAGCGTGCCTTGATACCTCATTCCGTGATGCCTCAGTTGCTTCTCTTAATCGTTTAAGAGTTTACACTATGATTGTAACCCCTCCTCAGAGATTTGTCAAGCCCTTTGGCAAGATTTTTTCTCGTTCGGCACAAAATCCCGCAACACAACGGGTGAAACGCAGGCAGGAAGAGGGCACGCGAAGGAGAATCTGTGGGTAGCAATCCTATCCTGAAACCGGAGGACAGGCATGACAACCGGACAGGGAATCTACCCTGCGCTACTTCTGTTCTGCGCAGTGTCTGCCCACGCCCAGCTGACGTTGGCAACAGGTGGCAAAGCGCGACTACCCATCCTCATCCAGTACGTTGCGACGCAAACCGAACGCTACGCCGCCGAAGAGCTGGCAAACCATCTTCAGCAAATCACCGGCGCCCGCTTCGAACTGCGGGAGGTGCACCCGGGCGAAGTGCCCCAAGGTGGGATCATCGTTGGAGCCGGGCACCTCGCCGAAGCGGTCTTCCCCGAAGTCAAGCTTGCCGATTTCGGGGGCGAACAGCTCACCATCCGCACCAAGGGCAACTATCTCCTGCTAGCAGGCGGACGCCCCCGTGGAACGCTTTATGCCGTCTACCGATTCCTCAGCGGGCAGTTAGGCGTGCGCTGGTGGACACCTTGGGCAACCCACATCCCGAAAAAAAGCACCCTGCGCCTCCCCACTCTCGCTGTCGACGAGAAACCTGCCTTCGAATACCGGGAGCCGTTCTGGTATCCCGCTTTCGATGGCGATTGGGCGGCGAGAAACTACTACAATGGTCACTCCGCTCGCCTGACCGAAAAGCACGGCGGCAAAATCATCTACAAGGGCTTTGTGCATACCTTCTATCCGCTGGTGCCGCCTGAGCAGTACTTCGAAAAGCATCCCGAGTGGTACAGCCTGATTGGCGGCAAGCGCACCTATCAGCACGCCCAGCTGTGTACCACCAACCCCGAACTGCGGGAGTTCCTGGTGGAGCGCGTGCGCCAGTGGCTAAAAGAATCGCCCGAAGCGAGCATCATCTCCATCTCCCAGAACGACTGGGGCGGCGCCTGCGAGTGTGAAAACTGCAAGGCGATCGACGAGCGGGAGGGCACGCACGCGGGCTCCGTGCTCGACCTGCTAAACTACATCGCCGAGCGGCTGGAGAAAGAGTTCCCGCACGTGGCGTTCGACACGCTGGCGTATCAGTACACCCGAAAGCCTACTAAAACGCTCAAGCCGCGCCACAACGTCATCGTGCGCCTGTGCTCCATCGAGTGCAACTTCGCCCAGCCACTAGAGCACCCCAGCAACAAGGCGTTCGCAGACGATATCCGCGGCTGGTCGAAGATGAGCAGTCGCCTCTACGTGTGGGACTATACCACCAACTTCGCGCACTACGTTCAGCCCCATCCCAACTACTTTGTGCTGGGACCCAACGTGCGCTTCTTCTACCAGCATGGGGTGCGTGGTCTGTTTGAACAGGGAGCGTATCAGTCGCACGGCTCGGAGTTCTCGGAACTGCGGGCGTGGGTGTTGGCACAGCTACTGTGGAACCCCTATCAGGATGACCGCAAGCTGATCGACGAGTTCCTCAAGGGCTATTACGGCAAAGCGGCGCCTTACATCAAGCAGTACATGGAGCTGATGGCAGACTCTGCCAAAGACTTCTACATGACCTGTTTCACGGGAACCAACGCGCCTTTCCTGAACTTCGACACGCTGAGTAGGGCGGAAGCCCTCTGGCAAAAGGCGCAACAGGCGGTGAAGGATGACCCCAATCTGCTGTGGCGGGTGAAAGTCGCGCACCTGCCTGTGCGCTATGCCTTCTTGACTAACTGGACGCGCCTGCGGCGCGAATGCCTGCTGAAAAACGGCAAATGGCCCCTGCCCCTGTCGCGCAAGGCGGTGGCGGATGAGTGGCTGGCGGTGGCAACGGGGCCGGGACCCAAAGGTTGGTCACCGATGACCCATGTGAATGAGGGCGGATTGACCCCGCAGAAGTTCATCGAGCGGTTCGCGGTGGACGAGCCGGATCCGGTGATCCCGGAGAGCGTGCGCAAAACGGGCGTGATCCCGCCTCCCGCCGACATCCCGGGCGTGAACCCGCGCGAGTGTGTAGACGCTCAGGAATCGGTCGCCCGTATCACCAACGAGGGCAGTTGGGGCGTGTACGCTGGCGACCCGCTCGCGTCGGACGGGGTAGCGGTGAAGATGCCCGGCAATCATCACGAATGGGCGTATCACGTGCCCGTCTCTTCCCTGCCGCCACGGGCACAACAGGGGCGGTGGAAAGTGTACGTGGTGCTGAGGGTAGACAAAAAGGCAGGTGTTGACCCGCAGAAGGATGCCTTTTGGGCAGGCGTGTGGGACACCGCTGGATGGAAATCCGCGGGCGAGATCCGCGGCAAAATCGCCGACACCGACGAAAAGAGCTATCGCGCGTTTCTGATCGGCACGGTCGATATGCATCCGAACATGTACATCTGGGTCGCTCCACCCGCCTCGGGCATCGACGGTGCTGTGCACGTCAGCGAGGCGGAGGCGAACGTCAAAGCGGTGTGGGTAGACAGGGTCTACCTGGTGCCCGAGCGATAGAGGCTTGGTGCAATGCAGAGGGCACTCTCTTTGGGGGGCACCCGTAGAGGGTGCCCTTGCCCGTACTAGCCCGAAACCACCGTCGCCGGAAAGCCCGCGTCGTCTAGACGCCGGAGGATCTGCTCGATAGCCACCTTGGTTTCGTCAAAATGCACATCCACCATCTTGCCCGCGATGTCCACTACGACCTGCTGAACCCCATCCAGCTTGCTCAGGGCGTTGGTGATGGCGTTGGCGCAGCTTTTGCAAACGATATCGGGTGCATTCAGTCTTACCTGCATCGGTTGACCTCCTTCATCAGAACAGAACACAGTGAATCGCACAGATCGAAGCGCTCCCCGTCTGCCATACCGCGTACAGCAGAACGCCGGCGCATACCAGTATCGGCGCCCACAGCCACCGCGCCGACCCGGAGGCAGAGGCGGGCGACAGCAGGTATCGTAGACGCTCTTCCAGCAGGGCACTATCCGCCGAAAAGCCCAACAGTACGCCTTGTGCCTCCGCCTGACGCTGTAAAAGGGTGCGAGCCAGATCCGTGCGCACAACCCCCAGGCGCGTCGCCCGGGCATCAGCCAGCAGTTCCGCCGAATCGCTCCAGTAGCGATATGCTCGGCTCCACGTGCCCAGCCCCACACCGCTCACCAGCAGTCCCACAACCAGCGCGAACCACCCATCGCGCGCCCGCAGATGTTGCCACTCGTGAGCCACCACCGCCTGCAACTGCCTCTCGCTGAGGTTTTGCACCGTTTCCTGCGACAGCAGGCATATCCCCCCATAGACGCCATCCGCCCTGCTCGGCAGAGCCACCTCCCGGAATCGTGCATGCCACCGGCGAGGAACCACCTTCTCCAGCACACTCTGCAGTTTGGGCGAGGGGGGATGCGACAGCGCAGCCAGCTGGCGTATGCTGTGAAACACGGCGAACGCCCGCCTCACCAGCCCCACCAACCACACCAGCAACATCCCCCCCGCGAGCAGAGCGAGGGGGCGCATCCACACGAAAACCCCATCCCCGAAAGTGGCTTCCAGCCAGCCCAGATAGCAGGTCGCGTGATGGATACAAGAAGGCAAGGCGTAAGGAAACAGAGCAACCAGCAGAGCACCCCCCGACGGCAACAGCGTTAAGAACGCCAGCGCGGTCTTCAGCTCCACCAGATCCAGCCGGTGGCGAAACTGCCACACAAGCACGCTGTGGAGCGCACTCACCCCACAGGTCGCCCAGAAGAGCAGACCCGCCAGGATACCGCGGGCGATGGCGTGCTGCCAGTCGTGCACGCGAGCTAGCCCTCCTCTTGCTCTAGCCGGCGAATCTCCTCCGCCCAGCGTTTTAGCACTTGCGGCGAAACGTCCTCCGGGGCACGGTGGAAGTAGACCGCCAGCGCTTCGGGGAAACGCTGGGCAAGGTGCGCTAGCGCCTCGCCAACGATGCGCCGCTCCAACTGCTCGCGGCTGAGCACGGCGCGGTAGCGATAGCTTCTGCGCTCGCCACTGCGCTCCACTAGCCCCTTCCGGCACAGCCTCTCCAGCGTGGTGGCGACAGTGGTCAGCGCAACCTGGTGCCTCTGCGACACCTGCTGGTGCACCTCCCCCGCGCTACACACGCCATGCTCCCACAGCGTCTCCATCACCGTGCGCTCGAGGTCGCCCAGCTCTGTGCGCACACCGGTCGGTTCGGGTTTAAAGCGAAAGCGTCTCATGTTTTTAGTATACCCCAATTCGATAAACGGGGATAGAAATCCCGCAGCTGAAATGCACCGCCCCCTATCCCCTTGACGAAACCCGCCGCCTGCGCTAACATGATGCCACATGATTCCAGCCCAAGAGGTGCAAACATGCCACACAACCCGGAGCCATATCCACTGCCACGCTATGAGTGCTACCGAACGGTAGACCGTATCCGCGTCGACGGCGCACTGGACGAGGCGACATGGAAACATGCCCCCGCCATGAGGCTCTCCCTGTGGCACAACGGCGCGCCCCCCGAACGCCAGACGCGGGTCAAAATGGCGTGGGATTCCAGAAACCTCTACGTCGCCTACTGGGTGGAGGACGACAGCTTCCACTGTAAGATGCGCAAGCGCGACGACCCGCTGTGGCTGGAAGAGGTAGTGGAGTTCTTCGCCGACGCCGGGCAGGACCTGCGCGACTACTGCGAGTTCGAATGGAACGCGCTCGGAGCCTGTGTGGACCTGCTCATCGTATGGCTGGAGGAAGGTAATTTCCACGCCTTCGTGGAGTGGGACGCTAAAGGCATGAAATGGGCGGTGAAGACGGGCAAAACCCTTATTGACGGCAGAGAGGTTGCCGGCTGGCAGTGCGAGGTGTCCATCCCGTTTACCGTCTTCCGCGACGCGCCAAGGCTTCCACCACAGGACGGGGACACCTGGCGCATCAATCACTATCGCATCGAAATGAGCGGGAAGGAAACCGAGTACACCTGCTGGTCACCCGTGCTGGGTGAGAGCGTGGCGTTCCATCGCCCGCACCGCTTCGGGTATCTGGTATTCCGAGACAAACCGATACCCCCTCTTTCCCGCGAGTCGGAGTGACTCCCGAACCACACCTGTTGCGGGGCACCCGCTTAGTGCCGGATGGTGACCTCGTTCACCACTTCGCGGATGCCCGGCTTCTGGCGGAAGATACGGCACAGGGTCTCGATCTCCTTCTCGGGGTCCGCATCGTAGCCGCGCAACTTCCGCACCGTGCCCCGCAGATATACCACGCCGTGCACCACATGCAGGTCGAGTAACGAGTAGTCAATCGGGCGCTTGGCGACCTCATGCATCAACTGCCGGCGCAGGGCGACATCTTCGAGCGGCACCTCTGTCACCTCCTTCCCCTCATGGGCTCGGGTGACGGGCTCACAGAATAGTGAGCGGTATCAATGCGCATTGCTTTGTCGATCAATTAGACGGCTGGCAGATAGGCAAAGTTTCGCCTCCAGCAGGAGAGCCCCGCACTGGCGCGAATCCTCACCCGATAATCTGTCAGGAGGGACCCGATGAGCATCAGCGTTGGCATCGTTGGCGTGGGACAGTTCGGCTGGCACTTCATCCGACTGTTCCGCGACCATCCGCACGTACATCGCCTCGCGCTGTGCGACCTCAACCCCGACCGTTTGGCACACGCTGTGCGCGAGTTCGGCATCACCGAGACCTACCGCTCGCTGGAGGAGGTCTGCCGAAGCGATCTGGACGCCGTCGCCCTCTTCACCCAGCATTGGCTCCACGCCGAACAGGCTATGCAGGGGATGGAATCGGGCAAGCACGTATACAGCGCAGTGCCACCTGCCTATGCGCGCGAGCCCGAGCGTACGCTAGAGCTGTGCGACCAGCTGGTGCAGACCGTTCGGCGCACGGGGCAGATATACATGCTGGGTGAGACCACCTTCTTCCGCCCTGAAACCATCTTCTGCCGACAGAAAGTGCGGGAAGGGACGTTCGGGCGGTTTGTGTATGCGGAGGGCGAGTATTTGCACGACCTCTCGCACGGGCTGTACGAGGTGCTTCGCAACCGCTGGGGGGCGCAGTTCGGCATGGATAAGGTAGGCGACCCGCCCATGTACTATCCCACCCACTCCACCAGCGGAATCATCAGCGTGATGGGGGCGTACATGACCGAGGTGTCGGCGCAGGGCTATATCTATCCGAACGACGAGTGGCATCGCCCCGATACCATCTGGGGCAACCCCTTCAGCAACGAGGTCGCCCTGTTCCGCATGAGCAACGGCGCCATCGCCCGCATCGCAGAGTTTCGCCGGGTCGGGCACGTGGGGCGCGAGGGTTTTCGCCTCTACGGCACCGAAGCCAGCTTCGAAAACGACGTGTCGGGGGCGAAATGGGTGACCAAACACGGTTGGGAGTCGGTAGACCTGAGCACGGCGACAGAGCCCCTTCCCGAACCGCTGGCGCAGGAGAAGGGCGGTCACGGTGGCTCGCACGCCTATCTGGTGCACGAGTTCGTAGAGGCTTGTGATGCGGGCAGGCTACCACGCATCCACGTGTGGGAGGCGGTGCGGTATCTGGCGCCCGGTGTGGTAGCGCACCAGTCCGCCCTGCGCGACGGCGAACTGCTGAAAATCCCCGATTGGGGCGACCCGCCCCCCTCCCTGTGAATCAGGGGGAGCAGAACCAGCGGGCAGGGCGCGAACGCCCTGCCCGTTTCGCTTCTCTAATCCCCTATTGGTCGGGGCAGAGGTTGCAATCTGAAAACTTCACAAAAGGAGGACACCGAGAATGACGTTTCAGTCCCCTATTGGTCGGGGCAGACGTTTCAATGGCGTACAACAGGGGTAAATGCGACATTTCCCCCCCTTTAGTTAGTGCATTTTGTCAATTTGCAATCTTTCTCCCCACGTGGAACGTTGTCCAGCACGAGTTTTGTGAATCCTCCTTTATTCGCCTTCCAAAACCTCACGCTCAAACCGCCGGCAATCGAGGTTTTGGAACCTGTTTTGTCAGTCACTCGCGCTTTCTGGCGCCTCCTCCACACGCAACTGCACCCACCCCAGCGGGAACAGGGCGCTGCCTTGCCCATCGCGCACCGCTCGGCGCGTCTTGGGGAAGCGCGAAGGCTGAACGCCCTGCCCCAGCCGAGGCAGAGCCGGCTTCATCTTCTCGATCTGCCGTTGATATTCCTTCGGCTGTTCATCCTGCACCAGCCCCATCACGGTCGTGCCCAGATAGCCCTGCCCCCAGCCCACGCACAGCAGGGGCGCGTCGGGGCGGTTGCGCTCTAGCAGGTCCTCGAGCACCTTCTGAACCGCCGGCGGGTAGGGATAGGCTTGCTCAGGCTGGAGGCGACGCTCTGCCCGCTCCGCCAGCACCTCCAGCAGTGTCTCACACTGCAGATACGCGTCCAGCTCTTCCGCTAGCCCCAGCTGTGCCAGAGGCGCGTCGGGCTGAAAGCACAGGGTGAAACGGGTGCACGCCCCCGGACGAATCGCCTCGATCCAGGTGTCGGTGTTGCGGTTGGTGCCCTCCGAGCGCACCAGGCGCAGGCTGACCATATCGGGCGCAAACGGCTCGCTGTCCGACACCAGTACGAAGCGCAGGAGGTCGTAGTTCGCCTTTTGCTTGCCCCCGCGCAGAGCCTCCTGCTCCATCCTCTGCCACACTCCCCGCAGTGCTTGGCGCAGTTTGTTCACCTCGCGCCTTTCGTTGGGGTTGCTGACCGCCTGCACTTGCTGAAGGGGCTGTATCAGCAGGCGGTTCAGGTTGTGCTCGTCCAGCAAGATATCTTCCAGCAGGGCGGTGCGGATCGCGCCCTTGAGGGAGCTGCCGGGCAGATAGGCACGATTCTGCCCATCGCGCAGGTGCGCCCGGAACCCGCGCTCGGCGGGGGGTTCATAACAGCCCTCCATCTGCACGGCGTATCGGCGCACCTGCTTTGCCACCGCGCCCGGGTCGGCGATTTTCAGGCGGTTGCGCACGAAGCCGGTGAGGGCAAGTTTTTTCGGGTCTGCCTGCAGAGTGGCTTCCACCCAATCGATATACCGCTGGGCGCGCTCGGGCTGTTGTTCCAGCCAGTTGGTCCAGCGGTCGGGGTGCACCACGTGCAGGGTATTGCCGTCGCGCAGATATTCCAGGGCGTACACCGTTTCGCCGCTACCCACGTGCACGGGCGTGAGCACTTCGAGGGTAAGTGTGTAGCAGAGCGTTTTCATGAGGCACCTCCTATTCGGGCGAAGGCGGGCAGGGCGCGTCCGCACACCCACACGGCATGTCCGGCTCGTTGACCCGACTGCACCGCCCGTCCGTATACCTCGTGCTGTTCGCTGAGTGGGAGCAGTGCGCCTGGTGCCAGCAGGCGTCGCAGGGGCTTGTACACCGCCTGTCCCCCGAAGAACATCGCCTCGTAGCGCGCCCGCCGGTGCACCAGGCTGTAGCAGGGCTGGAAGGGCGCGTTCTGCCATGCCTGCACCTCCGAGGCGGTTGGCAGGTAGTGGCTGAGGCTGAGCCAGGCGTTGGGCTGATCGGGCTGTGGCAGTTGCAGGGGCTCGGTCTGCAGGCTGAAGCGGAAGTGCCCTTTGCCGGAGGTGCGCTCGCCGCCGATGCCGGTGTCTTGCAGATAGCGCAGGAGGGCGGGCAGAAGGCGCAGAGTATCGTCGGTGGGCAGGTGCAAGGTGTCTATCCCCGCTTCGGGAGTGAACACGCGCACTGCCGTTCCGTCCGCTCGTTCAGCCTGTACTTCCGTCAGGCGGAACCGCCCCATGCCCTCCTGCCTGCCCGTGCCCAGTCCGCTCTCCTCCAGCCGCTGTCAGGTGAAAACGAAATAGGGGAAGTAATCGTTTGCCCGCCCGATCAGCGTCAGTACGAACTGCAGTGGCTCACCCTCCTGGTAGAGCAGGCGCTCGCCGCCGGTCACATCCAGCACGTAGGGGCGCGGCACACTCTCGTAGCGGCGCAGTCTTTGCGAATACGGGGGAGGTACGGTTTCGAACACGTAACCGTAGGCGCACTGCTGGCGCAGGAGACAGCTCTCACAGGTAGGCGCGTGCGTGATGCACACCAGCCGCCTAAACGCACTACCGAACGCCCCCCGCAGGGGGGAACCAGCGAAGCCGCGGAACGCTACTGGAGAGAGACAATGCAAATAAAAACGATAACGTGTCAGTACAAGACCGTTTACCATTGTGGTAGTTAGAAACATTATATCACATTGTTGGCAAAAAGTCAAGTAGAATAATGTATACCTCTTGTCGCTCGCAACACGGAATAACGGGTACCTCTACTTTTTTCGTCATTCTGGGTCGCTTTTCTCCGTCATTTTGAGCCACTTCTTCTTGTTATCATTCTGAGCCACTTCTCCTTGTCATTCTGAGCGAAGCGAAGAATCTCAACCGAGATGCGGAACTGCGTTCATCATGACAAAAAATGTCATTCTGTTCCGATTTTCCTCTGTCATTCTGAGCGAAGCGAAGAATCCCGATCGTTGAACGACGAGATGCTTCACTGCGTTCAGCATGACAAACGGCGAGGTGGCGTTCAGCATGACGTTGGAGCCGTTGCCCCCACCCCAACCCTCCCCGCGGGCGAGGAGGGGGGTTCGGCTCGGCGTCTGCCTCGCCCTCCACTTTCTCGTCACCCTGAGCGCACGCGAAGGGTCTCAGAGATGCTTCGCTCCGCTCAGCATGACAATAGGGTTGGCGCTCAGCGTGACATTCACAACACACCGGGCATTATGGTCCGCGTGACAACGTGGTGGGTGTTGTTTCGGCAGGGATTCCGCCGACGGGGCGCGAATTGTAGTAAAACCAGGACTTGTCAGGAGGGAGTGGTGTCTGTCGCGCAATACGAACAGATTCTGCAGAGTTTTGAGGGACTGCGCCTGGTCGTGCTCGGTGACCTGATGCTGGATGAGTATGTGTTCGGCGTGGTGCGGCGCATCTCGCCGGAGGCGCCCGTGCCGGTGGTGGAGTGGACGGAAGAGAGCTTTGTGCCGGGCGGAGCGGCCAACGTGGTCAACAACCTGCTGGCGCTGGGTGTGCAGGTAAGCGTGTTCGGGGTGGTTGGTGACGATGACAAAGGGCGTACGCTAACCGCCCATCTGGCAGAAAGCGGTGCGGACGTGATCGGCGTGCTGGTAGACAGTTCGCGTATCACCACCTGCAAGACGCGCGTGATCGCCCACAGCCAGCAGGTGGTACGCCTGGACCGCGAACAGAGGCATCCCATCCCCGAACCCCTTCAACAGGAGCTCCTGCGCCGACTGCAAACCGTCCTGCCCCGCACCCATGCGGTGGTGTTGTCGGACTATCAGAAGGGGATGCTGACGCCTGCGTTGGTGCGCGAGACCATCGAGCGGTGCGCGGGGGCAGGCATACCTGTCATGGCGAACCCGAAGCCGCCCCTTCTGCGCCATCTGAGCGGGGTGGCGCTGGCGTCTATCAACCTGTTGGAGGCGCAGGCGTTCGCCAACAGCCTGGGTCATGAGGTGGAATTGCACACGGTTTCGCAGGTGGCTTCTCACGTGGCGCGGTGGCGCGAGATGCTGGGGGTGCACGCACTGGCGATCACGCTGGGAGCGCAGGGTATCCTGCTAGCACCTCGGGAAGCGGAGCCTCTGCACGTGCCTGCTATGCCCGTAGAGGTGTACGATACCGCGGGAGCGGGTGATACGGTAATCGCCACACTGGCATGCGCGCTGGCGGTGGGCACCGATTGGCGAACCGCGGCGCGGTTGGCAAACGCCTCAGCGGGATGTGTGGTGCGACATGTGGGGGTCGTGCCACCCCGTCGCGAAGAGATCTTGCGCCTGCTTGCCGAGAATCACTTGGGAGAGGATACGCCCTGAACGAGGAGATGGTAATGGTAGACCAAACGATGCGAACGACCGTGACGATATCTATTCTTCTGTTCATGACAGTACTGTCCGCGCACGCTCAGATACCTCCGCGTGTGGAGGTGCGGGGCAGTAGCCTCATCGTCAATCGCGCCACCGCGATCCACATCCGCGTTTCCAACGGAGCGCTGCCCCCTGAACGGCGCGCGCAGATTGCGGGTGAGCGCCTGCGCTCCGCCATCGCGCAGGGACTACGCGCGGGACACGTTGGCGTGAAGGGTAATCGCCGGCGGGCGGAAGTAACCATCGGCGGCAACCTTCTGCTCTACGCGACCCGGGCAGATGCCCGCGCGGTGGGCACAACCCCCTTGCGCTTGGCGCAAACCTGGGCAAGCTCTTTGCGGCACTGCCTGTCCATCCCACCGCTCAGCCTCAGCACCAGCCAGTTACTGGTGCCGCTGGGCGAGTCGCGCTTGGTGCGGGTGAATAGCTGGCTGGAAGGCACGGCTGTGGTCGCTCCCACTGGCACGCCCGATGATGGAGTCACCGACCCCGCGGTGATCGGCGATGGGCGCACGGTGCGCGTTACCGGGCGCGCGGTAGGCACCGAAAAAGTGCTGGTATCGGTCGGCGAGATCTCTGTGCCTTTGACGGTCACCGTGCGCAAATACGCGGGGCTTGTCAGCCCCGTCGAGCCGGTGCAGGTGACGGGTACCTCGCTTCCGTCCAGCTTCATCGAGCAGGTGGTGGAATCCGCTATCAACCGTTCGGCACAGCTGGAGCCGGGCGCGCAGGTGCAAATCGCCTCACCCATTCGGCTAGGTAGCATCCCCGACGTGGGACAGTCCACCACAGCCAGCGCCATCGTTCGCGCCAGCGGTTCGGGTTACATCCCGCGCGAGCAGGAAGTCAAACTCACGGTGGCCAATCGTCCGCTGGTGTTCAACGAGCCCGTCCTGCTGATGGTCAGCAACGACCCAGAGCGCGTGCAAAAAGCGCAGACGCTGTTTGTCGGCGAGGTCGGTGAAGGACAGGGAGCGCGCCTGCTGTATCATCACATGAACGGGATGGTACAAGACGGTCTCCTGCAGATCGAACTGCTCAACCCTTCGGATGCCGTGCGTACTGTCCATCTTACTGGCGCTGCCAGCACACCCATGCGTGACACTGTGCGCGTCGGCTATATCGCCGGAGAGCTGTTTCTGAAGGCGCTGACCTACAACATCGGACAACTGGTGACCGTTCCGCCGCAGAGCAAGCTGGTTCTGCTGGCGCAGAAGGTGCGTCCACTGGATACCGCTAGCGGAGTTCTGCAAGTGCGGGTGCTCTCCGCGGAAGGTTCCAAAGCGGATACCCCTTGTGTACTCAAGGTAGCACTTCAGACGTTCCAAAACCAGCCTCTGCCGCTGATGGGCACTACTATGGCATGGGGTTTTGTGCCGCCTCGCCCGCTCTCCGCCGAGGAGCGCCGCCAAGTCGCCAATAACGACCATATCTATCCCACCAGCGTCAAAGTGCTGACCGCGACCTACGTGGTGGGACAGCGGTGGCAATTTATCCGCATCGGCGAGCAGGCGGTGCAGAACCACACAAGACAGCGCAAGCTGGACGGCAACTATGGCGTCATCTACGAACTGCGCCTCGAATTGGCCAACCCGACCGATAAAGTACGCGACGTGGAGATGGCTTTCGAGCCCAGCGGAGGCGAGGCAGGCGGTGTGTTCGCTATCGGCGGTGACATCCGGGGTGTCCCCCGCATCTTCCCGCCGAACGAGTTTTCCATCACCCGCGTGCGGTTACAGCCGAACCAGAAACGCACCATCACCATCCGCACCATGCCGCTGGCGGGCTCGAACTACCCGGCAACTCTGATGGTTCGCTCATGAAGCAACCGCCTTCTCGTGTGTTTGTCTTTTTGCGCGAGCATATCGGCGATGTGGTCAACAGCACGCCAGCCCTGCACTGCCTGCGCCAGCGCTTCCCCGAGGCGCATCTGTGCGTGGAGGTAGGCGAACGGGCGGCAGAAGTGCTGAACGGTTTCCCCGGTATCGACGAGATATGGATACGTCCCACCCACCAGGGGCTGTGGGGGAAGCTGGCTTTCATTCGTCGCCTGCGGCGGGGGCGGTTCGACCTCGCGGTGATTCTGGACGACAGCGCGGACATGGTGCTTCACGCTTGGCTGGCGGGCATCCCCATGCGTTTCGGGGTCAGCCGCAAACGCAAGTTCCGCAGGCTTTATACCACCTTTGCGCCCCACAACCCATCCCGCCACGAGACGCTCGACCACTTCCGCGATGTGATGGCGATTCTGGGTTGTGACATATCCGACTACCGCCCACGCCTATACCCCTCCCCCGAAGACTGGCAGTTTGCCGAGGTGTCCCTGCGCCAGGCGGGCTGGGATGGAAAAACGCCGCTGGTGGGCATCAACCCCGGAGCGAGCAAGGCGCACCGCCGCTGGTTCCCCGAACGGTTCGCGCAGGTATGCGACGCACTGAGTGCAGAGGGCTATGGGTGCGTCATCTTGGGTGGCCCCGATGATGAGCCGCTGGCAGAGGAGATCGTGCGGAACTGCCAGTGCCGCCCGCTGGTGCTAACGGGCAGGTTGACCATCCTGCAGGTTTGCGCCCTTTTGCCATCCTTGCGCGTGCTGATTACCGCCGACAGCGGACCTCTGCACCTCGCCGCGGCGATGGGCACCCGCGTAGTGGCACTGTATGGCATCAGCGACCCTGCCTATACCGGTCCCTACGGTGAGGGGCATGTGATCATTCGGCACAGCGAGCCCTGCATCGGCTGTACTGCCGAAAAGTGCGTGCACGACCGCGAATGCATGCGGCACATCCACGTGCAGGAAGTGCTGGAAACGGTAAGGATGCTCCTTCATGAAAACAGCGCAGCGTGTTCTGGTGGTCCGGCAGGTCCATCTCGGTGATGTCCTACTGACGACGCCGATGCTGTCCGCTCTGAAGGCGGCCATCCCCGAATGCCGTATTACCTGCATGGTCCGCTCCTCCCTGCAAGAGGTTTTAGAGAACAACCCAAACGTGAACGCCATCTGGCATACGGATTACAGACCTCCGGTATCCCGCTTCCTGCCTCTGGCTCGCCAACTGCGCAAAGAGCGATTCGACGCCGTTCTGTTGTGTTTTCCCGGTTCGGGCGCCCATCTGTGGATTTCCACCTTAGCAGGGATACCTATACGCATCGGTAGTGCGTATAAGTACTACGCCCACCTTCTCACCTACAACCTGCGCTTTGACTTCCACGACCCGCCTATGCACGAGGTGGAGTACATCACGGCTTTGGCACAGTATCTGACACCTACCCCGCTTCAGCCCGGACGTCTGGTTTTGCCTGTTTTAGCCCACCACGAGCAGGAAGCGGAACGTATCCTGCAACAGCATGGCGTGCGCAGGGAACAGCCCTTCTTCTGTGTGCATCCGGGCACGGGTGGCTCTTCGCACGCCTGGTATCCTGAGCGTTACGGGCAGGTAGCTCGCAAACTGCGGGAAGCCGCGGGATGGACAGCGGTGGTCACTGGAGGAGCCCACGAAACAGCCCTGGCGCAGACCGTATGCCAGCAGGCAGGAGAGGGAGCAGTTAACCTCGCTGGGCAAACCTCCGTGCCCGTGCTTGGCGCGGTGTTGAAGCGGGCGAAGCTACTGGTCAGCGGGGACACAGGCGCGGTGCATGTCGCGGCGAGCATGGGCACCCCCTGCGTTGTCGTGCATCCGGTATCTGACTATCGGGTGCGCGAAAAACGCTGGAGGCCATGGATGGTTCCCTATCGCATCGTGCCAGCGACTGCCTTCTGCCCCACCTGCAGTCTGGTGGAATGCCAGATGGGTGGCGACATCTGCAGACGCTCCGTATCCGTAGATGCAGTAGTAGAAGCAAGTCTATCGCTGGCAGAGGAGCTGGGGATACTGTAGCGCGGGAGCAGGTGCGTTACCCGAACGCCCCTGCAAGGCGGATGCCGAGCCGAACACCCCCTTCCCGCCCGCAAAACGGCTCACCAGGAGGTTCGCCCTCCAGTAACTGCGGGGAGAGTTGGGGGCAACGGCTCACCGGGATGTTGTAAGGGCGTCCGTTTCCCCATTTAATAACAACTGGATGCGGTTCAACAGCTCGGTCGTCGAGTAGCTCTCATATAGCGGGACGAAGGCTATCTTGCCCCCGTAGGCACGCACGACTTCGGACTCGGGCATAGGCTTACCTGTGCGGTAATCTTCACCCTTGCAGTGGATGTCGGGCTGTAGCTCTGACAGAAGTCGCTCAGGCGTCAGGTCATCGAATATCACCACGTAGTCCACGCACTCCAGCGCGGATAACATCTCGGCGCGGTATTGCTGGGGGAACACGGGACGCGGCGCACCCTTCAGCTGGCGTACACTGCTATCGCTGTTGAGACCAACTACCAGCACGTCACCAAGCGACTTTGCAAACTGCAAGCCCTTCACATGCCCCAGATGCAGGAGGTCGTAACAGCCGTTCGTCCACACGACCGTCTTGCCCTCCGCGCGCCACCGCTGGCGAAGGCGCAGGAGCGCACCCCAGTCTACTATCTTACCCATCTTGCACCTCCTCTTGCTTCTCTTCTCTTATAGGAACCCATAGGTGCAACACCCACAACAGGGTTGCACAAGTGATCGCCGTGTCCGCCAGATTGAACACTGGAAACACCCGGAAGTCGATAAAGTCTACCACCTGTCCTAGCCGAAGCCGATCCCAGACATTGCCCAGCGCCCCTCCGACGAGCAGGCTGGCGATGGCAGTGGTCCACCCCGAAGGCGAGGGCAGGCGCAGATAGTACGCCAGCACCACCACCACGATCCCCAGCGACACCCACAGAAAAACACCACCCAGTGCAGGAAACAACCCGAAGGCGATTCCCTTGTTAAACGCCAGCGTGAAATGCAGGATGCCCGGTACAATCGGAACCGACTGCCCGGGCGCCAATACCCACTGCACCCACCATTTGCTGAGTTGGTCCAGCAATAGGATGAGCGCGACCGTGATGAAAAACCATCCCTTCATGCGATGGCACGAAGCGCGTGCGCACAGCGCGTGCACACCTCAGGATACGCTGGATCGGCGCCGATGTCGGCGCGAATCTGCCAACAGCGTGGGCACTTCTCTCCCCCCGCCTTGTGCACAACCACCGACACCTCTTCCTCGTCCCACTCCTCCACGGTCACGTTTGCCACCATAAACAGAGCAGGCAGGTCGGCAAAGAAGGGCTTAAGCGCGTTCCACGTTTCGGAATCGAGCTTCAGATGCAGGTCTGCCTCCTGCGAGCGTCGGATGAGGTCGGACTGGCGTGCCTGCTCTAGCGCTTTGTTCACCGTTTCGCGCACCGCCAGCACCGGCTCCCAACGCTCCAGCATTGCCGCATCATGCACCGAGTAGTACTCATCCGGCAACTGCGAGAGGAGCACACTCTCGGTTTTCTTATCGCCCGGCAGAGCCTGCCACACCTCTTCGGCGGTATGCGTGATGATGGGTGCCAACAGTTGCGCCAGCGTCTGGGCGATAAAGTGAAGGACGGTCTGTGCGGAACGTCGCTCGCGTGAAGCGGCAGGCGAACAATATAGCCGATCCTTCAGCACATCCAGATAGAACGCGCTCATGTCCACCACACAGAAGTTGTGCACGTTCTGGTACACGCGGTGAAACTCATACACCTCATACGCGGACAGACAGTCCGCCAGCAGTTTGCGCGTTCGCGCTACCGCCCACTGATCCAGCGGCAACATCTCGCTTTCCACCACACGGTGCTGTGCTGGGTCATAGTCATACAGGTTGCCCAGTAGGAAGCGAATGGTGTTGCGGATGCGCCGATACGCCTCGGCGGTGCGGTCTAAGATTTCGAACGACAGACGCACGTCCTCGAAGTAGTTACAGCTGGACACCCACAGCCGCAGCACGTCCGCGCCGTATTTGTCGATCACCTCCAGCGGGCTGATGACATTGCCCCACGATTTGTGCATGGCGCGCCCCTCACCGTCCAGCATCCAGCCGTTGGTGATCACGGCGCGATAAGGGGCATCCTCCTTCGTAGCAACCGCGATCATCAAACTGGAGTTGAACCAGCCCCGATGCTGGTCCGAGCCTTCCAGATACACATCGGAGGGCCAGCGCAGTTCCGGTCGCTTTTCCAGCACGGCGCGATGGGTGCACCCGCTGTCGAACCACACGTCAAGGATGTCCGTCTCCTTATCAAAAGCAGTGCCCCCGCATTTGGCGCACCGCGTACCTTTCGGCAGGAAGAACTCGGCAGGCTTTTCAAACCAGACATCGCTTCCCGCCTTCTCCACCTCGTCCGCGACCCGATTGATCACCGCGGGGTCCAACAGCACCTCGCCGCACCCCTTGCAGTAGAAGGCAGGAATCCCCACTCCCCACGCGCGCTGTCGACTCAGACACCAGTCCGGTCTACCCTGCACCATACTGCGAATGCGGTTGATGCTCTGTGGCGGGAACCACTTCACCCGTTCAATCGCCTGCAGGCACCGCTGGCGATGGTTGTTGTGGTCGATGCTCATGAACCACTGCACCGTCGCCCGGAACAGCAGGGGGGAATGGCAACGCCAGCAATAGGGGTATTGGTGCTCGTACGGCTCGTGTGCCAGCAGAGCCTCCCGCTCCCGAAGCCACTGGATGATCTCCGCGTCGGCATCACGCACGTACTTGCCCGCAAGACGCTCGCCTACCTCGGCGGTGAACTTGCCCTGTACGTCCACAGGACAAAGCACCTGCAAGCCGTACTCTTGCCCCGTGTTGAAGTCCTCCTCACCATGACCAGGCGCGATATGCACCACGCCCGTGCCCTCGGTCATGGTCACGTAATCGGCGAACACCACCGGCGATTCGCGCGCGTAAAGCGGATGCTGGAACACCAGCCCCGACAGCATATTGCCCTGCACGCGGCGCACCACGCGATACTCCTTCGCCCCAATGCGCGCCATGGTGCTTTCTACCAGCGACTCTGCCAGCAGGTAATGCGCACCCTCGGTCTCTACCACGGCGTATGGCTCGGCAGGATGCACCGCTACCGCTAGGTTGGAGGGGATAGTCCATGGGGTGGTTGTCCAGATCAGGATGTATGCCCGCTTGCCGTCCTCTTCGGGGAAGATGCCGTTGGGGTCCTCCTTCAGCGCAAAGCGCACAGTGATGGAGGGCGAGGTGTGGGTATGGTACTCGATCTCGGCATCTGCCAGAGCCGTCTCGCAAACTGGGCACCACAGCACGGGTTTCAAGCCGCGATAGATATAGCCGCGCTCGACCAGCTCGGCGAACACGCGCACCAGCGTGGCTTCAAAATCGTAGGACATGGTGAGGTAGGGGTTCTCCCAATCGCCGATACAGCCCAGCCGCTTGAACTGCTCGCGCTGACGATTGACGAAATGGCTGGCATACTCCCGACATCGCCGACGCAGGGTCACCTTATCCGGCTTCTCGCCCTTGCGGCGAAACTCTTTGGTCACCTCGTTCTCGATGGGCATTCCGTGGTTGTCCCAACCGGGCACAAACGGCGAGCGATACCCCTGCAACATGCGAAACTTCACAATGATGTCCTTCAGGGTCTTGTTCAACGCGTGCCCCATGTGGATGTCGCCGTTCGAGTAAGGCGGACCGTCATGCAGGATGAACAACCCACGCGGGGCAGACTTCTCTAATGCCTTTCGGTAAATATCATGCTCCTGCCAGAACCGCTGGAACTGCGGTTCCCGCTTCACCAGTTCTGCCTTCATCGGAAAGGACGTTTTCGGAAGGTTCAGCGTATGGTCGTAGTCCATCTCCCACCTCATCCCTCTATTTGCTGGATATAATCGTGTAATGCCTCTTTCCAGTGTCGCGGCAGGGAGACACCTGCCCACCGGAGCCGTTCCATCTTCAGCACGGAGCGCGCAGGGCGCCGGCTGGGCGATAGCCAGTCTCTACTGCTAATCGGCGTGATGCTGACCGGCTGACGTATCAGCCCCCGCGCCCGCGCCATCTCCAGCACCGCACACGCCACCTCGTACCACGTCGCGGAACCCTGATTCACCACATGATAGGTGCCGTAGGGTACGCTCCGCTGTAGCATCTCCAACAGCGCGCCCGCCAGATCCCAAGTAAAGGTCGGTGAGCCCACCTGGTCATCCACTACGCGCAGAGGCTTCCCCTCCCGAGCCGCGTTCAAGATCGTGCGCGGAAAACACCTGCCGCCGAGACCATACAGCCACGCCGTGCGCACAATCCAGTGGCGCGGGCAAACCTCGCGCACCCATTGCTCGCCTGCCAGCTTACTGGCTCCATACACGTTCAGCGGGTGTGGAGTATCCCACTCGGTGTAGCCGCCGCGCTTTGCGCCGTCAAACACGTAATCGGTGCTGAGGAACAGCAGGCGCGCCCCGACCTCACTGCAAGCAGATGCCACGTTTCCCGCGCCGAACGCATTGACCCGATAAGCCTCTTCGGGATTGCGCTCGCAACCGTCCACATCGGTATACGCCGCGCACAGTATCACCACCTCGGGCGCAACATGGACGATGCTCTCCCGCACCGAGTGTGGCTCCGTGATGTCCACGAGCAGGTCGCCAGCGCGTCGTGAGGCGGTGACCAGCGCAAAATGAGGAGCAAACCGGGCACAGATATCCTGCCCCAGCATTCCATTCGCACCCAGCATCAGAACTTTTGCGCTCACCGCCCAGTATCAGCCCCTCTGCACAAGATTATACCAGAATCTCTATCCTGACGGAACGCGTGAACCGATATCTTGATACCATATAGCCGTTGTGATATAATTCCCTTGCGTGGAGCGGTGGCCGAGTGGACTAAGGCGCACGCCTGGAGAGCGTGTGGGCTCGCAAAACGAGCCTCGTGGGTTCGAATCCCACCCGCTCCGCCATTTTTCCTCTCGAGGGTCGCCATGCTCCCTTCACTAGATACCATCTCAGCCATTGCTACCCCGCCCGGCGAAGGCGGTATCGGTATCGTGCGCGTCAGCGGAACGCAGGCGATGCAGATCGCCCGACAGCTGTTTACCCCTCTGCCCGAAAGGGTACAAAGCCACCGCATCTACGTGGGCACCATTGCGGACCCCGAAACCGGTGAGCGCATCGACCGCGCACTCCTGCTGACCTTCCTTGCCCCGCACAGCTATACGGGCGAGGATGTGGTGGAGTTCAGCTGCCACGGCGGTATGGTGCTCCTGCGTCGGGTGCTGAGGCTTACCCTCCAGCATGGCGCACGCCTTGCCCAGCCGGGCGAGTTCACCCTGCGCGCTTTTGTGAACGGACGCCTAGACCTGGCGCAGGCAGAAGCAGTGGCTGACCTCGTTCGTGCCCGCACCGAAACCGCACAACGACTTGCCATGCGCCAGCACGAAGGCGAGCTGTCCCGCGCCATCCATGCCCTACGCGAGCAACTCCTGCACCTGCTTGCCAGCGTGGAAGCGCATCTGGATTTCTCGGAGGACATCGGCGAGCTGGATTACCATCGCCTGCGTGAGCAACTGCGGTCGCTCATCGCGCGCGGTGAGCAGTTACTGGCTACCGCCCGTTACGGACGACTGACGCGCGAGGGGGCGATGGTGGTTATCGCCGGGCGACCCAACGTGGGTAAGTCCAGCCTGCTCAACGCCCTGCTGGGCGAAGAACGCGCCATCGTGACCGATATCCCGGGCACCACGCGCGACGTGATCAAAGAGAGCATTCAGGTACACGGCATCCCGGTGCAGTTATGGGACACCGCCGGACTGCGCGACACAGAAGACGTCGTAGAGCGTTTCGGAGTGGAACGCACGCAACGCTCCCTGCGGAATGCGGACGTGGTCCTGTTTGTGCTCTCCGCTCCCGAGGGCATCACCGACGAGGACAGGCATCTGCTGGCCAGCCTCCCGCCGGAGCGCACCGTGCTGGTGTGGAACAAGTGCGACCTTTTGGCAGAGAGCGACCTGTCCGCCCTGCGCGAGCAGTCCGTCCGAGAGTACGCCTCCCCCGCCCTGGCCATCAGTGCGCTAACCGGCTGGAACTTGCCTCAGCTGATTGAGTATCTCGCAGAGCGTCTGCTGGGCAGCGATTGGCTGACCCCGGAGGGCGCAGTGATTACCAACGAACGCCACCAGATCGCCCTTCAGCAGGCGTTGACAAGCCTTCAGCAGGCACTGGAGAGCACAGAGGTCGCCTTGCCCGCCGAGCTGATCTCTGTGGACCTGCGGGGTGCGCTGGACGCCGTGGGGTTGATTACCGGCGAAACGGCGACAGAGGACATCGTGGCGCGAATCTTCAGCGACTTCTGCATCGGCAAGTAGAATATACAGACTTCTACTATTGTTTTTGAACGCCATGAGATATATAATTTAGATGGAGTTTAAAAACGGCTTTTGAAGAGGGAAATCACCCCCATGCGTAGTCGCGGAGAGATACAGCTAAGGGTGCCCGAGGTGTGTCGACCGAGCGCCATGCGGGCTGGACAGATCACCGAGACGATCCAGGAGTACGTCGAGGGCATCTATCGGCTTCAACAGGAAGTCGGGCGCGTGGCAACGAACGAGGTAGCGCAGTACATGGGCGTTTCACCAGCCTCTGCCAGCATCATGCTGAAGCGACTAGCGGAAATGAACTTGGTAGAACACACCCCCTACCGCGGCATCTTGCTCACCCAGGAGGGCGAACAACTGGCGCATCAGCTCCTGCGTATTCACCGTCTGACCGAGCGACTGTTAACCGACATCATCGGTCTGCCGTGGAACGATGTGCACGATTTCGCCTGCAAGCTCGAACACTATATCGCCCCCGAAATCGCGGAGAAGATCGCGGAGGCGCTGGGTTACCCCGCCACCTGCCCGCACGGCAACCCGATAGACCCTACTGTGGACGATGGCTCGTGGCGGCTGAGCGATGCCATGGCGGGGAAGGACCTGCTGGTGATAAAAATCACTGACGAGCGACGCGAATTTCTGGAATATATTGAAGAGCTACAGCTCGTACCGGGGGCGCAGGTGGAAGTGCTCTCTCGCACACCGTTCGACGGTTTGATTCAGATCAATGTGGACGGCAGACAGCATACCATCGGACCCGAAGTGGCAAGATACGTGTGGGTAAAGGAGCTAGCATGAGCCGAACGCACCCGAATGACAATCGTGCGCCGCGCCAGAGTGCTCGCGTGGTGCTAGTGGGCAACCCGAACGTGGGCAAAAGTGTCCTGTTCAATCGGCTGACCGGCAGATACGTGGTGGTTTCCAACTATCCGGGCACCACGGTGGAGGTGGCGCGGGGGCGGGCGCAAATCGGCGAGCCCCCGTGCGAGGTGATCGATACGCCCGGCATGTACTCGCTATCGCCCATCACCGAGGAAGAGCGCGTGACGCGTGCGCTCTTGCTTAAGGAACAACCGGACATCGTGATTCACGTGGTGGACGCAAAGAACCTGCACCGGATGCTGGCGCTCACCCTGCAGATGCTGGAGGCGGGTCTGCCCGTCATCCTCCTGCTGAACATGATGGACGAAGCCGAGCGGCTCCATCTACATATTGACCATCATGCGCTGGCAAAACGATTGGGTATCCCTGTCATTCCAGCCTCGCTGATTTCCGGACGGGGCGTCGAGGAGTTGAAGAACATTGTCGCTGAATACCTTTCCAGTAGAGCGGGCGATCACGTATCCACCGCCGATTGAAGAGGCGGTTGAAGCCATAGAAGCGACCTTGCAGGCGGATTACACGCTGAGCAGGCGCGCCATCGCACTGCTATTACTGCAAAACGACGAAGAGATCGAGGGCATGGTGCGCCGGCGCGAAGGCGAGGAGCGTTTTGCCCTTATCGCTGAGCATATCCGCCGAGCGCAGGCACATTACCGCGAGCCGCTCAGTATGGTTATCCTAGCGCATCGGCAGAAAGTGGCTCACGCGCTGGCGCAGGAGGTCGTCCACTACCCTCTCAAAACCGCAAGCGGATTCGCCGAGTGGCTGGGCAGGATATGCATGCAACCCCTGACGGGCATCCCCATCCTCCTGCTGGTGCTGTACTACGGGCTGTACCAGTTCGTGGGGGTGTTTGGAGGGGGCACGCTGGTCGACCTGTTGGAGAACAAGCTGTTCGGTGAGTATATCAACCCCTTCCTGACGCACTGGGTGAAGACCCTGATCCCCTTCGCGCCCATCCAGGAACTGCTCGTGGGTGAATACGGCATCTTCACGCTGGGTATCACCTACGCCGTCGCGCTGATACTGCCCATCGTCGGCACGTTCTTCCTGATGTTCTCTATTCTGGAAGACAGCGGCTACTTTCCCCGCCTGGCGATGCTGATTGACCGCCTGTTCAAAAAGATCGGGCTGAACGGTCGAGCGGTCATCCCTATGGTGCTAGGGTTCGGTTGCGACACGATGGCAACGCTGGTCACGCGCATCCTAGAAACCCCGCGCGAACGGCTCATCGCTACCTTCTTGCTGGCGCTGGCAATCCCCTGCTCGGCGCAGTTGGGGGTGATTATGGCACTGCTGGCGTCGCATCCGGGTGCGCTTCTGATATGGGCAGTCACCCTGGCGGCGGTCTTCCTGTTCATCGGATGGCTAACCGCAAAGGTACTGCCCGGCACGCCGGCAACCTTCCACATGGAAATCCCTCCGATGCGCCTGCCGATTCTGTCTAACGTTTTGACCAAAACCTATGCACGGATGCACTGGTACTTCCGCGAGGTGTTTCCGCTGTTCATCCTCGCCAGCGTAGTGATATGGCTGGGACAGATGACCGGGTTGTTTGACCTTGCCCTGCGCGTGTTGACCCCTGTGGTACATCTGCTCGGTTTGCCCGACGAGGCGGCATCGGCTTTCCTGTTCGGATTCTTCCGGCGCGACTACGGCGCAGCGGGGCTATACCACCTGCAGGAACACAACGTGCTGAACGGACGGCAACTGCTGGTCTCTGCCGTCACACTAACCCTCTTTCTGCCATGCATCGCACAGTTCCTGATGATGAAGAAGGAGCGGGGACTGAAAACCGCTCTGGCGATATCGGGCATCATCTTTCCCTTTGCCGTTACCGTAGGAGCCATCATGAACCTGCTCCTGCAGGTGCTGGGGGTACGACTATGAAATGCGCCTTTTGCGGTTACACATATGAAGAGGACGAGTCCGCGCTGGTTTGCCAGGGATGCGGGCTGTTTGGCGGATGCCACCTAACGAAATGCCCGCGCTGTGGCTACGAGCAACCTCAGGAGCCGGCGGTCGTGCAGTGGCTACGACGCTGGCGTGCCAAACGTGCCATCGATTCGGCAAACCGCGAGAGGTCATAACACGGTGCGCAGACGCCATCGCCGGCTTGGGCCTCCCGAGGAGATCACCGACGGAACCCTGCCGTTGACCGCCCTGCGTGAGGGCGAGGCGGGTTTTGTACGTGAACTGCGCCTGCAGGACAAAGCGGTCGCGCAAAAACTGCTTGCGCTGGGGGTCGTGCCGGGCGCGCGTGTCAAATTAATCCAACGTTTCCCAACCTATGTTATCCTGATCGGTTTCACGCAGATCGCCATTGACCACCACCTCGCGAGGGCGGTGCGGGTGGAACCCGACACCGAAAGTTGAGGCTCGGTATACCCCTTGCCTGCGACTTGGCACATAGGCTATAATCAAAAACACCGTTACTCTTGGCGGCTGAACGTTTGAAATCGTGGGAGATAAGGCTATGACCATGCATCCATCCGTAGCCAGCGTGCTGTCTCAACTGCAGGAGAAGTACCCCAACGCCACCCTCCTCGCCCTCGGGCAAACGGTCTTCTGGGACGAACCGATGAAAGCCGTGCTCAACCGTCTGATGGCTGAGAGGGGTCAGCGTTTCCCGTTTCTACTGTGCGTGCATTGCACCGACTACTTCGCCAAACTCTCCTACCCCATCCAGACCGATCGCAAGATCGTTGCCCTGCCGCACAACGATGGCACCACGCGCAACCTGTGGTCCGCAGCGGGCGAACTGTCCTGTCTATTTGGGAACGAGACCATCCCCACGCGCCAGCGCTACGTGAACGCAGGCGTCGCCTTCGACAAAGTCGCCAAGTGGCATCCCGATGGCGAGCAGAACTTCACCGACCGCATGACGGAGGCATGGGGCTGGCGAGGGCTGGTGCATACTGAACTGCACTCGGTGATCGTGCACGAAGTATGCTTGCATCACGTGCTGGAGCCGTTGATGGAACTGCTGGAATGGGGCTTCCAGCAAAGTCTGAATCTCCTTCCTCCGCACCGCAGGGCGGAAGCGCGCTCCGTTGTCGCCGACAGGGTACTCGGATGGGTGACGGATTTCGCGAAACAGTACCCTGACCAGTGTCTGAGCGCACTGTACCAGTGGCTTTTCCCACGCTTCTTCGCGATGTTGGGTGCTCCAACCGATAACCTCAGCACCAACTGTTCGGCAAATCTGTTGAAGCTTTCCCCCGAAACCGCCTCCCTGCCCCGATTCCAGCTTGCGAACATCTTCCTCAACCCACAAACCCGCCCCATCGCCGAAACCGCTTACAATCAGGCGGTGGAAGGCTCCGAAGTCTACACGCTGGACCGCTTCGGGGAGGGAGCGATCCCGTTTGACCTGGTGGTTGCCAAACGCGGAAGAGGAACCTTGCGCCTCACCGACCGCTGGCTGATTGTGGAGACCCCGGAACCGATAACCATCCCCCTGCAACGCCCGGTGCATTCGGTAGTGGAGCTGGCACAGGTTGCCCAACAGCACTTCGGCACCGGGGTCACCTTGGTAGGCAAAGCGGTCGTGCTGGTGTCGATGCTCGCGCGTGAGTTCCTGTTCGTCATGAACGAGGGAGGTTCGCCCTACGTCTGGCGCACCCGCAAGATGAACCAGTACCTGCGCGAGCACGGCATCGCCTGGGATATCCACCCCATCCTGCGCCTAGTCTACCCCACATGGGACACCATGGACGGCGAGGATGGACTGACTATCACCCTGCCCGACCACCTGGCGAACGCCTTCGGCAAGAGCGAAATCAGCACCGCTGAGTTCTCTCGCAGATGGCGGGAGGTGGTCGCGGAGCAGAAGAGCCTATTAGAAACCATCCGCCGCCTGACCAGCCCCCGCGACGTGCTGGAGTTTCTCGCACAGCGGGAGAGCGAACAGTGGCACGCCTTACGCCAAGAGTACGACCGCGACATCGCTATCCTGCGTGAACTGCGCCAGCATGCACAAGCCATCCACCAGCGCATCCACGCGCTGTACGCGCAGATAGAGGGCTGGAAGCAGGAGTACCAGAGGATTGAACGAGAGAAAGGCGAAAATTACCGACAGACCATCAAGCCCTTGAAAGAGCGTCTGTGGGAGCTGGCACAGCAGGGCGTGACCTCTGGAGAGGAGGTGACGCACCTCCACGAGCAGATTCGCCGACACGAAGCCGAACGCGTGCGCTTCGACCGCGAACTCCAACAGCAACGAGAGTGGATTGCACAGGCGCGCGCGGAAGTGGCACGCCTCAAACCTCAGCGGCAGATGCTGGAGCGCGGAGAGGAGAACCGGCGTGCCCGTCAGCGTGTGCGGGAGATAGAACTCCTGGCGGAACTACGCAAGATGGAGCTGGTGCGTCAGGCGATACTGGTCTCCGAGGGATTGGTGCATACCGACCACCGCCCTACCTTCTGGTGGATACCGCTGGTGGACCCCTCGGGAGGATGGTTTGACCGCATCACCCAACGCACCGAGTTATACCTGGAGGAGATTTAGGTGGCGAGAAGGGCAGAGGAGAAAATCAAAGCGCAGGCAGACCTCGCGCAGATCGTACAGGCACGCCGTGAGCGCGGTGAACGTAGCGTGTTCACCAACGGCTGTTTCGACATCCTGCACGTGGGGCACATTCGCTATCTGCAGGAAGCGCGCGAGCTGGGCGACTATCTGGTGGTCGCCCTGAACAGCGACCAGTCGGTGCGTCAGTTGAAGGGCTATCCACGCCCCTTCGTCACTCAGGACGAGCGTGCAGAGATGATCGCCGCGCTGGAGAGCGTGGATTACGTGACCATCTACGACGAGTTAACTGCCGACAGCATTATCCAGCTGTTACGTCCGGAGATTTACGTCAAGGGTGGCGACTATCAACCAGATACCATCCCCGAAGCACCTGCGGTACGTGCCTATGGTGGGCAGGTTGTCACAGTGACGCTGGTGAAGGGGCGTTCCACCACCCGGCTGGTAGAGCGCGTGGTGCAGGTGTTCGCCGAGCGCGAGGAAGAGAAAGTATGAGCAGGGTATTGCTGACCGCGACGTGGAACTTCGGCAGGCTAGCGGTAGAACGCGGCTTAAGTGCGCTAGAGGCGGGCGCAGAGGTACTGGATGCTTTAGAGGCAGGTATCAACGCCGTCGAGATGGAGCCGAGCGTGCAGTCCGTGGGCTACGGAGGGCTACCGAATCGCGCGGGCTACGTAGAGCTGGACGCTGGTATCATGGACGCCCGCGGGCATCGTTCGGGGGCGGTAGCGGGGCTTCGCGGTTTCCCACGCCCCATCTCGGTGGCGCGACGGGTGATGGAGGTATTGCCTCATGCTCTGCTAGTGGGCGAAGGTGCCGCGCAGTTCGCACGTGAACAGGGTTTTGAGGAAGAGGAGACCCTCTCCCCAGAGGCATCGGAGCAGTGGCTGGCGTGGCGCGAGACGCAGGCTCCCCCGGCAGACGTGGAGGACCACGACACCGTGGGCATGATTATCTGGACGCCGGATGCGCTGGTGGTGGGATGCTCGACCTCGGGGCTGAAGTGGAAGTACCCCGGGCGCGTTGGCGACAGCCCGATTGTGGGAGCGGGGCTGTATGCGGACGCTGAGGTCGGCGCGGCGGTAGCAACCGGCAACGGCGATGAAATCAGCCGGGCCGCCCTGTGCAGTCGTGTGGTCTTCCTGATGGAGCGCGGTATGAGCGCACAGCAAGCCTGCGACACGGCGATCCGCTACCTCATGCGCAAGCGCACCTCGCCGGACGGCACCCCACCCCATGCGGCGGTGCTCGCTGTGCGCGCAGATGGCTCCTTCGGCGTGTCTGCCAGCTATGCGAAGTTCCCCTACGCGCTTTACGATGGGCAATCCCTGACAATGCACGAACGCGAAGCGCTATCACCCTGAAACATCTGGACGGAGGCAACGAACGATGAACCGACGGCTTACTCGATGGTTGGGCGTGCTCGCGTTGGGAGCGGTGCTGTTCGTGGCAGGCTGTGGGAAAAAGGAGAGCTCCCAGACCTCCACCGGCGCTTCGTCCACCCAAACGCCCAAGGCGACGGCAGAAGAGCCAGCGCCTTCCACTACTCCATCCAAGGTCGCTTACGCTACCGTCGTGGTGGGGGGCAGAGGCAAGTTCGTAATCGAGCTCAATCTGGAAAAAGCCCCGAAGACCGCGGGCAACTTCATCAAGCTGGCAGAACAGGGCTTCTACAATGGATTGACCTTCCATCGTGTGGTGCCAGACTTCGTGGTGCAGGGGGGCGACCCCAACGGCAACGGCACGGGTGGACCGGGCTATACCATCCCCTTCGAGGAGACGGGGTTGAAACACGAAGACGGTGCCGTGGCGATGGCACTGAACCCGGGCGATAAGAACAGCGCGGGAAGCCAGTTCTACATCTGCCTGGGACCCCAGCACCAGCTGGACGGCGACTACGCGGTGTTCGGTAAGGTGATACAGGGCATGGACGTGGTGCGCAAAATCCAGCAGTACGACATCATGCGGGAGGTCACTATCTCCTACACCAAACCCAAATAGCCTGCCCATCGCACCGAACGCATGCACCTCCTTGGGCGTTGTACGCCCTCTTCTAGGGAATGAAGTGAAAGGTGCTTGAAACATAAGAACGTAGGGGCAACCCATCGCGGTTGCCCTTTGCTCATAAAAGCAAGGGCGACCTGGGGATGAGCGAGAATCGCGCAAAAAACCAGCATTCAACCTCTTGACAAATACGCTTAACTATTCTATGATGTAGTTGTGCAACGGTTACTCAGCTGAAACACGCTCGGTAACGCACCATTCCAAAAGGAGGGTTTTCGATGCAAATCCAATGCACCAGCCGACGGGCGTTCACGCTGATTGAACTGCTCGTTGTCATCGCGATCATCGCGATCCTGGCTGCTATCCTGTTCCCGGTGTTCGCGCAGGCTCGTGAGAAGGCACGCGCCACGTCGTGCTTGAGCAACACCAAGCAGATCGCGTTGGCAGTGCAGATGTACACGCAGGACTACGACGAAACCTTCGCGATGAACCTGTACTTCGTCGCGCCAAACGTGTGGGTCAGCTTCTACGATGCGCACGTGCCCTATGTGAAGAACGCGGATATTCTGCGCTGTCCGTCTAACCCTACAGAGATCGACTGGCCCGGCATGGTTCAGATGCTGACTGGTGGCGCATTGACAACGCCCGGTAACTTCCGCTACGCCTCGTACAACGGCAACTACGCGCTGTTCGAGGACGGCAACTGGGGCGCACCGCTGGGGATGAACACGGCGGTATCACCCATCCGACTGGCGGAACTGCAGTATCCCGCGGAAACCGGTGCCTTCTATGATGGCTGGCTGGATGTGCAGTTCTACAGCCCCATCGCCCCGCGCCACAACGAGGTGGTCAACTGCGCCTATTCCGACGGGCACGCCAAAGTCGTTCGGGCGCGACGCAAACCCAATCCCACCGCTCCAACCGATCCCATCAAGGGACGCAAGCGCGACGAATGGCTGGTGGCGGGTGGGCCCTACGGCGGCTCCTACGAAATCTGGGGTATCGTAGTGAACCCCAACTGCAACTATGACCTCCGCGCCGCCGGACAATGCAGTGACCCGCCGCGCTCTCTGCGCTAAATCACCGGGATCACGAAACGCAAAGGGCACAGCGGCCGCTGTGCCCTTTCTTGCTATCGGTTACTCCTCGGTCAAAATGCCCACCGCATCGCGGATGGTGTACGCACTGTCCAGCGTGATGCCTACGCCGCGCGCTCGCAGTGCTCGGGCATCCCGTCGCGCCAGCATCACCCGCGAAAAACCCAACCGTTCCGCCTCGCGCACCCGTTGCTCGGTGTGAGTCACCGAACGCACCTCGCCGCCTAACCCCAGCTCCCCGAACACCACCATGTCGGGAGGCAGAGGCTTGTCCTTGAGACTGCTGACCACCGCCAGCGCGACGGCGAGGTCTGCGGACGGCTCCCGCACGTAAATCCCGCCCGCCGCGTTCACAAACACGTCCTTATCGCTGAGTCGCATCCCTGCCCGCTTCTCCAACACCGCCAGCACCATATTCACCCGGTTATAGTCCAGTCCTGTCACCTGCCGGCGCGGCTGGCTGAGGTACGAGTGAGTAACCAATGCTTGCACCTCCACCAGCAGGGGGCGTGTACCCTCCATGACGGCGGTTACCATCGAGCCCGGGCTGTGTAGAGCACGCTCGGACAACAGCCACTCCGAAGGGTTCTGCACCGAGACCAGACCCCGCTCACGCATCTCAAACAGCGCTACCTCGTCGGTACTGCCGAAGCGGTTCTTGGTCGCCCGCAGGATGCGATAGTTCAGGTGCGGATCGCCCTCAAAGGTGAGCACCGTGTCCACGAGATGCTCCAGCGCCTTCGGTCCAGCGAGCGCGCCCTCTTTGGTCACATGCCCCACCAGAAAGACAGCAATGTTCTGCTCCTTTGCCACACGCTGAAGCGCCACCCCACACGCCCGCACCTGCGCCACCGTGCCCGGCGCGCTCTCCAGCAGGCTCGTTTGCGTGGTCTGCACGGAGTCCACCACCACCAGCACGGGCTGGAGCGCGTGGATGTGCGCTAGAATGGTCTCCACATTGGTCTCCGCCAGCACGTACAGGTTCTGCCCCATTACGCCCAGCCGCTGAGCGCGCAGTCTGATCTGGTGGGCACTCTCCTCACCCGACACATACAGCACCGGATGCTCCGCGCTCAGCACGTCTGCCACCTGCGTCAACAAGGTGGACTTGCCCACGCCGGGATCGCCGCCCAGCAGAACCAGCGAGCCGGGCACGATCCCGCCACCCAGCACGCGGTCCAGCTCCTCCATCCCCGTGTGCAGTCGCGGAAGGGCGGACTTGGAGACCTCCGAAAGCAATAATGGCTGGGCGCCACCCGTGGGTGTCTTCGGTGCGGACGCACGCTTGGGCGCAGGAGCGGTGACCTCCTCCACCAGACTGTTCCACTCTCCGCACTCGGGACAGCGACCCAGCCACTTCGGCGACTCGTAACCGCACTGCTGGCAAACAAAGCGCGAGCTGGGTTTGGGCATGTTCATCGTCTCCTATCGTTGGTGCAGGGTGCGCTCCAGCGCCGTCTCCAGCCTCTGCAAGCCCTCGTCTGCCTCCTCGCGCGAGAGGTTCAACGGGGGCAGAAGGCGGATGGTGCTCTCCCCGGTGGCGTTCACCACCACACCCTGCTGTAAGGCTTCGGAGACTACCTCGCGCGCGGCGGGCACTGCCAGGTCAAACCCAAGCATTAGCCCGGCGCCGCGCACCTCGGTCACCGGATATTTTGGGCGCCACGAGCCGATGTGCTCGCGCAGGTAGTCGCCCATCACGCGGGCATTGTCCAGCAGGTTCTCTTGCTCTATCACCTCTAGCGTTGCCAGCGCAGAGGCGGTTATCAGCGGTCCCCCGGCGAAGGTAGAGCCATGGTCCCCTTTGCCCAACACCTCCGCCGCCTCCCCGCAAGCCAGGCACGCGCCGATGGGAAGCCCTCCGCCCAACGCCTTGGCAGTAGTGAGTAGGTCAGGCTTAACGCCTACCTCCTGCCACATAAACCACGCTCCGGTGCGCCCCATCCCTGTCTGCACCTCGTCAAAGATCAACAGGGCGGAGACCTCGTTACAGCGTTCGCGTGCCGTGCGGATGAAATCAGGTTCTAGCGGGTGCACCCCACTCTCGCCCTGAATCGGTTCCAGAATCACCCCGCAGGTTCGTTCGGTGATCGCCTGACGCAACGCCTGTACATCGTTGCGCGGCACGATGCGCACACCGGGCAGTAGCGGCTCGAACGGCTGTTGATACTTCGCCTGCGCGGTCACCGACAGCGTGCCGAACAGCCTGCCGTGGAACCCACCCTCTACCGCCACAATCTCTACCGCCGGCGGGTCTTTGCGTTTACCCCACTTGCGGGCGATCTTCAGCGCGCATTCGTTCGCCTCCGCACCGCTGTTGCACAAGAAGAGCTTGTCCATGCCTGCGACGGTGGTCAGCTTCTGCGCCAGGCGAAACTGCGGCTCGGTGTAGAAGAGGTTGCTCACATGCAGAAGATTCTCCGCCTGTTTCTGGATAGCTTGCTCCACCCGCGGATGGCAGTGCCCGATGGCGGCTACCGCAATCCCACCGAGAAAGTCGATGTACTCCTTCCCATCGGCATCCCACAAGCGTGCACCACGTCCTCTCACGAACACCACCGGCTGACGCGCATAGGTAGCCATGATGCACTGGGCATCTATTTGCTGTAGTTCTTCCAGAAGGTTCTGCCTCTCCATCTGTGACCTCCTTTGATGACAATATAGTATCGCATCTGCCTCCCTTTGAGCAAGGAGAACGCATCCGGCGACGCCGAATCAGTCAGAGGGTGGTCGAAGCATGAAGACGCTGTCCGGCTACAAAGCGTTGTGGACACCCGGCGAAGGGTGCGTCTGGGAGGCGGACCAGCCCGTCTGGAGCCTCCTACGTATGAACGCGCACTATCTCGCTCCCCCTGAGCGGTCGGAACACTGGGAGCAATGGCTGGTGCAGGCGAGGCAGTATCGCCGCTGGGTGCGTGAGCATCTGCACGACGCCCGCTACTGGTACATCCGCTTGCAGTATGATGGCGTGCGGGCATGGGTACGCCTCGGGCGCGAAGAGGGGTTCCTGTTGCACCTTCAGCCCGGCGAGACGATCGTGGTCACAGGCGAAGCAAGACGCCTGTCGGGCAGTGCGCCCCTTCTGTTGGCGTTTGACTGGTGCGACAGGGCACAAGGAGCCTCCGGCGCATGGCTTGGCTGGTCATCCGCAGTTGCCCGGACGGACATCCCCACCGATGGACGACGGCACACCTTCCGGTTAGAAGCAAAAGTGCCTTCGTTCGACGCTTCGCGCGCCTGGGCACGCCCCATTGTGGGACAGGACGCCACCGTAGACACGACACCGGGCGGTATGCTCCTGCGTGGTCTGTGCATTCACTACGCACCTGGGCGTGAACGCGACCGCCGAATGTCCACCTTACGCAGGCATCTTGCGTTCGACGACTCGCTGTACACCCGGCGCGACCTGTTGTGGACGCAGAAGTGCTTCGTGTGTGGGTTTCTGTTTGTCTATGATCGCGCTTTCTGGGATGCCTCGTGCAACCGCTATCGGGTGGCTGAGTTGATCGAGGAGGCTCTGCAAGAGTTCGGCGGATACGACGCGGTGGTGTTGTGGCACGCCTACCCGCGAATCGGGGCGGACGAGCGCAACCAGTTCGACTTCTGGCGCGATATGCCGGGCGGACTGCCGGGTGTGCGCGCGGTGATCGAGCAGTTTCACCAGCACAACGTCAGAGTGTTCCTCCCGTACATGCCTTGGGATGTGGGCACGCGCCGAGAGGGCAGACCCGACGTCGAGGTGCTCGCCGAGGTGGTAGCACAGCTGCGAGCCGACGGCATCTTTCTGGATACGATGGTGGAGGCACCGCCTCAGCTCCGCCAGCATCTCGACCGCTGCTGTAAGGGTGTCGCGCTGGAACCCGAGGTGCATCCCGCTATCCACGAGATGGAGCAATGTAACGCCTCGTGGGCGCAATGGCTTCAGGCTTGGGAGGACATCGGGATTCTGCATCTCAAGTGGATAGAACCGCGCCACATGCAACACCAGATACGCCGATGGGACACCGTCCACACGCAGGAGCTGGCAGGCGCATGGCTGAACGGCAGCGGCATCCTGGTGTGGGAAAACGTTTTCGGCTCGTGGAACCCCTGGCGCTGGCAGGACCGGTCGGCGTTACGGCGTATGGCTCCCGTGTGGCGCACGTTTGCCGACCTCTTCGCGCAGGGAGAGTGGCTCCCCTGTTACCCCACCCATACACCCGACCTGCTGGCGTCTTGCTGGCGCGGGGACGACCGTTGGCTGTGGACGCTGTACCGTCAGAGAGGCGATCCTCCTGTGGCGCTCCCCGTCCCACCGCCCCTATGCGGTGAGGACTGGCGCTGGTACGACCTGTGGCGCGGCGAACCCTTACGCCCTGTCCATCAGGGAGGCGAGTGGCTGGTGAAACTGCTGATCGAACGCTTTGGGGCACTGCTGGCACTGCGTGGCAGAGGCTCTGATGCAAAACTGCGCCGCCTGCTGGAGCATCAGCACCGCCTTGAGGATAAACCACCTGTGCGGGATGGGCATGTGCGCGCGCTGTCGGTGGTGGAAGGGCACATGCCGCCGCGCCGTCCACACCCTGCGTCCATACCGCCCTCTGCGTTACCGGTGGCAGGGGGAACGTTCACCTTCATCGTCCGGCACCAGCGCAGGGAGTGCGGTTGCTACCCTGATGCCGGCACCCCACGCGATGAGTGGGCGCATTTCCTAATCGGCAATCCGTTCCATGAGCAGATAGAGCACCGCGTGACGAGACAGATGCGGGCGTTTCGCATCATGCCTGCGCCCGTGACCAACGCGCAGTTCCAGGCTTTTCTGGACGCGACCGGCTACACCCCCTCGGAACCGACGAACTTCTTGAAGCATTGGGGCGGCAGGCGGTGCTCTCCCGCCTTACAGCAGGAACCGGTGGTCTATGTGGACATCAACGACGCCCGCGCATACGCCGAATGGGCAGGCGGACGCCTGCCCGACGAGTGGGAATGGCAGAACGCTGTTCAGCAGGTGGGAGATCAGATGCAGTGGGGGCTTGTGTGGGAATGGACAGAAGGCGTCCGCGATGACGGGCACACCCGCTTCGTTATCCTGCGCGGAGGCAGTCGCTATCAGGCACAGGGCTCCATCTGGTACTTCCCTGGCGGCAGGCAACCCGCGAACAACCACGCCAAGTTCATCCTGCTGTATCCGGGGCTGGACCGGTGCTCTACCATCGGCTTCCGGTGCGTGTGGGACGTGGAGACGGGTTGATGGCTCGCGGGCGTCCGCCTCATGCTCCGTTACTTGCACTTCCCCGTTGCCGGACTTGAACTCCTCACGCACCCTTCGCCGTTATCACCAAATGCCTGCCTTCAATACTGCCCATATTTGCGCACCAGGTCTATCGTTCGGCAATACTGGGCGAAGCTCACGCTGGGCGGCACCGAGTGGTCGCTGTGGTACATGTAGCCGCCCCGCGCATCGCCACCGCCAGTTTACTGCGAATTTCCTCTTCCAACTGCTCGTCAGTGCCGTACGCCATGACATCTGCGCTGATGTTGCCGAAGAAGACGATCTGTGTGCCGTAGAGCGGTTTCAGTACGCGCACGTCGTTGCCCGCGCGCGCCTCCAGGGGCTGGATGGCATCGAAGCCCGCCTCGATCAGCAGGGGAATGAACTGACGCACGTCACCGTCGCAGTGCAGGAGCAGAGGGATGCCCTGCGCCCCGCACCAGGCTTTCACTTTTCGGTGGCAGGGTAAGAGTAGTTCGCGGTAGGTGCGCGGCGAGAAGAGCATCCCGTTCTTGTAGCACAGGTCAGAGAAGAACCACAGCCCATCGGAAGGTAATCCCGCGCTCCACGCACAGCTGGCACATGCCCAGCAGGAAGTCGGTATAGGTGTTCAAAATGTCCGCGATGAGGTCGGGCTGTTCAGCGATCAGGGGAAGGGCGTTTTGAAAGCCCATCAGGTGGTCCAGCACGTACCACATCGGCTCCACCGGCTCCGCACCACGAACCAATCCTGCTCACGCCAGCGGCGGTAGGCGTCTAGCATCTCGGGGGAGATGCGGTCGGGGTTGACCTGCAGACGCGGTTTGACCTTCAGCCACTCGTGCCAGGTGTTGACCGTGCACTCGAGGCGGGCGGGAGGCGCGTAGGAATCCTTCCACTCTTTCACCACCAGCCCGTTGGCGTTGCGGTAGATGCGTCAGCGCTCGGTGTCCTCGATGGGCTCCACAGGTAACCGCAGGGAGCCGTCGAAGCCGAAGCGTTCGATACGGTCCAGCCCGAAATAGTCCACCGGGGCCGCACCGTCAGGCAAGCCTTCGCCGTACCAGCGCACCAGCGTGTCGGGCCAGAAGGTGATGTCCAGCATCGGCACGCGGTCGGGGATGCCGCGCGCCAGCGTGATACGGATGCGTTGCCGAGCGTTCATGGCGTCAACCCGTATTCGGCAGGGATGTGTAGTGAGCCGTAGTTCATCTCCGCCCGGCGGCGCAAGGCGTCGGCGTCTTCGGGCAGTTCGGCGATGGCGTCCTCTATCATGCCAAGCCACCGCTCTTCACGCGGTTCAAGGGTCAAGTGCCCCTCCTTGAGTGCACGCCGTATCTCCTCCACGGCATAACGCGCCATCGCCGTCGTGCGGGTATAGTGGTCCTCGCCGGTTTCCACGATACGCCTGCCCGCCTCGTGCACAACGTGCAGGTCCAGCATCAACGCCTGTGGGTCACGATAGCGATCGGAGAGCACGAACAGGTCGCGCAGAACCTGTGCCTGCCCCTGCTTGAGCGCAGTGTTCATCAGGCGACAGTCGTAAGCCAGTATCTCGGTGAAGACGGCGGGAGCGTAGCCTCCCAGTAGGCGCACGTCCTGCACCGACTCGTTGCTCCACAGGTCGCATACCGCCGCGGCGATATTGCCCAGCGGGGAGGAGTGCGCGCACGCGCTGGATTTGCCCTCCATACTGATGGGCACGCCCGTGATGGCTTTGATGACCGGGTTCTCGTAGCCGCAGTCCTTGAGGGGACCCGTTGCGCCCATCTCCACCGCCACCAGCGAGCGGGGAACCGTCATGAGGCGCACCACCGCCGCCAGCACTTTGGGCAATAGTCCCTGATGCGCCAACTGCATCGCGGTGTTGCCGAATCCGCAGGCGGTATCACCACCTGGCACTACTTTGTAGCGATGGGCGATCTCCACGATGCTTCCCCACAGCATTTCCATATCGCGCGGCGCCAGCACCCCCAGCGCAAAAGCGATCCCCTCCAGATCACCCTGTACCAGCGCGTGGTCGCTGACCTCTTTGCCGCCGGTGCTTTCGATGGAGAGGATGTCTGCACCCGCATCGGCGCACCGCTCGAACGCCCTCAGCATGGTGGCGAACAGCTCGCCGGTGCGCATGCGCGGGGGGCGCTCCTGCTCGCGGATGTCAGCGACCGTGACGCGCAGGGCGGAGCGCACACCGTAGCGCTGTGCGAAATCTTCCATCACGCGCTTGATGTCCGCCGTCACCAGCGCACCCCAGTCCAGAAACAGAGTCAGCTCGTACAAGTGCTCCAGCTCCAACACCAGCGCGGAAAGCCCCTGCTGTACGGCGCGGGTGAGGATGCGTTTTACCATCTCGCGGAACCGCTGGCGGATGTCGGGCAGAGTTTCCTCACGGATAGCCATGGGTGGAAGGGTAAAGTTGACCTCTGGTATCACTTCGCCTACCCCGATCAACACGCCGTTACCGCAAGCAAGGGGCTTCTTCGCCGTGCCGAAAACCATCTCTTCCGGCGAGGAGTATGCCATCTGCGCGTATACAGTACAGGGAAAAGACATCTACTCTACCTCCAATCGTCTGTATATAGTCGGTTGCACTCTTCTCGTCCCGTTCTGGGGTAAACCATCGCTTGTCCCCCCGACCGGAGCAGAGAGGTTCTGAGATGCTTCGCTCCGCTCAGCATGACAACAATCGTTGAACGACGAGATGCTTCGCTCCGCTCAGCATGACGATAGGGACGTCATTCTGAGCCGCTTTTCCCTGTCATTCTGAGCCGCAAGGCGAAGAATCTCAAGGACCAGAGTGATATTCGCCGGTGTTCCGAAGGCATCCTATCCGCCGTCCACCTTTCCCACGATACCGCCCTCGGTCATGGGGCGCGGGTCCAAAAGGCGGTCCAACTGCTCCTCCGTCAGGTCGGTCATTTCCAGTGCCACCTCTTTGAGAGAACGCCCCTCGGCGTAGGCGCGCTTGGCAATCTGAGCCGCCTTGTCGTAGCCGATCACGGGGTTAAGCGCGGTGACCAGAATCGGGTTCCTGCCTACCGACTCGGCGATGCGTTCGCGATTGACGGTAAACCCAGCCACCGCCTTATCCGCCAGCACCCGCACGGCGTTGCCCAAAATGGTGATGGACTGCAGGACGTTGTGCGCGATGAGCGGAAGCATCACGTTCAGCTGGAAATTGCCGTGCTGGTTGCCCAGCGACACCGCCACATCGTTCGCCATCACTTGCGCGCACACCATCATCATCGCCTCGCAGATGACGGGGTTCACTTTGCCCGGCATGATACTGCTCCCCGGCTGAAGTGCAGGCAGAGCGATCTCGCCCAGCCCCGCGATGGGACCGCTGTTCATCCAGCGCAGGTCGTTGGCGATTTTCATCAGCGCGGTAGCGGTGGTTTTAAGGTGACCGCTCAGCTCGGTGATGGTATCCATCGCCGACTGCGCCGCGAAGTGGTTCTCGCTCTCCACAAAGGGGATGCCGGTACGCTCCGCCAACTTGGCCGCCACGCGCGAGGCGAACTCAGGATGTGCGTTAATGCCTGTGCCCACGGCGGTGCCGCCCAGTGCGAGATTCGCCAGACGCGGCAGGCAGGACTCGATGCGTTCGATACTCTGCTGAACCTGATATGCCCAGCCGCCGATCTCCTGGCTCATGCGCACGGGCATGGCATCCATCAGGTGCGTCCTGCCTGTTTTCACCACGTCATCCAGTTCCCGGGCGCGCTTTGTCAAGATGTCGTGCAGATGGCGCAGGGCTGGCAGAAGCACCTCTTGCACCTCCAGGTACGCGCTGACGTGGATGGCGGTCGGTATCACGTCGTTGGAAGACTGCCCCATGTTCACATGGTCGTTGGGGTGCACCAGCTTACTGCCGATCTCGCCGCCCAGTATCTGCGTGGCGCGGTTGGCAATCACCTCGTTGGCGTTCATGTTGATGGATGTGCCCGAGCCGGTCTGGAAGATGTCGATGGGGAACTGTTCATCCCATTTGCCCTCAGCTACCTCCTCTGCCGCCCGCTGAATCGCCCGTGCTTTTTGCGCGTCTAGCAAGCCCAGCTCGGCGTTCACCTCTGCGGCAGAACCTTTGATCAGCCCCAGCGCCCGGATGAACACGCGCAGGAAGCGGATGCCGCTGATGGGAAAGTTCTCCACCGCCCGCTGAGTCTGTGCCCCATACAGCGCCTCGGCAGGGACCCGTACCTCGCCGAGCGAGTCCCGCTCGATCCGGTATCCGCTCATCTCCGATACCCTCCTCTCAACGTCTCAGGGTACTATTTTTCACCTCGCGAAGATGTTTACCTGCCCTTTCAACGTCGTGCCCGCGGGAATGGCATCAATGGGCACCAGCACATACGAGGCGTTGTACGGCAGGTTGTAATCGTAGCCTTCGAGAATCAGTGTGTCCTCCAGGGCATAGCCGTTGATGATGTAAAAATAGAGGCGACAATCGCGGGCAGTCTGGTCCACCTCTAGCACGAGGGGCCCGCTCTGGGTGGTTACCGGTTCGCCTGTGTCGGTCGTGTAGGAAGCGGCGACCTGCAGATAGAGGGTCCGGCGAGGCAGAGGGTTCTGCACGGTAAAACGCACGGTTTGGATCGTCTTTGCGGGGAAGCCGTCGCGCGGCACATGGAGCATCAGCCGGAAGGGCATCTGGTTGCCCGAAGTGACCCATGCCCGAAGCAGGGCGTCCGCAAACGCCTGGTTGACGATTGCCACGAACAGCAGGGCGCCCGTGAACAGGCGCAGAACGTCCTTTCGCATAGATAACCTCCAAAACGAAACAGGAAAAGCGTTTTTCGGCGATGGGGTGCTCTACAGTGAATAGCTCAGGGTCAGTGCGGACATTCGCGACGCGGCGGGAACATTCCTTGCCATCGTGCATTGTATCACAAAAATACCGTGACTACCAGCGCAGGAAGAGCGCCATCCGCTTGCGAATACCTTAAAGTAGTTCGATTCTGGCTGGATCTTGGGAGGAAGAGGTTGCAGTCGCATCGCGTAGCCAGCGTTACCGCCGCACAATCTGCTCGTGAACAAGCCGCTCGGGTAGAACAGTCTGCCCCTCGTGTGGTCACGCTACGCGCCGTGCTTCTGGGGTTACCGCTCATTGCTATCAACTGCTTCTGGATTACCGTGGTAGAGGTCAGGCTGTACACGCTGGATGGCACGTCACTCCCGCTGTTCATCACGCCCATTTTCCTGCTGTTTGTGCTGATTATCCTCAACCTGTTTTGGCGGAGGCTCAGCCCGCATTCGGCGTTGACGCCCGGAGAGCTGTTGACTATCTACGTGATGCTGGTTATCTCTTCCTCGCTGGCGGCGCACGATATGCTTCAGAACATGTTCGGCGTGCTGGGACATCCGGTGCGTTTCGCCACCCCTGAGAACAACTGGAAGGCGCTGTGGTTTCAATATCTGCCGTGGTGGCTGTTCGTGCGCGATGAAAAGGTGCTCACCGACTTCTATCAAGGCAACGTTTCGCCCTATCGGTGGTATCGCATTCAGCCCTTTCTGGAGCCACTGTTGTGGTGGGCGGTGCTGGTCTTCGCGCTGATTGGCGTGATGCTTGGAGTGAATATCCTTCTGCGTCGCTCGTGGACGGAGCATGAACGGCTGGTGTTCCCCATCGTGCAGTTGCCGATGGCGATGACGGGGCATATCGGCGGGGTGCCCTTCTTCCGGCAGAAGCCCATGTGGGCGGGGTTTACCCTTGCCATGGCGATCAGCGGATTGAACGGCATCCACTGGCTCTATCCCTCCGTGCCCTATATTGAGTACATCAAGCTCTACGACCTGCGCCAGCATATCACCAACCGCCCCTGGGATGCGATTGGCTGGACACCCATCAGCATGTATCCCTTCGGTATCGGGCTGGCGTTTTTCACACCGCTGGACCTGCAGTTTTCGTGCTGGTTCTTCTACGTGGCACGCAAGCTCTTTCAGGTAGTGGGCGCGGTGTTCGGCTGGGATGCCCCAACCAACGTCGGCTTTCCGTTCTTCCCCGAGCAGTCAGCGGGCGCATGGACGGCTCTGGGGATTGTGGTCGTGTATGGAGCGCGGCGCTACTTTGCCAACGCCTGGCGCCAGGCATGGGCACAAAACCCCGACGACCCCGAAGAGAGCCGCCGTTTCCGCTGGGCGTTCGGGCTGATAGCGGTCAGCCTTGCGGTCATCGTCGTCTTTGCCGAACGGATGGGGATGTCGCTGTGGGTAGGGGCGACTTTCTTCGGTATCTACTTCCTGCTGGCGATCACCATCACGCGCGTACGCGCCGAGCTGGGCACACCCCATGAGATCTACTTCGTCAACCCCAACCGCATGATGACCGCTCTGTTCGGCTCGCAGACCATCGGCACGCGCGACCTGACGCTCATCCAAACTCTCTACTGGTTCAATCGGGGCTATCGTTCGCACCCCATGCCCAACCAGCTGGAAGCCATGAAGATGTTCGAACACTACCCGAAGTCGCTAAACAGGCTTATCTGGGTGGTGGTGGTAGCGACGCTGTTCGGTTTTGTGGCTACCTGCTGGGCGAACCTACATGTGACCTATCGGGCGGGGGCGGACGCCAAGGCGGTGGGTTTCAAGGACTGGCTGGGCTGGGAGTCTTTTGGCTGGTTGACCAACTGGATCAACGCGCCCGTCAAGCGCGAGAGTACCCGCATCGGTTACATGGTGGGCGGCTTTCTAATCGTGGTGTTCTTGCGTGTGATGCGCAATCTGTTCCTGTGGTGGCCTTTGCACCCGGCGGGCTACGCGCTGGCGGTTTCCTACGCGATGGACTACTTCTGGTTCAATTTCTTCATCGCGTGGGTGATCAAGGGGCTATTGGTGCGTTACGGTGGGATGCGCGCTCACAACATCGCCGTGCCCTTCTTCCTGGGGCTTATCCTCGGCGATTACACCATGGGCTCGCTGTGGAGCATCCTGGGGGCGGTGATGGATGTGCAGACCTACAAGATTTACATCTGACCGGATGCGTGGTGTACCGCGGCTAGGAACCCGCCTGTTTGCCATGTCGCCACAGCCAGTATAATCGATGCAGGAACACCCCTGCCCACACCGCGAAGATGGCACAACCGACCACGAACAATCTGAGCAGCCAAGTTACCCAAAGGGAGCGGGGATTGGCCACGCTCACCGTCAGGGGTAAGGCTAGGACGCCCACGCTGGCTATGATTGACCACCTCACTTCCATCGGTGTAGAAACAGGATACAATATCCCTGTGGACACCCCCGATACAATCAGCGACAAGCAGGCAAGGAAAACTAGCAGGGCAGGTCTCGTCGTTTCTGATAATGCATAGTGAATTACCTCATATACAGTTTCCTCTGCCGCCCAAGAAGATGCGATGGACGAAACCATCCGGTCTCTGACAGCCCACAACACCAGAACACCTAGCGTCGTAGCCACGCATACGGCAATGGCTCGGCGCAGGCTAAAGTGTGAGGTCTGTAGGGAGAGCGGCACAGCAAGGAGACGGCTCCAAATTGCAAACAACGTCAGCACGCAGACGGTGGGAACCAGCCACCAGCATAACAGCAAACCTTCGATGCCAATGTAACTCCACCGCGTTTTTAGCATAGCGATTAAACCGACCTGAATCACCAGCAAGACAAACGAGCCAAGAAACAAGATACCCAGACGCTCATCAAAGGACAGCGAGCTCGTCGCGACCCAGTAAGTGATAAGCCCTAGCCCAAAGGCAAACATCGAGGTTGTGATATCACCATACACTGCCTCGCCAGCCACCAGCAACGCGAGCGGCCACTCCCTCCAGTCAGACACCTCGAAGCCACGTATGATACAGACCGCAAGACATAGCCAACTAGGCACCAAGGATGTGACAATAACCGATAGAACCAGTGTGTCCACTGAACCGAGTATCCTCTTCATCGCCATCACCTACCAGATGTGTGGTTGGTAAGGCCGAAACGGGCCTGGGAAATTATACTTCAGACCGCACTTCTTAGCCAAGCAAATAACAAAATATTGGCAATTATGGCTAGACGAATCATATCCGCCCTTACCCTTTCCCTTGGGCAGCCATTTCTCGCCGCACATTACCCATCCTCTGGAGGCATTGTTGGCGAGGTCACAAAGGCATCTTTCCTGGGCGGGCGTTGTTGGGACGGTTTTGCAACTGGGTTTATAGTCGCCATAATGGTCTTTACAGTTAAAAAACACGCCTTGATTGCCGTAGCCGATACAGCCGCACTGCGAACTTGTTAAGAACCAGTGGCAGGCCCGGGGCCCACGCGCCCAGTCACACACCACTGGGCGGGTACAGAACTGTACGGTTAGCCCAAATGGGTCCTTGTCCGTCACCACCCCATTCCCCACATACGCATACAGATTAATCCCGCCTTCACACCCTATCGGGTCTC
>PSLZ01000001.1:0-227504 GCA_040289885.1 Armatimonadota bacterium | reverse complement strand
GTGCCCCGAAGTCAAAAAGGGTGACCTCGTTATCGCCGTCGATGTCGGCGTTGGTCAGCGAAACGTTCACCCCGCCGACATCCGCCCCGTTAACCTGGATATTGCGCGCCACTTTGCGAAGCCAGTGACTGCCCTTGAAGGCAAGGTTATAGTTGCCGTTGGGCACGTCCGCCAGCGTGTACCTGCCCGCGCTATCCAGGTTCAGCGTGACGGTGCGGAGGGGGTCGGTGCTTCCCGCGTTGCGCAGTTGCACCACGATGGGTATCGCCGTCACGTCGCCACCGTAGTCGTTCAGTTCCACACGCCCGCTGATGGAATAGGTGCGCACAATCCGCCGCGCAGGACCGCCGGAGGTTGTCCACCAGCTAAACCAACCCACTGCTCCCAGATCCAGTCCCAGTAGGCGAACATACCCTCCATGCGCGTGTCGTTCTGCACGATGCTACCCTGCCACACCACATCGGTGTTGCCCACACCGGGGATGTTGGCAACGCCGGCGAAGGAGATGGTGTCGCCGTCCACCCTACCGGCGATGTTGTACTGCCCCAGCGGGTTGTTATTGGGCGGAAGGTACTGAACTCTGCCCGTGAACTCGCCGGTAGCGGTATTCATGCTGAAGAAGCGGATGTTGCCATCAAATACGAAGCCCTAGTAGATGTCCTTGGCTTGCGCCGTCCAGTAGGTGTTGGAGATGTCCCAGTTGGGCGGTGCGGCAGAGGCGGGCATCGCCAGCATCAGCGCGACCAGCACGAACCAGCGCTTCATTGCCGTTCACCCCTTCCTCGCAAGGATTGGCAATAACTACGTATTACAAGAGCGAGGCAGGTGTCCATCGCCTCGCCCCGGCGCGTTTTGGACTTTTGCGCCCTTTCAGGATATAATCTCTGAAGGAAGGAGGACGGCAACACCCGTGTTATCACGTCTGCAAGAGGTTGAAAAGCGTTTCGAACAGATCGAACAGGCTCTTGCCGACCCGCAGGTGGCTTCGGAGCCGAAGGAACTGCAGAGGCTCGGCAAGGCGCATGCGGAGCTGGAGCCTATCGTGCAGGCGTTTCGGGAGTACAAGAACACCCTCAAACGCATCGAGGAGGCGGAATCTCTACTGGATGACCCCGAAATGCACGACCTGGCTCAGGAAGAGCTGGACTCGCTGAAGGCACTGCGCGAACAGCAGGAACACCAGCTGAAGCTGATGCTCCTGCCCAAAGACCCCAACGATGAGCGTAACGTCCTGCTGGAGATCCGCGCGGGAACGGGTGGTGAAGAGGCGGCGCTTTTCGCGGCGGAGCTGGCACGTATGTATATGCGCTACGCGGAACGGCGCGGCTGGAAATATGAGATTCTGGACATGCAGGAAACGGGCATCGGTGGCTACAAGGAGATCATCCTGCTCATCGAGGGCAAGGGAGCGTACAGCGCGCTCAAATACGAAAGCGGGGTACACCGGGTACAGCGCGTGCCCGTCACCGAAAGCAGTGGACGCATCCACACCTCCGCCGCCACCGTCGCCGTCCTGCCTGAAGCCGAAGAGGTGGAAGTGGAAATCAACCCCGAGGACCTAGAGATAGACACCTTCCGCGCGGGTAGCGCAGGCGGACAGCATATGCAGAAAAACGAAACCGCCGTGCGCATCCTGCACAAGCCAACGGGCATCGTGGTCACCTGTCAGGATGAACGCTCGCAGTTGCAAAACCGTGAGAAAGCCATGCGGATGCTTCGGACACGCCTCTACGACCTCCAGCAACAGCAGATGGAAGCGCAACGCACCGCCGCGCGCAAGTCGCAGGTAGGCACTGGTGACCGCAGTGAGAAGATTCGAACGTATAACTTCCCGCAGGGGCGCGTGACCGACCACCGCATCGGTCTGACCATCTACAACCTGCAGGAGATTCTGGACGGTGACATCCAGCCCTTTGTGGACGCTCTCATCGCCGAGGACCAGGCACGCCGGCTACAGCAGGTGACCGAGCAGGAAGCGCTGGCATCGGCTAATCAGGAGGCGTAAAAAGGCTCATGGAGCACAGTGCAATATTCCGACGCTCTGCCCGCTGGAGCACCGCGCGCCAGATATACCCGAGCGGAGGCAGAAAGGTTCATACAATATGCCAAACGAATCGTCGAGTTCTGTAAAGGTCTTCTCGCCTAAATACACGCGAGAACAGGTCATCGATATCCTGCACAAGCGGACGAGGGCACTTAGCCGCTAACCCGAAGCGCACGCAGTTTGTTCACCGCCCGCACCACCTGCTCGATGGTATACTCTATCTGTTCCGCGGTGTTGTCCTTGCCCAAGGTGAATCGCACCGAGCCTTCGATGAGGTGCGGGTCTATGCCCATCGCCACCAGCACGTGCGAGGGCTCCGTATCGCCCGAAGAGCACGCTGCCCCCGCCGAGCAGTAGATGCCCACCGCATCCAGCGAGAGCACCAACGACTCGCCCTCCACGCCCGCGAAGGCAAGGTGCGCGTTGTTGGGCAGACGATGCACAGGATGCCCGGTTAGCACCGCATCGGGTACCGCCTCCAGAATGCCCTCTACCAGACGGTCGCGCAGAGCACGCACCCGTTTCATCTCCTCCTCGCCACAGCGCATCGCCCGCTCCGCCGCCGCCCCGAAGCCCACGATTCCCGGCACGTTATAGGTGCCGCCGCGTCGCCCACGCTCCTGTCCGCCCCCATCCAGCAGAGGGCGCAGAGGTGTGCCCCTGCGCACAACCAGTGCGCCCACGCCTTTCGGTCCGTACAGCTTGTGCGCGGAGATGGAGAGCATGTCCACACCCAACGCCTGCATGTCCACCGGAATCTTGCCCACCGTCTGCACGGCGTCGGTGTGGAAGGGGATACCGTGTTCCTGCGCGATGGCGCCGATCTCGGCAATAGGCTCAATGGTGCCAACCTCGTTGTTGGCCTGCATGATGGTGATTAGCCCCGTGCGGGGCGTGATTGCCCGGCGTACCGCGTCGGGGTCTACCATGCCAGTGCTGTCTACCGGCACGAAGGTGACCACCCAACCCTGTTCGCGCAAAGCGGCACAGGCTTCCAGCACGGCATGGTGTTCGATAGGGGTGGTAATTAGATGGTTTTTGCGGTCGCGCCACGCCCGTGCGACCCCTTTGATCGCCCAGTTATCGCTCTCGGTGCCTCCGCTGGTGAAATAGACATCATCAGCATCGGCGTTCACCAACTGCGCCACCTGTTCCCGGGCGCGTTCTACCGCCTCCCGCGCCTCCTGCCCTATCGTATAGATAGCAGATGGGTTGCCGAAGGCGCGGTCGAAAAAGGGTAGCATCGCCTGCACAACCTCCGGCGCTACAGGCGTCGTCGCAGAATGGTCCAGATAGACCGGCAACATCGCTATCGACTATCTGCAGCCGATGGAAGGATACAGCTCGGTGATCGGACAGTTGCCGTTCGCCTGCACCCCACAGCGCAGACAGATCTCCTCCACCATCCGGTTGTCCAGCTCCACCGCCGTGACGATAAACGCCCGCAGACCGTCGATCAGTGCCTGACGGTCCTTCGGCGCCATCTCATCCAGCACGCGCTTCAGCCGAGCAGTGCGCTCCTCTTCCACCTGCCGAGTCAGTCGCTCGCCCTTCTCGGTGATCTGAACCTCCACAAATCGCCTGTCGGCGGGGTTGCCGTGCCGGGTCACCAGCCCCTTGCGCACCAGCCGATTGAGCATATTCGTCGCCGAGGGGTAACTGATGTCCAGCCCGTCCGCTACCTCGCCCACCGTGGCGTTGCGATGGAGCCAGATGTAGCGCATTGCCTGCAGTTGTGGCAGAGTGATCTCCTCATGCGTCAACTCCGCCACCAACCGCTCGCTCAGACTCTTGGTCAGTATCTGTGCGAACAGGTTAGACACACGTACGGCGTACTCGTAGTCCGTTTCCGTTGCTTTCATCGCACGCTCACCTGCTTTCGTGAAGTTGCTTATTCTGGATAAAGTATATCAGTTTAGTTCACTTATGCAAACATATTGAATAGGTTAATCAGTTTTAATGACAGTAGAAAATGCTCGTTTGCTCATTACTATGGCAAACCGTTTATCTACTCTCGCTAGTATTTTACCCCAAAAAAACGACCAATTGCATCAACTAGTATGCCTGCGCAGGAGGTAAGCACACCGATCCCGAAGATATACATCAGTGTTATCAGCGATCGGAGGAGACCATGCTCAAAATCGGCTTTGTGGACCATCACTTGAACAACTTTCATGCGAACACCTTCCTGAAGCTTTTGCACACAGATCTGGCTTCGGAGGAGGTGCGGGTTGTTGCTGCCTGGGAAAGCCATCCGACAGGCGAGGATTGGTGCCAAAAGCATAGCGTGGAACGCAAAGGCTCTATCGCCGAAGTGGTGCAGAGCGTAGACGCGGTGATGGTACTGGCCCCCGACAATCTGGCAGAGCACCTCGCCCTGTGCGAGCAGGTTCTGCCTGCGGGCAAGCCTACTTTTATTGACAAACTGCTTTCTCCAAACCCGTCCGACGCCGAGCAGATCGTACAGATAGCCCAACAACATGCGACACCCATCACTTCGTCCAGTGCGCTTCGGTTTGCGGTTGAGCTTGAGGCCCTGCGCCCTGCGCTCACCGGCGCCGTTTCGGAAGCCTTCGCGCGCGGCATGGGCGAATGGATGGGCTATGGTGTGCATACTATAGCGTTGATCGCGGGGCTGATGGGCACCGGAGCAACCCGCGTCATCGATACCGGCACCCCGGCCAGCAGAATACTTGCCATCGACTATGCGGACGGGCGGCGCGCCTTCGTGGAGGTCCGCGATTGCGAGAATATGTGGAACGTGTTTCCCTGGGTCTTTGGCGCGAAGGTCGACAGTAGCTATCACGTGGAGACCGTGAAGGACTATAACGGTTTCTACCGCAACCTGATGGCGATGGTGACCCGGTTCTTCAAAACGGGCAATTCCCCGGTGTCTCCCCAGGAGGCGCTGGAAATGGTGCGCATTTTGGACGCGGCGAACCGCTCTCAGCAAGCGGGAGGTGTATGGGTGACACTGTAACGGCGTACTGAAGCAGGAATCACCGCCGCCTGTTGCGAACCTATCTACCAGAACCATAGGTTGAGGAGGATACTGTTGTGGCAAGCCGTTCCACCAACCGGTTGACCCGGCGCGAGTTCCTGCGTGAGGGGGCAGTGGTGGCTGCCAATCTGGCGTTGACCGCCCCGCTCCATGCTAGTCTTGCGCAGGAGCAGCCCCAGCCGCGCAAACTAAAACAAGATGTTACCTGGGGACTAGTGAGCCGTCTACCGCTGGCACAGGCGATCGCCGAACTCAAGCGCATCGGCTATCAGGGAGTGGAGATGGCGCCGCGCAACACCTGGGACGAGATTCGCGCCGCGGGTTTGCGCATGGTCACTATGGTGGGGCACGCCTCGCTGACCGACGGGCTGAACCGCAAGGAGAACCACAACCGCATCGAGGAAGAACTGCGCCGCAACATCGACCTCGCCGCGCAATACGATATCCCGATACTCATCTGCTTCTCCGGTAACCGGCGCGGCATCTCCGACCAGGAAGGCATCGAGAACACCGCCGAGGGGTTGAGACGAGTCGCCCCTTACGCCGAACAGAAAGGCGTTACCCTTGCCGTAGAACTGCTCAACAGCAAGGTGGACCATCCCGACTATCAGTGCGACCACACCTGGTGGGGTGTGGAAGTGTGCAAGCGGGTCAACTCGCCGCGGGTCAAACTGCTCTACGATATCTACCACATGCAGATTATGGAAGGTGACCTCATTCGCACCATCCGGGCGAATATCCAGTACATCGCTCACTTCCACACAGCGGGTAACCCGGGACGGCGCGACCCTGACGAAACGCAGGAAATCTTTTACCCCGCGGTCATGCGCGCCATCAAAGAGACCAAATACGACGGCTTCATCGGGCACGAATTCAGCCCGAAAGGAGACCCCATCGAAGCCATCCGCAAGGCATACCAAATTTGCGACGTGTGAGCACGATGGCGCGCACCGTTCCGCCCAACGGCTTAACCGCCGCCACACTGGTTGGAGAGCGAAAAATGCATCGGTTCAGCAGAGTGATATGGCTTGCTTACTGCCTGTGGTTGCTTGGTACAGCAGATGCCCAAAGCGTGAAATCCCCCTGGATTGAGGTGACCTATCGCGGCACCAGCGGGGTGGAAGTGCAGTTTGCTGGTGTCAGCATCATCCGCGAATCCTCCCTACAATCCGCCACCCCCGACTGGAACACCGCCTACTATTCCAGCGGAGGCACCCCGCCACGCGTGCGGGTGGAATCGGCACAGCGACGCTTGCTCGCCGAGCATGGCAGGGTGGATTCCCCCTTCACCGCCACCGAGGAATGGCGACTGGTGGACGACAATACCCTGCAGGTGACCCTCCGCTGTGCGATCACGCAGGAAGTGCCAGCGATCGCGGAGTACTGCTTGGGCTACCTGCGCGCGCCTCTGCTGGTAGGAGCACGCTACACCGCAGAGACACCGAACGGCACCTTTACCGGAACCATCCCCGCCGTCGCTAGGTCGGCAGACCAGGACGCCAGCACTTTCGCACGTGCCTTCCGCCGACTGACCCTGCAAACCCGCTTCGGCACGCTGGAGATCACCGCCGAGGGCGATAACCAGGACATCATCCTGTTCGACGGGCGCAAGAACCCGCAAGGCTGGGCACGCGAAGCACCAACCCTCTGGCTGGGCTACTTGCAGTTTCCCCTGCAGAAGGGCTTGCCTGTCACCATCCGCGTGACCATGCACTTCGTGCCCGCCGAGCAGGTTCAGCCGGTAGAGCGGGTTGCTGTTGCCACGAAGGTGATACCGCTCAAGGAAGCGGTCGGAGCCGATGTGCGCCCCATCCTGCTGATACCCAAACCCAAACAGGTACAGTGGCGAGAGGGCTTTCTGGCTCTCAACCCGCATACCCGCGTGGTCGCTCTGGACCGGGCAAGCGTTCCCGCCGCGCAGTCGTTCCTCAAGATGTTGCGAGACCGCTATGGGCTATCTTTGCGTCTTACCACCGCACCCCCCCTGCGCCGGGAGAATGTGGTGTTTTTCGGGCTGAAAAGCAACCTTGCCCGCTCGCCCGGCACGTGGCGTTCTCTGCTGAAAGTGCCCGATCGTCAAGAGGGATACGCCCTGCTGGTCGGTACGACCTCTGCCGTCGTCATCGGCACCGACGCACGCGGCGTGTTCTACGGTTCTCAAACGCTTCAGCAGTGCCTGCAGGCACGTTCCGGCGGCGCCTACCTTAAGCGCGTGCTCGTGGTGGATTATCCTGCCTTGCAGTTGCGCGGAGCGCACCTGTTTCTGGGTAAAGACGCCGCGCCGTTCCACAAGAAACTCATCGAACGCATCTTCTCGCACCTGAAGATGAATCACCTCGTGCTGGAAAGCGAGTACACGCGCTGGGACAGCGTACCCGAGATCGCGGTGGATTTTTCCATGAGCAAGACGCACCTGAAGCAGGTGATCCAGTGCGCCAAACAGCACTGGATGGAGGTGACACCGCTGGTGCAGTCGTTGGGGCATTCGGAGTGGATGTTCCGCAACGGGCAAAACCTAGACATCGCGGAAGACCCCAACACCCCACACAACTACTGCCCGCTGAACCCGCGCACCTACCCCTTCATCGACGCCATCTACGATGAGGCGATCAACCTCTTCCAGCCGCGTTACTTTCACATCGGGCACGACGAAATTCACCTGTTCAACCGGTTCCCCTACCACGAGCCGTGCAAACAGCGCGGGCTGACACAGCTCTTCGTGGACGACGTCCTGCACCACTACCTGCGCTTTCGGCAGAGGGGCATTCGCACCATGATGTGGGGCGATATGCTTCTGCACCAAAGCGAATCCGCCGATGGAGCCGCCTTTGCCGAAAGCCCAGAGGAGGCTCAACGCAGGCGCAACCTGCTTCCCAAAGACATCCTCATCTGCGACTGGCACTACCAGCCTCGTCCGCCCGAAGAGTTCGTGCAGAAGAACCTGAAGGTACTGCAAAGCGCGGGCTTCCAGGTCATCGCCACCACCTGGTACACGCCGATGAACATCTACAACTTCGCCAAAGCGGCACAGCAGGCGAACATTGTGGGTCTGCTCCAGAGCACTTGGGCGGGGTTCAACATCAGCGAGGCGGTGCTTAAGCCCGCTTTCCATCAGTTCTCTGCCTTTGTGCTGGCAGGGGAATACGCATGGAGCAATGACAGCCCACCGCCCGACCAGCTCCCCTACTCCCCCGATGAGGTGTTTCTAGACCTCTACGAGCGGCGTCCCCTCGTTGTCCGTCCTCAGCCGGGGTTCGCCCTCGACCTCTCCGAGGCGATGAACCTCACCGCCATGCAGGCTAATACCGAGGGCTGGCTGGAACTGGGCGCGGAACACGACCTGCGCAACTTGCCCCGCGGCGAGCAGATGCTGGGCGGAGTGCGATTCCGCCTATCGCCCTCCCCGTCCCAACCCTGCGCGGTAGCTCTTGACAGCAGGATGTTCCCCACGAAGCCCCTGCCACGCCTGGTGCATCTCCCTGTGGGGCGCCGAGCCAGCGCACTCTACTTCCTGCACGCCACCGGCTGGCAGGTGGAGCGCAACAAGCGGGTGGGTGACTACCGCATCCTCTACGCCGACAACACTAGCGAAACCGTCCCGCTGGAGTACGGGGTCAACATCTGTGCCTGGGACGACCCCAGCCCCGCTTACTTTGCCAGGGTAGCCTGGCGCGGGCAGACCGTTGACAAAACGCCCGTCACGCTTCGCTATCTGCGCTGGGATAACCCCCATCCGCGCAAAGTGGTCACCGCCATCGAGTTCAGCGTGTCGGACGAAACCGCCCTGCCCATGCTATTTGCCATCACGGGGGTGAACTGAACGCAGGAGACCATCCCGTCGCATGGCAAACAAAAGGCGATGTGGAATACGGCGTGTTCGCCTACCCGAACCCTTGCGGAACAACCTGTATCTGGTGCGGGGCTTACACAATCTCCTCAGGCTCCCAGTCGCCGTCGGTCTCGGATTGCCAGCCGTGTTTGCCAATCAGGGGCACGAACACGCAATAGCCGTGTTCCGAGAGGCGCAGACCACCCTGCTCGTCCTTCTCTGCCACCGTGAGCACCTGCTCATAACGATGCCCGACGGGGATGACGAGCCTACCTCCGGGCACGAGCTGCTCGATGAGCGGCTGGGGGATGAAGGGTGCGCCCGCCGTGACGATGATGCCGTCGTAAGGGGCAAGGGGCGGATACCCCTCGGTGCCATCTCCCACCACAAAAGTGATGTTGCGGTAGCCCAGCGATTCCAGCACCTCACGCGCCCGCTCGGAGAGAGAGGGCTCCCGTTCGATGGTTACCACCTCGTTCGCCAGCTCCGCCAGGATCGCCGCCTGATAGCCGCTTCCCGTACCCACCTCCAGCACCCGATGTGAAGGCGCGGGGTTCAGCAGTTCGGTCATCAGCGCGACCATGTAGGGCTGCGAGATGGTCTGCCCCGCGCCGATCGGCAAAGCGTGGTCGGAATAGGCGTCGTGCACACGATCGGGAGGCACAAAAAGATGCCGGGGTACCTTGCGCATGGCCTCCAGCACCCGCGGGTTGGTGATGCCTCGCCCCTCCAGCTGGTACAGCACCATGCGCTCCCGTGCGGACCGCTCGTTATCGTGGCGTTCGTAGTAAGGCACTCAGGACACCTTGCTCCAGGTGCGTTGGGCATGGCAGAGCCGGCGATAGGGGGCGGTCAGCCGCTTCCACTCCCGCAGCGCCTCCGCCACCACCTCTTTGGGATAGGGAGGCGTACCGCTACGGTCATACGGCTGGAACTTGCCGCCGTTGGCAATCATCACCTGCTTCCACAACACACAGCCGTCCAACCCCTTTTTCACCTCCAGCAGTCTCCAGACCGTCTCCTGCGCCAGACGCGCTCGTGCCATATCGCCCCGTTGATAATAATACCGAACTGCCCACAGCACCTCCGGGTAGGCGGAGCACCCACCACCGATGACCCCGCACGCACCCAGCTCCAGCGCACGCAGGTAAAACCGTTCGTCGCCTGCGATGAGCGCAAAACCGGTGCCCCGCACCACCTCCGCGATGGGCGCGAACACCTCTTCCCGGCCGGTGGAGAGCTTCAAGCCCACGATGCGCGGCAACGTGGTCAACCGACGCAGGAGCTCTGGCGTCAACTGGTACGCGGGGTCGGTGCCGCCGGGCTGGTAAAGCACCAGTGGCAGGGGCGTGGCATCGTGAACCGTCTCGCAGTACCGCCACACCACCTCGGCGGGCGAAGTCCCCTCTGCCGATAGCATATCCGGCACCACCAGCACCACAGCGTCCGCTCCCGCCCGCTGAGCGTAGTTAGTCAGTTCGATGCTCTGTTCCGTGTAGCGCATCGGGTCGGGACGGATGCCCTTTTCCCTGCCGATGTACTCGCCCATCGCACCGATCAGCACCCCCAGACCGCGTTTGCGACAGGCGGGAACGAGCACGTCGGCAAACCGCTTCGTCTCCTCGACGGTGAAGGTGTGCCACTTGCCCATGCCACTGCGCCCGAAGATGGAGCGCACCGCGCCCGTGTCGGCGAGGTAGTCCACCATCGCCCGGGTGCCGGCAAGGTGCAATCTACCGTCCGCTTCTACCGGCGTCCAGAACGGCACGATGACCCCCCTCAGGAAGTCGTAAGGTCGTTGCTGCGCCATTGCCTTGCCTCCCCTCCAGTATTGCTTTCCGTGCCGACGGGAAGATTCCTGCAACGGCATATTCCGGGAGGCGAACGTCCCGGTGAGCCGATACCACCACCCCAACCCTCCCCGCGGGCGGGGAGGGGTATTCGGCTTGGCGTCTGCCTCTCCCTCTCCCTCCAGAAATGGGATGGGTAGGCTCGATTTTGTACAATTTTTTCCCTCACCCCGGCTCAAACCGCTTGACAAACCCGGATGAGGATATATATAATAGACACAATGATTAAGCGCAAAACTAGGCGGGCGTGTGGGATGCAAACACAGGATAACCCTGGCACAACTCGGACCAGAAAGCGCAAAGGCAGACGCTCCAGCGGGCGTATCACCATGCAGATGATCGCCGAGCGGGTGGGGGTGTCGCAGGCGACCGTCTCATATGTCCTGAACAACAAGGCGGGAGCGCGGGTGAGTGCGCCGATACGCGCTGAGATTCTGCGCATTGCGCGGGAACTGAACTACTACCCCAACGAAGCCGCGCGTCGGCTGGCGGGAATGCGCAGCCGAACCATCGGTATCCTTCAGCTGTACGTGAGGCACTCGGTGCTGGCAGGCTGGTGGTCGTCGGAAGTAATGCGCGGCATCGCCGACACCGGCTTCGCCCAAGGCTACCACCTGATGATTTACGCCATGAGCGAGGACGTCCGCTCCATGTGCCTCAACGCCGTGTACAGCGGACGCCTGGAAGGGCTGATTATCCTCGCGCCTTACAAAGACGAACCGCTCCTCAAAGAGCTAAGCGACGCAGGAATACCCCTTGCGGTGGTCGGGGGACAGCAGGTGTACGGCGAGAAGATGGCCGCCATAGACGCCGATAACGAAATGGGTGGATACCTCGCCACCAAGCACCTGATCGAGCAGGGACACCGGCGTATCGCGCACCTGCACGGTGACCTGTACATCCCCAACGCTTGCGACCGTCTGCACGGCTTCCGCCGGGCGATGGAAGAGGCAGGACTACCAGTTTCCCCCGAGTTGCTGATAGAAACCGGCTTTCTGGAGCAGACTGCCTACGAAGCCACCTGCCGATTACTACAGTTGCCCGAACCGCCAACCGCCATCTTCACCGCCAACGATGTCTGTGCCATTGGCGTCCTGGGCGCGGTGCAAGAGGCGAACCGGCGTGTGCCGCAGGATGTGGCGATTGTGGGTTACGACGGCACGCCGTTCACCCAGCTCACCGAGCCGCCGCTGAGCACGGTCGAGCAGCCCGCGTCCGAGATGGGCCGTGTCGCGGCGAGGCTCCTCATAGACATCATCGAAGGGCACACCCCCGCCGAGCGGGTGGTGAAACTGCCGGTGCGCCTGATCGCGCGGGCATCCAGTCTACAGCAATAGCTACCGTGCAGTTTTAAAAAATTGGGAAGGTAGCCCGTTGACAGGAATCTTTGCGGTTGCTAAAATAAACAAGGTAGCAAGCATAAGTGGTGCTAGCTATAAATTAAGCTCACTAGAAGGAGGTCACAACAACCATGAAACACCGTGCATTTACGCTGATCGAGCTGCTGGTGGTTATCGCGATTATCGCGATACTGGCAGCCATCTTGTTCCCGGTGTTTGCACAGGCGAGGAATCAAGCGCGTAAAACCACTTGCCTGAGCAATATGAAACAGTACGGCCTAGGGGTACTGATGTACGTCCAGGATTATGACGAGGCATTCCCCTCGGCGATCATCAACTGGTGGTGCGCGGGTACATGTAGCACGGACGTGCGCGACCCGGCTACAGGCTTTCGCTATACGTCGGTCAATCCGTCTCCGTCATGGCGAAACGTGTACACCCCCAATTTCCCTACAGACGATGCCCGCCAACTTCGCAGAAGGTACTGTAGGAATGTTGGCGACGGAGGATACGGCACCGCCGCTTTGTACCCAGCGTGGTACGATGTGGTTTACCCTTACGTAAAGAATAACCGTATGATCACCTGTCCCATGCACGAGGGGCTAGAAGGTGGTTATCCTCCCTCATCTTACGCCTTCGCCGACGAAATTCAATGGTGGGGTGAGGACGCTCTTGGCAGAGCGGCCTCGCTGATACAGCGAGCACCGAATGGAGCTCCTATAGGCATCGCTATCTCTGCGGTGGCTAGTTCAGCAGAGAAACCGATGCTCCAAGAAGACGACTTTGGCTATCACGACGGGACGTTTACCTCAGGGGTTGACGTTGGTGTGACCACCAGCATGATCTTCACTTTTGTAGATGGACACTGTAAGTTCATCCGAGGAGAGTTCAGCAAGCTGGTGACGGACTACCTGCTACGCCCCGTCAACCAGTAGCGAAGGAGGTGTCAGGATGCACCGTCAGGTCAACCCCGTCGTGGCGGCAGTTATCATCGCCGCGGTTGTGATAATCGTTGGATACGTCGCCTGGCGCGCCACCTTGCCTCAGCCACCGAGGGACCATATCTCTGGCATGGCACGAGTGAGGCAACCCGAGGTTCGGCAGAGGCTCATGCAAAATTACCAGCAAAGGTGGATGGGATCTACAGGGAAACACCAGTGAGCTAGCATGCTCAGGAAAAGATAGGAGAAGAGATCCCTCTTCTCCTATCTTTAATCCCACCAGTTGGACTCACCCACTGCGCCGAAATTGCGTACGAGGATGCTGAAGTCGTATAGAGTGATCTCGCCATCCCCGTCGAGATCGGCGGCGGGGTCCCAGCTAGATTCGCCGCACAGACTGCCAAACGCCGCAACCAGTCTGCCGTAGTCAAAGAGGGTAATCTCTCCGTCACCATCGATGTCGCCGTTCAGGCACTGGATGGCAACTACAAGATTGCCCTCCTCCATGGGATTACCACCAAACGTGGCCACCCTTAGCCAGTGTGAAATATCATCCCCACCGGGCGGGCACGGTGGCCTGTAAGGCTTGGAAGACACATCATACATATCCCAACCGGTATCAGGCATCATAAAGGGAGGCAGAGAGCCGTCCCCCTGGTGCAGGAGTGCCTTCGGACCGGTGCGTACGAGTATCTGTGCTGTCCTATCTTCTATAGGACGAATCGAGCGAGCCTGCACATCCTCCCAGACCGCGCCCTGGTCGCCACCATAACCGTCGAGGTCCACGGAAGCCAATAGACCCGCCGGCACGCCTCGGACGACTATAAGGTTGCCTGTTCCCGGGCCTCCGTCTGTGTCCGTGAACGAGCATCCTCCAACGTAAACGTTGCCCTGGCTGTCCGCAGTAATCTTGCTGGCAACCTCATTGTAGTAGAGCCTTCTGCCGACAGCGTCTTCTTCGTATTCGCCATAACGTACCTGCCAGAGTACGCTTCCAGTATTCGTGTCCAGCGAGGCAAAACCAACGTCAGCATCTATGTTCTCTTTGACACCTCGCGTGAACACGCATGCAACATAGAGTTTGCCTCCACAGATTGTAGCGTCGACGTCGACAGGACGTCTGAATCCACCTAGACGGTATGAGTTCCCAACGAATGTTCGCCACACTTGAACCGTCTGCTGGTTATCATCCGCGTACTTGACCACCACTACTCGCCGTGTTGAGCTATCCGATGCATAACCCACGACGTAGGGGTTACCCGCTTCATCAAGGAGTAACTTGGCAGGGTTGGGTGTGCCTTCCGCATAAACAGGAGGGTTGAGCTGTTGGTTTCCCGTCCCATCGAAACGAAATACCGACCATCCGGCACTGCTTCTGCCCAGCACGTATACTCTGGCGTCGTTACCCTGACCTCTGACAGCAATGTCCACGCCAGTATATCCAGCCAGGGTGCGTTCCCACACAAGCGGACCATCTGGTGCGAGCTTGACAACGAAGGTACCTCCGATGCCATCACCTACGACGTAGACATACCCGTCCCCATCAACTGCTACTCCGCGTCCGTTACTGTCGTCCCGAGCGTACCGCCAGAGAAGCGTGCCAGAGCTGTTCAGCTTCAGTGCTATCGCCAGGGCGTCTCGTTCCTTTTCGGAACGTCCCGTCACGTACACATTGCCCGCTCCATCCACGACTATGTCTTCCAAATACTCCTCATAGTAGTCGCCATAGTCGTGATAAACATTCCACTGAAGACGTCCGTCCATAGCGTCGTACTTGGCGACAAATAGGTCCTGCGAGCCTGCCGGACCCCTCCCTACTCCTTCGTCGCCCGCTGCAACCACATGACCATCCACACTAAGGGCAATGCTCCGCACATAGCCGCTCCGATAGGTCACCCATTGTTCTTGCCCGAACTGACTGAATGCGGCGATAAGGCTCCCTTGCTCGTGGTCGGCGGCGACAAAGACGGTGCCATCGCTCTTGAGCGAAACCCCCAAGACTTGTAATAGGGGAGTATGATGATACTTCGATACTGTTCTGGCAAGCTTGCCAAACCTGCTCGAAGGCTATCATTCTCTGCCCATCTGGCTTCAGCCGCAGCCGGGTCCATGCATCCTGAGAGATCGCTCAACGTACCGCATCCGCTGACATTATTTCGAGCAAACCGCCACTCAGTGCGATAGAACTGCCATAACTCTTGGAGAACGGTTCGATAGACATAAGTGGGGAAGGGAACGCCACGGCTGGAATCGTAGGTTGTCGACGCACCCCAAAAGGCTAAGTTCGCGACGGACTCAAGCTCATCTTTCCAATCTGGCACCTCCCATTGTGGTGGGCGAGTCCAACGACGTGCCCGGCGCAGGGCAAGATTTCTCGCGAGAAGAGCTGCACCCATGTCCATACCTATGATTGTCCCCTTTGTGGTCAGTGGTCTTGTTCATAGTATAGAATCCAACGCATAACTTGTCAACGGCGACTGCCCCCGATGGCTAAACACACGCCAGGATGGACGCCTCTGGGCTGTCCTCTTAGCATTTTTGTTCGCGTTTATTGTATACTGTAGACGCTATGCAATGGCACGGCGCAACTGGCACCCTGAGCGGAGCCAAAACGAGACTTGCTTCAGCATGATAGACGCACGCCGAAGTGCCGTTGCATAAGCCTGTGAACCCTTTCAGGAGAAGAGGGAGCCGATGCTGGACATCCGTCTGATTCGCGAACAGCCCGACCTGGTGAAAGAGGGTCTGCAGAAGGTAGGCGCAGACCCCACTATCATTAATGAGATCCTGCAACTAGACGCCTATCGGCGCGACATCCTGACGCAGGTGGAAACCCTCCGCGCCGAGCGCAACGCTGTCTCGAAAGAGATACCCCGAATCCAAGACCCTAACGAACGCAACGCCCGCATCGCACAGATGCGTCAGGTAGGCGAGCGCATCGCCGAGCTGGAAAAGCGGTTAGAACAGATCGAGCAGGCGTTCAACGCCCGGATGCTGGAAGTGCCTAACCTTCCCCACCCCGCCGTGCCCGTTGGCAAAGACGAAACCGAAAACGTGGTCGTGCGCACCGAAGGGGAACTACCGCACTTCGATTTCACCCCCAAACCGCACTGGGAGCTCGGTGAGGCGCTGGGCATCATCGACTTCGAACGCGGAATCAAGATCAGCGGCTCGCGGTTCTACATCCTCAAATCGGCGGGCGCCGCCCTCCAGCGCGCGCTGATCACCTGGATGCTGGACCTGCACACCCGCCAGCACGGCTACACCGAGGTCTACCCACCCTATCTGGTCAAATCCGAATGCCTGTATGGCACGGGCAACCTGCCCAAGTTCGGCGACAACCTCTACCACGACGCGGAGGAGGACTACTGGCTCATCCCCACTGCGGAAGTGCCTGTGACCAATCTGCACCGCGAGGAGATTCTGGAAAAAGAGCAGTTGCCTATCTACTACGTGGCGTATACTGCTTGCTTCCGCCGTGAAAAGATGTCGGCGGGGCGCGACGTGCGCGGGATCAAGCGCGGACACCAGTTCGACAAGGTGGAGCTGGTCAAGTTCGTCGAACCGCATACCTCCGACGAGGAGCTGATGAAGCTCATCGAAGACGCTTGCGATGTGTGCCGCTTGTTGAAACTGCCCTTCCGCTTGGTGCAGATGTGTACGGGTGACCTCAGTTTTGTCGCCGCGATGAAGTATGACATTGAAGTGTGGGCGGCGGGATGTCAGGAGTGGCTGGAGGTGAGCTCCTGTTCCAACTTCCGCGACTTTCAGGCGCGCCGCGCCAACATCCGTTACCGCCCGGCTCCGGGAGCCAAGCCTGAGTTTGTGCACACGCTCAACGGGTCAGGGCTTGCCCTACCCCGTCTGATGATCGCGGTGATAGAGAATTACCAGCAAGCAGACGGTACCATCCTCATTCCCGAGGTTCTGCGCCCTTACCTGCACGGCGCCAGACGTATCGCCGTAGACGGAAACCTGGAGTAACCCACATCCCCCTGGAGGGCGAGGCTCCTGCCGAGCCGAATGCCCCATCCCCAACTGCGGGGTAACGGCTCACCGGGAGGTTCGCCCTCCAGTAACTTACCGTCTCACCGTCTGCACCACGCGCACCACGCCCTCCGCCGCCTGCTGTGCCTGGTCCCAGCCGAACGGATACAACCCGAACACCAGACTGCCGACCATGCACAACGCGATCGCCACCTGCAGACCCCATCCGGGGCGGGGCAAAACGGGCAGCTCCGCCGGACGGAAGTACATCACCACGATCAGACGCAGGTAATAGAACGCCGAGACCACGCTGTTGATCGCCAATACTATCGCCAGAAACAGCCCGACCGCGCCCTGTTGGAGCGCGGCATTGAACAGGAAGAACTTGCCCAGAAAGCCTGCCGTCGCCGGAATGCCCGCTAGCGACAGCATAAACACCGTCATCATCGCCGCGGCGTGCGGACTGCGCGTGCCAAGCCCTGCTAGTTGGTCAATGAGGTTGTTCTCTGTGCCCTCGTGCGCCATCAACGACGCCACGGCAAACGCCCCCATCGTCATCAGCGCATAGGCGATGAAGTAGTACAGCACCGCACTGATACCCGCCCGCGCCGACGCGAAACTGCTCACAGCCACCACCCCGACCAGCAGGTAACCCGCGTGCGCGATACTGGAATACGCCAGCATCCGCTTCAGGTTGGTCTGTGCCAGCGCCAGCAGGTTGCCCACACTCATGGTCAATACCGCCAGCACCGCCAGCACCGGCACCCACAGCGCGCTCGCGGGCTGGAAGGCGACCGCTATCCGGATGAACGCCGCGAACGCAGACGCCTTCGCCGCCGACGCCATGAACGCCGCCGCCGCTGTGGGTGCACCTTCATACACATCCGGTGTCCACACGTGGAACGGCACCAGGGCGGACTTGAAACCCAGACCTACCAGCAGAAGCGCGAGCCCGCCGTACAGCAGTAGCCGCTTCTCGGGAGACGGCGAGAAGAGCGCGGGCATCAGTTCGTTCAGATTGGTGCTACCCGATGCGCCGTAAATCAGCGCAATGCCGTACAGCAGGAACCCGGATGCAAACGCTCCCAGCAAGAAGTACTTCAGCGCCGCCTCTTCCGAGCGCGATTCGGTGCGCGCCAGCCCAGCCATCACGTACATCGAAAGCGAAAGCACCTCCAGCCCGATGAACAGCAGCATCAGATTCTGAGCAGACGCCATCACCATCCCGCCCGCCGTGGAGAACAGCACCAGCGCGAAGTACTCGGGGAAATAGATGCGCTTCTCCTGCATGTACGGCTCCGCCATCAGCACAGCGATGCCCGCGATGCCCAGCAGAATCAGCCGCACCATCTGCGCGAACTGGTCGCTCAGTACCGTCTCACCAAGGGCGGTGATCGGGTGTGACCAGAGGGCGAAGACGCTGACCGCGCTCACCCCGATGCCCAGCAGGCTCAATACCACCAGCGAGGTATAGGGACCCCGGCGCAGAGTCAGCCCCAGCAATAGCACCACAACGCCGGCGACGCTCAGAATCAGCTCGGGCGCGATCGCCGTGAAAAACACGTCCTTGGGCAGTGGCGGATAACCGGTCATGCAGAGGCTCCTCCTGCTTCCAACACAGCTTCCCGAATGGCTAACAGCAGTTCGGGCGGGGTATCGGTGGGCACCGCACATCCTGGCGCCACAATGACCCCCCTGCCACGGGTCTGCTCGATGGTCTCACGCACCTGTGCTTTGACCTGCTCCACCGTCAGGCTCTTGATGTGCACTTCATCCACCCCCGCCATGATACAGCCTGTGTACTTCAGGCGCGCTTCGGGAATGGAAGGCGCGGTGAGGCGGTTGCTCCAGGAGAGCACATGCGCCTTGGACGCCAGCGGCAACAGCAGGTCAAAGTAGATGTTCTCGCCGTGGAGGTGGAGCACGTTCACCGCCGCACCCTGTGCGCTATCGAGCACCATCTCGTCCAGTGGCAGGAAGTAGCGGGCATACTCTTCGGGCGTCGCCAGGTCCGCGCTTGCACCCGCTACCGCCAGGTACACGCCGATGCCCTCCTCTACCAGCTTCCGGGCGTAGCCCGCCGACGACTGCGCGATGCGCTCCAGCCCCACACGCACCGCATCCGGGTCCCGACGCAGGTGTTCTAGTAACTGCTGTTGCGAGATCTTCTGCGCGGTAGCGAACACGTTGAACACCGTGTCCACCATCGGCGCGTCGTCGCCCTTGCGTCGCTGGATGATGCGCAAAGCCGCCAGCTGTTCGGCGAAGTTGCCCTTGTCAGGGGGCAGAACCGGCAGTTTCGCCCAATCCTCTATGGAGTGAATGGATGCCATGCCCATCGGCATCTCATACGGGATGTCGTGCATGACCTTGAGTAGGTCGGGGTCGTATCTAGCGTAGAACTCCAGCTCCGCGTTCGCCAGCGTCTCGCCCGCCGGCGGGTTCAGCCGGAAGTGATACCACAGGCTATACGGCACGCGGTCTACCGCTTCGCCCCGTATTGCCGCCTGAATGCGCTCAAACTTGGTCATTCTCGTCCTCCTTTCCCCGCTCTTTCGCCAGAGAGGGTTCAGTGTATCGTGACGGTGCGCACCGTCTCTCCCATTTGCGCCAGCCATGCCGCCCCGGCATCTCCCTGCACCTGTCGGATGAGGTTCTCCACCGATGCCCGCATGGCGTCCGTAAAGGTGCTGGGATACAGCCCTATCCAGAAGATCAGCACCACAATCGACACCAGTATCGCGATTTCACGCAGGTTCAAATCGGGAAGGTGCGCGTTCTTCGCCGATGGCTCGCCGTAAAATACCCGCTGGAACATCCACAGCAGATACACCGCCGCCAGAATCACCCCCGACGCGGCGATGACCGTCAGCGGAACGCTCGCCGAGAACCCGCCCAGCAGGGTTAGAAACTCGCCCACAAAACCGTTGGTGGAAGGCAGTCCCACCGACGACAACATCACCAGCAGGAAGAAGGCGGCGTAGACCGGCATCACCCGCTTCAGCCCTCCGAGCTCGGCGATGAGGCGGGTATGTCTGCGCTCGTAAATCATGCCAACCAGCAGGAACAATGCGCCCGTGCTGATACCGTGATTGACCTGCTGGAGAATACTGCCTGTCAGCCCCTGTGCGTTCAACGCAAACAGCCCCAGCATCACGAACCCCAGGTGGCTGACGCTGGAATAGGCAACCAGCTTCTTCACATCGGGCTGAACCGCCGCCACAATCGCCCCGTAGATGATGCCGACCACCGCCAGCGTCAGCATCAGCGGCGCAGACACCTGCGAGGCGTCTGGGAACAACGGCAGGCAAAAGCGCAAGAAGCCGTAGGTACCCATCTTCAGCAGGACACCCGCCAGGATCACCGAGCCTGCCGTCGGCGCCTCCACGTGCGCATCGGGCAACCAGGTGTGGAAGGGAAACATGGGCACCTTAATCGCAAACGCCAGCGCAAACGCCGCAAACAGCCACAACTGCACGTTCAAATCCAGCGGGCTGTTCGCCAGCGCCTGCTGAATCTTCAGCAGGTCAAAGGTTGCCATGCCCGTTATGTCGCGGTGCAGGTAATACAGCGCTACGATCGCCACCAGCATCAGCACACTGCCGAAGAAAGTGAACAGGAAGAACTTGATCGCCGCGTAGATGCGCCGCTCGCCACCCCACATGCCGATCAGGAAATACATCGGCACCAGCATCGCTTCCCAGAACACGTAGAACAATACCAGGTCCAGCGCGCAGAACACTCCCAGCATCCCCGTCTCCAGCAGGAGCATGAAGAACATGTACTCCTTGACGCGCTCTTCCACCACCCACGAAAACGCCACCGCCAACACCGACAGGAAGGTGGTCAACAACACCAGCCACAGGCTGATGCCGTCGATGCCCAGATGGTAGTGAATGCCGAACTGCGGCATCCACAGCGCGAACTCGCGGAACTGCATGCCCGCGCTCGCCGAGTTGAACCCTAATGCCAGCCTCAGCGACAGCACAAATACCAGCGCGGTCACCGCCAGCGTGAACCAGCGGATGGCTTGCTTGTTCTCGCGGGGCACCACAAGTAGTATCAGCGCGCCCGCCAGAGGCAGGAATATCAGAAGGGTCAACAGTCCGGGTGTCGTCGTCTCCATCGCTTACCTCGCCAAACCTGCGCTTGCTCCCCGCACCAGGAGCCAGATGAGCAGAATCATCGCACCGATGAGAATGGTGAAGGCATAGTTGCGCACGTAGCCCGTCTGCACGCGGCGCAGGCTGTTGCCCACCCAGCCCGTCAAGCCCGCAATGCCGTTGACGAAGCCGTCGATGAGGCGCCCATCCACAAACTGCCACATCCAGAAGGCTATCTTACCGCCTAGCCACAGCCCGATGCCTTTGACCATTAGCCAATCGTAATAGTACTGGTGGTAGAGCACTTTGCGGATTCCGCTCAGCTCACGCTCACTTTCGGGCAAGCCTGCGCGGTAACGCGCCCAGCCGAACCACAGCCCCAACACAGCCGCCAGCACCGATGCCCAGACCAGAAGCCACTCCGTGCTGACCGGTAAGTGTCCCACCGCCTCCTCGCCCAGCACCTGAAGCCCGGCGGAAGGCTCCAGAAACCGCCCGAACCGGTTGGGAATATGTAGCGGCGCAAACCCACCGATGAACCCGCCCACCACCGACAACACCGCCAGAATCATCAGCGGGACGGTCATGCTTGGCGGCGACTCCCTTGGCTGGCCGCTATGCCCGTGCGCGTCATCTTTGCCGTGGTGCGCGTGCGCCTCTGCCCAGCGCGGCTCGCCCCAGAAGGTCAGTCCCATCAGGCGGGTCATGTAGAAGGCGGTCAGCAACGCCGTCACCAGTCCCACCGCCCACAGAATCTGCCCGATACTCACCGGCAGAACGTGCGTGCCAAACGCGGCGGATAGAATCTCGTCTTTGGAGAAGAAGCCTGCCAGCGGTGGGATACCCGCAATCGCCAGCCAGCCCGCCAGCATCGTCCAATAGGTAATCGGCAGGTACTTCGCCAGCCCGCCCATGCGGCGCATGTCCTGCTCGTGGTGCAGAGCCAGAATAACCGAGCCCGAGCCGAGAAACAGCAGGGCTTTGAAGAAAGCGTGCGTGGTCACGTGGAACATACCCGAGGCGAACGCCCCAACGCCACACCCCAGAAACATATATCCCAACTGGCTGACGGTGGAATAGGCTAGCACGCGCTTGATGTCGGTCTGCGCCAGCGCAATGGTCGCTGCGAAGATAGCCGTAAACACGCCGATGACCGCCACCACCAGCATGGCTACTGGCGCGAGCTCAAACAGCACATGACAGCGTGTCACCATCACCACGCCGGCGGTGACCATCGTGGCGGCGTGAATCAGCGCGGAGACGGGGGTGGGACCCGCCATCGCGTCGGGAAGCCACATGTAGAGCGGAAACTGCGCGGACTTGCCTGTCGCTCCGACAAACAACAGCAAGGCGATGGCAGTGATCACACCGGGAGAAAGAAGCCCCGCTTGCTTCATCTCGACGGCTTTCTGGAACATGTTGCCCTCGCCCGCGAAACTGAGTGTGCCAAACGTCCAGAACGCCAGGAGCACCGCCAGCGTGAAGCCCCAATCGCCGATGCGGTTGACAATGAACGCCTTGTTCGCCGAGTCGGTATTGACCTTCTCCTTATACCAGAAGCCAATTAACAGATAGGAGCATAGTCCAACCCCTTCCCAACCCACAAACATCATCAGCAGGTTGTTGCTGAGCACGAGCGTCAGCATGAACACGATGAACAGGTTCATGTAGGTAAAGAAGCGCGGATAATCCTCGTCCTCTGCCATATAGCCGGTGGAGTACAGGTGTATCAGCCCACCGACGCCCGTTACAATCAACGCCATCAACAGCGAGAGAGGGTCTACCAGTGCCTCGAAAGCGACACGGAAACTGCCTGCCTCTATCCAGCGCCACAGGGTGCTGGTCACCTTCTGCTGGTCGGCGGGCAGTTTGAGCAGTTCCGCTAGCAGGTACACCGACAGCGCAAACGCCCCCAGCACCACCGCCGTGCCCACCGTGCCAACCGCCTTCTTGCCCAGCCGTTTGCCAAAGAAGGCGTGCAACAGGAAGCCCGCCAGCGGCAAGCCGATAACCACCCAGACCAGGTCAAACACACTGTTCATCTCGTGCTCCTGTCCCTCAGAACTTCAACAGGTTCATCTCGTCCACATTAATCGTGTCGCGCAGGCGATAGATGGCAACGATGATGCCCAGCCCGATAGCCACCTCTGCCGCCGCCACCGCCATCACCAGGATGGCGTACACCTGCCCTGCCACCTGCGCCCCCAGCTGTGCTTGTTGCCGGGCGAAGGCGAGAAACGCCAGGTTCGCCGCGTTCAGCATCAGCTCGATGCACATGAAGATGACGATCGGGTTGCGCTTGATCACCACCCCTGTCACACCCATCGCGAACATGAACGCACTCAGCGTTAGATACCAGCTAATCGGCACTGCGTCCATCCCTATAACCTCCGTTTCGCCATCACGATCGCCCCCACGATGGCTATCAGTAAGAGGATTGAGGTCAACTCAAACGGATACACCCAGTCGGTGAACAGAAACTTGCCCACCATCTGCACGGTACCGATGTCATCCTGTGCGGGTTGTGCCTCGCTCAGCCGTGAAAACACCCCGCCTGCCAGCACGATCACGAACAACAGCGCCAGCCCCCACGTGATGGGACGCTTGATCTCGCCACGCTCCGACAGCTCCGCAGGCGAACCGAGATTGAGAAGCATGATGGTGAACAAGAACAGCACCATGATCGCGCCCGCATAGACGATAATCTGCACCGCCGCCACGAACTGCGCATACAGAAGCAGATAGAGCACCGCTAGCGCGAAAAAGTTCGCCACCAGATTCAGCGCACTACGCACAGGATTGCGCACCGCCACCACGCCAATGGAGGTGACCACTATCACTATCGCCATCAGCCCAAAAAGTATCTGTACGAACATGCGTTCCTCCTAGCTCAGCCACCACACCACCGTGGCTATCAGAAACAGGTTCACCAGCGCGGTGGGCAACAGCCGCAACCAGCCCAACCGCATCAGCATATCATACCGCAGGCGTGGAAGCGTTGCCCGCACCCAGATGAAGAAGTAGATGAACACACCTAGCTTGATCAAGAACCACAAAGGACCCGGTATCCACGTGAAGGGCGCGAACGGCAAAGGCGACAGCCACCCACCAAAGAACAGCGTGACCATCACCGCCGAGATGGTGATCATGCTGGCGTACTCACCCATGAAGAACATGGCAAACTTCATACTGCTGTACTCGGTGTGGTAGCCCGCAATGAGCTCCGTTTCGGCTTCGGGCAGGTCAAACGGCGCGCGATTGGTCTCCGCCAGCATGGCGATCAGGAAGATCCCGGTCGCGATCAAACCCAGCGGGAAGAAGCGAAACACATGCCAGTTCAGCAGGCCAAGATTGCCCTGCTGATTCAGCACCATCTCGCGCATCGACAGCGAGCCGGTCAACAACACCACCGAAATGATCGACAGCCCCATTGCCAGCTCGTAGGAGATGGTCTGTGCCGACGCTCGCAACCCGCCCAGCAGGGAGTACTTGTTGTTCGACGACCATCCCGCCAACACAATCCCGTACACCGTCAGCGAGGTCATCGCCAGCAGGAATAGGATGCCGATATTGATGTCCGCAATAGGCGTTAGCCGGTCATCGGGACCCCATGGTATCACCGCAGGAGCGCACAAGACAGGTATCAGGAACCCCGCCGGCGCAAGGAAGTAGATGAAGCGGTCTACCTTTTCGGGCAGAACGTCCTCCTTGAAAAAGAGCTTGATGCCGTCCGCAACCGGCTGAAGCAATCCCGCCGGACCGACTCGGTTCGGTCCCTTGCGTATCTGCATCAGCGCCAGCACCCGCCGCTCCACCCAGGTGAGCACCGGCACCGCCAGCAGAACGAAACCCAGCACGATCACGATGCGCAGAGGGATGACGAACCACGGGTTCTCCAGCAACGTGGACACGCTATTCCTCCTCACCCAAAGATGTGGTCTGCCAGCGCACGCCTTCCGGCGGCAGCTGGTCATAACAACAGTGCGCGTACGCGGGGAACGCTTGCCCGATCTCCTCCATCAACTGCTCGGCGGAAAAGACGGGAAGTGGTTTGCCCAGATACACCGCCAGCTCCGCGAAGATGTTCAAGTCCGGCTTCACCTCAGGCGACGGCGCGTTGAACGCCTTCCAGAAGCGTTGCACCCGTCGCTCGGTGTTGGTGAAAGTGCCCTCCTTCTCCGCCACGCTCGCCGCGGGTAGCACGACGTCCGCATACTGGGCGGTCTCGGTCAGGAACAGATCCTGCACCACCACAAAGCCGGCGTTCTCCAACGCGCGCCGCGCTAGGTCGGGGTCGTGATACTTGTGTGCGATGTCCTCGCCGACCACATACAGCACCTGCAGATGGCCCTCCGCCGCCGATTCCAGCATCGCCTGCGTGTTCAATCCGGGTTCCGCCGGCAGGGCGGTTTCCCATAGCTTTTCCATGCGCTGACGGGCAGTGGTATCGCTCACACGGACATAGCCCGGTAGCATGTCGGGAAGCACGCCCATGTCCGCCGCGCCGTGCGAGTTGACCTCCGGCAGGAGGATATTCAGTCCGCCGTTCTCGCGCGCACCGTTGCCTGTCAACAGGGTCAGGTTCACCAACGCGCCCACCAGCTCGGCATATTCGGGATGATTGCGCACCCGCCCAGCACACAAGACGAGCGTACCCTCGCCAAGCAGGTCCGCCGTTTCGCGCAGAACCGATTCCGCCACCCCGGTCTCTTGCGAGACCCTGCTCGGCGTGTATGCGCTCAACGACGCCTGCAAAGACTGCAGTTCCTCCGATGGAAGAGCGGACGTCACCGCCTTGCCTGACTGCAGAACCAGATACAGCAGTCCGTGTATCAGCGTCTTTTCCGTACCCTCCCGGTAGCGCAATATCACCGGCTCGTCGAATCGCAGTTCCGTTTCCGTCACCTCAGGGTGGGCGATAATCACATTGGCTCCGAAACGGAACCACGCTTTTCGCGCTCGCAGGAACACGATGGGCTGTTCGTCCACCAGGTCCGCGCCGAGGATGAACAGCGTCTTCGCCCTCTCGATATCGGCGATGGCGTTTTGAGTAAACGGCACACCTAGGCGCGCCAGCAGAGTATCTCCTCCCGCGACCTGGTTGCGTTCCAACCGATGGTCGATGTTGTTCGTGCCCACCGCTACCCGCATCAGCTTCTGCAGAAGATAGGCCTCTTCGTTAGAAAGGTGCGCGCCGCCGATCGCGCCGACCGATTGGGCACCATGTTCCGCCACCGCCTGCCGAAGGTGCGATGCGATCAGGTGGTACGCCTCCACCCAGCTGGCGGTGACGAACTTGCCATCGCGCCGAATGAGCGGACTGAGCAGACGGCGGTCACTGCTGATATACTCATGTCCAAACTTGCCTCTGTCGCACGTCCACTCTTCGTTCACCGCCTCGTTCTCGCGCCCCAGCACGCGCACCAGCCGATTCGGACGATAGTCCAGCCAGATGTTACAGCCGTTGGAACAGCGGGTGCAGATGCTTTTCTGCGATTTCATGTCCCACGGGCGCGCCCGGAAGCGATATGCCCGGCTGGTCAACGCCCCCACCGGGCACAGCTCGATGGTGTTACCCGAAAAGCGCGAGGTGAACTCGGTATCCTGGAAGGTGCTAACCATCATGTCCGCGCCGCGCTTGAGGAACTCGAGCTGGGCATCGCCCGAAATCTCCTGCGAGAAGCGCGTACAGCGGGCACAATGGATGCACCGCTCGCGGTCCAACACCACGTAATCGCTGAGAGGGAAAGCTTTGGGCAGATGGCGTTTCTCCTCGATAAACCGTGAGACTGCCGGTCCATAGAACAGCGTGTTGTTCTGCAGGGGGCATTCCCCACCTCTGTCGCAAATGGGGCAGTCCAGCGGATGGTTGATCAGCAGGAACTCCAGAATGCCCCTCCGTGCTTTTTGGATTGCCACCGTATCGGTAAACACCACCAGCCCCTGGCTGGCGGGTAGGGTGCACGAGGTCTGCGGCTTGGGCATCATGCGCACCGAGCCATCGGGTTGCTTAGTTCCCGCCTCCACCAGGCACATTCGGCAGTTCGCCGCCTGCCCTTTGCCCAGTCGCGGATGATAGCAGAAAAAGGGAATGTCCACACCGATCCGTTTGGCGGATTCGATGATCATCTCCCCTTTGGGCACTTGTAGTTCGATGCCGTTGATCTCTATAGTCACCAGTTCTTCCTGTGCCATGCTCTGCTTATTTGCCTCCTCCAGCCCGGTCTGTCTGAGCCGCTTCCCCTTTGTCGCTATGCTACCGCCTTACCCTCCACTTCCACCATCGAGCGTCCGTGCTTGATGTAGTACTCGTACTCGTGCCGGTAGTGCTGGATGCTGGCACGGATGGGCCACGCCGCCGCATCACCCAGCCCACAGTAGGAGCGACCGTCTATCTGGTCGCAGATGTCCAGCAGGAGGTCAATGTCTTCCATGCGCCCGCCCCCCGCCAGAATGCGGTCGAAAATCTTGACCATCCAGCGCGTGCCCTCGCGGCACGGGGTGCACTTGCCGCACGACTCGTGCGCGTAGAACGCCGCCGTGCGCCGCATGAACTTCACGATGCACACGGTATCGTTTAGCACCATGAAGCCCCCCGAACCGAGCATCGTGCCTGCCGACTGCAAGGACTCGTAGTCCAGATTCACGTCACACTTTTCCGCGGGCAGAATGGGCACCGAGGAACCACCAGGGATGACCGCCTTCAGTTTGCCCTTAACGCCGCCCGCCAACTCCAGCAGTTCCATTAGCGGAGTGCCCATCTCCACCTCGTAGTTGCCCGGCTTGTTCACGTGCCCGCTGACGGAGAAGATTTTGGTGCCAGTGCTCTTCTCGGTGCCCATGGAAGCGTACCATGCGCCCCCGTTGCGGATGATCGCCGGCACGCACGAAAGGGTCTCCACGTTGTTAATCAGCGTCGGGCAGTTCCACAAGCCGGCGATGGTGGGCAGTGGCGCGTGCGGGAACTTCAGGCGGGGCTGTCCGCGCTCGCCCATGATGGAGCTCATCATCGCGGACTCTTCGCCGCACTCATAGGAACCCGCGCCCATGTGGATATACAGGTCAAAGTCCACACCGCTTCCCAAAATGTTCTTGCCGAGATAGCCCGCGCGATACGCCTCATCGATGGCGCGGCGCATCACGCGCGCCGGCTCCGTGTACTCTCCGCGGATGTAGATGTAGCCTACCTTGGAGAGGATCGCGTATCCCGCGATAATGATGCCTTCAATCAGCTGATGCGGATGCCGAAGCATCAGCTCCCGGTCTTTAAACGTGCCCGGTTCACCTTCGTCCGCGTTGCATTGCACATAGTGCGGCTGGCTCTCGTCTTTGGGGATGCCGTTCCATTTGATCCAGGCGGGGAAGCCCGCACCACCACGCCCGCGCAGACCGGACGCCTTCACCTCGTCGATCACCTGCTGACGGGTCATCCCCAACGCCTTGCGCAGGGCACTGTAGCCGCCGTGCTGTTCGTACACCTCCAGTCGCTCAATGCCCGGAACGTCGATATCCTTGAACAGAACCTTTAGTTCAGCCATCTTATCCGTCTTGCTCCTCGTTCATAGCCTGCGCTTTTGCCAGCGCACGTTCGATATCTTGCCGTTCGCTCTCCATCAGGTGGCACTGCACAATGGTATCCGCCAACTGCACCACGGTGTGCGCATCACTGTTTTTGAGCTCCTCCAGCAGGGCATCTACCTTCTCCGGCGTCAGCCTGCCGAAATAGCGGTTGCCCACCTGCATCACGGGTGCGTTGCCACAATCGTTCAAGCACTCCACCTCCACCAGCGTAAACTGTCCGTCGGGGGTGGTTTCGCCCACCTTGATGCCCAGTTTCTCCTCCAGATGGCGCAGAATCTCATAGCCCCCGCAGATGGAGCAGGTGAGGTTGGTACAGACCTCCAGCATCACCCGCCCCACTGGGCGCTTGTTGTACATTGTGTAGAAGGTAGCGACGCCTTCCACCACCGCGTAGGAAGTGCCCAGACGGTATGCCACCTCCATCAGCGCTTCGGGCGGCAGGTAACCGCCGTATTCGCGCTGGGCAATCCACAGCGCAGGAAGCAGAGCAGCGCGTTTGTTGGGATAGTGGCGCTTGATGTGCTCTAGCTCCTGAACCGCCCGTTCCGAAAAGCGCAGTTCCGGCGGCTGTTTCTCGTCGAGGCGTCGTAGGCGGGGATACTCGCTCAACCGGATTGCCTCACTCATCGGTCAATCTCCCCCAGCACGATATCGATGCTACCAATGATGGCGACGATGTCCGCCACCATGTGCCCGAGGCTCATCGGTGCAAGAGCCTGCAGGTTCATAAAGCAGGGTGGGCGGGTCTTCACCCGCCAAGGGCGGTTACTGCCGTCACTGACCACGTAGTAGCCGATCTCGCCCTTCGGCCCCTCGATGGGCACATACGCCTCACCTTCTGGTGGACGGAACCCCTCTGTCCAGAGCTTGAAGTGGTGGATCACCGACTCCATGCTGTTATCCAGCTCCTCGCGCGGCGGGGGCACTACCTTGCGGTCATCACTGCTGACCGGACCCTCCGGAATGCGCTCGATGCACTGCTTGATGATGCGCGCGGACTGTCGCATCTCCTCCACCCGCACAAGGAACCGGTCGTATACGTCGCCAATCGTACCCGTCGGGATGTCGAACTCCACCTGGTCATAATAGAGGTAGGGGTTTGCTTTACGGATGTCGAAGGCGTAGCCACTGCCCCGCAGGATAGGTCCGTTGATGCCCAACGCGATGCACTCGTCGGCGGTGATGATGCCGATGTTGCGGGTACGCTCCACCCAGATGGGGTTCTCGGTCAACAACCCCTCGTAATCGTCCACCTTGGCGGGGAACTCTTCCACGAACTTGGCGATCTTCTCCAGAAGCCCGTCGGGCAGGTCGGCTCGCCAACCACCAACCTGTATCCACGAGGGAAACATGCGCACGCCCGACAGGTGTTCGAGCATGTCCAAGATGCGCTCGCGCTCGCGGAAGCAGTAGAAGAAGGGGGTCATCGCGCCGATGTCCAGCGCGTGCGTGCCCAACCACACTAGGTGGCTGGCGATGCGCTGTAACTCGCTGAAAATCATGCGAAGCCATACCCCACGCGGGGGTACCTGAACGTCCAACAGCTTCTCCACCGAGAGCACAAACGCCAGAGAGTTGTTCATCGCGGACAGATAATCCATCCGCTCCACCAGCGGAATGCACTTCTGGTACTGTTCATACTCGCAGGTCTTCTCGATGCCTGTGTGCAAGTAGCCGATATGCGGCACTACGTCTACAATGGTCTCGCCGTCCAGCTCCACCACCAGCCTCAGCACCCCATGCGTACTAGGATGCTGAGGACCCATATTGATGACCATCGAGCCTTCGGCGGCTCCGGGCAAAATCTCCATCTGTTCCGGTGTGATGCTCATGTCTCCCCCCAGCGGTTACTCCCTGTTCGATAACCCCGTTTTGCCGAAGAAGGACTCGCCCGGGTGCGGCGTTTGCACCTCGGCGATGGAGGGTCCCAGCGTGCCCTGGTCAAACACCACCTCCTCGCCACCCAACGGAAAGTCCTTGCGCAGGGGATGCCCCACCCAGTCGTCGGGCATGAGGATTCGACGCAGGTCGGGATGCCCCTCAAACACGATGCCGAACATGTCATACACCTCGCGCTCCGGGAAGTTCGCACCCGGATAGATGCTGGTGACCGACGGAACGGTCTCCCCTTCGTTAACTCGCACCTTGAGGAATAGACGGGTGAAGGTGCGGAACGAGTAGAGATTATATACCACCTCGAAGCGTGGCTCCCGACGCCCTAGCTGGTCAATGCCCACGATGTCGGAGAGAAAACGGTAGCTCAGTTCGGGGTCATCCCGCAGAAAACGACAGATATCAAGCAGGAACGCCCTGTCCACCACCACCCAGGTGTCGCCGCGAAACGTGTAAACTTCGCACACCGCTTCGGGAAAGCGTTCGCGGAGTCGCACCACCTCTGGGCGTTCAGACATCTCTTGCGCAGTTGTTTCGCTCATACTCCTTCCCTCAACGCGGTAAAACCGCCTTCTCTCGCGAAGCCGGCTCTAGTCTCTGGGCGACTGCGCTCAATTGCACCCGCCGCGGCTGAGCACGCTCGGACTCTTCCCACTCCAGCGCGCGCGTGCCCAGCATATAGAAATACCCCACAAACAGGATGGCGATAAACACGCCCATCTCGATCAGATTGAACACCTGCACCGCCTTGGGAGCGTCTTTAAAGGTTACCGCCCACGGATACAGGAAAATGGTCTCCACGTCAAAGATGATAAACAGCATCGCAACCAGAAAAAACTTCACAGGGAACTTTTCCCGAGCGGACCCTACCGGCGTAACACCACACTCATACGGCGCGACTTTGCGGTAGTCCGGTCGCTTCGGACCGAGCAGGAAGGAAAGCACCACCATGCCGACAGCCAGCACCGCCGCCAGCACCGCTAACACCAGCACAGGAATGTAACTGTTCAGCATCCCACTTCCTCTACCGTGAACGAATTCACAAGGATGAGTAATCGCCTATTATTTTACCCGATAAAATAAGTTTTTTGCAGGGAAAGGCTTATCCCATCGGCGATAATTCGCAATTCGGCGGGCGAATCCCTTTCTATACGACGCTGTTCGCCGTCATCCCACGTACTCCGCGGGGAACTTCCACGGCGGACGGTACTGGGGTCGTGCCAGACGTTGTGCCTCGCGGTCGCCGATGATTCGCTCCGTGCGCGGGTCAAAGCGTATCGCCCGCCTTACCCTATACGCCACGTTCGCCAGCGTGAGCGCCAGGTCGATGCGATAATGATACTCCACATTGCAGGAGGGCTGTTTACCGCTCTTGATGCCGTCCAGCCACTCGCGCTCGTGCCCGGGCGAAGGTGGAATGCTTTGGGGAGGCGGCGAGAGGTCTTTGAGAAACTCTCCCTCGGCAACCACCTCATACCTGCCGTAATCGGCGAACAACGTGCCGTTGACACCGTGCAAATAGATGCCGAGCCGCCGCGCCGGACTACCCCTGCCGAAGTCAAAGCCGAAACTGTTGACCATGTTCATCATCCACGTCATCGTCACGCCCGGGTACTGCCACAGCACCTCCTGCGTATCGGGCACGTCGCCGTCATCGCGTAGAACGAACCGACCACCTGTGCAGTGAGTCACCAAGGGCACCTGCAGGTCCAGCGCCCACACCGGCAGGTCGATGATGTGTGGTCCCATGCCCATCGTCCAGCCGCCGGAGTAGTCCCAGAAGGAGCTGTGGTAGTAGGCATCGGTGACCAGCAGGCGGTTGAACTCGCGCTTTGGGGCAGGTCCCAGCCACATGTCCCAGTCCATATCGGCGGGCGGTGGCTCTTTGGGGGCGTGACCGATGCCCTCAGGTCCTTGGTTCATCACATTGAAGGTGCGTACCACGCTGATGTGCCCCAGCTTTCCCGAGCGCACCCATTCCACCACCCTGCGGAAGTTCTCGCTGGCGTGGATTTGTGTGCCGATTTGCGTGACCACCCGATGCCGGCGCACGGCGTTGCGTACAGCAACGCTCTCATCGGGGTAAAGCGTCATGGGTTTCTGCAGATAGATGTGCTTGCCTTTCTGTGCCGCGTGAACGGCTTGCAGACAGTGCCAGTGTGGTGGCGTGGCGATGATGACCGCATCTACATCCGCGCGTTCCAGCAGTTCGCGGTAGTCGCGGTAACCGCGTGCCGTGGATTTGAACGGCTCCAGCGCGGTATCTAGACGCTGTTTCCATACATCGCACACGGCGGTAACCACCACATCGGGATACTGGGCGCAGTTGTGCAGGTTCGCCCTGCCCATTCCCCCCGCGCCAATGAGACCGACCGCGATTCGCTCACTGGGGGCTGGCTTGCCACCGCGCCCCACCGCAGAAGCGGGCACCACCTCCGGGAGCGCGAACGTGGTTCCAGCCCGCATCGTTCGCCTGCGCGAAACCTGGTGCATCGTTACTCCCCTCCTGTTATCGCGTGATAGGCTTGCCACTGGCTTTGCCAGAGATCGTGCGATGGCTCGCCGCCGGGGCGGACCCATAGCCGGTAGCGCAGAACCAGCGGCTTGCCCGGCTGAAGTTCGTGGCGTGTTCCCGCGGCAGGAAACGTGGGCTGTATCCAGTTCAGTTCGGGATACTCCACCCAATCGGGGGGATGATACGGATTGCTTGCATGGGGAAAGAGAAGCAAGCCGCACTCCCGCTTCCCGCCGGGAAAGACGCCGAACGCCCCCGCCCACGCCTGCGTGCCCTCGGTATGGTGCACAAACCGCTGGGACTGAATCGCCGCGAGGCGCAGGTTCAGCCCCCCGTACAGGTTCGTACCGCGTCGCGCCAGCAGAACCGGCTCCTTTAGCGCGGTCAGATAGAAGGTAAGGTCCACGCACCGCCCCTGTCCCGTGCGGCGATAGGCACGAATCACCGCCCACTCCTGCACGATAGGTTCCTGCCCTTCCCACCGCCACAGGCTCTCTGCCTCAATCTGCGCGCACACCGCCCCCTCCGCCACACGGTATCTGCCCGTTGGATAGGCGAACACGCGCTGAAGGGCGTGCAGGTCTCCGCGCTCGCCGCGATAGTCCACCTCGGGCCATGCCCAGTAGATACCGCGGTGGTGCGGATGGTCCACAGGCCAGTCCTCTGTCATCACCTCGCCCGCCAGCCCATACAGCGGGTGGATATAGTCACTGCGCGGACGCGAGTAGATGCGGTTCTCGGTGCTCACCACAGCGTGCCGGTCGGGGCGGTCTACCGTCCAATAGTTGTACTGCAGAACGGGCTGGCTCTCTTCGGCGATGCGTATCTGACGGGTGGAGCGGTCCCGCCTTGCCCAGATGCGCACCGGTTCGGGCTGTGCGCACACCTGCAAGGTGAAGCGTCCGGACAGGCGCACGGGCGGCGCGATTGCCCACAAATAGCCGTCGTGCCATTGCACTTGCAGGTCACGCTCTGAACGCGCATCCACAAGCCTCAGCCGACCGAGCTCTGCCATCCTCTGCCATGTCCTATCGAGAGGCAGTTCCAGACGCAGGGGCGCCTCCACCCGGGTGCAGGGTTCCAATTGCGATGCGGGGATGATAATCTCTTTGTCCATGATGCCCCCCAGGCGCGTTTCGCTTCGAGGTTCGCCGGTTCGAGGCAAGTTCCTGCAATACCCTGGAGGGCGAGGCAGACGCCGAGCCGAATCCCCCTCCCCGCCCGCAAAACGGCTCACCAGGAGGTTCGCCCTCCAGAAAATGGGATCACGCCTCCTGCGCCAGCACCGCCATCACCCCCGAATCGGTGCGATATAACAGCACCGTTACCGCCCGGTGACCTACTGGTTTCCACTCCCGCACGATCTGCTCGGGGAGCTGATGGACGCCTCGCTTCTTGACCGTGATCACACCCGCCCCTATCGCCCGCAGCCGCGAGAATAGCGTCTTGCGCGAATAGGGAAAATACTCGATAACGCGGTAGGCGCGAGCAGACGGGGTCGGCACAAAGCGGTCGGCGGTCAGGTAAGCGATCTGGGGATGCACAAGAGACGCCCCCAACTGCTCTGCTAGCTCGGGGATCAGATGCGCCGCGACCACTGCTGGATCAGGATCATACAGCCACTCCAGAGGCGGGCGGACCGCCGGCATCGGTGCGTCCGAAGCTGTCAGCCGGGCGCGCTGGGGCAGGATGAGCGCACTGCGAGACACTCCCTGTCGGCACTCCCCAAAGGCGATCAGCAGTTCCCGACACTCGCCTTCGGTGGAGAGGTACTCGTATTCGCCTTGCGCGGGCAGGTATTCGGACGGTAGTGCAGGCGTGCTCTTCACCAGCGCGCCGCGCACTCCGCTCGCCAGCGCACAACACGTCTTCCAGTCGGGCATCCACTGCTCGGGATGGAGCCACCGCCTGCCGTGGGTTCGGCGGGAGGGGTCGAGGAAGAGGAAGGAAGCCTTTTCCATCCGCAGACGCAGAAGGTCCGCATGGACCAACACCGCGTTCGCCCCCACGTCGTACACTTGCAGGTTGCGCTGGGCGAATCGCACGCTGAGCGCATCGCGTTCCACACCAACCACCGTTCCACGCCTCGCCAGTGCGATCAGGTCACCGCCGATACCACAACCGGCATCCACCACCAGCACACCGGATGGATAACGCGAGGCGTGGTACATCCCCAGCATCTCGGAGGAGCTCTGTTCCAGTCCTTCGGGGGTAAACCACATCTGCTCGGTGCGGGAGAACTTGCGTTTCGCCCTGCCACGCAACCGAATCTGCATGACCGCCTGCGAGGCAACCTCTGCAGGAAACTCGCGCCTTAGCCAGATAAGCAATCCGGTCTCATCGAGGTCGCTACGTGATAGAGCACGCTCTATCGCCGACTCCACCCGTGATAGGTCCAGCAACTACTCCTCCTGCCGGCTCTCCCACGCTTGCCAGTACGCGCCACCCTTCGGCAGGATGACGATCAGCATCACCGCCACGCTGGGAACCGCGCACAGCAGGAAATCGGTCAACGACCCACCGACGAAGAAGAAAAGCAGTCCCAAAATCGCGCACGCTTCCGCAAACGCCAGGGCAATGATGGTATGGGTTATGAATTGGCGGGGTTCGGGAAGGGCACCCGCGATGGCTGGGAACCCTCGTGGCACGAACTCTCGTTGCACGCTCAAGCGCAACTGCGCCCACACGACCGACACCACCAGGCAGGCGATCCCTATCAGCGTAACGGGCAGACGCAGAGGCTCCAGCAGGTCGGACGTCGTGTGGGCACCGCTCTGCGCCAGGATATACGCCAGCACGCCATACATCACCACCGAGCCGATAAAGGCGAACACCATCGTCGCCCATGTCAGGCGATTGGGAGAACTCTGCATCGCAACCCCCTCCTTCACGGGTGGCGAGAGCGCGTGGGAATCGAACCCACCCGGGACGGGGGCAACCCACCCCGCGGACGGCTTTGAAGGCCGCGGAGGACACCAGTCCCCATGCGCTCTCGCGCTAATCTGCCAGCCATAGACACACCGCCGCCAGGTCCTGCGCCCGGTCGCCTAGTTGCGCGGGCACGACCTCCAGCACTTCACGCACCCGGCTCCACGCATGAACCTTCAGCGCGTGACGCAAAGGCTCCAGCACCAGTTCGCCCGCTTTGACCGCGATGGTTCCCAGCACCACGCGCTCCGGGTTCAACACCTGCGCCACGTTGGCGATGCCGATGCCCATGTAGGTTCCCGCCTCCGCCAACACGAACCGGGCGAAGGTATCCCCGGCGACCGCCGCGTCCACAATATGCTGGGCGGTTACTGTATCGGGTTCCGCCATCTGCCATACTGCACTTTCGGGTGCACTCTGTGCCAGCTCTCTGGCGCGGCGAGCGATGGCAGGACCCGATGCCAGCGCCTCCAGACATCCATGCTTGCCACAACCGCAGAGCGGCCCGCCCAGCAAGATGGTGGTGTGTCCAATCTCGCCCGCCAGGTCGTTGGTGCCCCGATACAGCCGCCCATCCAGGATCAGCCCGCCGCCGATGCCAGTTCCCCATGTCATGAAGGCCATGTTGCGCGTGCCGCGACCGGCACCAAAACGGTGCTCGGCGAGGGCGGTGGCGTTGGCGTCGTTTTCCAGACGCGTCGGCAAGCCGAACCGCTCCTCGAAAATGCGCTTGATGGGCACCGCATCCCATCCGGGCAGGTTGGGCGGCGAATAGACGATGCCCTTCTGGCTGTCCAGTGGCCCCCCGCACGAAATGCCAATACCCCGAACCCGCTGGCGCGGAACGTCGCCCATCACCTGCTCCGCCATCTCGAACAGCTGCTGGACGACCGCCTGCCAACCCTCTTGCGCACGGGTGGGCTGCCAGTGCCTAGCGAGAATGTTCCCTTGTTCATCGGCAAGCACGCAGGCAACCTTCGTGCCACCGATGTCCACACCCACGATATAGGGCGCACCGCTCATCGCTAGCCGGGCTTCTGTTCGGGAAACAGCGACCGATCCTCGGGCTCTATAATCATGCCGGTGGTCTGAAGCCACGCGGTGGCTCGCTGGATCTCCTCTACCGAGCCTTCCAGCTCCACGTACGCATAGCCACCGTCCTCGGTGAAGTTTGCTCGCTTAACGTTGACCACCACATTGAAGTCTTTACCCAGTCGCCACAGGAACGGCTCTTGCACCTGTTCCGCCGTGGCGGTGATCAGCATGCGCAATTTCGCCATGTTTCATCCTCTGCGAGAAAGGATAGATTCCGCATCTGCACATTCGCTCTATGACGCCAAAGCTCCTGCTTGCATGTTGGGTTGGAGGCGATAGCGGATGCCGCGGCGAAAAGTGGTGCCTCCTGCGTTCTCGCGGGAGATGGTAGATGCGCTGAAGAAGGCGGGTTCCACCGTCGTCAAGTACACCGAACTGCCCGGCATTGGGCATAACGCGTGGGACCCCGCCTACAACAGCGCGGAAGTGATCAAGTGGCTACTAGAACAAAAACGGCAATGAAAACACAGCCCATCCTCCGTCTGCAGAGGATGGGCTTCTCTGTGCGTATCGCCTCGGGTACACTACCCGCCCAGCGGTGCTACGTCTCCAACACCAAATTCATTAGGAACAGCCAGCCGCGGGTGAGCAGTTCTGTCACTCCCAAAAAGGTGCCGACGATGCCGTCCAGATAAAGGCGCGGATGCCACAGCTTACCCTGCTTCAGCAACTGCCATGCATCCTGCCATTTGGCTCGCGACTCGCCCATGCGTAGGTGCAGGTAAGTGATGAACGCCACCACCCTGGCAGTGGCACGCCGCTGACGCTGTATCTGCGCTTCTTTCGCCTGCGCCATGCTCTGGCGCCATTCGGCGGTGCGTTTGGTCAGCCACGTTGCCCGCCATATCTTCTCGAACATCAGTATCAGCTTCATCACCCGCCAGGACAGCACGGCGGTGTCCTTGATGCGTCGCCAGGCATAAGCCGGACGGCTCTCGAGAGGGAAAGTCGGGCGGCGTTCCGTACGCCCCTTCAGCCGCCAGAAGCCCGTGATCATCGGATGCGCCTCTTCACAGTGCGCGGCATAGGCGTACCAGACCGCGTTTTTGAAAATGCCCCAGTAGGACTCGGGCGTTGCCCGGTTGAGCACTTTGGTCAGATTCTCTACCGAATAGAACCGCTTCCATGCCTCTCGGTAGACATTGAACCACTCCTCGCTGGTCATGTTCGGGTGCTTCTGTGCGGCGTGAAAGCTGTCGTATTCATTGAAATCGGGGCTCATCCACTCGCCGCGCTTGGTCATCTCCAGATGGTCGACCGAGCCGGGTAGCGGTGTCAGCATGAAGAAGCTCGCCTGATCGGGCTGGACGACCTCCATCAGGGTGGTAATGTCCTGTCGCACCGACTCTACTGTGTCATGCGGGAAGCCGATGATGTAGCTGGTGTGCACCGCGATGCCGTGGCGATGCCATGCCTGCATCATCTCCTCATAGAAGTTGACCTTGTTCTGTCCCTTGGAAGCCGCCTTCAAGTTCTCGGCGTTCAAGCTCTCCAGCCCGATGAACACCTGGGAGCACCCCGCGCGTGCCGCCATGTCCACAAAGTCCGGGATACGGTAAGAGGGCACATCCACCTGCATCATGAAAGTGATGCGTATACCCTCCTGTTCCCGCATGTGGATGAGCCGCTCGAAAATCTGGCGCCATTGCGGGTTGCGCGACATGTTGTCATCGGTGAAGAAGTAGTGTTTGATGCGCGGATAGTGCTCGCGAACGTGCTTCTCGATCAGCTCGGGAGAGCGGTAGCGCATAAAGTTACCCTGCACGTGGATGATGGTGCAGAAAGAGCACTTAAAAACACACCCGCGCGAGGTGTCCATCGTGCCGGCATACGGAAGCACAAATCGCTTCGCCACCGACTCGTCTACCAGTGGCGCCGCCCACTCCTGCGCCAGGTCGGGCAAGTCGCCCATCCAGTAGACCGACTTGAGCTTGCCCTTCAGCGCGTCGGTCAACAGCTCCTCCAGCCGTCCTTCCGCCTCCCCAGCGAACAGGCTAATACCCTGCTCGCGCAACTGCTGGAGTTCGGGCGTCAAACCGAGCAGAGCCATTGAACCGCTGACGTGAAACCCTCCCATGACCACCATTGCGCCCAGCCGACGAAAGCGCAGTGCCAGATCCGCCGCACGCGGGAACTGGTTTGTCTGTACTCCCACCAGCCCCACCAACGTCGGCACGCCCGGCATCGCCCAGCGACGCAGAACCTTCTCGGGAATAACCAGCTGGACGGTCTCATCGATCAGGCGCACCTCGATGGAGACGCCCATTTTGCGCGCCGTATCGCGGAACAAACCGTTCAGCGCGTTCAGCGTATTGGAAGGCAATACGCCTTTGACGTGGTGAACCACGTAGCCGTCGTCGTCATACTTCGAGGGCTTCACCAGGATGACGTTCAATGCGGGTAATTCTCGATTCATGTTCCTCCTGCCTTCCATTTCCCAGCCGATGCGAAGGAAGCGAAGCAAACACATCACCCCCATCGCTTGATTGATTCTTGATTGATTATAGATTTTTGCGCAACTTGAAGTCAAGCCATTTTTTGCTTAGAAGGCAAAAATATCCTGCAAGAACGCCCCACATAGCCACCCGATAACAAAAAAGCCCCTGCCTCTGCAGGGGCGAGGGTGCGCCTTACGAATCTATGCCTTCACCAGAGCGTTCTCGATGTAGCGCAGAACCATGTCGTCAGGCATCGCGCCTTCGAACTCGACCACCTCGTTGATGACCGTTTTGGGTACCCCGTACACGTTCCAGTCCTGGCTCAGCTGTTCGAACTCCATCGCTTCGATCATCGCGCCTCGGATGTTCGGGTTCACAAAGGCGAACTGGTGCGCCGTCAACACCGCTCGCGGGCAATAGGGACACGTCGGCGTGACAAAGACCATCATATCCACAGGGCGGTCAATCTGAGATACCTTGTCCAACACCTGTGGCACAAGGTGGTGGTGTCCCGTAGAGATCATCAGGATGTCTTCCAGCAGGGTCGCGAACTCGTAGCCTGCCGGGATGCCGTAGAAGCGAATGCCGTAGTCCACCTCTTCGCCGTTCTGCAGTCCCGTCAACACGATTGCGGGCACGAGATAACCCTGTCCGTCCTTCTTGAGGTCGTACGCCGCGGCGCGCACAGAGTCGGCATAAGGGTCCACGAACTCCACCTGCAGGTTGTCGTTCAGTTCCGCCAGTTCGCCCATTAGCTCGCGCAGCTCGGTGCAGAAGGCGCACTCCCGTCGCCCCGGCGCAATGAGGTTGGTCGCAGGCGCGAATACCACCATCTTCACAGGGTTCACCATATCGCTCAGCCGCTCGCGCACCGCCGTTTTGTCTTTCTCAGTGAGAATAGCCATTCGAATCGCACCTCCCATGGCTTGGTTTGCTTTCACTGTGTTGGACTCACTAACCGACGCAGAAGATTCATCATTATTCTGAGCGAGGCGGAGAACCCCAATCGTTGAACAACGAGATGCTTCACTGCGTTCAGCATGACAACAAAAAACGTCATTCTGAGCCCCTCTCTTGTCATTCTGAGCGAAGCGAAGAATCCCACCCCTCTTCAACGACGAGATGCTTCGCTGACGCTCAGCACGACAATAGGGTTGGCGTTCAGCCCTTTCATGGCGGGAACGGTAGAAGTAGCCGTGCGCAACATCATTCCCCCGGAGGGCACCACCATCGATGACCCGCTGGCAGGCAATCTCGTTTTCCGCACCGTGACGCCCATGATGGACTTTCCTGGGATTCGCGCGGCGGTGACCGTCGTCATGCGCGATGTCGAAGCCTACGCGATGGAAAACCCCTACACGACGCGGTTCAGCGGACCCGCCATCGCCTACCTAGGCTGGAACCGCAGGGGCATCAAAGGCACGTTGACGGCAGAGATTTCCGACCGCCGCGACCCCACCGACGACCTGAGCCCTAGCATCATACAGCAGTTCGACACCATCAAGCTGACCTTCGTGCCCGAAACTTCGCCCTTGCCCTATCAGCTGGAGTGGGAGGACGTCGTGTGGGAGGGCGACCTCATCGTGTTTGAGCGCTGGGTCAGGTAGCGGTTGCTGTCAGCCCCTGCAGGGAGCCCTGCAGGGGCTTTTTGGTTGGCGCATCTATGTGCTATAATGACGTACCCTAAGGACAAGAAGGAGCACTGCTGATGCAGGAAACCGCATGTGATGTGCTGATTGTCGGAGGAGGCACCGGCGGATGTGCCGCGGCGATGGCATGTGCCAGTCTGCGCCTGCGCGTAGTGATGACCGAGGAGACGGCGTGGATAGGAGGGCAGTTGACGGCGCAGGCGGTGCCCCCGGATGAGCATCCGTGGATCGAAAGCTTTGGCTGTACGGCACGCTATCGGCAGTACCGAAACGCAGTGCGCCAGTTCTATCGGGAACACTACCCGCTGACCCTGGAGGCACGTCAGAATCCCCGTCTGAACCCGGGCAACGGCTGGGTATCGCGTCTCTGCCACGAGCCGCGCGTGGGATTGGCGGTGCTGGAAACTCTGCTCCACTATCCGCGCACCGCGGGCTGGCTTGACCTCCGCCTCCATCGCAAGCCGGTCGCCGCAGAAGTAGATGGCGACACCGTAACCGCCGTTACTTTCCGAAACCTGCATACCGGCGATTTGGAGGTGGTGCGAGCACGCTATATACTGGACGCTACGGAACTGGGCGACCTCCTGCCCATGACGGGCGCGGAATACGTGGTGGGCGCAGAATCTCAGCGGGACACCGGCGAACCCCACGCTGTAGAAGGCGACCCACAGCCCGACAACGTGCAGGGCATCACCTGGTGCTTTGCGATGGCGTATGACCCCGGTGGCAACCACACCATCGACAAACCCGCCCAGTATGAACGCTGGCGAGCATATCAGCCCGCTTTCTGGCCCGACAAACTGCTGAGCTGGCACACCGCCCACCCTATCACGCTGGAGAAGACGCGCTGGTTCCTGTTCCCCCACGAGACCGACAACCCCTACCGCGCTCTGTTCACCTACCGGCGCATCGTCTATCGGGACCACTATCCGCCCGAGCTCGCGCCGCACGAGGTGACCATCGTGAACTGGCCCCAGAACGACTATTTCGTGGGAACCATTCTCGACCAGCCTGAGGAAGTGGTGCGCCAGCGGCTGGAAGAGGCACGGCAGTTGTCGCTCAGTTTGCTCTACTGGCTACAGACGGAGGCGCCGCGACCAGACGGTGGAACAGGCTATCCCGGGCTGTACCTGCGCCCTGACATCACCGGCACCGACGACGGGCTGGCGATGTATCCCTACATCCGGGAATCGCGCCGAATCCGCGCGATGTTCACCGTTACCGAGCATCATGTGGCGTCGGACCTCAACCCCGGTGCCGACCGCGCCAGCCCCTTTTTCGACACAGTGGGCGTGGGGTGTTATCGTATTGACCTGCACCCCAGTACGAACGGCACGAACTCGATGGACATCGGCGCACTGCCGTTCCAGATCCCCCTGGGTGCGCTCCTGCCCATGCGCCTGTGCAACCTGCTTCCCGCCTGCAAAAACATCGGTACCACGCACATCACCAACGGCTGTTTCCGCCTGCACCCCGTGGAGTGGAACATCGGTGAGTCGGCGGGACTGCTGGCGGCGTTCTGCCTGATGCGCGGGGCGGAACCCCACCAAGTGCGCGAGAACGAAAACCTCTTGCGGGAGTACCAGAACCTCCTTCGAGCACAGGGCATCGAGCTGGAGTGGCCCCAGACCAGACCGGTGTGAACACCTATCTTGCGGAGGGACGTGGATGGAGATCGTGGCAGTGATACTGGCGGCAGGGGCGTCCGCCCGCATGGGACGCCCCAAAATGCTTCTGCCTTTCGGCGACCGTACCGTCATCGAAACTGTCGTGCACAGTGTGACCGTTTCCCACGTGTCGCACACAGTGGTGGTGTTGGGCTATGGCTGGACGCGTATCTATCCTCTGCTGGAGCACCTACCCGTAGAAATCATCGTGAACCCGCGCCCCGAGAGGGGCATGCTCTCCTCGGTACAGTGGGCGCTGGCGCAGATGAACCAGAGCGTGGAAGGGATGCTCTTCGTGCTGGGTGACCAGCCCTTGATCCCCACCTGGGTGCACGACACGGTGGTCGCGGATTTCGCCTATCATCCAGAAAGCATCGTGGTGCCGACCTACGAGGGCAAACGGGGACATCCCGTGCTGTTCAGCGCGCGCTTCCGGGACGAGATCCTGAATCTGCCTCCGGACAAAGGGCTGAACGCGCTCCTGCACCAGCACCCCGATGCGGTGCACGAGGTGCCGGTCGACACCGATGCCATCCTGAGGCAGATGAACACACCAGAGGAGTATCAGTATCTGCTACAACGCTTGGCACAGCAGTAGCAGGCTTTGACAGGGACTACGATACCCGCGCGGGGCGAATGCTAGAACATCACTTCATACTGCTGGCGGTGGATAGCCTGCATCAAGCCCAGCGCCACAAAACAGGTGACCACCGCTGTGCCCCCGAAGCTTATGAACGGTAGCCATACTCCCACCACCGGTAGAATACCGATGACCATGCCGATGTTGACAATGATATGGTAGGCAAAGAAGGTGGTGATGCCTCCTGCGATCAGGCGCGTGTAAAGGCGGTGCGCCCGGAGAATCAGTGCCGACAAGCGCCACAGCAGCACTCCATACCCGAACAACAGACCCACACTGCCCGCGAACCCCGTCTCCTCCGCTACCACGGTGAAGATGAAGTCCGTGTGTTGTTCCGGAATGAACAACAGCAGGTTCTGCGTGCCGTGAAAGAGCCCTTTGCCAAACACCTGCCCGGACCCAACGGCGATGCGCGCCTGCAGGATGTGATACCCCGAGCCCAGCGGGTCTCTCTGCGGGTCTAAAAATGCCACCAGGCGGTTCTTCTGGTAATCTTCCAGCACGTTCAGGTGCCACATTGCGGTGAAGGCAAGCAACCCTACTATCGGCACCACGCCCAGATGCTTCAGCCGTGCCCCCCCCAACAGCATCACGCCAAACCATATCGCCATGACCACCAACGCGGTGCCAAGGTCGGGTTGTTTGAATATCAACAGCACCGGTACCCCGATATATAACAGCGAGCGCACCACCAAACTGGGGCTACGTATCTTCTCCTCCCGAGAGGAAAGCCAGTGGGCAAGGGTCAGGATGATAAATATCTTCGCCAGCTCCGATGGCTGAAGGTTGAAGCCTCCTGGCAGAGGTATCCAGCGCTGTGCGCCTTTGGTGGTGCGCCCAAAAAAGTCCACATATACCAGTAGCACAATGTTCGCCGTGTAGAGCCATGCCGTCCACCTTTGCCACGTCTGCACGGGGATGGACGCCACCAGAAACATGGCAACGACCCCGATGCCCATGGCGATAGCCTGCTTGCGCACGAAAAACAGACCGTCGTCTTGGGCGCGGCGCGCACTGTAGATCATCAACAGCCCAGCGGCGCACAGCACGAGCGACACCAGGATGATCGTCCAGTCCAGCTCTCGCAGAAACCTTCTCCGCATGCAAACCTTCCCCGCAAAGCGTGCGAATCCAGTGTACCAACTTCTGCCCCGAAGGGCAAGGCTGTGATTGACCCCTCGCAGTGAATCCGATACAATGATGCTGAGAGGAGAGTGACCCGCATCATGAAACGGCAAGAACTGGCGCAACGCATTGATCACACCCTGCTTCGCCCCTATAGCACCTCGGCGGATATCGACCGCCTGTGTGACGAAGCAGTGCAATACGGCTTTGCGAGCGTGTGTATACTCCCCTTCTGGGTAGAGCGTGCGGCGCGAAACCTGAAAGGATCACAGGTGGCTGTGGGCACGGTGGTGGGCTTTCCGCTGGGGGCGAACATGCCCTCGGTCAAACTGTACGAAGCCGAACAGTCGCTGGCTGGGGGAGCTACCGAGCTGGACATGGTAATCGCCCTGCCGGCACTGAAATCGGGCGACTGGCGCACGGTACGCCACGAGATAGAACAGATCGCCTCGCTGTGCCGGTCCGCCCGCCCTCGGGCAATCCTGAAGCTGATTATCGAATGCTGTTACCTGACCACCGAGGAAAAGATACAGGCAACGCGCACGGTAGCCGAATGCGGAGCGGACTTCGTGAAGACCTCTACCGGCTTCGGGGAGGGCGGAGCCACGTTGGAGGATGTGCGTTTACTGCGTTCCGCTGCGCCGGAGCACCTGAAGGTGAAGGCTGCAGGGGGTATCCGCACCTTGAACCTCGCGCTGGAACTCCTGCAGGCAGGGGCGGACCGCATCGGCACCAGCAGTGGCGTCACACTCGTTCAGCAGGTCGAGGAGGAAGGGTAGTTGCCGCCGGTCACGCTACAAGCGATCGTCCTGCGCAGGCGCTCGCTGGGCGAGGCGGATAAGGTGCTCACGCTGTTCACGCGCGAGATGGGCAAAATCTCCGCTATCGCCAAAGGCGCACGCAAGCCCACCAGCAAACTGGCTGGAGCCACTGAGATCTGCGTGCAGGCGCGGTTTCATCTTGCACCGGGCAAGACCTTCTGGATCGTCACGCAAGCCTCGGTGGAACGTGCGCGCGCCCGCCTACACCGACTGCTGGTCAACGCCGCCGCCGCCATCTATGCCTGCGAACTGATGGACCGCCTGCTGGAGGAAAACGTACCCGATGAGGGTCTCTTCAACTTACTTGCGCACACGCTGGACGCGCTGGAAACCAGTGAACACCCCACCTGGACGCTGTGCCTCCTGGAGAACGCTATCATGGTGGACCAGGGCTACGCGCCCGTGCTGGATACCTGCACGCGCTGTGGCAGGGAAATAGCGGGGGAGCCGGTCGCCTTCCTGCCACAGATGGGAGGGGTGCTATGCGCGCCCTGCGCCCGCACGGTTCCGGGCACGGTCAAGCTCTCACGAACAGCCTGGGACACGTGGCGAGCGATTAACCTCACCACTACCCATGTCGACTTCCCCGGCGAAGGCGCCAGTCGTGAGCTGGAGCATGCCGTGCACCTGCATCTGAGGTACCATCTGGACAAGGAGATGAAGAGCACTCCCATACTCTGGCAACTACGACAGGAGCTGATGGAGGGATAATCGGGTATGCGCGTTGTGAGCGTTGCTTTGCTAATGGTTGGTTTCTGTGTCCACGCCTCCGCGCAGGTGAGCTTCGCCGAGCGCGTGGTAGAACATCGCCTGAACAACGGTTTGCGGGTGCTGATACTCCCGCGCAAGCAGTCGCCGACGGTGGCGTTCTACATCCTACACCGTGTGGGTGGGGTGGATGAAGAGAGTGGGCGCACGGGCGTCACCCACATGCTGGAGCACATGCTGTTCAAAGGCACCACCACCATCGGCACGAAGGACTACGAGAAGGAAAAGCCCATCTGGGACGAAATAGAACGTCTGCGGGATGAGCTGGAGGCAGAGCGCGCCAAAGGCGAAAAGGCAGATAAGCAACGCATCGCGCAACTGCAGAGGCGTGAACAGGAGCTCCTCCAACAGGTGAGCCAGTGGCTGATACCGCAGGAGTACGACCGCATCTTCGAACGAGCGGGCAGTCCGGGCACCAACGCCTGGACATCCAACGACGTGACGGTCTACACCGTCAGCATCCCGGCGAACCGCCTAGAACTCGCCGCATGGCTTCAAGCGGACCAGATGAGCCATCCCGTCTGGCGGCAGTTCTACCAGGAGCGGGACGTGGTGCTGGAAGAGCGTAGACAGAGCGTCAACGATAGCCCCGAGGGCGCATTGTGGGAAGCCTTCTTAGCAACCGCCTTCCTGGTACACCCCTACCGCAACCCGGTTATCGGCTGGGAGTCGGATGTGTCCCGCCTACGCACGGCGGATATTGCCCGTTTCTTCCGTGCCTACTACGCTCCCAACAACACCTGGCTGGCTGTGGTGGGCGACGTGCACCCCGATCAGACGATTGCCCTGGTGGAAAAGTACTTCGGAAAGATTCCGCTCCAGCCGTTGCGGGAAACACGCATTTCGGCAGAGCCTCCTCAACGCGGCGTCCGGCGCGTAGTGGTAAGGATGCCTGCCAATCCGCAGATGCTGATGGGCTTTCACAAACCCAGCGCACCACACGACGACGATGTCGTCTTCTCGGTGATACAGGGCATCCTGACACGCGGGCGTACCTCGCGCCTTTACCGCGAGCTGGTGGAAAAGCAGAAAATTGCCCTGAGCGTCTCCGCCTATTCCGCGCCCGGCGACCGCTACCCGAACCTGTTCGTGATAGACGCCGTGCCCCGCCATCCGCACACCGTCCAGGAACTGGAACAGGCTATCTGGCGCGAACTGAGCCGCCTGCGCACCCAGCCGGTCACCGAAGCCGAGCTAAAGCGCATGCGCACATGGGCAGAAGCCGACCTCCTGCGTGAACTCCGCTCCAATGAGGGCATGGCAACCCAACTGCTGTGGGCGGATGCCGTGTTGGGCGACTGGCGCGAGCTGTTCCGATTCGTCGAGCGCGTGCGCCGGGTCACCGCTCAGGACGTCCTGCGTGTGGCGAGGCAATACCTGCACAAAGATAACTGCACTGTTGCGGTGATAGAACCCGCTGGGGAGGCGATGCGATGAGAAGATTACTATGCACCCTGTTCACCCTCTGCTGGGCGGCAACGGTGCTTGCCATCCCGCCGATGGGCATCGAGGCGCCGCCTCTCCACTACACTTTGCCCAAGCCGGAGCGCATCATCCTGCCCAACGGGGTGGTCGTCTACCTGCTGGAGGAGCATGATCTGCCGCTGGTAGATGTGCAAATCCGCCTGCGGGGAGGTAGGCTGTATGAACCCGCAGACAGAGCGGGGCTCAGTACGGTTTTTGTGCGCGCCTGGCGAAACGGCGGCACGCTGAGGCACTCCCCCGAAGCGTTCAACACCGCCATCGAAGACATGGCGGCAACGCTGGACATCGCGGACGAAAACGACACCCTCAGCATCACGCTGTCCACGCTGGCTCGGGACTGGCGCAGGGGGCTCGCTCTGCTTGCCGAACTGCTCCGTACGCCTGCCTTTCGCGACGAACAGGTGCGCCTGGCGAAAGCACAGGTGGTCGAGCAGATCCGCCGTCGCAACGATGACCTCGCCAGCATCGCCAGCAGGGAGTTCGCTGGCTTCGTGTACGGCACCAGCCATCCGCTGGGCAGGGTTCCCACCGTACAGAGCGTGCAGAACATCACCCGACAGCATCTGCTGGCATGGCATCAGAAGCTGGTTACCCCACGCAACCTGTGGATCGCGGTCACGGGCGATTTCGACCGCCGCGCCGTGCTGGAGGAACTGCGCAAGCGGTTCGGTGGGTGGAAAGGTTCCTCCCCTGCCCTGCCTACCCTTCCACCTCCCAAAGACCAGCCCGCGGGCACGGGCTTCATCGCCAAACAGGCGGACCAGGCGCACCTGCGCATTGGGCATCTGGGTGTTCCCCGCCGTGTGCCCGAGCGCGCCGCCCTAGACGTGCTGAACTATATTCTGGGAGGCTCTTTCACCTCGCGCCTGACGCAGGAGATCCGCGACAAACGCGGGCTGGCGTATGCGGTCTGGAGCAGTTTCGCTCCCGCAAACCCAAGAGGACTGTTCGTAATCGGTTGTCAGACCAAAAGCGAATCCGCAGAGGAGGTCATTCACCTCATCCGCGAGCAGGTTCGCCGTCTAACGGAAGAACCGCCCTCCGAAGAGGAGCTTCAGCAAGCAAAGGAGAGCCTGATCCACTCGTTCGTGTTCCTATTCCCCACCGCCAGCGACGCCGTCTCGGCACAGATGTTGCTGGAGATACACGGACTGCCACGCGATACCTACGATACCTATATCGATCGAGTCCGAGCGGTCACCGCCCAGGATGTGATAGCGGTAGCAAGGAAGTATCTCTTTCCCGACCGTCTGCGCGTGTTGATAGTGGGTGACGGCAAAAAGCTGGCGCATCTGGCAGAACAAGCACAACGCCTGCAGGCACGGTAAGGGGGCCTATCGAATGGTCATCATAGGTTTTGACCCGGGTACCGCAATCACCGGCTATGGGGTGCTGGAGCAGGAAAGGCAGATGGTGAACGTGCTGACCTATGGCTGTATCACCACCCCTGCGAACCTCGCCGCGCCCCGAAGGCTCCAGCGCATCTACGAGGAGGTCTGCCGTCTGCTGGACAGCTACCAGCCCGGCGTGGTGGTCACAGAACGGCTGTTCTTCAACCGCAATGAGACCACCGCCCTCAGCGTTGGGCGAACCATCGGGGTGATTCTACTGGCGGCGGCGCAGAGGGGCATCGAATGGGTGGAATACACTCCGCTACAGGTGAAAACGGCGGTGGTCGGCTACGGAGGCGCGGAAAAGAAGCAGATACAGTACATGGTGACCCGTCTGCTGGGTCTGGCTGAACCCCCTAAACCCGATGATGCCGCCGATGCGCTAGCGGTTGCGCTATGTCACGCGCACAGCGCGTGGGCGAAAAATCTGGAGACACGACGGAGGTAGCCTGCATTGGATGTCCTGCGTATCCTAATATGGGCACTGGGCGGACTGGTGCTTGTGATGCTGGTGTGGCGGGTGGTACGGCTGGCGCGGCTACTGGAACAGCGCATCGAGGAGTACGACGAGAAGGAACGCTCCGAGGTAGAGCGCAATCTGTTCGCCGAGCTTTCGGAGCTGTACGCTCAAGAGCCGCCGAAGAAGGGCGATGGCAAGCCATCGCGCTCGTAGCGGGCGGTTTGCAAGACGGAGCGCTGCATGTCCTTCCACATCTCTTCGATGGTGACAAACTCATAGCCCTGTCGGCGCATCTCCCGCACGAACTCAGGGAGCACCTTCACCGTCACTGGCACCTTTTCATGGAGCAGGATAATACTTCCCGGACGCACCGAGCCGAACAGCCGCCGTTTGAGCGTTTCGGCGTCAGGGCGTTCGTAGTCCGCGGGGTCTTGAGTCCACAACACCATCACATAGCCGTCCGACCGGGTGATCAGGCGCACGGCGTGGTCGGTCATACCACCTGGTGGACGGACGAAGCGCGGAAGATGCCCGGTAGCCCGCCAGATCGCCGCCGCGCCCGCATCTATCTCCTCCTGTACCATCCCCAGGGGTATCTGGCTCAGGCGCAGATGGTGATAGGTATGATTCTCCACTTCGTGTCCCTCCCTCACCATCTGTTGAACCAGCTCGGGATAGCGGTCCACGTTCTTCCCCACCACAAAGAAGGTAGCGCGCACGCCTAACTGGCGCAGGGTCTTGAGCAAGATGGGCGTGTGGTAGGGATGGGGACCGTCGTCGAAGGTCAGGGCAATCCATCGGCGCGTAGGGCTTCCATGATACATCTTTGCCGTGCGTATCTGCTCATCGATCTGCTGGATATAGTAAGGTACGTCGCCGTGGGTCGCCGGCACAGAAGAGCCCTGCAGACGTTGAAACCAGAACCCGACGACAGCCGACAGCATCAGCAGGTTCAACACCCAGATGGTCAATGCTGCCCGTTTCATTAGCATCACTCCATTCTGATTTTACCATACTGCGCCCCTTGACCGAAATGGGTTGCTGTGATACCATGTTATCGCGAAACAGCGACAGGCGCACTCGAACGGGCGCGCCATTTTGGATGGAGGATGAGCGTGAGCGAACCTTCCCTAACAGCCGTCATCATGGCGGCTGGCAAAAGCACCCGAATGAAATCCCGTCTGCCCAAACCGCTCCACCCGCTGTGTGGAAAACCGCTACTCTCATACATTCTGGACGCTTGTGAGGAGGCTGGAGCCTCGCGCATCGTTGTGGTGGTAGGACACGAGGCGGAGCGTGTGCAGGAAGCCTTCGGTGGACGGTGCGAGTTTGCCTTGCAGGAGGAACAACTGGGCACCGGGCATGCGCTCATGGTGACACAGCCCCTGCTGAACGGCTACGACGGCGACCTGCTGGTGCTCCCGGGCGATACCCCGCTGATCGATGGGGATACCCTGCGCAAACTGGCAGAACACCACCGGCGAACCAGCGCGGTTGCAACCCTGCTCAGTGCGGCCCTGCCGCACGACGCGGGCATGTATGGGCGCGTCCTGCGCGATGAAACGGGCAAGGTGCTGGGCGTAGTGGAAGCCAAAGATGCCACCCCCGCGCAGATGGCGGTGCGGGAAATCAACACCTCGATCTACTGTTTCCGCGCCCCTGCCCTCTTCGACGCCCTCAGGCAGATACGCCCAGATAACGCCCAGGGCGAATACTACCTGACCGATGTCATCGGGCTTCTCACCCACGCCGGTCAAAAGGTGGAGGCGGTTGTCGCCGACGACTGGCAGGTGACGCTGGGGGTCAACACGCGTGTGGAGCTGGCGGATGTGGCATCGCGTTTGCGCTGGCGCATCCTGGAACGATGGATGCTCTCCGGCGTGACCATTGTGGACCCCGCGAACACCTACATCGACGCCGACGTGCAAATCGGGCAGGACACCATCGTCCACCCCAATACCTACCTGCTGGGTCACACCATCATCGGCGAAGAGTGCCAGATCGGGCCCATGGCGCGCATTGAAGACAGCCGAATCGGCAATCGGGTGACCGTGCTGGCGTCGCAAGTGGTGGAAAGCCAGCTGGACGACGAGGTGCGCGTGGGACCGTTTGCGAATCTGCGCCCGGGCACTGTGGTGGGCAGAGGCACCAAGATCGGTGACTTTGTGGAAGTGAAAAACGCGGTCATCGAAGAGAACGTCAGCATGGCACACCTCACCTATGTGGGCGACGCCCATGTCGGTGCGAACACCAACATCGGCGCGGGGACCATCACCTGCAATTACGACGGCAGGCGCAAGCATCGCACGATCATCGGCAAAGGATGTTTCATCGGCTCTCATGCCACGCTGATCGCGCCCGTCGAAATCGGGGACGGAGCATACGTTGCCGCCGCCTCGCCCATCAACCAGAATGTGCCGCCAGGTTCACTGGCGATCGCCCGCTGTCGTCAGGAAGTCAAAGAGGGATGGGCAAAACGACGCCGTGAACAATCTTCATCCGAGGGATAGTCTATGAATAAAGACCGTATGCGCATCTTCACTGGCAACGCCAACCCGTTGCTGGCACAGAACATCGCCGACTGCCTAGGCATACCACTGGGGCAGATACTGGTATCGCGCTTCTCCGATGGGGAGATTCGGGTGCAGGTCGGCGAGAACGCTCGCGGACTGGACGTGTTTATCGTCCAGCCCACCTGTGCGCCTGTCAACGAGAACCTGATGGAGCTGTTGATTATGCTGGACGCTTTCCGTCGGGCATCGGCGCGACGAATCACCTGCGTCATTCCCTACTATGGCTACGCCCGCCAAGACAAGAAGGTCAAACCGCGGGAGCCGATAACCGCCCGCCTGGTGGCGAACCTGCTGGAGGTGGCCGGAGCAAACCGCGTGTTGACGGTAGACCTGCACGCCCAGCAGATTCAGGGCTTCTTCAACCTGCCGGTAGACCACCTGTACGCCGGTCCGCTGATAGGCGAATACCTGATTGAGTCCGGTCTAGCGCACGAGAACTGCGTAGTGGTCTCGCCCGATGTGGCAGGTACCCCCCGTGCCAAAACGTTGGCGGAGATGCTGGATGTGCCTTTTGCTATCATCGCCAAACGCCGCCCTGAACCCAACAAGGTAGAGGTCATGGAGGTGGTGGGCAACGTCGAGGGCAAAACAGCCATCATGATCGATGACATGGTGGATACCGGAGGCTCGCTGGTGCAGGGCGCAGAGGCACTTATCGAGCGCGGTGCAACGGGCGTGATCGCCTGCTGTACGCATCCCGTGTTGTCGGGCAACGCGCCGGAACGGATCTTGCGCTCGCCCATCCGCAAGCTCATCGTGACCGACACCATCCCCGTTCCGCCGGAGCAGTTGAACGAGAAGATCACTGTGTTGTCGGTAGCGCCCCTGCTGGCGGAAGCCATCCTGCGCATCCACAACGACGACTCGGTCAGCGTGTTGTTCGAGCGGCAGGCGGAGCGGGTGCGCATGCGCAACTCGTAGACCATCGGTGTTCCGAAGCAAGCCAGAGATAGCGCCGACGTGGATTGTGCTGGGACTGGGCAACCCGGGAGCGGAGTACGCCCATACCCGGCACAACGTCGGTTTTGAAGTGGTGGACATCCTCGCCAGCCGGCATCGGGGTCGGTTGAATCTGCATCGCGACCATGCGCATGGCGGGCTGATCACCCTTGGTGATACCCCTGTTCTGCTGGCGAAACCGATGACCTATATGAATCGTGGTGGCGAAGCGGCGCGCGCCCTGCTTCAGCGCTACGGGCTGGAGCCTTCTCGCCTGCTGGTCATCGTGGATGATGTGGCATTGCCGCTGGGCAGGCTGCGCGTGCGCCCCTCTGGCTCCGATGGAGGGCATAACGGTCTGGCTTCCATTATCGCTCTGCTGGGCACACAGGCGTTCCCGCGGATTCGCGTGGGCATCGGTGCTCCCCCGCCCGGGCAGATGGTGGAGTATGTGCTGTCGCGGTTCTCGCCACAGGAGCGGTTGATGATCGAGCCCGTCCTACAGCGCGCCGCCGACGCGGTGGAAACGGTGATTACGGAAGGCGTTGCCTCGGCGATGAACCGCTTTAACGCCCTGCCCCCTCCCCAAGTGAACGGGTAGTCGCCTCCACAGATGCGAGGACGCGTACGGTAGGGTAACCGCGGATTTTGAGGGAGTAGGAAAGGACGAGCCCTTTCGGTGCGCTCAGGGTGACGAAAAACTGGAGGGCGAGGCTCTGTCCGAGCCGAACACCCCCTCCCCACCCGCAAAACGGCTCAAAATGTCATGCTGAACGAAGTGAAGCATCTCGGTTGAGATTCTTCGCTTCGCTCAGAATGACAATAGAACGTCATGCTCCGCGGGGAGGGGTTGGGGTGGGAGTAACGGCTCATCACGTCATGGGAAACGAACGGCGCATCTCCTCCACAAAACGCCGCATCACAGCGTCGATAGCGGTAATGGCAGTGCCCACCACCACCGCCCACGCACCTGCCTCCAGCGCTAGGCGAGCATCCTGAGGCGAAGCGATGCGCCCTTCGCAGAGCACCGGCACCGACAACCGCTGTGCCAGCTGTGCTACCAGCGCAATATCTGCCCCCAGTGCGCGCCGGTGCTGGGTATACGGCGTATAGCCCGACATAGTGGTTGCTACCAGATCCGCCCCCATTTCGGCGGCGGCAATGCCCTCCTCCAGCGTCGAGATGTCCGCCATGACGGGCACATGCAGTTGCTCGTGGATACGCTGAATCAGTTCGGATAACGGTTCGGGTCGCTCGCGCAGGGTTGCATCTATCGCCACGATATCCGCTCCCGCCTCCACCACCGCGCGAGCGTGTTCAAAGGTAGGGGTGATATACACCGGATAGTCGGGTAGGACGTGCTTGTAGATGCCGATAATGGGAACCGGAACCAGCTCCCGGATGGCGCGGATGTTGGACGGCAGGTTTGCCCGGATACCCACCGCACCCCCGCGCACCGCCGCTTCTGCCAGCGCCGCCAGCACCATCGGCTGGCCCAACGGGGTGTCCTCTGGCGCCTGACAGGAGACGATCAAACCACCTCGTATGCGCTCGATGTCCATGCACCTTGCCTCTGCGTCGTCGATTCCTGCACTGGAACGTACTCCGGCCAGTTCCCTATTCTATCGCGAATCCCCCAGCAGGTAAAGCGTATCTAACAACCGAGTGAGCAAAATATGTTCCCCGAATGTTGAGCGCCAGCCCCATTGTCATGCTGAGCGGAGCGAAGCACCTCGTTTTTGAGACCCTTCGCATGCGCTCAGGGTGACGAAAAGTGGCTGACGGCAAACCATCTGTGCAAAAGGAGGTGGAGATATCGAATGTTCGGTCTTTTCGGACGACGACCGGCTTCTGACCATGCCGAGAGTGGCTTAATCAAGCACGTCAACGCCAGCACCTTCAAACAGGAAGTGCTGGAATCGGACATCCCGGTGCTGGTGGACTTCTGGGCGCCTTGGTGTGCCCCATGTCGGATGCTCGCGCCCATTCTGGAAGAGATTGCGCGCGAGTATCAGGGCAGGCTGAAGGTAGTCAAACTCAACACCGACGAGAACCCGATCACCGCCAACGCTTACGGTATTCAGGGCATCCCGACGCTCATCCTGTTCACCCGCGGCTTCGCACGCGAGCGGATGGTGGGGCTGATGCCCAAACCGCACATTTTGGCGAAGATACTGCCTCATCTGCCTGCGGAAGCGCCTGCATCCTCCGCGGGCGAAGGCTCGTAGGGAGGTTACCAGTGAAAGTAGTGCTTGCGGTGGTGGGCGGCGGCATCGCAGGGTTACTGCTGTCCGCCCTGTCGCGTAAGGTAGGAAGCACTTGAGGTATCTTGTGCAACCCCCGCTCAGCATGACGCCCTCTTGTCATTCTGAGCGAAGCGAAGAATCTCAACCCTTAACGACGAGAGGCTTCGCTGGTGCTCAGCATGACAAACGGTACCGAGTCATCGCGATGATTTACGGCAGGGGCGATGGGCGAAAAATCTTTCGCCCATCGCCCCTGCTTGGGTTGCTGATGGTTCTCGGGCAGAACCAGCCTCAAAAGTAATCAGAACGGCGAGCGATACGACCCCCTGCGCCAGCGGTACCAGTCCTGCAGGGCAGTCCATGTCCACACCAGGCGTTTCCACAGGTGGCTAAGCAGGTTATCCCTGCGCTTTGTGTGGTGGTACTGCAGTTTGCGCGCGACCTCAATCACCGAGCGCACCTTTGTCGGTTCGGTGCTGAAATGTCCGCGCCAGCCGCAAACATGGCACTCGGTGTTCTCCAAGAGGTTTGGAGCACCACACAGGTCGCAGATTTTGAGGCGTACGTCGCGCATGGTTGCCACCGCATTGAAACGTTCCCTTGATACAGATTATGGCTTGCTTTCCCGTTCGGAATAGACTACCCCCGCAACTACCTCACCAACCACCTGCAGGGAGGTGGGACTACATTTGTCCACCGTATCCCGCAGAGTGTGCCAGTAGGGGTAGTCGAAATCGATCAGGTCAATACAGGGCACGCCCGCCTCAATCAACGGCACATGGTCGTCGGTAATGGTGTACTTCTGCGCGTTGGGAAAGTAGTTGCGATAGCCCAGTTCTCCAGCCGTTCGCCAGACTTTCTCCACCAGCTCGGGCGCCGCGTACACCGAATTCGTCTCCTTGTAAATCTGCAAATCCTTATCGCCCACCATGTCCAGCAGGATGCCGTAGGTCGGGCGCAGTTTGCCCATGTTTTTGGCGAAGTAACGTGAGCCCAACAGCATGGTGTTCACGTCGGGACCGTAGTCCTCTCCATCCCAGAAGGCGATGATGACACCCACTTCCGGGCGCTTCAGTCTGAACTGCCGCGCTAGCTCCAGTAGGATCGCCACCCCTGACGCCCCATCGTTGGCTCCCGGGATCGGTTTGCGCCGATTCGCCGGCTCCAGATCCTCATCAGCGGTCGGACGGGTATCCCAGTGCGCACAGAGCATGATGCGCTTGGAAGCGTTCTCGTTGAAAATGCCAAAGATGTTATATAGGCGCAAGCTCTTGCCGTTCACTACCTGCGTGAACGTCTGCAGTTCCACGCGGTCAGCCACCTGCTCCAGCTCGCTCATCAGCCAGTCACGGCATTGTAGATGCGCCTGCGTGCCCGGTACGCGCGGACCGAACGATACCTGCTTCTCGAGATCGGCGAACGCGCGCTTTGCGTCGAAGGGGGGACGCTCCGCCTGCACCGCGCTCGGCGCACAACCGGAAACGATCAGATACGCAAAGAAGATCAGAAAAGCCAGTACTCTTCGTAGAGGCAACAGGTCGTCTCCTTTCCGTTACGGCTTCACCGCCACGATGCGCTCGGACAGCCCAGCGATGGGCTTACCCGCTTCCAGATAGGCGCGCAAGGCGTCGTCAACCGTCTTGTCCATCTCCCGCTCCACCGCTGACCGTTCCCACACCTTGAAATAGCCCAGTGCGCCATAAGCCAGTGTGGCGGATGTCGCAACCCGATACTCGCGGGCGGGGTCTACGTCTTCCTTCAGTTCCTTGCCCGTCTGCACGCGCACCACCCGTTCGCCTGCAGGCTTGGTGGGGTCAAAGGTCACCTTCAGTCCGCTCACCTGCAGGAACCCCGCGTTGGGCTGGGGGTACAGGGTCAGCGACCGCTCCAGCGCCTGCCGGATCTGTGCGCCAGTCAGCTTGAGCACCACCACCCGGTCACCGCGGTAGGGCAGAAGTCTATTCACCACCTCTGCAGGAGGCGTGTCCCGGCTGACGCTGATCTCGTTGAATGCCGCTGCCGGAAGCCACGCGATATCCGCTCCGCTCACGTCGCGCAGGGCATCAACCACCACGTTCGCTAGACCGCTCTCCTCGGTGCGCACGTTGGTTGTGCTCAGCTCCTGCGCCCATGCACTGACGCCTAGCACCAGCAGAAGAACTGCCATCCACGCTATTCGGCTACCCACTCGGTTGCTTGTTCGCATTTTTTCGCGCCCCCTTCCACCGCAGATATGCTTGGATGAACAGGTCAATATCCCCGTCCATCACACGAGGCACGTCTCCGGTCTCCGCTTCCGTCCGATGGTCCTTCACCATGTAATACGGCTGGAACACATAGGAACGTATCTGATGCCCCCACTCGATGGGGGGCGGCTCGCCGCGCAATGCAGCGATCCGTTCGGCGTTTTCGCGCCGTTCCCGTTCCGCTAGCCTCGCCATTAAGACTCGCAACGCCAGTTCGCGGTTACGCTGTTGTGAACGCTCGTTCTGACAGGTCACCACGATGCCTGTAGGGAGGTGCGTGATGCGCACCGCCGTCTCGTTCTTCTGCATGTGCTGACCTCCCGCACTGCCCGCGCGGAAGGTCTCGATGCGCAGGTCATCCGGGTTAATCTGAATCGTCTCACTCTCTGAAAGTTCCGGGATCACATCCACCGACGCGAACGAGGTATGCCTGCGCTTGTTGGCGTCGAACGGCGAAATGCGCACCAAACGATGCACGCCTCGCTCTGACTCCAACAATCCGTAAGCGTTACGCCCTTCAACGCGCACGGTTACGCTCTTGAGCCCAGCCACCTCGCCTGGCGTCTCGTCCAGGATTTCAGTGCGGAAGCCATGGTCCTGCGCCCAGCGCAGGTACATGCGCAAAAGCATCTGCACCCAGTCGCACGATTCGGTTCCCCCTGCCCCCGCGTTGATCTCCAGAATAGCATTGTTGGCCTCATGCTCACCGCTGAGCAGGGTCTCCATCTCCAGCGTGTCCAGACGCTTGCCCAGCTCCTGCACGCCCTCCTGCAGTTCGCGAAGCAGGTCGGGGTCCTCTTCCTCTTGCAAGAGTTCCGCCATCGCCTGCAGTTCCTGCCACTGTGATTCCACCTCTTCCCAGCTGGCGATGCGTTGACGCAGGGCGTTCAACTGCTGGATGACCTCCTGCGCGGAGCGGGGGTCGTCCCAAAAACCGGGGCTAGTGGTCTGCTCTTCAAGACGCGCGATCTCCTCTTTCACGCGAGCAACGTCAAAGATGCTCGCCCAGGGCGTCGATGCGCTCCCGAAACGCCTGCAAGTCCCTATTGAAAACCTCTAGCACGGGCTCCCTCCTTCCGTGTCTCCACAAGCCTATTGTACCATATTGCGCGAACGCCAGCAGGATATTGCCCCGGCGTTACCCAATACAGTATTTAGAATACACCCTTGCAAGCAGTGAGGTAATGACCGTGCCAGCAACACGTTCCTCCCAGAAGAAAGTGCGCGTCGGCGTGGTAGGCGTCGGCATCGGCAGTCTGCATATTCAGGGCTATCAGCGACACCCTCAAGCGGAGGTTGTTGCCGCGTGCGATATCAACGAGGCACGCGCCAAGCAGGTGGCGCAGGAATACGGCGTGCCCTACGTGTTCACCGAAACCTGCTGGTAGGGGCGAAAAATGTTTCGCCCCTACTGGCGCATAACCTGCAGGACGCCGAGCGCATCCAGCAGGTGGTGCAGAAAACGGGCGTTGTGTTCATGATGGGCATGAACAACCGCTTCCGCGGCGAGAGCCAGATCCTGAAACGGCACATCGAGGCGGGCGATTTAGGCGAAATCTACTACGCAAAGTGCGGCTGGCTGAGGCACAACGGCATCCCCGGCTTCGGCGGCTGGTTTACCACCAAAGCCCTCAGCGGCGGCGGACCCCTCATCGATATCGGGGTACATGTGCTCGACCTGACCTGGTGGCTGATGGGGAGCCCCAAACCGGTATCGGTGTTCGGCGCGACCTTCGCCAAATTCGGTCCCTATGGACGCGGACAAGGCGGTTGGGGCACACCCCAGAAAGGCGGAACTTTCGACGTGGAAGACCTCGCCACCGCGCTCATTCGTTTCGAAAACGGCGCAGTGTGCCAAATGGATGCCTCGTGGGCGTCGTACATCGAACGCGATGTGTTCTACTCGCAGGTGATGGGCACGAAGGGGGGGGCCACCTTAGAGCCCCTGCGCATCTACACCGACCGCCACGGCGTGCCTGCGGACGTCGTGCCTTATCCCCCGCAGATTCAGGGGCACCTGGCGGAGGTGAAGCACTTCGTGGACTGTATCCTGAAGCGTAAACAACCGCTTGCCCCCGTCGAACACGGTGTGGCGATCATGCGCATCCTGGACGGAATCTACCGCTCGGCGGAGACGGGTCAGCAGGTGAATCTGTAGGCTACCATGTCCGAACGCGCTCCAAAGTATACCATTAAAGAGCTGCCCGTAAACGAGCGACCGCGCGAGCGATTAGTGCAGTTCGGGGCGACCGCGCTCTCCAGTGCGGAACTGCTGGCTATCCTCTTGCGCACCGGCACCTCCGAAATGACGGCGGTGCAGTTGGGTCAGCACCTGATCAACAACATGGGTAGCCTGCGTGCCATTGCCAACGCCCGCCCCGATGAACTAGCACAGGTGAAGGGCATCGGCGTCGCCAAGGCGGCGCAACTGCTGGCGGCGGTGGAGCTGGGGCGGCGTATCGCGCTCGAGCAGATGGGCGAACAGCCCGCCATCTCCCGCCCCGATGACGTGTACGCCCTGCTCCACGGCGATCTGCGCGACGAGAAGCAGGAGCACGTAGTAGTGCTCCTGCTCAACACCAAGAATCGCGTGATGCGCCAAATCACCATTACCAAAGGAACGCTGGACTCTAGCCTCCTGCATCCCCGCGAAGTGTTCCGCGAAGCCATTCGGCACAGCGCATCCTCCATTATCCTCGCCCACAACCACCCCAGCGGCGACCCTACCCCCAGCAGTGAGGATGTCCAGATCACTAGGGTCATCTATCAGGCAGGGCAACTGCTAGGTATCGAACTGCTCGACCACGTGATACTCGGCGACGGCAGGTGGGTGAGCCTGAAAGCGCAGGGCGTTTTTTAACCTCCAGCACACCATTCCGTTTTCTTGCCGTAAAGTGTTACAATATTGCTGGGAACAGACCCGTGCCCTCTGCAGAGTCAAAAGGAGGGGTTCGCCATGCCCTACACCTGGAAAGAACGCTGGCTCGACCGTGCTCTGCACCGTCGCCACTTCGAAGCCTTCGTGGTGTTCCTGATCATGCTGACGGTGATGGGGATGATTCTCAACCTCTACGGCAGAAGTAGCGAAGCCGCCAACCGCACCGTCTGCCGCTCCAATCTGCGCTACCTGGCGCAGGCGTTGAAGCTGTACGCGCAGGACTACGACGACCAGTACCCCGTTCCTGCTCGTTGGGTGCGCCTGGTCTCCGCTTATACCGACAGCCTTTCGGTCTTCTTCTGCCCATCGGATGAGCGACCGCGCCCCAAAGGGGAGCGTAGTGAACTGCGCGTTTCCTACTGGTATCTCCAACCCGCCCGCGATGTCGAGGAGAGCGATACCCCGGTGTTTGGCGACGTGCTCTACTCGAACTGGCTGGGCAACCATGAAGACGGCGGGAACGTGGCTTACCTGGATGGTCACGTGGAGTGGCGGAATGTCGCACAGTGGCAGAAGGAACATTTGCCTGTAGAACCGTTTTTGAAACCGAAAAAGCGGTAGCAACCCGATGGAGAGTCTGGACTGGAAAGAGCGAATCCTAAGCCTACCGCTTTGGGAAGTCGTGATGGTTGTGGCGGGCGCGGGATTGGCGGTGGGTAGCGTGTTGTGGCTGGCGGTGCGTCGCTTGCAGGAGGGTGCGTTCGGGCAGATAGAACTGCTGGCTCAGTTTGGCGCGGTGGTTATCCCCGTGATGAGCGTGTTCACCGTGCTCAAATGGCTGTTTGACACACTCATTATCTGGATTGCCGTGCAGATCACGGGCAGGTTATCCGGCGAGCCGTTTCAGGTCAGCTTCCTAGAAGGCTACCGGAACATGCTCCCCGTGACGATGCTCATGGTCGTCAACTCCAGTCTGGCTCTGGTGTTATCGGCAGTGACTGGTTTGTGGCTTCTGATGCTAGTCGCCTGGTTTGTAGACCTCTTCATCCTGCGCCTGTTCCTGGAGATGGACTGGTACGAGGTCTTCCTGCTCAACGCCGTGCTGGGTTTCTTCAGCTGCGTCACGGGCGGACTGCTTTAGCTAGGGCCAGGGGAACGTCGGCGTGGGCAACTGCCAGAACCAGGCGATGAGCGACCACAGGCACGCAGACAGAAACTCGCCGAATATTAGCCCGAGGAAGAACGGGCGAAGAAGGCGGAAGGTACGCATCCCGCCGTAGTGCACGATGGGCATCTTGATGAGCCACGCTACCAGCATCGAGAACCAGAAGACCACAATCCCCCACGACGGCGCCATGGCATATCCCAGCGGGTGCAGGGGAAAGCCCGCGATACGCCAGCGTAGGTAACTCAACATCGCGCACACCAGTGCTCCCACTATGGTGAACAGGGGTCCCGCAGGGTACTCGCGGCGCGTCGGCACGCCTCCCATAAACGGCGCGTTCTCACGGAAAAACTGGATGCTCGCCCAGCTGTACGTGTAGCTGTAAAGATTAATGGCGCCGTACTTGTAGGGTAGCCACATCTGAATGACCAGCGCGACCAGGATGGCGAGCACCACCCCACCCACCAACAGCCACAACACCGTTCTTGCCCGCAGGCGCGCCTGCTCGGTCACCTTCTGCGCGTCCAGCAAGCCGGTGAGGAGCATGCCCCGCAAATCGCGCGTGTGCATCCCGTCCAGAAAAGAGAGCAGAGTCAGCTGCCGCGCGCCCAACATCTGCCGCTCACCCCAGGTGTAGATGTCCATCGGGGTGAAACAGCCCTCGGTGATCAACAGACCACCCTCCGCCGTACAGCGCGACATGATGATCGCCTGCACGAACAGATACACCCCAAAGTGAAACAGCGCAACCTGCCACGTCATCCCAAAGCAGCGCGCCCATAGCAGAATCACCAGCACACTCGCTATCAGCCCCCAGACCGCTAAGCGATACGAGAACATTTCGCGCTGTTCAGCGGGGTCGGGAGGAACGGCGCCAATCGCCCTCTGCCAGACGTGTTTCAAGTGATGCCGTGCGCTGTAGAGGGTGAGAAACGCCAACATGATAAACGCCCCTGCACCTTGGTACGCCACGTGCGCCCCGAAGGTGGCATGTTCGAACGGGATGTTCTCGCTATATGCGCCTGCGATCGCCTCCTGCACCTTGCCCAGCAGATAGAATAGCCAGAAACTGAACAGCAGGTCGGTCGGCATCAAGTAGAAGAAGCCGATAGCCGCTGGCGAAATCCATATCGCCCAGTAACTGACCTGGTTCCACGGACGCTCGGTAAACAGCGGGTTCAGATGAAACATCAACGGCACCTCGGGCACCGAAGGCACCCACTGATGCAGTCCGTTGACCAAAAACAGTCCGAACGACACCACAAACCCCGCCCACATCAGCCGATTGCGCAAAAACGACTGGGGCTGAAGCATCATCTCTAAAGGCAACTGCACCAGCGGGAAGCTCAGTTTTTCGCCTTCCACCCAGTGCTTGCGCAAAATGACGGTCATGCAGAAAAAAGCGAAATAGACCGCGAGTACTAGAATCAACCAAACCGCCAGCGGCGCCACCCACTCCCGCCACGGCAGGGAAACCCCACCAGGCAAACGCTCGTAAAACCAGACGGCGATGTGTTGACGCGCCCCTTTCGTCACATCCCAGGGAACCAGCGCCTGCGGAATGTGGGGGAAAAAGAGCACATCCCAACGGTTGCCAGGCGCATAGTAGTTGACCCCCACCAGCAAGGGTAGCCAACGCTCCATCAACCCGCGCGAGGCGATCATCGGTGCAGGGATCATCAGCACATACGCCACCGCGATCTCCGCCGGAGTGAGCTTCAGCCGAGGAAACAGCCAGCCGATTAGCTGGTTCACCGCGACGAGCACAAATAATACCCCCACCAGCGCAGGTGCCAACTGCATCATGCCGATCTGGATGTTCTTGGCGATCAACTCACCAGCGGAGACAATCACACACAACGCGATAATGCCCGCGATGCCCACAAGTACCGCCCGCGGGCGCACGGTAACAGCGGAGGTAGTGTCGGATGTCGCTTCGCGCGTTAACGTAACCATCGATCGCTCCGTTATAGAACGCTTTGACAATCGCCCATAACATTAAACGGCGCAGAGAAAGTTTCCTGCTTCCTTGTGGGCAAACAGTTCGCGGTGCAGAAGGCAGGTTCCTGTTGTGCAGTTGCCAGCACTGCCAAAAAGGAACATCCTGCTTCCCGCGCGAAGCAAAGGTTCGGAGAACGCAAATGAGTGCAGAATGCCCGCCTCTCATGCAATTCGCCCAGGCCGCCCTGCGCGATCTGAGCACCGCAACTCGGCGTGAGTGGCTGTTCACCAACGGCATCGGCGGCTTCGCGTGCGAAACCATCGTCGGCTTGCGCACCCGGCGCTATCATGGACTGCTGACCGCCGCAGTGCCGCCTCCTATCGGGAGGGTGCTTGTGCTGGCGGAGATAGAGGCGTGGGTGGAGAAAGACTCGCGCACCTACCCGGTCTCTGCTCACCTGTACCATGGTACCATCCACCCAAACGGCGTCCGTCACCTGCTCCGGTTCAATCTCCATCCTTGCCCCACGCATCTGTATCAAGTGGACAACGCAATCGTGCAGAGGCAGGTGTGGCTGATCGCCTCGCAGAACGCCGTTGCAGTGCGGTACGCGATGTCCTCTGGGCGAGGAACGCTTACCCTGCACCTGATACCGCTGTTTGCCTGCCGGGATTATCATGCGCTGACACATGCGAACTCCGCTCTGAACCCGCAGGCTGAGCAATTGGCACCCGGCGTGTACCGATTCGTGCCATACCCAGGCTTCCCCGCCGTCTTTCTGCACACGGGAAAAGCCTATTTCCGACCTCGCCCGGACTGGTACTACGGGTTTCACTATCCTGCGGAAAGCGAGCGCGGTCTGGACGACACTGAAGACCTCTGGACGCCCGGCGAGCTGGTATGCGAACTCCAGCAGGGCGAAAGCGTGACCATCGCCGTCTCGTTGGAGCCGATTGCACCACTTCTCGCCGAGCCGCCGGATACCCAGACCGTACCCGAGCCCTTCTGTGAGCATCCGCTGGTAAGTGCCCTTTGGTGTTCTGCCGAGCAGTTCATCATCCGGCGACAGCAGGGCACCAGCATCGTGGCGGGCTATCCCTGGTTCACCGATTGGGGGCGCGACGCGATGATCTCCCTGCGGGGTATTTTGCTGGTGCGAGGACGATACGCCGAGGCGCGCGAGGTGCTGAATCTATTTGCCAACCATATACGCGACGGCTTAATCCCCAACCGCTTCCCCGATGTGGGCGAGGAACCGGAGTACAACACCGCCGACGCCACCCTATGGTTCGCGTGGATGGCAGATTGCTACCGCCAGCAAACCGGCGATGAGTCGTTCTTCCGGGATACCATCTACCCGCGCCTGAAAGAGTGCCTGAGCGCATACCAACAGGGCACACGCTTTGGCATCCGGATAGACCCCACCGACGCCATCCTGCGCGTGGGCGAGCCGGGCTGGCAGGTCACCTGGATGGACGCCAAGGTGGGCGACCATGTGGTTACCCCGCGCGAAGGCAAGCCCGTGGAGATCGCCGCCCTGTGGATTCAGTTCCTACATGTGCTTGCGGACTCTGCCCGCCGCTACGATGAGCCTGCCACGCTTCATACCGCCGCGGAACTGCTTCGCCGAGCGCAGGAATCGTTCATGCAACGATTCTGGATCGCGGACCTGCGCTACCTTGCCGATGTGGTGGACGATTTGGGCAGACAGGACCCCCGCCTGCGCCCGAATCAGCTCATTGCGCTGGCAATCCCCCAGCCGCCGGTGCCCCGCGACATGGCAAAGCAGATCGTGTCCATCACAGGTCGCCACCTGCTGACCCCTTACGGACTGCGCACTCTCGCGCCCTATGACCCCGAGTACCGCGGTCGTTACGAAGGGGATGTCTTCGCCCGGGACAGCGCGTACCATCAGGGGACCGTGTGGCCGTGGCTGTTGGGACCCTATGCGGATACGCTATTGTTCGCTTTTGGGGAGAACGCCTCCACACTCGCCCGGGCGCGCAGTCTGCTCAAGCCGTTTGAAAGGCATCTGCGCTATGCCGGGCTGGGCACGGTCTCGGAGATCTTCGACGGCGACCCGCCGCACCACCCGCGCGGATGTTTCGCCCAGGCGTGGAGCGTAGCGGAACTGCTCCGTATCTGGCACCGAACGCGCCGCTAACTCTGACGACGCAGGATGCACAAGGGCGTCTGCTGACTTCCCTGCCCCAGCGGGTTATCGCGGAACAGCTCGGCAACCAGAGCGCGGTCCACCCCACGGCTGGCACCAAGCACCTCCACGCCGAGGTCATTGGCGTCGATGATGGCGACGGGCACACCCATCTCATCCGCAAGGCTTTGTGCCACCCTATCCGGCTCCTTGGGAGCCAGCGAGGCATAGCGATTGTAGGGAGGAAGCGTGTAGGGAGTAGGACCATCGATAGACGCCACCCCGCGCCCGGCGATACGGTAAAACACCCCGCGCATACCCAGCGGCTTGGTCACCGCAGCGACAGCCGCCGCCAGCAGTATCCGCCATACCCCTGCCTCACGCAGAGCCAGCTCCATCGTCACTGGACTGCCAATGCCGATGCCATGCGGGGTTTTGGTCACATATCGGCTCAGCCACCGCGCCAGCGGGCGGGGGCGAATCTCATCTACAGGAAAAGCTCTCCTCTGGCAGATCGCCACCACCTTTTCGCTAATCACCAGAATATCTCCCTGCTGAAGGTGCGGCTGTGCATACTGCTTCGCGATAGCAAGGATGTCCTCTCCGGGTTGAACCACATGGGTGCGTATTGGATAACGCGCCCACACCTGTTCCGCGACCGCCCGGGTGAGCGACTTGCCGGGGTTCGGTAGCCACTGCATGGGTATATCCTCCGCTGACACACATTGTTTCGTTTTCCCTAATACCAACGGAACCGACAGCCACGAACTGGCATCTAAGTATAGTGAATTGTCATCTGGTAGCGAACATCTCTCAACCACCAGATGCCCCGTGACATTACCGGTTTCCACGGGTGTGTGCCTCTCGCCCGAAATGGTGTTGTGAAACTGGCAGAGATTATGGAATATTTCCACTGGAGGCGGCGCGAAAAACGGAAAGGAGCTAAAAGGAGCAGATGAGTACCATGGCTACACCGAAGCACAAAGGTTCCGACGAGCGCTCGGTTAAGCTGACAAAGCGCGAGATTGAGGTGCTGTCGCTGATTATCGAGGGACGCTCCAGCAAGGAGGTTGCGGACCTTCTGTTTGTCAGCAAGCGCACCGTGGACTTCCATCTCGCCAACATCTACGACAAACTGCAGGTATCGAACCGTGTTCAGGCGTTCCGGCGAGCTGCCAGCCTTGGTTTGATACCTTTCGATACCCAAAAGCCCCCTTACGCCGAGTCCTGAGAGCTCCCTTTCGGTAGCCCTTTGCCAAACAGTGGCCGGTGATAACACGCCGGTCACTGTTGCTTTTGGGAAGCGCGCACTATCTCCACAAAATACCGATGCAGTCGCAGGTCATCGGTCAATTCGGGATGGAACGCGCCACCCAACAGATTCGCCTGCTGAACTAGCACCACCTTGCCATCCAGGCTCGCCAGCACCTCCACGTTGGCACCGGTACGGGTCACATACGGGGCGCGGATAAACACCGCCCGCACAGGCGGTTCGCCCAGCTTCGGCACAGGCAGGTCTACCTCGAAGCTGTCCACCTGTCGCCCGAAAGCATTCCGCGCCACCGCCACATCCAGAAGCCCCAGCCGCGGTTGTCCCGGGTATCCTTCTATCTCCTGTGCCATCACGATCAGCCCCGCACAGGTTCCGTAGACCGGCATCCCCTCCTCGGCGCGCTGTCGAATGACTGCATCCAGCCCATAGCGCTGCATCAGCTTCATGATGGTGGTGCTTTCGCCGCCAGGAATGATTAAACCATCCACCTCGCGCAACTGCTCGGCGGTGCGCACCTCTCGTCCCTGCACCCCGCATCGCTCTAACATGCGCAGGTGCGCCTCAAAATCACCCTGTAGTGCCAGCACTCCAATGGTCACCCTCTGATTCTCCATAGCGATTCCAGTATACCCCAATCCGCCTATCGCCTGATGGGCACCGCCATGAACACGGGCACCGCCATGTCCGCCTCGTCGCTCACATTGCAGTAGGGGTCGATGCCGAACCCGTACCACAGGAAGGCGTTCTCCGGACAAGGCTCCGTGAGGTGCAAAAGCATGTCGCTTGGGGCGGCGTGATCCACCTCCATTTTGTAGATGATGCGATAAGGATGGTTTTGCGCTGTACGCAGAGAGAATCCCGCGACTCTGCCCGGTGCGGTTAATCTACTGTTCACGTCGGCAAAGCGCACGCGAATGCGAGTGCCTTCCGCGTTATCCACACGTGCCTCCAGCAGGCGCGGACCCCGCTGGATGTCCCTGCGCCCAAACAGCTCCCTTAACGCGATGTTTGCCAACCGTTTGCCCAATCGCTTTAGCCCCTGCGTGCCGATGTGAATCAGGTCATCTAACTCTAGGTCAACCGATGCCACTACCGCCGTGTTCGGAATCTCCTCCGGGAGGCGGCGCTGGATGTCCTGCAGTTGATTCCACGCTAGCTCCCCTTCCGTCGGCATCGCCACCACAAACCGCCCGATTTGCACGTAGTAGAAGGGCAGTCCGGGGTCACCAAAGTCAGCACGTACCCGCTCGATGAAGCGCGTAAACCGCTCGGCGAACAGCGGTGCGTCGTTGGGGTTGGCATCGCTCTCGCCCTGATACCACAACATGCCTTTGACCTTGCCTCCAACCGCCCGGAACCGCCTCAACATCGAACCGTACAGCGAACCGCCTTCCAGGTGCGCCAGGTCCGGGCTCCACTGTGTCATTGAGGTGCCACCATGGGCACATGGCACCAATCCAACAGGCACGCCCGTCGCCTCCACCATCGCCTTGGCAAAGGACAGCCCCAGTCCTGCCCCTTTGTTGCGCGTGCGATGCCATTCAGCATGCTGTTCGTCGCCGGGCACCACACCATTGGGGTTGTGCACCGCATCGATGGCACAGCACAGCCAGTGTAGCGGTTCGCGAGCGATCTCCCAGCTCTCTGCCATCGTGTAGCTATGCACCAGCGGATGCGGTTGCTCCACGTCTACCAGGTCGCCGAACCCTTCCATATTCGACTGTCCTGCCAGCACCCACAAGTCGCCGACAAGCACCTCCCTGATTTCAGCCACCTCTTCGGGCTGATGGTTCAGGCGAAACCGAAGGGTGTAGGGTCCGCCCGTTTGCAGATGAAGCGACGCTCTCCACCTCCCATCCTGCGCGGAACCGACGGCTACCCAGTCCCGAACCACCTCGTCCACCTTCAGTATCTGCGCTTCCACCACACCCTCTGTTTCCGGGCGGCACACCCCTACGACGTTTACCTCTGCCCGGTCGTCGCCCCCACGCTGAAGCACCTGATAGTCACCAACACCCCGTTCAATGTACAGCATGACACCCCTCCGCGACAGTTGTGTACGGAGTGTTTCACCAGCGCGCCATGCGTTCCCTGCCCAGTTGACGTAGAGCATCTAATAGGGTACTGTATTGCAGGAGACATGAACATGACGAGCCGTATACCCGAAGACCCTACCGAGCGTAAGATATGGGTGCTGGCGCAATTGACTCGCCGACTAGCAGAAGCGGGGATACGCCCCATTCTGGTCGGAGGGACAGCGGTCGCACTCTACACCGCAGGGGCTTACGTCACCGCGGACATAGATATTGTTGCTAGCGATCGCCAGCGTGTAGAGCAAACCTTGCGAGAGATGGGTTTTCAACCTGCGGGGCGACACTGGGTACATCCGCAGTGGGGAGTTGCCATTGAAATCCCTGATACCGACCTTGCCGGTGACCCCGAACGGGTGGTGCAGATTGAAATGGACGATGGCTCGGTAGTGTACTGCATCGGCATTGAGGACCTGCTGATTGACCGACTGAGTGCGGCGGTGCACTGGCGCTCACAAGAGGACAGACGATGGGCGAACGAGCTACTGCGTCTCCATGCCGCCCAGGTGGACTGGCAATATCTGCACGAGCGGGCAGGGCGCGAAGGCGTGCTTGCGTTGTTGGAAGAGATGGGGCGGGAGGTACATCACCGTCATGCGCCGGATGAGATGGGATGAGCTTCAGGCGCAGAGGCGGGCGAACCTGCTGGACATGCTTCAGCGCGGAACGCTCCAACGCCTCCCGCGCACTCGTCCTCGCGACCGCGACGAGGAACGTGCCCTGAGCCTCATCGTACAAGCGAGATGGAAGCGATGGCTGGAGACGGGCAAGCTGACGATGCTCGCTCCTCGGCGGTGGCGGCTACGGCTCGCTAACATGCCGGAGGATAGCCCCTAGCCAAGCGTTCGCTTCAGGAAATCCAGCGTCATCTGCCATGCCTTCTGTGCCGCATCGGCGTTGTAGCCCCGCTCATTGTTCGGATTGGCGAAAGCGTGCCCCGCGCCCGAGAAGATATGTATCTGCACTCTTTTGCCCAGACGCTTCAACCCGCTCTCAAACGCCCGCACCATCTCCACAGGGATTCCCCGGTCGCGGTCACCAAAGATGCCCAGCACCGGACACGGAATACGCTTGAGCACTGCCTCATCGGTTAGCAGACGCCCGTAGTAGATGACGCAGGCAGACAGGCGCGGCTCGCTCACCGCCAGCGTTAAGCACCATCCGCCCCCCATGCCCCAGCCGATGACGCCCAGTCGCTTCCCGCGGGTTTGCGGCAAACGGCGCAGATATTCAAAACCCGCTTTCAGGTCGCGCAGGGCGCGGTCTTCCGGCAAGGCGCGGCTCAGCTCATGTGCCTCCATCACCTCGGTTGCCACTTTGCCGCGGTACAGGTCCACCGCCAGCGCAACGTATCCCTGCTTCGCCAGCGCGTCCGCCTGTGCTTTCACCCAGTCGTTCAGCCCCCACCACTCGTGGATGACAAGCATGCCGGGGAAGGTTCCCTTTGCCCGCGGGATGGCAAGGTAAGCCTGAACGGTGTCCCCACCGCTTTTGAACCTCACATAACGGGTTTCTATCTCGTATGGCATCGGAATCACTCCTTTCGCACGGCTAATCTTCGCCATCTCGCGCGCGAACCCTTTTTTTCGCTTGACGCCCCCGCTCTCTCTTTGTTACAATAACTTCAATGACCACTGCTTTCAGGGGGGAGATGCGATAGGCTTCATGGCAGCTGAAGAGGAGGAGATCACGCTTAGCGAACTGTTTGCCATCATCTGGCGGCGCAGACGGACAGTGGCAGGGTTAACCCTGTTGTGTGTATTGATCGGTGTGTTGGCGACATGGATACCCGCCCCGGTGTACGAAGCCTACTCTACCCTGTTGTTTCCGGCGGGAGGCACCTCCTCTCTGCTGGGTCTGGCGCAATCGCTGGGGATTTCCGTGCCTTCTGGTGGCGCGCCATCGCTGAAGATGTACCGGGCAGTGCTGGAAAGCGCGCGCATCCGGGAGATGGTCGCCCAGCAGACGCATATCCCCCCCAAGAAACTGAAGCAGATGACCTCCGTTCGCGACGACGTCCAGGCAAACCTCATTACCGTATCGGTTCAACATAAGGACCCACGGGTTGCCCAACGGGTTGCCCAGACGTATGTGAGCACCCTGGGCACACTGAACCGCGAATTGAATCTGCCTCTAGTGCGCAATCAGGTGGAGTTCTTGGAAAAGGAGCTGGCTCTGCGTACCACACAGCTGCGCGAGGCGGAAAACCGCCTGCTGGATTTCCAGCGCAAAATGGTCCGCGAAGGGGGCGCGCCCTCCGCTCCTGTGGGAGCCTCGTTTCCCGGCGCCTCCTCTCCGTTGCGCGTGCCGAGCACGGGGGGCACTGGCGTAGACAGCAGTTACCTCCAGCAACTCAACTCCGCCCAACTGCAACTCGAACAGGTGCGCCAGCAGATCGCCCGCGCCCGGCAAGTGGCTCAGCGAGCGGCGAAATCGGCAGCGGACCTGCCTGCGGACCTACCTCCTGCCGCTCAGTGGCGTGCGAAGATAACCGAGCTCGAATATGAACTGCGCGTGACCGAGCTGACCTACGGACCCGACGCCCCGAATGTGGTAAGATTGAAAAAACAGATCGCACTCGCTAGAGAGCGGTTGCGCAAGGAGATAGACAACTACCTGCAGGCGGTGAACATGAATCTAGAGCCGAACCTCGCCCCGCTGGAACTACAACGGGTGGGGCTGGAAGCACAGGTCGATGCGTTGCGGCAGCTGGCATCCCGCGCCCCGGAGGATACCATCAAACTGCAGAGACTGGCACGTGAGGTGTTTATCCTGAACGACATCGTGGGACAACTGCGGATGAACCTGGAACAGGCACGGACGGAGATGTCAAGTGACCCGAATCGCTGGGAGGTGCTGGAAAACGGTACGCTGAAGGAAGAGCCCGTGAACAAGCGATGGAAGCTCAATATCGCCCTTTCTTTGACAGGCGGATTGATGCTGGGGAGCCTGGTGGCTCTCCTGAGCCGGAACCCCACAAAGCCCCCTGCCTGAGGTACCTTTTCAACTGATGAAGGCTCTACTCAAACATAGCGCCATCTATCTGCTGGCACGCGGACTGCCCGGTGTCGTCAACTTTCTGGCGATCGCGGTCTACACACGCCTGCTTTCACCGGACGAGTACGGGCGCTATGCGCTGGTGATAGCGGGCACGGGGCTGGCAAACGTTTTGCTTTTTCAATGGCTTGCGCTGGCGGTGCTTCGCTACCTTCCCGGGCAAGAGGGTTCCGCCCACCTGCTTGCGACCATCCGGTCTGTGTATCGCTGGCTGATGCTGGCGACCGCCCTGGCGGGGCTACCGGCGGTGCTGTGCACCTCTTCCGAGTGGCGGTGGCTTCTGATATCCGCTTTGCCGCTGCTTTGGACGCAGGGATGGTTCGAAATCAACCTGCAAATCCTTCGGGCGCAGCTGGCTCCGGCGGCATACGGGCTTGTGTCCGGTTTGAAAGCCATCATTGCCATCGCCGGAGGGATTTTGCTTCTGCAGTGGTACCCGGTAGCCTTGGCGCCTGTGCTGGGGCATATCGCAGGCTTTCTTCTGAGCAGTGCTACACAATCGCGCGCACTGTGGCGGAGTGTGCGGGCACAGGTAGACCTTCGGCTGGCAAAGCAGATCATGCAGTACGGCATGCCGCTGAGCGCGACGCTGGCACTGAGCTACTTGCTGAACTCATCCGACCGCTTTTTAATCGCCTACTTCATTGACGATCACGCTGCGGGCATCTACGCCGCCGGCTACGATTTGACCTCACAGATACTGATGATGCTGATGCTCATCGTCAACACCGCCGCCTTTCCGTTGATCCTGAACGACCTCGAACAGCGCGGTATCGCGCCTGCCCGCCAGCAGTTATCCCACAATATCTTTCTGCTCATGGCTGTCGCCGCGCCTTTCACCGCAGGCATGGTTCTGTTCGCGCCAGAGGTGGCTAGAACCGTGCTTGGACACCGCTTTCAGGACACAGCGATCAGCCTGATGCCGTGGATCGCGCTAGCAACCCTGCTCAACGGTCTGCGCTCTTACCATTTCGACCTTGCCTTCCAGCTGGGCAAACACACGGTGCACCAGTTATGGGTAATGGGCGTGGCTCTACTCGTGAATGTCATCCTGAGCCTGATCTGGATACCGCAGAAGGGGGTCATGGGCGCGGCGTGGTCGACGCTCGCCGCGTATCTTTGCGCTCTGCTGGCAAGTATCGTTATCGGGCGGAGGTTCTTCCCCGTGCCTACCAACTGGCGCGGCATCGCACGGGTTGGCATCGCGGTGCTGGCGATGCTACTGGTCTGGCAGGTGATGCCGCGGGGGTCCACGCTACCTCACCAAGCACTCCTAGCGACCGTCGTCCTGCTGGTATATTCTGGGGTTCTGGTAGCGCTCACCCAATTCCGTTATCCTTCTAGATCGCTGTTCCGGTTTCGCGGCTACGACGGGGGAAAAACGGTGAGGAGGGTATAGCCATGGTGAACTATCTCCACGCTCGTCTGCATCGTCCCGAGAAGGGCTGGGACCCCGTGCCAGCGGAATATGCCCAGCAGTACGCCGAGCGAGCATGGAGTGCGGTCGATGAGGCACTCATCACCGAGTTGGCGGAACGGATGGGTGGGCTGGAAGGCAAGCAGGTTCTCGACCTTGGTGGGGGACCAGGGCAGTACTCTGTCGCGTTTGCTCGCCGAGGGGCTATCGTAACCTGGCACGACGTGAGTCGCAATTACATGCGCATTGCCCAGCAGAAGACCAAGGAGGCGGGCGTGGAGGTGACCTTCTCGCTGGGGTATATGGACGAAGCACCGCGCCTGCTGCGCAAGCAATTTGACCTTGTGTTTAATCGTGTCTGCTTCAATTACGGCTGGAGTGACCCCGCGTTTATATCCGTTATCTACATGCTCACTCGCCCGTTAGGATATGCCTATATTGAAGCCAACAACGCTCGCTTTGAATGGCATCGGCTTTCAGCGTCCGCACGCTTTCGGACGTGGCTGAATGCGGTAACCGGCATCAAGATCGGACATCCCCACCCCCCTCGAGGACGGATCCCTGCTCTTTTGCTCAAGTATCTCTTACGGCAAATGGTGGTAGACTACCGCGATACATTTGTGGACCGTATCTTCTTTCAGAAAGCAGGATAGGCTCATAATGAAAGCGCGTTATCTGGTGCGATTCGATGATATCTGTCCAACGGCGAACTGGACCATCTGGAAGCAGGTGGAACAGGTATTGGAGCGCCACCGGGTTAAACCGATCCTTGCGGTGGTACCAGACAATAGGGACCCGAAGCTGCAGGTGGAACCGGCTCGCCCCGATTTTTGGGAATGGCTACGTGCAAAACAAGACGAGGGCTGGGCGATCGGTCTACACGGTTACCAGCATCTGTACGCAACCGACCGCCCAGGCCTGCTAGGTGTGAACCGGCGCAGTGAGTTCGCAGGCTTACCTCCTGACGTCCAGCGTGAGAAACTGCAAAAGGCGTTAGAGATCTTCCGCCACCATCAGGTGCGTCCCGACGTCTTCGTCGCGCCCGCCCACAGCTTTGACACGCATACCCTTGCCGTACTACGAGACCTAGGCATTCGTGTTATCAGCGATGGTTTTTGGCTGGCACCCAGAAGGTGGAGGGATATGATATGGGTTCCCCAGCAGATGTGGCAGTTTCGCAGAATGCCTTTTGGCGTATGGACCATTTGCTATCATCATAACCGCTTCAGCCAACGCGATATCGAACGCCTCGCCAGCGATATCGCCCGGTTTGCCCCAGCGATCATCTCGCTAAACGAAGCTATCAATATGTGTCGCGAAACGGCAAGCGTCGCCGATCACGCCTTCTCGCGTTTGTGGCAGAAGGCACTGCGGCTCAAGATTAGGCTAGGCGGTTTGCTCCGACGCAAGGAGGGCATAGATGGCGCACCCTGAACGGCTGGCGCTTTACCTGCCCTCTCTGGCGGGAGGAGGCGCACAGCGGGTGTTCTTGCATCTGGCGAAGGGCTTCGTGCACAGGGGCTACGAAGTGCACCTCGTACTCGCCAGAGCCGAGGGTCCATACCTGCCACAGATACCCCACGAGGTGCGAGTTGTGGACCTACACGCCCCTCGGGTGCTCGCTAGTCTACCGGGGCTGGTTCGCTACTTGCGTCGTGAGAGACCTTTTGCTTTGCTCTCTGCACTGGATCATGCCAACACGGTTGCCATCTGCGCCCGCAGTATTGCGCGCGTGCCCACTCGCGTGGTGGTGACCGTACACAGCACGCCCAGCCAGGTGGTGGCGCACGCACGCACTCTGCCAGCGCGCCTTCTGCCGCTATGGACGCGTCCGTTCTATCGGTGGGCGCACGCGGTAGTGGCGGTGTCGCAAGGGGTTGCAGATGAGCTGGTGCGGTACATGGGCGTGCCGGCACAAAAAGTGCGCATGATCTACAACCCAATTATCACGCCCGACCTGCTTCGCAAGGCGGAGGAGCCTTTAGACCATCCCTGGTTCCGCGACGGCGAACCGCCCGTAGTGCTGGGGGCCGGACGGCTGACCGCGCCTAAGGATTTTCCCACGCTGATTCGCGCGTTCGCCATCGTGCGCCAGCAACGACCAGCACGGCTGATGATTCTGGGCGAGGGGGAAGAGAGACCCGCTTTATCCGCGCTGGTGCAAGAGCTGGGATTGGAAGAGGACGTGTCCCTGCCCGGGTTCATGCAAAACCCCTCCCCCTACATGAAACGGGCAGGTGTGTTCGTGCTCTCCTCGCGCTGGGAAGGATTACCGACGGTGTTGATTGAAGCACTGGCATTGGGGACACCTGTGGTCGCAACGAACTGTCCCAGCGGCCCTGCCGAGGCGCTGAAAGGAGGACAGATCGGCGCACTGGTCAACGTTGGGGATGTGCGCGCGCTGGCGGAGGCCATTCAGTCTGCCATAGATGGGAAATTGCGTCCCGCCTCGCAGGAGGACCTGGCACCGTACACGCTGGAGTATGCGCTGGAAAGGTATGCCCACCTGCTTTTCGGAACGGAAACATGAGCACGAGAGCCATCGGTTATTTTCTCATCACGTGCCTGCTGTTGCTGGCAGGATTGGGTACAGCATCCTATGGCTATGCACCGCTCAGCTGGTTTTTGAGCCTGGCCGGTTCGCTCTGTCTGCTTTACGTCCTTCGCCTTTCCCTGCACCAGTGGAGCACTATCGCCCATGTTTTCGTGCTCTTCTCCATGCTGTACTCGCTCAGTGGTCCCGCAGCGGTAATGTTCGGCACAGGCACCCTCGCCGGTTTCGACGAAAACCAGCGGTTTGACGCGCTGAACCTATGGCTGGCGGACGTGGCTACTGCCACACTGGGGCTCTCCCTGGGCTTCCTAATTGTTACATTAGCCCAACCGATGGGAACCGCCTGTCGCATGCGTGCCTTCCCGTATCGCAAAGTGGCCACCTTCTGCATTCTGGCAGCATCGCTGGGCGAGTTACTCAACATGATGCGAGCGGGGGGATTAAGCACGCTGTTTGCGGGCAAAGCGGTCTATCAATCTGCAACAAGCGATTTGACACTCACTGTCCCGTCATCGCTATTCGGGCAGATGGCTTTCGTGTTTCTGGGTCTGCATTACGGGCGTATACGCGCTAACAGAACGGAAAAGAACGATGGCGAAAGCCCGCGCAAGAGACCATATGCGCTCGTTTTTGCGGTGCTCGCAGTACCCTTGCTCACCATTCATCTCATTCTGGGGCAGAGGCTGGAGCTGGGAACCTATCTCATCAGCTTTCTGCTCGGATACTTTTACCAGGCTCCATTGACTCGCATACCCCGGAAATGGGTGGTGACTGGCATCGCGCTGTACGTGTTCTTTGCCTCTCTCTTTGCGTTTCGCTGGGCCATCCCTTTGCTATTCACTGGACAATTTACTTCGCTCGGAATCTCGTATGAGACGCTAGTGCCGTTCTTCGTTCAAGCTTTGAACCCGGCGTCCAGCGAATTTGGTAGCACGTTTGGCAACTATGACTTGCTGATGACTTCGGGTTACGAACCCCAGCATGGAGCCACCTATTTCAAGGTGCTGGCCGGCATGATACCAAAGTTCTTGTACCCCGGGGAGAAACCGCCTTCCCCTACCTATGAGTTTCGCGACCGGTTTTTCCCACAGCTTGCATATCGTTCACGAATCGCAGGAACGGCTTTTTCATCCATCATGGAGGCGCGGATGAACTTCGGCGCGGTAGGTGCCTTCATCGTCTACTTCGTGTTCGGCACATTTTTCGCTTTGGCAGAAACGCTCAGGCGACGTACACGATCGCCGTATCTCGCCGCTTTCTACTGCAGTCTGGGCTATTTGGCGATGATTGTTCATCGCAGTGGGAGCGATATCGCCACATCCTACGTGTATATCGTTGGACTGCTTTTGATTATCTTTCTGTTCGAACAGGTCAACCTGCCACGACTTCGGGATAGACAGCAAGGGAGGATACCACTGTATGCAAACAGAGCACAGTAGTCAGCATCACCTAAGGATGGTGCAAGAACCTGTGCGAAAAGCGATCCTGTTCGTCATCACCAGCCTAGGGATCGGTGGTGCCGAAACCCAGCTGGCGCAGTTAGCCGTGCGCTTCAAACAGCGGGGGTGGGATGTGCGCATCGTCAGTCTCTTGCCCCTGCGCGGATATGCCGACCAGCTCCAGCAAGCAGGCATCCCCGTACACTCGTTGAACATCCGCCACAAGATCCCTGACCCACGATACGTTGGGCATCTGGCTCGGCTGATCCGGGAGCGGAAACCGGCTATCGTGCACAGTCACATGGTTCATGCCAACCTGCTGGCTCGGATGAGTCGCCTCTTCGCCAAAAGCCCCGTGCTTATCTGCGCCGCGGTGAGCATCCGCGAAGGAAGCCGTCTTCGAGAACTGCTGTACCGTCTCACCGACCCGCTGTGCGATATGACCGTGCAGGTAAGCCGCGCCGGTATGGAGCGGTACGTGCAGGTAGGAGCCGTACCCGCTCATAAAATCCGCCACATCCCTAACGGGGTAGACACCGAGCGGTTTCGCCATGACCCCGTCGCCCGAGATCGCCTACGCCGCGAACTCGCGCTAGAAAACCGTTTCGTCTGGCTGGCAGTAGGCAGGCTGGAAACACCCAAAGACTACCCCAACATGCTCCGGGCGTTCGCCAATGTCACAAAGACCCGTCCGGACGCGATGCTGCTGATTGCAGGCGAAGGTCCCCTGCGCACCGAGATGGAGTCGCTGATCCACACACTGGGAATCGGACCCGCGGTGCGATTGCTCGGTTTGCGACGGGATGTGCCCGACCTGATGAGCGCGGCTGACGCTTTTGTACTCTCTTCCTCTCGGGAGGGGTTGCCCAACGTCTTGCTGGAGGCACATGCAACCGGCTTGCCAGCCGTGGCGACCGATGTGGGGGGCAATGGGGAGGTGCTCCTCAACGGAACAACGGGCTTCCTTGTGCCTCCCCGCGATGCTGACGCGCTGGCAGAGGGTATGTTGCGCCTGATGGCTCTGCCTGAACCTGAGCGACAGCAGATGGAACAACATGCCCGGCAACACATCCTTGCCAACTTCAGCATGGAGCACACCGTGGAGCAATGGGAGGGGCTGTATCTGCAACTGCTTGAGAAAAAGGGGATTACAGTAGAGCGGTGACGAGCCTATGTCGCGGAGCGGGGCATCTCAGAGATTCTTCGCCTCGCTCAGAATGACACCAAACGTCATGCTGAACCAAGTGAAGCATCTCGGTAGTCAAACCAGTGTCATGCTGAGTGCCAACCCTCTTGTCATGCTGAGCGCCAGCTCTGCATCTCGGTTGAGATTCTTCGCTCCGCTCAGAATGACAAGGAAATACGACTAAAATTACGATAATGCGAGAATTGAACATCAGGCTGGTGTATATCGCGACTTCGCCACTGTTTTTGAACTTCCTGCGCGGGCATGTTGCCTTCCTGAGAGAGCACGGTATAGCCGTCAGCGTGGTCTGCTCGCCCGGGGAGCTCCTGCAGGAGTTTGTAAAGCAAGAGGGCGTGCCGGGCTACGGCATAGAGATGCCGCGGCGCATTACACCCGTCAAAGACCTGGTCGCACTATGGCAGATGTACGGCACGCTCCGCAGGATACGCCCCCACATCGTGCATGCCAACACCCCAAAAGGCGGACTGCTCGGCATGATAGCCGGATGGCTTTGCGTGGTCCCCGTGCGTATCTACCATATGCGCGGACTACCGTTTCTCTCCACCTCCGGCTGGAAACGCCGTGTCTTGCGCTGGAGCGAGAAGGTTGCCTGCCGGTTGGCACACTCGGTGCTGTGCGTCAGTCACTCCATCCGACAGATCGCGATAGAAGAGAACCTGTGTCCCGAGAACAAGATACAGGTACTGGCTTCCGGCAGTGGGCAAGGAGTGGATGCTGAGGGGCGTTTCAACCCCGCTTGCTTTAACGCGGAGACCCGGCGTGTCCTGCGGGAGGCGCTCCACATCCCCGATGGCGCGCTCGTTATCGGCTATGTAGGGCGCATCGTGCGCGACAAAGGCATGGACGAGCTGGCGGAGGCATGGGCACGGCTGAGAGAACGCTATCCCAATCTGTATCTCCTGCTGGTCGGGGACTATGAACCGCAGGACCCCGTGTCGGACACCGTGCGCCGGCTGTTTTCGGAGGACCAGCGCATTATCCTCACCGGCTGGGTTCGCGAGACGGCTTCCTACTATGCCATCATGGACATCCTGGTCCTGCCGTCGTATCGGGAGGGGTTTCCCAACACCCCGCTGGAGGCGAGCTCTATGGAAGTGCCTGTGGTTGCCACGCGCATACCCGGTTGCGTGGATGCGGTAGTAGATGGGATAACGGGCACGCTGGTGCCTGCCCGCGATGCTGAAGCGTTGACCGAGGCGGTCGAACGATATATCCGCCAGCCAGAACTGCGCCAGCGACATGGTACCGCGGGACGAGAGCGGGTGCTGAGTGAGTTTCGGCAGGAGGTACTCTCGCGGGCACTATATGAGCACTATCGTCGGCTGATGCAGGCAAAAGGTATCCCCAGCGGATAATCGATACACGTTATCTCCCGATGCGTTTGCTCTATCGGCAGGGTTTCTGGCTCCCTACCGCGAACAATATGCTAAACGCTTGGCACTCTCCCCTCTCCCACAGCGTGGGAAAAGGGGCTGGGGGTGAGAGCAAAGTTGTGGCGCAGTGCTTTGCTGAAACGCCTGATGGATATCTGTTTGGTATCGGTGGCGCTGGTGGTGCTGGCTCTGCCCATGCTAGCCATCGCTCTGCTCGTTCGCCTCAACCTGGGGCGCCCGGTGCTGTTTCGCCAGCAGCGCGCGGGACTGCACGGCAAGCCGTTCACCCTGATCAAGTTTCGCACCATGCGTGATATGCGCGACGAAAAGGGCGAACTTTTGCCCGATGAGAAACGTCTAACCCGATTCGGGAAATGGTTGCGCAGTACAAGCCTAGATGAACTGCCGGAACTGTTCAACGTGTTGAAAGGGGAAATGAGTCTGGTGGGGCCACGTCCGCTGCTACTGGAGTACCTGCCGCGCTATAACGCCCAGCAGGCGCGGAGGCATGAGGTCAAACCCGGCATCACCGGCTGGGCGCAGGTCAACGGACGCAACGCGCTCAGCTGGGACGAGAAGTTCAGGCTGGATGTGTGGTACGTAGACCACTGGAACATCTGGCTGGATATCCACATCCTCCTTTTGACGCTGTGGAAGGTGCTGAAGCGCGAAGGCATTAGCGCGGAAGGCTCTGCGACCATGCCTGTCTTCATGGGTACACCACACGAGGAGAACCACCGGTCGTGAATACAGCGGTCGCCGTCATCGGAGCGGGAGGGCACGCCAGAGTGGTCATTGGCACCCTCCAAGCGGCAGGTTATACCGTCGGGGGCGTTTTTGACGATGACCCGACCAAATGGGGTACGGAGATTCTCGGTGTGCCCATCATCGGCGCGGTGCAGGAGATAACGCGGACGGGTTTGGCACAGGCGGTTATCGCTATCGGGGACAACGCGGTTCGGCAGAAGCTGGCAAGGCAGTTGAATGACCTGCGCTGGGTGAGCATGGTGCATCCGCACGCCTGGGTGCATCCCTCCGTAGAGATCGGGGCAGGAAGTGTCATATTCGCGGGAGCGGTCGTTCAGCCTGAGGCGAAGATTGGGGAGCACGTCATCATCAATACGGGTGCCACAGTAGACCACGAGTGCATCGTGGCCGATTTCTCGCATATTGCGCCGGGCGCCCACTTGGCGGGCAGAGTGGTTATCGAAGAGGGCGTCTTTGTGGGCATGGGCAGTAGCGTGATTCAGGGCTGTCGGGTGGGAGCATGGTCTATCATCGGAGCGGGCGCAGTAGTCGTGCGCGACCTTCCGGCACATGTGACCGCCGTCGGGCTTCCGGCACGGGTGATCAGAGAACACAACACCAGACAGGAGGAACGATATGGATAGCGCTTCAGCGGAGAGGCTAACCGAGCGCTTCGCCCCTTGGCCCTACTTTGAAGAGGACGAGATCGAAACCGCGGCAAGCGTTCTGCGCAGCGGCAGAGTGAACTACTGGACGGGACAAGAAGGTAGGCTCTTTGAACGCGAGTTCGCCGATTTCGTGGGATGCAAATACGCTGTAGCAGTGGCGAACGGCTCGGTGGCGTTAGAGCTGGCTCTGCACGCGCTGGGCATCGGCGCGGGCGACGAAGTGATAGTGCCGCCTCGCACGTTTGTGGCCACTGCCAGCGCAGTGGTGCTTCGGGGAGCAAAGCCGATATTCGCCGATGTCGATGCCGACAGCGGCAACATCACCGCCGAAAGCATCAAAGCGGTGTTGACACCGCGCACCCGAGCGGTCATTGTGGTGCATCTTGGCGGCTGGCCCTGCGACATGGACGAAATCCTCGCCCTTGCCCGCGAACACGGGCTGAAGGTCATCGAAGACTGCGCCCAGGCACACGGCGCAACCTACAAGGGACGCCCGGTGGGCAGTTTTGGCGATGTCGCGGCGTGGTCGTTCTGCCAGGATAAAATCATGACCACCGGCGGGGAAGGTGGCATGCTTACCACCAACGATCCCACAATCTGGGAGCGTGCATGGTCCTACAAGGACCACGGCAAGAGCTACGATGCGGTGTATCATCGGGCACACCCTCCGGGCTACCGGTGGCTCCACGAGTCCTTCGGTACCAACTGGCGCATGACGGAGATGCAGTCCGCCATTGGGCGGGTAGCACTGCGCAAGGTGCCTCAGTGGGTGCAGACGCGACGACGCAACGCCGCGCTACTCATCGAACGCCTTCAGAGCATTCCCGAACTGCGGGTGCCTATCCCGCCCGCGCATATCGTCCACGCCTATTACCGCTTCTATGTGTACGTGCGCCCCGAGATGCTAAAGCCCGACTGGAGCCGCGACCGCGTGATGGTGGAGATCAACGAAGCTGGTATCCCCTGTACCGTGGGGAGCTGCAGTGAAGTCTATTTAGAGAAGAGCTTTCAGCAGGCGGGCTTGCAACCTCCGCATCGCCTACCGGTGGCGCGGGAGCTAGGCGAGACCTCGCTGGCGTTTCTGGTACACCCGACGCTGGATGAGACGCGCATGCAGGATACCGCGCACGTGGTTGCGAAAGTGATGCAAAGAGCTCGCCGATAGTTTTACCTGTTTTGTTCAACCCTTGCGGGTTATCACGCACAAGGATGAAGGAGGAAAGAGAGTGTGATGCGGTGGCACCGAAAACTGGACGTTGGTAAGATTGTGCGCATGGTCGCAGATGCACTCATTGTGAACTTCTCACTATCCGTAGCGACGGTTGTGCACTATTTGTGGGTAGTAGGCGTCAGAGGTGATGTTCAGGACGCTTCTGCCGTGTTGAGACACCATGTGATTCGGTTGGCGCACCACAACCTGACACTGACCCCCGTCGCGCTGGTGGTGTTCTGGTGGAGCGGGTTCTACACGCACAGTCGCCTGTACCAGGGACGCTACAAAGCCATCATCATCATCCAGGCGGTAACTCTCTTGTATGTGCTCGCAGGGTTCCTCGTTTACCTTGTACCATCGGCGTTCTCCTTTCAACGCACGAATCTGATACTATCATGGCTGATCACGCTGGTAGTCAGCCTAGCGGTGCGGTTGGGGCATCGGGCGTGGAAAGCGTTCTCATCCGCCGAGCGACGTTATCTGGGTGCATCCCTCGCCGACCGCCGCCCGCGCAACGTGCTAGTCATCGGAGGGGCAGGCTATATTGGCTCCGCGCTCATCCCTAAGCTGCTGGAGAAAGGGTATTACGTGCGTTTGCTCGACCTGTTCCTGTACGGGATGGAACCCATCGCTCCCTACGTAAACCATCCTCGACTGGATATTGTGCGTGCCGATTTCCGCCAGGTAGATAAAGTGGTGCAGTGCATGCAGGGAATGGATGCGGTCATCCATCTCGGAGCGATTGTCGGTGACCCTGCATGCAACATCGATGAAGAGCTGACCATCGAGGTGAATCTGGTTGCCACCCGCACCATCGCGGAGATCGCCAAAGGTTTTGGCATCGGCCGTTTTATCTTCGCGAGCACCTGTTCGGTATACGGCGCCAGCAATGAACTGCTGGACGAACGTTCCGCGCTGAACCCCGTCTCGCTCTATGCGCGCAGTAAAATCGCTTCCGAACGGGTGCTGTTGAACCTGGCTGCGCCCACCTTCTCGCCTACTATTCTTCGATTTGGCACCATCTATGGTTTATCGGGACGTATTCGGTTCGACCTCGTGGTAAACCTGTTGACCGCCAAAGCGGTGGTGGACGGCAAAATCACCATCTACGGCAGTGACCAGTGGCGCCCGTTCCTGCACGTGGAAGACGCTGCCACTGCCGTGCTCAAGGTGCTGGAAGCACCCCTGCCGCTGGTCCGCAATCAGATTTTCAACGTCGGCTCCGACAGCCAGAACTACACCCTCCAGCAGGTTGGCGAGACCATCCGCCGCCTGGTGCCCACCGCCGAGCTGATTGTGATGGGCGGAGACGACGACCGGCGCAACTACCGGGTGAACTTCAGCAAGATACGCCGCGTGCTAGGCTTCACGCCACAATGGACGCTGGAACAGGGCATCCAGCAGGTGATTGACGCCCTCAGTAGCGGCCTCATCCGGGACTATCGCGATGCCCGCTACAGCAACGCCAAGTTCCTCAGCGAAGAGGGGGTGTCGCGCCTGATCAAGCATGAGAACGGCTGGGCACACGCGCTGATTGAGCAAGCGCCTTACCAGTCTCTTCCCGCAAGTTACGATGCAGAGTGACGTGCTGGTCATCGGCGCAGGCATTGTGGGGCTCGCTACCGGCTATCAGCTTGTCCAGCAGTATCCCCACCTGCGGGTGATCGTGGTGGAAAAAGAGGCGCAGGTGTGCCAGCACCAATCCGGGCACAATTCGGGGGTGCTACATTCAGGCATCTACTACCGCCCCGGAAGCGTGAAGGCGTTGACCTGTCGGCAGGGCAAGCGGCTGATGGAGGCGTTCTGCGAGCGGGAAGGGATACCCTTCGAAATCTGCGGCAAGGTCATCGTCGCCACCAGCGAGCAGGATGTCCCTACCTTGCAGATGCTCTATGAACGGGGCAAAGCGAATCAGGTGCAGTGCGAACGCATCGATAGCCGGCGTCTACGCGAACTGGAGCCACACGCTTCCGGCATCGAGGCGCTCTACGTGCCGGAGACGGGTATCGTAGACTTCTCGCGCGTGTGCGAACGGCTAGCACACTATCTCATGCAGGCAGGAGGCACCATCCTCACCGGGGCAAAGGTAGTCGGCATTCGGGAGAGCGCTGATGAAGTAGCCGTACAGACCACGCAGGGAGACTTCACGGCGCGCTATGTGTTGAACTGTGCTGGTCTGTACTCGGATGATATTGTCCGGCTCAGCGGGCAGACGCCCCCAGCGCGGATTGTGCCCTTGCGCGGCGAGTACTATCTCCTGCGCCCCGAAGCGAGGCGGTTGTGCCGCAATCTGATTTACCCCGTGCCCGACCCGCGCTTTCCGTTTCTCGGCGTGCATTTCACGCGCACCGTGTACGGCGAGGTGGAGTGTGGACCCAACGCGGTGCTGGCTTTTGCGCGAGAAGGCTATCACCGTTTACGTATCCACGCGCGCGAGCTCTGGGAGACACTCTGCTACCCGGGATTTAGGCGTCTGGTACGCAAATACTGGCGCGTCGGTCTGGGCGAGATGTGGCGTTCGTTCAGCCGGCATGCCTTCGCGCGTGCGCTCCAACGGTTGGTGCCGGAAGTGCGTGCCGAACACCTTCTGCCTGCGCCTGCGGGCGTACGCGCCCAAGCAGTGGCTCCCGATGGGAGCTTGCTGGACGATTTCGTATGGATAGACACGCCACGCATGGTGCATGTGGTCAATGCCCCATCCCCTGCGGCTACCGCGTCGCTTGCTATCGGCAGGCATATTGTGGAGAGACTGGCTGAGAGGTTCTGAAGATGCGCGCCATAGCCTTTATCTGCTTGATCACGCTCGGTGCATCGGTCGCGGGGCAGGACATCGCCCCCGTTGTCGCGCCGGAGAATCTGCTCGCCTCTCAGGCGGAGGGGTTACAGCTAGCCCCCCTCACCGGGCGGGTGTGGAACACACGAGAACTGCTCAGCCTTGCCGACGCCCTGCCTTCCGCGCAGGCGAACGCCCTCCGACGGCTACTGCAGGGGCGCCAGGCACCGCCAGTGCACGCCTTCACCGGCTTCGCTTTCGCCACGGCAGAAGACCGCTTGCGCCTCGCCGGGCGCGTGGGAGGCATCTTCTCCCTGAACGCACAGACCGATTTTGTCTTCTCGGTAGACAGCGTACGCGCCTTGTATGAACAGCGTCCCATCCTGCCTTGGGCGCCCATTCTGCAGTTACGGCTCTACACCGCGCTAGGGGAATGGCGCATCGGGCAGGCTCCGATTCGGTGGGGAGGCGGCTACTCGGGCGCATTGCTACTGTCGGACAACGCCCCACCGCTTCTGCATGTGAACTACCGCAAGCAGTGGTATCTGGGCAAGCGGCTGGGCACGTGGCACTTCGAGCAGATGGCGTCCCTGTTCGACGAGGACGGCTCCCGCCGTTACGTGATGGCGCGAAGGCTGTACCGCGACCTCTCACCGCGTTGGGAAATCGCGTTTGCCGAGGCGTTCAAAGCAAGCAAGCTGCCCGATGGACTGCTCGCCTCGGTGGTACCGTTCTATCTCTACCAGCTCGTGTACACTTGGTGGCGCTATGATAACAACGACGAGTGGTTCAACTACCTTGCCAGCGTGCAGACACGCTACCGCTTTCGCAACCAGCAGGTCTATCTAGAGCTCCTGCTAGACGACCTGCAGGCGCCCCGGTGGCTGACTCGCTTCCGCTACACGACGCCGCGTAAATCCGGCGTGCTCGTAGGGTATCACCTACCTTTATCGCGCACCGCACGCCTCACCGTGGAAACCGCACACACAGACGGCGAGGGTGGCGGTACCTATAACTTCAAGAGTCCCCAAAACCGCTGGCGCTACCGCGATGCCATCCTGGGGCACCCCGTGGGAACCAACCGGGATATGCTGTGGATACGTCTGGAATCAGCCGTCGGCAAACAGGGCTATCTGGCTGTGGAACATGTGAACACGCGCATGGCAAACGCCTCCCCCGATGTGCCCGTGAGCAAAGAATGGACGGTTTACCTCTACTGGCGATACGCCGAGCGCTACGTGGCAGGAATCCGCTGGCAGAACAGTAGGACCCGTGATGACCAACAGACCCGCTGGCTCGTACAGGCGGGGTGCCTCTTTTGAGGGATGCTTGATGTGTGCTAGTGTATACAAAAACCGTACTTCCACTAGTTTTTTCGATGTCATGCGACCATATCTTGACTTTACCGGGCAATGAATTGTAGAATGAGGGCAAATACCGAAGATGCCTTTTGGTTTATTCGAGAAAAGGAGGTAAGCCCAGATGCAGCGGTTCGTCGCGGTGGCGGCACTCCTCGTGGTGGCGATTCAGGCGTTCGCGGGCATTCCAGACATCGAGCCGTCGAACAACACGCTGGCAGGCGCTGCGCCCAGCATTAACAAGCCTACCCCCTGGGCGGATGTCGGAGTACTGCATCTCACCCCGAACGACTCCGACTTCATCAAAATCTGGCTGAACGCTGGGGACCTCATCAACGTGCTGACCTACCCGATGGACAGTTCGTCTGATCCCGACACGGTGATAGCGCTGTTTGATGGGGTAAGTTCCACGGCTCTCGTCTGGGACGATGACTCAGGTCCCGGCGTCGGCTCCTTCTTTGCGTTCAGCTCTCCAACCTCTGGCTGGTACTACCTCGCCATCACCGGCTTGCATAGTGGGGACGAGAGCCTACTCACCTACTACGAAGGGGCGCGCCACATTCAGGATGGACCCTACATGCTGACCGTCAGCGCGGTGCCCGAGCCTGCTACCCTGTTGACGCTTGGTATGGGGGTTGCGGGCTTGCTTGGTATCTGCCGACGGCGCAAGTAAGGGTTTTTGGGGTCGTATTCGTGCGAAGAGCGGCACGCGAGGTGCCGCTCTTTTTGCATGCAGGGTCACGTCCCATATAGCCTGTCCCCAAAATCGCCAATGCCAGGCAGGATGTACTTGGCAGTGTTCAGTTCCCTGTCCAGCGCGGCGGTGTAGATGGGCACATCCGGGTGGTGCGACTGAATACGCTCCACTCCTTCCGGCGCCGCTACGATGCACACCAGTATCATCTGCTCGGCGCCGCGACTGCGTATCGCCGCCAAAGCCTGGTCCACCGAGCCGCCCGTTGCCAGCATGGGGTCAATCAGCAGGACCGTACGCCCCTCCACCGGCGGCAGTTTGAGGTAGTACGAGTTGGCGATGGCGGTTGCATGGTCACGCTCCATGCCGATATACCCCACCGACACATCCGGAAACAGGTCCACCACCGCCTCCAGCATCCCTAATCCCGCTCGCAGAATGGGCACTACCACCAGCCTTGCCTTCAGCGCCACACCTTGTGTCTCCTCCAGAGGCGTTTCCACCGTGACAGCTTCTGTAGGCAGGTCACGAGTGGCTTCTATCACCAGAATGGTGGTCAGCTTGCGGGTCAGGGCGCGAAAGATCTCGGGAGGCGTGTTTTTATTGCGCAGCTGTGTTAAAAGGTGTTGTGCCAGAGGGTGATGCACCACATGCAGATTACTCACTGCTCTCCTCCTTTTTCGTTCTCAACCAGCGAATAATCGCCAGCATATCTTCAGGGGGCTCGCAGGTCAGATGCATCTCTTGCTGGGTTATAGGATGGGTGAAACGAAGCGAGTAGGCATGTAACGCTTGCCCGCCCATGCGCTCAATGAGTTCCTGCAGGGCACGGGCGTCCGCCTTCTTCCAGCCGTACTGCGTCGCCGAGCGACCTGCCCCGTAAACGGGGTCACCCACCACTGGATGCCCGGCGTAAGCGGCGTGCACGCGCACCTGATGGGTTCGCCCCGTGTGCAATCGCGCCTCCAGCAGGGCACACACCAGCAAGCTTTCGCGCAGTTCGAATTCGGTCACGGCAGGGCGGGCATTCGGGTCATGCAGAGGCGCCTTCACGCTCATGCGGGTGCGGTCGCTCTCACTACGTCCGATAGGGGCATCCACCAGCGCCCGCTGAAACCGGGGTACCCCCCACACCAGCGCCAGATAACGTCGCTCCACCAGCCTCTGCTGAATCTGCTCCGCGAGGGCATGATGGGCGGTATCGGTCAGGGCGAGCAGTATCAATCCGGTGGTGTCTTTATCCAGCCGGTGCACAATACCCGGTCGCTCCGGCGCGCCGAGGGTGGAGAGCCTGCCAAACCTCGCCAGCGCGGCGTTGACCAGCGTTCCTCTCTCGGCGCCGGGTGCAGGGTGTGTGACCATGCCGCGCGGCTTATTCACCACCGCCAGATGCTCGTCTTCATACAGCACCTGCAGGGGAATGTTCTCGGGCTGGGGTTCCGGCGGGGGCGGTTCAGGAGGTTCGAGGTAGATTTCATCGCCTGCTTTCAGGCGTGCGTTGGGCTTCGCCAGCTTGCCGTTCATCTCCACAACGCCCGCTTCGATCCAGCGTTGAATCTGTGCCCGCGAGACATCGGGCAGGCGTTGCGCCAGAAACACGTCCAGCCGAACACCCTCATCGACAGGAGTGGCATGATAGAGAAACGCGCGCGACGATTGCTCCATCTCAAATGCATTATATCACGAGTTCCGAGACGCGTCAGGCGGTCGGTAGCCTCTCGCGCCAGAGCCTCACCGCCCTGCGCCACTGTATCGCTCCAATCACGACCATCACGATACTGACCCACTGCGCGTCGGAAAGCCCCAGTGCCAGCACCGTGGATGTTGCCCCTATCCGCCAGAACTCGACGATGAAACGATAGATGCCGTACAGCACCAGATATGCCCAGAAGACCTGACCCATCGGGTGCGGCGGCCTCTGCATCCGTGCCAGCAGTGCGAAGATCAGCAGATTCGAAAGCGAGGCGTAGATCTGCGTCGGATGGCTAGGGGGAGTATGTACGTGCGGATTGAACGGGTCCTGGAACGAGCACGCCCAGGGCAGGTCGGTCGGCACGCCGTAACAGCACCCGCCCAGAAAACAGCCGATGCGTCCCACCGCATACGCCAGCGCCACCGAAGGCGCCAGCACGTCCGCCAACTGCAGGAAAGGAATGCCCTTGCGCCCAGCCAGCAGAGCGACCGCCAGCCCACCGCCGATCACCGCCCCGTGAAAGGACAAGCCGCCTTCCCAAAAGTACAGGACGTGCTTTGGTTGGTCCGCGAAGCTGCGCCAGTCCAATATGACGTACACCAGCCGCGAGCCGAGAATACCTGCCACTGCGGTCAACAGCACGAAATCCAGAATCTGCTCCGAATCGATGCCGTAGCGGGGTGCCACGCGCATCGCCCACCACACCGCCAGCGCGAACCCCAGCGCGATCATCACACCGTATGAACGCACTTCTAGTGTGCCAATATGAAAAAGGATCGGATGCATCTCGCCTCCGGAATATGCCTCGTCTGACGTACACCTTCTGGATTATACCACCTCCAAAAACCCTCTTGCCAAAGAGGACTTGCAGGTCTCTTTTGGCGAATTAATACAGGAAGGAATACGCCCCTATGGGCAAGGAGAACATCGGAGGTACCAGAATGCACCGAGCAAAATGGATGCTGACTTCCTCACTACTGTTGATGGCGATCGCCTGGGCGGTTATGGCAAACGTTCAGTCCGAATCCTCGGCGAGCGCATCGACACAAAGCCAGGAACAATGCGCCGATTGCCACTCGGAGGTGGTGGAACCCTTCAAACAGAACGCGCACGCGGGATTGAACTGTTCGCAATGTCATCCGAACGCCCTGGCACACCAGAACGCCGATGACCCCACCCAGGTCCTGCCTGTGGTGGATTTCCGCTCTGAGACCTGCGGCTCGTGCCACAAGTTCCAGTACGAGACCTACATGACCAGCGAGCCCGGCACCTCCGGCGAGTTCGGTGGCACACCCGCAGACCCGAAGGAGCATCCCAAGACCAAGGACTTTCCGCTCTACAACAAAATCATCGCAGGGCACGGGTTCACCAAAGAATACAACGAAGACCGCTCCCATCGTTACATCCTGCGCGATCACATCGACATCAAGCGCGGTAAGAACCTTGCCTGCCTCAACTGCAAGTCCACGCAGGTCGCCTATTACTGGGGCAAAGAGTGGAAAGGGTTGGAGCTGACCAACGATGGCGACGTGGTCGCCAAGTGGCAGGAGGCTATCAACCGCATTCCCAAAGAGATGCAGGACTATGGTGCTTCCTGCGCGCACTGCCACAATCCACACACCGCACAACTGCAGATCATCAACAAGGGGTTGCTCAACGCTATCGAGCGGCGCGGGGTGAACCCCTACTGGAAAGAGCGCAACGTGAACAGCTTCGCCAAGGCGGATAAACAGCAGAAGGAGATTCTGGTCTGCGCGCAGTGCCATGTGGAGTACGTGTGCGGACCGGGCGCGGACAAGAAGGCACGCTTCGAGTTCGGCTGGCGTAAAGTGCGCGACCTGGAACAGTACTACAAAGAGCGACACGGATACCAGCAAGACTGGATCCACGAGATTATCAAGGAGCCGCTGGTCAAGAGCCAGCACCCAGAGGTAGAAACCTTCTGGGAGAGCAAGTACGAGCGAGCTGGCGCCTCGTGCGTGACCTGCCACATGCCGAAGGTGGCGGTAGGAGGACGCTGGTTGACCTCGCACTGGCTGGTCTCGCCTCTGCGCTACATTGACAAGTACGTGAAGGGCGAGAAGCTGGGCGCATATCCCTGCGCGCAGTGCCATAACGTTGCGCCGGAGGTCTTACGCCAGCAGGTACTGCGCGTGCAGAGGCACGTGAACGAGGTGCAGAAGCGCGTCCAGCAGGCACTCAGCGACAGCATCGACGCCATCGCAAACGCCAAACAGGCTAAAGCCGCCGGCAAAACCGTCAACGAAGAGAACCTGCAAAAGGCGGTGCAACTGCACCAGCAAGCGCACGTGCGCTGGGAGAACCTGGTCGTCTCGGAGAACAGCATGGGCTTCCACAACCCCGAGGAGGTCATGAAGGAGCTGAACGAGGCGCTGGACGACGCCCGTCAGGCGCAGATGCTGGCAACACAGGCTGTAAAGTAGCAATCCACCCCTCACCGATTTCGCCCTCCAGAGCAACCATGCGCCCCACCCTCCCCTGGAGGGCGAGGCAGATGCCGAGCCGAACACCCCCTCCTCGCCCGCGGGGAGGGGTGGGGGCAACGACTCACCAGGAGGTTCGCCATCCAAAACAACACCTTGACAAGATTATGCGCATAACGTACACTATGAACAAACACATTAGCAAAAGGGAACGCGCCATGCACTTCTTGCCCGGCACCCAGATTGAGATTATCCGTGACGATATCGAGCGCGGACACATCCGCTTCGCGCTGTTCGACTTCGACGGCACGCTCTCCCTAATCCGCGAGGGCTGGCAACAGGTCATGGTGCCCATGATGGTGGAGGTGCTCCTGCGAGAGACCAACACGACCGAAACCCCGGAGGAGCTGACCCGTATCGTGCGGGAGTACGTGGACCGTCTGACGGGCAAACAGACTATCTACCAGATGATACAACTCTGCGAGGAGATCGAAAAACGTGGCGGCAAACCGCGCGACCCACTGGAGTACAAATGGGAGTATCTCGAGCGCCTTTGGGAACGCATCAAACACCGGGTGGAGGGGCTGAAAAACGGCACGATTCACCCCGACGACCTGCTGGTGCCTGGCTCTCGCGACCTGCTGGAAAACCTAAAGCGACGCGGGGTGCGCATGTACCTCGCCAGTGGAACGGATGAGGTCTACGTGCTGGACGAAGCCGCCGCACTGAAGATAGACGGATACTTCGACGGCATCTACGGCGCCATCGACGATTATAAACGCTTCTCGAAGGCGCTGGTCATTCAGCATATCATCCAGAAACACAGGCTATCAGGCAAGGAACTGGTTGCGTTTGGAGACGGCTTCGTGGAGATCGAAAACACCAAAGCGGTGGGCGGCATCGCGGTGGGTGTGGCATCAGATGAGGTGCGCAAAGAGGGAATCAACGAATGGAAGCGAAATCGCTTGATTGGTGCAGGAGCAGACATCATTGTGCCCGAGTTCCGCAAACAGGAAAAACTGGTCGCCTATCTGTGGAACGAAGATTTTTAGTATAAACCGAACAGGAGCTGACGATGCCCTACCCTCTTTTTGACCGGTCACGCCTGAAACTGCGCCCGCTTGCCGAGCGGGTGCACGACCTGTCGCTCGATGCCTTCCATGCCTTGACCGACCCTATTCCCCCTTACGACGCGCCCGGCTTCGATACCCTTGCACAGCATATCGCGACCGCTTACCGCAATCGCCGCCCGGTCATCCTGATGATGGGGGCACACGTCATTCGCGCTGGTGTGAGCCGCTTTATCATTGACCTGATGGAGCGCGGCATCCTCACCCATGTCGCCATGAACGGCGCGGGACCCATTCACGACTTCGAGCTCGCCCTCATCGGCAAAACCACCGAGAGCGTGGCGCATTACATCCGGCTGGGACAGTTTGGCTTATGGGAGGAGACGGGAAGGCTGAACGAAGCCGCGAAGGTTGCCGACCAAGAGGGCATCGGCTTCGGCGAGGCGATCGGACGTATGATAGCCGAGGGTGACTTCCCCTTCAAAGACATTAGCGTGGTGGCTGCTGGCTACCGCCTGCGTGTGCCTGTCACCGTACATATCGGCATCGGCTACGACATCATCCACGAACACCCCAACTGCGACGGCGCAGCGCTGGGTGCAGCGTCGTACACGGACTTTCTGGTCTTCGCGCACACCGTGTCCCAGCTGGAGGGGGGCGTGATGATGGCGTTCGGCTCGGCAGTGATGGCTCCGGAGGTGTATTTGAAGGCGCTGTCTATGGCGCGCAACGTGGCACATCAGGAGGGGCGCACGATCAAGCACTTCACCACCGCCGTGTTCGACCTCATCCCGCTGGAAGGTGACCTGCACCACGAAGCGCCCAAATCCGACCCACGGTACTACTATCGCCCTTGGAAAACCATCCTGGTGCGCACCGTCGCCGACGGCGGCGAAAGCTTCTACTTCTGCGGCGACCATCGCGTCACGTTCCCGAACCTGTACCACCGCATCCTGCATCATCTGGAGGACAACGGATGACCGAACAGCGCTTGCAAGAGATTCTGGCTCGCTTCCCCGAACAAAAAGTGCTGATTGTGGGCGATTTCTTTCTGGACCATTACCTGATGATTGACCGTGCGCTTAGCGAGACCTCGCTGGAGACTGGGCTAGAGGCGTATCAGGTCGTGGAAATCCGCAACAGTCCGGGCGCAGGCGGAACGGTCGCCAATAACCTGCGCACGCTGGAGGTGCAAACCTACGCCCTCACGCTCATCGGTCAGGATGGACACGGCTACGAGCTCCTGCACGAACTGAAACGGCGCGGCGTCCATGTGGACGGTGTTTTGCAACACCCTGCCCGCTTTACTCCGACCTACACAAAGCCCATGCTCCGCGAGATGGATGGAACTGTGCATGAAATCAACCGACTAGACATCAAAAACCGCACCCCCCTGGAAGCCGAATGGGAGGAGCATATTATCGCTCTCTTGCAAGACATCGTGCCTGAAATGGACGGAGTGATCGTAGCGGACCAGGTAGAGGAGCGCAACTGCGGAGTGGTTACCGACCGCGCACGGGAAGAGGTTTGTCGTCTGGCACAGGAATACCCCCACAAGGTGTTCTTTGCCGACTCCCGCGCGCGCATCGGGGAATATCACCACGTGCTGATCAAGCCCAACCAGCGCGAAGCGATGCGCGTCTTCCAACCCAACTGGGAGGGCACCTGCACGCTCCAAGAAGCCCGTTCGGTAGGCATCGCCCTGCATCAGCGCACTGGCAAGCCTGTTTTTCTCACCATCGGCGAAGCGGGCGTGCTGGTCATCGAATCCACGGGCGTTACCCATGTGCCGGCGGTGCCGGTCACGGGCGAGACAGACATCGTAGGAGCGGGAGACAGCACCTCCGCTGGCACCGTGAGCGCGCTGTGCAGTGGCGCAAACATGGTCGAAGCCGCGCAGGTGGGGCAGTTGGTGGCGTCCATCACCGTTCAGCAGATCGGCACAACGGGCGTTGCCACCCGCGAGCAGGTGGGGAAGCGTCTGACAGAAGCCAAAGCATGGGGCTGGGACAGCGCGCCCTGCACGATCCCCTGATGCGCGGGGAGCGAGGCAGGAATATTCAACAGCGATTTGTTCACCTTATCACGACCTCTTCGCGTCATTCTGAGCCACAAGGCGAAGAAGCTCGGAGCCTCTTCGCTCAGCATAACAACGGAGGCGTTCTGCGTCAGCAGAGAGCCTGCCTGAACGCTCGCCCCTGCAATCCGCTCGGAGATGCGGTATACTAACAAAATGGCAAGGGGCACCATTTGAAGGACTAAGCGATAGGACCCGCGAATAAAGTAGACATGTTGATAGAACAAAACAATCCATCACGCTGAGAGAGGACGACAAGGGTCAAAAGCGGCATGGCAGAATACTTTTGGACTGCGCCTTTGTGGTGTGTTGCTGCGTCGGTCATCACTGCGTTGCTGTTTGTGCCTCGCAGAAGCACGCATTGGCCGTCTGCTCTCCCCACGATCCTCGCCGTCGCATGGAGCGCACTGCTCGCTCTCTCCGCCTGGAGCCGCTACGCGGATGGACTACACGTACAGATCAAGTGGCTGGTGGTAGGCGACTGGAGCATCTCGGTGGGCGCGCAGTTGGACGGGCTATCCGCTCTGATGATGGTGATCGTCAGCACGGTGAGCCTGGCGGTACAGGTATACTCGGTGGGCTATATGGCGGGCGATTCGGGTTTCGCCCGCTATTTTAGCATCATGGCACTGTTCACTGCGGCCATACTCGGGTTGGTGATCGCTGATAACCTGCTCCTGTTGTATATGAGCTGGGAGCTGGTAGGGCTTTGCTCGTACCTGCTCATCGGCTTCTGGTACCGAAAGCCGGAGGCGGCTAACGCTGCCAAGAAGGCGTTTGTGGTCACCCGCTTCGGGGACGTGGGCTTTCTGCTGGGCATCATCCTACTGTCGTACGCCGCGGGCACCTGGCAGATCGCCGAGATCGAGCGGCAGGTCGCCAGTGGCACGCTTCACCCGCTTTTTGGCTCGCTACCCCAGTTCGCCACCGTGGTTGCCCTGCTATTGTTCTGTGGAGCGGTGGGCAAGAGCGCGCAGTTCCCTCTGCACATCTGGCTTCCCGACGCGATGGAGGGTCCCACGCCCGTCTCTGCCCTCATCCACGCGGCGACGATGGTGGCAGCGGGCGTTTTTCTGGTCGCGCGAATGTTCTTCCTGTTTGCCGTCGCCCCCACAGCGATGCAGGTCGTGACGGTAATCGGTGGTTTCACCGCTTTCATGGCTGCCACGATTGCGCTCGCGCAGTTCGACATCAAGCGGGTGCTTGCCTATTCCACCATCAGCCAGCTGGGCTACATGATGATGGCGCTGGGGCTGGGCGACCGCGTGGCGGCGATGTTCCACCTGGGCACACACGCCTACTTCAAGTCCCTACTGTTCCTGACGGCAGGAAGCGTGATACACGCTACGCACACGCAGGACATGCGCGAGATGGGCGGGCTGTACCCGAAAATGAAACTGACCGCCATCACCGCGCTGGTGGGCGCGCTCGCACTGGCAGGCCTCTTCCCGCTCAGCGGCTTCTGGAGCAAAGACGAAATCCTGCTCGCCGCATGGCGAGGCAATCATCCCTTCGCGCTCACGATGGGTGTGCTGACCGCCCTGCTGACCGCTTTCTACATGACGCGCCTGTGGGTGCTGACCTTCCTGGGTGAGCCGCGCAGTGAACACGCACGGCACGCGCACGAGTCGCCCCCAGTGATGGGCATCCCTCTGCTCCTGCTGGCGGTCGCCGCCGCTGTTGGAGGGGCTGGGGCGAGCACCGTCCGGGCTATGCTGGAGAACCCCGGCGAACACGCCAGCATCTCCGTGCCGCTGGCGGTCGGCGCGACGGTGGTGGCGCTGGTGGGTATCTTCGCGGGGTATCGGGTGTACCGCTCCGCGCAGGGCGAGGAACCCCTTCGCAGGAGGCTTCCTGCTCCGCTGTACACCCTGCTGGAGCGCAAATGGTTCGTGGACGACTTCTTTACCTTCGTGGTCGCTCGCCTGGTGATTCTGCTTGCTGGCTTGATCGCGTGGATCGACCGGCATGTGGTGGACGGCATGGTCAATGCCGTTGCGTGGTTCACAGGCGCGACAGGGGCGCGCCTGCGCTGGCTAACCAACGGGCAGGCGCAGTTTTACGTGCTGGTGCTGGTCATCAGCATCCTAGCAACGGTCGCTGCCGTCTTGAACCGTTTTCCGTAACGGGTGAGGAGCTGGTATGGATTGGATTGCAAAACATGCGCTGTCGCTAACGATACTGGTGCCGTTTGTCACCTGTCTGCTCATTCTGCTGGTTCCGCCGGAGCGTAAAACCGTAGTTCGGGTGATGTCTGCCGTCGCTACCGGCATTACCCTGCTCCTTTCACTGTGGATGTGCCTCAACTTTGACTTCGCCAAAGGGGGCATCCAGTTCGAGGAGCGGCTAGAGTGGGTACCGATGGCGGGCGTCAGCTATCATCTGGGGGTAGATGGCGTAAGCATCACCCTCGTACTGCTTACCGCGTTCATCATCTTCACGGGTGTGTTCGCCTCGTGGACGATAGAATACCGCACCAAAGATTTCCTCGCCCTCCTGCTTTTCCTGGTGACGGGCGTGTTCGGAGTGTTCGTATCCGTAGACTTGTTCTTCTTCTTCCTGTTTTACGAGGTTGCGGTGCTCCCGATGTACCTGCTCATCGGTATCTGGGGCACCGGGCGCAAAGAGTACGCCGCCATGAAGCTTACGCTGTATCTTCTGCTGGGTAGCGCGTTCATCCTAGTGGGGATGCTGGCGGTGTATTTCCTGAGCCCTACGCAGACCTTTGACATTCCGGAACTGCTGGCGACAGCGAAGTTCACCTTCGAGCAACAGCGCATCCTGTTCCTGATATTCTACGTGGGCTTTGGTATTCTGGCGGGCATTTGGCCTCTGCATACCTGGTCGCCCGATGGTCACGCCAGTGCACCGACGGCGGTGAGTATGCTACACGCGGGCGTGCTGATGAAACTGGGGGCGTTTGGTGTCCTGCGCGTGGGCATGAGCCTTATGCCTGAAGGCGCACAGTACTGGGCGCCGCTGATGGGCACGATCGCCGTAATTAACATCATCTACGGGGCTTTCAGCGCGATGGGGCAGACCGATTTGAAGTACGTGATCGCCTATTCCAGCGTCAGCCATATGGGCGTGGTGATGTTGGGGCTGGCGGGTATGAACGCCATCAGTCTGACCGGTTCCACCATGCAGATGTTCGCACACGGCATCATGACGGGGCTGTTCTTTGCGCTTGTGGGACTGGTGTATGAGAAGTCGCACACGCGCGACATCCTCAAAATGGGTGGCTTCGCCGAGAAGATGCCGGGCATCGCGGTGGCGTTCGTGGTAGGCGGGCTCTCCTCGTTCGGACTGCCGGGCACAGGGGGCTTCGTGGCGGAGTTTCTGACTTTCTGGGGCGTGTGGAAGACCTATCCCTGGATGACCTATATCGGTGTGGCTGGCATCGTCATCACCGCCACGTATGTCCTGCGCGTGGTGCAGAAGGTGTTTCTGGGCAAACGCCCCGACGGCTATGGCGACCTGCCCGATGCCCGCACGACGGAATGGGTGGCGCTGGTGGTGCTGGGAACGATTATCATCCTCACTGGTGTGATGCCGCGCCTGCTGACAGACTTCCTGAACGTGGGTGTGCACGACTATCTGAGACTGCTGGGAAAGGTGTAAGGGGATGGCAAGCTGGGAAGAGATCCTTCTTTTGACCCTACCCCACCTGTGGCTATTGGTGGGTGCTTTGCTGCTTCTGCTGGCGGAAGGCATTATTCCGCGTCGCTGGAACGCCGGCGGTTGGACGGCGGTTGGGGTGTTTCTCGTTGGAGCAGTGCTGTCCACTTGGTCGGCGATGGACGGCGAGCTATGGGGCGGTATCTATGTTTGGGACGGCTATGCCCGCATGTTAACCGCTCTGGTCATGATGATTGGCGCGCTGGTGTGCCTGTCGTCGGTGTGTTGCGAGGAATGGCAGAAGATGGGCGACCGCGGCAGTTACTACGCCCTGTTACTGCTGAGCGCAATGGGCTTCACTCTGCTCGCCTCGGCGGGAAGCCTGCTGACGCTGTATATCACTCTGGAAATCGGCACGGTTAGCCTGTTCGCGCTTGCTGGTCACCGCAAGACCGACCCCCGCAGCGGCGAAGCGGCATTGAAACTGCTGATTATCAGTGCCACCTCCTCGGCGATCCTGCTGTATGGGATCAGTCTGGTCTATGGGGCGTACGGAACCACGTTGTACACACGCCTGCCGTCGGGGCTTCTGCCGGGCACGGGACAGCACGAGATGGGGTTGCTTGGCATACTGGGGGTGCTGTTGGTGATTGGAGGGCTGGCGTTCAAGATCACCGCTGCGCCGTTCCACCTATGGGTTGCAGACGTGTACCAGGGTGCCCCGACGCCCATCAGCGCTTTCCTGTCCACCGCATCCAAGACCGCCGGGTTCGCCGCCATGCTTCGCCTGCTGATAATCGGGCTACACGGCGCGGAGGACGTGTGGGTGACCGTGCTGGTCGCCCTATCTGCGATGAGCATGGTACTAGGTAATCTCGTGGCGCTGGCGCAAAGCAGTTTGAAGCGTCTGCTCGCCTACTCCAGCGTGGCGCAGGCGGGCTATCTGCTGGTGGCGGTGGTATCTGGGCTGGAGCTGGGATTAGGAGCCACTCTGTTCTATCTGCTTCTGTACGCCTTTGCCAACGCTGGCGCGTTTTTCGTGGCGCAGGCTCTGCTAGGCAACACGGGCTCGGAGGAGATCGATGCCCTGCGCGGCTTGCGTTATCGCGCGCCGGGTCTGGCGTTTTCGATGCTGGTCTTCTTGCTCTCGCTGGGTGGCATCCCGCCCCTAGCAGGGTTCTGGGGCAAACTCTATCTGTTCTGGGCTGGCGCCTCAGAGGGACACTACGCGCTGGTGCTCATCGGCGCGATTACCAGCGTCATCGCCCTGTACTACTACCTGATGGTCGCGAAGCGAATGTTCATTGACGAACCAGAAGAGCAAACCCCCTTTCGCTTCCGTCGCTCCCTCGGCACAGCCATCGCGATTTGCGTGGTGGTCACCGCGATCATCGGCTTGTATCCGCGCCCGTGGCTAGAGTGGAGCTACGCCTCCACTTTTCTAACCGTTCCCACTGACCTACCGCGTGCCGCCGAACAGCCAGCACAGCTCTTGCGGTAGCAGGCAGGATTTATCGTTTCGTTCCGCAAAATAATCTGCTACCATCGCCTTCACAAGGAGGTCACACCAATGCAAGCACGCCAGATCACGCCCGCCGAACTGCGCCACTATGAAACGCAGGGGTACCTGGTCTACGGCAAGATTCTCACCGATGAGGAACTGCTGGAACTGCGCGCTTATGTGGACAACCTCATCGCCAGCTTGCCGCCCGGGCGCCGCCCAGAGGGATTGGACCATCCCCACTTCGACGACCCCTACCTGATGAAATGGTGCCAGCATCCGCGCATCCTAGACGTAGTAGAACAGATCATCGGTGCCAACATCGTGCTCTTCTCCAGCCACTTCATCGCCAAGCCGGGCGGGGACGGGCTTCCGGTGCCCTGGCACCAGGATGCCACCTACTGGCCCCTATCGCCGATGAAGGTGGTAACCGTCTGGCTGGCGGTGGACGACTCCGACGCGGAGAACGGTTGTATGCAGGTTATTCCTGGCACGCACCGCATGGGAGCGGTCGAACACCATCGGGTAGACGACCCCTCGCGCTATGTGCTGGACCTGGAGACCGAGGTAGACGAATCGCAGGCGGTGGACATCGTGCTGAAAGCGGGTGAGATGTCATTGCACGATGCCTGGCTCCTGCACAGCTCCAAAGCCAACCATTCGGCGCGTCGCCGGTGTGGCTGCACCATCCGCTACATGCCGACGGAGGTCAAGCTGGACCGAACCCGGTGGCCCGATTGGAAGCTGTGGCTGGTGCGTGGCGAGGACCGCGCAGGCAATAACCGATACGAAAACATACGGTAACACGAGGCAGAGCAAACCTGTCGAATAGGCAATAGGTTGCCCCAACCTACAGGAGGTAAGGGCGATGTCTGCTTCTTGGGGTCTGTTACGCCACCACATCACGTGCCTACGCCGAAGATTTGGCATGACCTACGAGGAGGTAGAGCAGGTGAGGTGCTCTGCACACGCTAGCATGTGCACTCCCTTGATTTCCACGTCCGTATCCTGTATATTAATTGCTCGGAGAGGTCGCATAGTGGCCTAGTGCGCCCGCCTCGAAAGCGGGTACCCTGCGAAGAGCGGGGTCGCGGGTTCGAATCCCGCCCTCTCCGCCATTCCTGAACGCATGCATACTCATGTGACCACCTTACCCTGGCAGAACAGCTTGGAATCCGCATTCCACCGTTTCATGCAGACGGTGCCTGACCCTTCGCACCTGCGCACGAACGAACCACTTGCCCCCTACACCACCCTGCGCGTTGGCGGACCTGCTGACCTGTTCTATCGCGCTACCACCGTGCCAGAGTTTGCGCAGGTGGTCATCTCGGCGCACCAGCTGAACATCCCTACCTTCATCCTGGGGCTGGGCAGTAATCTGCTGGTCAGCGATAAAGGGGTGCGCGGGCTGGTGATCTACAACTGCTGTCGGCGCATCGAGGTGGGCGAGCTCACCTACGCCGAATCGGGGGCGTCGTTCCAGCAGTTGTTCCTCAAAACCGCACAGGCAGGACTGTCGGGGCTGGAGTTTGCGGTGGGGATACCTGGCACGGTAGGGGGTGCGCTGGTATCCAACGCCGGCGCGTTCCGGGAGAGCATCTGCGACCTGGTAGAGCGCATCGACGTCGTCGTGGAGGGCGAGCGCAGGCTGGTGGGCAAGGAGTGGATGCAGTTCTCCTATCGCGACAGTATCCTCCGCCGCCCGAACCCTCCGCGTGCGGCCATTTTGGCGGTGACTCTGCGCCTGCGCCCTGGCGACCGTCGCCAGATTTTCGCCAAAGCGCGCGAACTCCAGCGCTGGCGCATCGAGAGACAGCCCCCCAACCCCTCCGCAGGCAGTTTCTTCAAGAACGTCATCAACGCTGAACTGGCTCAGCGATTACCCAACCTCCCCCCTGCCCTGAAAGAGGCGGGCGTCGTACCCGCCGGCTACCTCATCGCGGAAGCGGGGTTGAAAGGGTTACGTGTTGGAGGGGCGATAGTCTCGCCCAAGCACGCTAACTTCCTGATCAACGCAGGGGGAGCAACCGCCACCGACCTGCGCCGCCTTGCCGATGTCGTCAAGCAGGTGGTGTACGAAAAGTTCGGCGTCCTGTTGGAAGAGGAGGTGTTGAGCGTCGGCGAGTGGGATTAAGACAGACATTCCACCGACTAGCTACCGTGTGCTATAATTGGGGACAGTGAGCACACAGCGCGCAACGCCTGCGGGAGCTGAGTGTTGAGGTGGAAGAGGGATGAAGATTCGCGTTGCCGTGGTTCAATTCAAACCACGCAAAGGTGATGTCGCACACAATCTCGACCGGGTGGCAGAGACCCTGCGCCAGATTGTGGAGGAGAACCTGCCCGCCGATGTGGTGGTCTTCCCTGAGACCATCCTGTCGGGCTACTTTCTGGAGGGCGGGGTACGCGATGCCGCACGCACCCGCGAGCAGATCCTCCAAGAGCTGAGTTGCCGATACCAGCCCTTCGCCCGCGCCGAGCCCCTGGACGTGGTGCTGGGCTTCTATGAGCTGTGGCACGGCAAATACTACAACTCCGCCCTCTATCTGACGCTGGAGCAGGAGCCCGCGCGCTGTCGCATCTTGCACACCCACCGCAAGTTCTTCCTGCCCACTTACGGCGTGTTTCAGGAGAAGCGATTTGTAGCACGGGGACGTACTATCGAGGTGTTCCAGACGCGCTTTGGTGCCGCGACCGTATTAATCTGTGAGGATATGTGGCATTCCATCACGGGAGCCATTGCGGCGTTAAAGGGCGCGGAAGTGTTTTACGTGATTGCCGCCTCGCCCGGGCGCGGATTTCGGGGCGAGAACGTGGGCAACGTGATGAAGTGGCAGACACTGCTGTGCAACATGGCGGAAGAGCATGGGGTATGGGTGGTCAACGCCAGTCTGGTGGGCTTTGAGGGCGGTAAAGGCTTTGTGGGGCAGTCCACGATCGTCAACCCGTTCGGGCAGGTGGTGGTCTCCGCCCCGCTGATGCAAGAGGCGATAGCCACCGCCACCATCGACACGGAAGAGATCGCCATCGCCCGCGCCAACGCGCCTCTGCTGGCAGACCTGGAGGCAGGACTAGCGGACCTTCTGATAGAAATGCAGGAAATCGCCGAAGAGCAACATACGAGGGACCGACAATGAGCAGACTGCAAGTGGTCACTGCGCCGGCGCGAACGCACGATGCCGAGGAGCTTCTGCGCATCAACGCGCCGCTGGTCACAGAATGGCTGGTGGAGTTCCTGCGCGATGAGATGATTCGCCGACGAGGCTTCCATCGAGCAGTGGTGGGGCTGTCTGGGGGTGTGGACTCGTCGGTGACGGCGTTCCTGTGCGCGCGCGCACTGGGACCCGAAAACGTCTGGGGCATTCGAATGCCCTATCGCACCAGCAGTCCGGAAAGCCTCGAACACGCGCAGATGGTGATTGACCAGCTGGGTATCCACTCCCGCACGATAGACATCACTCCTGCGGTAGACGGCTACCTGCAGTATGAACCTGATGCCGATGGCAGGCGGCGGGGCAATGTGATGGCGCGAATGCGGATGATTGTGCTGTTTGACCTGTCGGCGGCACTGAACGCCTTACCCGTCGGCACGGGCAACAAGACCGAACGGCTGTTCGGCTACTTCACCTGGCACGCGGACGACTCGCCGCCCATCAATCCGCTGGGCGACCTGTTCAAGACGCAGGTATGGCAATTGGCGCGCTATCTGGGCGTGCCCGAGGTGATCGTGTCCAAACCCGCGTCCGCGGACCTAATCGTCGGGCAGACCGATGAGGACGACCTAGGCATCTCGTACCACCTCGCCGACCAGATACTCTATTTCCTCCTGCGCGGGTATCGCGTGGAGCAGATCGAAGAGATGGGCTATCCCCGCGAGAAGATCCTGCTGGTGAAGAACCGGCTGGAGAGCACCCACTGGAAGCGGCACCTGCCCACCACGGCGATGCTCTCCACCACGTCTATCAATGACTACTATCTGCGCCCGGTGGATTACTGATGTATGACCTGATGGTAGAACCCGAAGACGAAGACACCGAATGGTGCTGGGAAGAGGTAGAGGGTGCACTGCAGGCAATCGGCATCCCGCCGGGGGTGGAAGCCTGTCTGCCAGCGAACCCGGAAGGCACCGTGTGGATCGATGTGGGCTCGCCCGGCAGTCCGGGTGTGATGTTGATCGTCGTGCGGGCGAAGGAAGACATGCGACGGGAAACCATCCAGCAGGCACTAGACATCGCCTTCCACTTGGCGCAACGGTTGGGGGGTATCGTCATCGACATGCAGATGGGAGGACGGGTTCTGCCAGAGAACCGTGCGCTGATTGAAGCCGAATTCACACGCGAAGGGAGCAGACAGCAGTCCTGATGGACAGTGTGTTGATTGTTGGGGCAATGCTTGGGGCGGGCAGTGCGGCGGCCACCTACTACCTGTTCAAACGGTGGGAGGTGTTTCGCGAGCACACGCGCCAGGAGTCCCGACGGCGTGACATCCTGCACCGCCTGGTGGTAGAAGCGCTGGACAACGCCGCATGGAACGCCTACATCGAATCCATCATTGACGGCTGGCTCAAGGCACACGAAGCCAGGATTTTAACTCCACAGGAGGTTCAAGACGCCCTCTATCGCTGGGTTGCCGAACCGTATGCCCTGCGCTACCATCGCGACGCCATGATGCAATATACCAGCCTGCCCATCCGTGACGAAAAGGAACAGGAGCTCTACGTCGCCGTCACCAGCGTCTACAATGACCTGACCCTGAACACCCTTACCCTGCGCATGTTGCGTCTGTTTCAGGAACTGGAAGGCGCCGACACCCCCTGCATCACTCCTGAACAACTTCTGCCCCTACTCCAGCGCGTCGCGCAGGAGTTCAAAGCCAACGGTGAGCGGTTCTACGCATTGGCGGTACGACTGGTGGAACGCTACCCCTTCCTCGCCGAAACACACGCCCGCAAGATGCGCCTCCTGCTGGAGCAGCTGGAAAACTACCAGAAACAGGTTGGAACGCAGGAGTCTGGCGATGCCGGGTGACCTGCACTCCGTCCATGCGTTCCTGCGATTGGTAGAAGACTGGGTCAATCGCCTGCCCACCTACCAGTGGTACGAAGACGTCCTGAGGGGCGCAGGGTCGGCAGATGCCGTGGCGATGTTCGCGGTGGATACCATTAACGCTTTCGCACACGAGGGCAGTCTAGCAAGCGGGCGCGTTCGCGCGATGCTGAACCGCCTACGCCAGCTCTTCGTGCGAGCGCATGAGTGGGACGTCTCCAACTTTGTGCTGGTTATAGACAGTCACAGTGACGATGCCGAAGAGTTTCGCTACTTCCCCGCCCACGCCCTGCGCGGTACCACCGAAGCGCGTCTGGTGCCCGAGATCGAAAGCCTACCTTTCCGCGACCGCCTCACGGTGTTCGTGAAAAACTCGTTTCACCCTGCGAACGCCACCAGTCTGGACCCGTGGCTGATGGATAACCCCCAGATCACCCACTTCGTGGTAACGGGCTGTGGCACCGACTTGGGCGTGTACCTGCTGGCGACCTACCTGCACACCTACCTGTTGGCGCACAATGCGCCCGGACGAGTCATCGTCCCCGCCGATTGCACCGACACCTACGATATCGCCCCCGACCTTGCCCGCGAACTGGGCATCCTGCCACACCCCGCCGACCTGTGCCACCAGCTGGCACTGTACCATCTGGCAATTCATGGTGTGACCGTGGTAAAAGATATTCGGTGAACGGAACATGAGCAGATTTGATGGCAGACGGATACCGGCCGATTCGCTAAATCTGGACTGGGATGGCATCCGGCGAGGCGTCTACAGCGACCGCTACTTTTGGAACGGGACGACCATCCTCACCCAACTGGCACGGGAGGGATACCGTTTCGGGGGACACTCCACCATACTGGAAGCGCAAGGCGTCCACGATTACCACCATCTGCTCACGGGCGACATGGTGGTGGAGATGCAGTGGTTTCCCCGACGCAAGCCGTTCACGGTGGTAGCGGGCGTAGACGCGGCGATCGCCATCCTGCAGAGGTGCAGTGGCGAGTGGGATGGTGATACCTTCGTGCCTGCGGGCGACCGGCTGGAGATTCTGGCAGTGCATGACGGTGACCTCGCGCCCTATGCAGGCAACCCGCTGGAGATCACTCCCGTGCTGAAAGTGCGAGCACGCTACCGCGACTTCGCCATCCTGGAAACCCCGACGCTGGGCGTGCTGACCCGCGCCAGCCGAATCGCCACCAACACCTACTACCTGCTACAGGCGGCGCGCGGCAAACCGGTGTTGTTCTTCCCTGCCCGCTTCGACCTGCCCGCCACCCAGGCGATAGACGGATATGCCTACTACATCGGCGTCCAGCGATACAATAGGGACTTCGGTGGGCAAACCGCTCCTTTCGTCTCCACGCCGGCGCAGGCGTCCCTGTGGGGCGGACAGGCGGGAGGCACTGTTGCACATGCTCTCATCGCCTGCTTCCTAGGTGATACCACCGAGCTCATGCTTCAATTTGCGCGTATCATCCCCCCGGGCGTGCCCCGCATCGCGCTGGTGGACTTCCACAACGACTGCGTGAACACCTCGGTGCAGGTAGCCAAAGCCTTCTTCCTGCGCTACCGGCAGGCGATAGAACAGGGCGACGCCGAGCAGGCACAACGCTACAAACTGTACGGCGTGCGCCCCGACACGGGCGGCGAGCTGCGCGACCGCAGTCTGCAACATCTGCCAGACGACCCCGCGCTGTATGGCGTCAGCCCCGCGTTGATTCGCACCCTGCGCGACGCGCTGGACAATGCGTGGAAAGACTGGCACCTGCCCGGCGAATGGCGCGAGCGCGCGGCGGAATACTGTCGGCAGATCAAAATCGTCGCAACCGGAGGGTTCAATACCAAGCGCATCCAGCAGTTCGAGCAGGAAGGCGTGCCCGTAGACATCTACGGCGTCGGTTCGTCCTTCTTCTCCAACAGTTCGGTGGAGGGCACGGTCACCGACTTCACCGCCGATGTGGTGCGCGTCCGCGTGGGGGAGCGCTGGGTGCATATGGCAAAGGAGGGACGTCGCGCCTGCGATAATCCCGATCTTCAGCGAGTGGAGGAACGGCTGTGAGCGAGCAGAGCCTGCCCTCCGCAGAGCAGATCAAACAGCACGTCCTGAGCAACCTGGCGTTCTGGGCAGAACACGCGGTGGACCGCGAGCATGGCGGATTTTGGACCCATCTGAATCGCGACGGCAGCCGCTATGGAGACGGTCAGAAGTTTCTGGTGATGCAGGCGCGGATGACCTATGCCTTCGCCATTGGCTACCTGTGGAGCGGCGACAACGCATGGAAGGAGCTGGTGGAACACGGCGTGCGCTTTTTACAGGAGAAGATGCGGGACCCGAAATGCGGCGGGTGGTTCTGGACGGTCTCGCGCGAGGGTGAGCTGACCAACGGCAGTAAAATGGCGTACGGGCACGCCTTCGCCGTCTACGCCCTGGCTTACGCCGGACACGCTCTTCACGAGCACGCCCTTCTACACGACGCCGAAGAGGCTCTGCACTGGATGTACGAACACCTCTGGGATGCCGACCGCGGCGGCTATGTGCAATCGCTCACCCGCTGTCTGTTCCCGCTGGACAACACCAAGCGTCTAGACACCCAACTGCACAGCATGGAGTCCGCTTCGGCGGTAACGGCGTTCTGCCGTTCGCCCTTTGCCAGAGAACACCTGCGCGAGCTGGCGCGGACCGTCGCCAGTCGAACGCTTCATCCCAACCGCCAATGCGCCCGCGAATGGTTCCTGAACGACTGGCAGGAGAACCTCGACGCCACCGGCGCAGGCGTCAGCATCGGGCACAATCTGGAGGCGGCATGGTTTCTGCGGGTAGCGGGTCTGCAGATGGAGACAGATGAGTGGACACCCCTCGCCGATACGCTCCTGCGGTTCTGTCTGCAACACGGCTGGGACGAGCAACGACAGGCTTTCATCCAGAACACCACCCCCGACGGCGAGCCCACCAACACCCAGCTCGTCTACTGGACGCAGGGCGAGGCGATGGGCGCGCTATCGCTGTGGTGGCGATTGACGGGGAACGAGTCTTATCTCCAGCGGCTAGCGCAGGTCTGCCATACCGTGCTCACCCGGTTCTACGACAAGCAGTATGGCGAGTACTTCGAAGTGCTGGACGCGCACAGTGCCCCCACGCACACCCACAAAGGGAGCGCATGGAAAGCCGCCTACCACCTCACGCAGGCATGGTGGCACGTCGCACGAAACGTGTATCAGCCCTTGGCAGACGTAGTGCTGTAACCTCACGGGTCGCCCCGCGCGTTACCGATACTCCGCCTCCACTTGATTCACATTCAGCCCCCATACCTGCACCTGCCGGGGGTCGCAGGGTTCGGGACAGGTAAACTCAACAATGCGCGGTTCGCCCGGCAAGAGGAACAGGTAGTTGTCGCTGACCTGCACGGCATCCTGCGGGAACACCAGGTGCACAAAGTGGGCGTAAGCAGACGCGCTCAGTTCGCATTGCCAGCGACAGCCCTCCTCGCCCAGCAAGGTAAACACCACGCGAACCGTCGCCTTTGGCATCTTCAGGCGTTTCCACTCCTCGAAGAAGTGGATGTTATCGGGCGCAATGCTTCCCTTCCGCACTTGTACTACCAAAAACTCCGTTCGAGGGTCACCAGCAGGCTCCAGATGCAGAATCTGCTGACTGCTGTTCGCAGGCACTTTGACGCGATGCAGTTCATCCGAGAGCAGAGTGCCGTCCAGACGAAGCCGACGAAGCCGTAGCTCGCTGGAGGCGGGCTCCAGACTATCGTTGACCCCCCACAGTGTGACCGAGCCGTCCTCCTCCTGGCGGAACGTGTACAGCAGGGGCGCAAAAGCCCGAGCCACATAGTAGTAGGCACCTTTCGGGTTGAGGTAGTAGTCGATCACGCTCCACGAGATGCCGGGCCAGCAATCGTTCAGCTGCCAGAAAAGTGCACCACTGCATTCGAACTTGCGTCGGCGATAGTGTTCAATGCCGAACTTCAGTCCCTCTGCCTGCACCATTTGCGAGAGGACGACGAACTCCTGCATGTCCTTGGGTTGCCACACATGGGCTTCGAACATCCTCTCCTTGCGCGAGGTATCGGGGTCTTTGATGCGATACAGGAACGCCTCGCTATCGTAGAAGAACTGTTCCGGCGGGATGTTGCGCTGTAGGGTGCGCAGGGCGGGTGAGGCGTGTAGCCCAAATTCGCTGATGAACCGCCCCTTGTCGTGTGCATAGTGGCGATAGGAGACGCCTTCGGGCGTAAGGTTAGAGCGAGGTTCCTCGCGACTGGTGCGTGGATAGATCATCCCCGCCCACACCTGCCAGTTGTGTTTGTCGCCAGCCTGATCGCTGTTGGCATCGTCGCCACCCCACGGACTACCCTGCCAGTACAGTCGCGAGGGGTCAAGTTGAGCGCAAACCTGCGGGAGGATCTCTTCGTAGATACGCTTGCCGAAGAAGGGAAAGTCGGGCTCGTTCCAGTGGATCATGCTGTCAATCCACTGGTTCTCGTTGTTGCCGCACCAGAGGGCGATGCTAGGGTGGTTGCGCAGGCGTTTGACCACCACCTCCGCCTCGCGACGCACCTCTTTGACGAACGCAGAGTCGTCATCAGGATAGGCGGCGCAGCTGAACATGAAGTCCTGCCACACCAGAACCCCCATCTCATCGCAGGCGTCGTAGAACTCCGGCGATTCGTAGATGCCTCCCCCCCACACCCTCAGCATGTTCATGTTGGCATCGCGCGCCATCCGCACCAGCTTGCGGTAGCGTTCGGGGGGAATGGAGCCGATCAGGCTGTCAGCCGGGATCCAGTCCGCCCCTTTCGCAAACACCTTTACGCCGTTGAGCACAAACGTGAAGTTGCTCGTGTCCGGCTCCAGCCCGGGCGACTGGTCCACTTCAATGGTGCGAACACCGAAGCGGGTGGTTGCGGTATGTACCACCTTCGTGCCATCCAACAGTTCCGCCTCCAGTAGGTAAAGGTGCGGAGTGCCCAGGTCATGCGTCCACCACAGCTGTGGCGACTCCATCCACAAGGTGGTCTCCGCCCGGTCATCGATTACCGGTGCGCTCACCCGCCAGTCTTGTCCGTGGTCATGGATGGCAAAAGTGATCACCAGCGGACGGTCGTGCTCGCCGATTCGCTCCACCTCTGCTATCAGGCGCACCTCCGCGCTGTTTTCGTCCAGTCGCATGGTGTAGGCGAAGAGGTGGGCAATGCGAGCGGTGGTGTGAGCCTCCAGCTGCACCGGGCGCCATATACCCACAGTGACCAAGCGGGGACCCCAGTCCCATCCCCAGTTCATCTGCGCTTTACGCACCCACACGCGAGGTTTGTAGAACGCTGCCCAGTAGCGGGAGACGTCCTTCTTCTCTACTTCCAGCACCACCGGATGGAAACAGATGGCGAGCACGTTCTCCTCCCCCCGGCGCAGATGAGCGGTCACATCGAAGCGGTAGGGAGCAAACATACTCTGGGCGGAACCCACCTTCTCGCCGTTGAGGTAGATGTCGGCGAGGGTATCTAGCCCCTCGAACACCAGGTCAAACCGCTCGCCTTGCATGTCAGCGGGCAAAGTAAAGCGGGTGCGATACCACCACTCGTAGTCTTCCACCCAACCGCAGGCTTCCGGGTTCTCATCGTAGTAGGGATCGGGCAAAATGCCCGCACGAATCAGTGCGGTATGAACATCCCCAGGTACTTGCACGGGGATAGGATCGCGTTCGTCAAAGTCCACCGCGTTCGCCCGCTTCTGCAGTCCCTGCCCGGGCTCAAAATAGAAGAGTTTCCACTCACCGTCCAGCGACAACTGCATACGTGATTTCCTCCTACCGATCTGTTATACACCACGAAATCGTTTAAGTCAAGACCGTAAAGATGCGAGCCCGTTCCGCAACGCTTATCACGGGAAAATAGCAGCAGAACTTGCTTCAGCATGACAACAACGAGATGCTTCGCTGTCGCTCAGCATGACGATAACGCGACGTTCTACTTTTGGGTTATCGCTGGGTTCACGGCGACTACTGCGCCGGCACCAGCTTGATAAAGTCCAGCCCGAACATATAGCGGTCGCCGGTGCTGGCAGGGTTGGTGCCCACCACCTCCACACCCAGCACGTTTTGTCCCTGTTTCAGGCTCACTTTGCCGAGGCTGAGCTTGCCCGTGTGGATGACGCCGTTGTTGAACAGGTCGATCACCCCACCAACAGGTACACCGTTGACCGATAGGCGAAACTGCCCGTAGTCCACCGCTTTGGTCATGGCGATGGTCAGCTCATAGGTGCCCGCCTTTGGCACATGGAAGCCAAGCTCTAGCACGTCGCCGGGCTTCGCGCCCGTCCACCATAGCTGGTTCCCTCCACTCCATGCGTCACCAAAGCCAAGCATATCCTGCACGGAGACGTTGCCGCCCGTTTTGCGAAGCACGGTCATCCCATCGCCTTCGATGGCATCGGGTTCTCGATACATCTTCAACTCCGGCAATTGCACGGGCAGTCGCTCCCGCACCGAGGGGAAGCTTCGCGCCTCATTCGCAGGCACGCTGTACCAGTAGCCCGTGGCGCTGTAGCCGACCTCCGTCTCCGCCCAGTGCCATATCTCGATGTCCGCCCGAAAGCTCTCCTCAAAAGGCACATTGTCGATAATGAAGAACCGGTTGTTGGACACGTGCCCGAAACTGCCCGGGCCATCGGCGCGAGGCTGGTTGTGGTAGGCGTGGGTGAAGAGAGCGGGGTTCCCCCACGCATAGCCGAAAAAGTCCTCCGTGCCCGTGCCGAAGGTGCTAGGGAAAGCCTCGCCGTCCACATAGAACTTCTCGTCACCTTCACCCCACCAGATGCGCACTGGGTTGGCGACACTCAGTGCAACGCCCACGAAGCGACCGCGCCCTCGCGCCTCCGCCATCGTCCAGTCACGCATGGGACGGGTGCGAATGGGGTAATCGGTATGCCATTGCGCGTGGAAGTACAACCAGCGGTTACTCCACCGTATGGGCTGAACCACCACCTTGCCCGTCAGCACCAGCGGCTCATCTCCCTCGTTACGCACCCGCAGAACGGCCCGCCGGGCAAACGGCATAACCCAGTGGCTGTACATGACGCCGTTCGTGAGGACACCGCAGGGCAACGCCTGATAGGGGTTTAAGCCGGGACCGGTACCGAAGAAGTCTCCCAGCGGCGACCATACCGCGGGTAGCATGGCGTCATCCCAGGTGATTTCCAGCACCACTGACCTCAGCATCTTCTGCAAGTCTTTGGCTTCCGGCTTCATCTCAATCGCCACAATGCGAGCTGGTCCCTGCAGGTTCAGCACTTGCGAGCCACCTGGCGGGATGTTCCAGCGCACGTTTTGCGTGCGTGCTCCAGCAGGCGCACGCCAGGTTTCGTAGGGTCTTGCCAACCGCCGCGCGACCTCCTCGCCCAGCAGGCGCGTCCGCTCTACCGCCTCCCACGAGAAGCTCTCCACCGCCGTGCCGGGCGGATAGAGCCGATAGTTGACGTGATAGTACATCCCTTCCCCGCCCTCAACGGTCACCAGCGCATGCTTCGCGAAGGGGATGGGAAAGTAGATATTAGCACCGCTGGAGTACATTCCCGACAGCGGAGGGACGAATGGATACCCTTGCGAACCGTCGAACAGCTTTGCAAACTCCCGCTCAAGCACTGGCTTCTCGGCGCCGTCGATGTAGATGCGCAGAACGCCTTTGGGATTAGCAGACCAGATGCGCACAATCGCGCCCGGTCCCGCAATATCCGCCATCACCATCTCCCTGCGCCCACCCCTTTCCTCCACGCGAAGATACTGCCCGGCGTCGCCGTTGGCAAACCAGTCTACCTTCTTGCCGTCCACGATGCGGCTGGCGCGATCGTAGCTGGATGCCTGTAGGCATCGTTCACCGGCTGGCGCGGAGATACTCAGCGCGTTGAGGTCCACCATCTGACGAAGCAGGTGCGAAAGCGTCACCGAGGGCGCAGACCACGCCTGCGCGGCGGACAGCACTACCAGCACGACGGCAACATGTAGCGCCTTCATGATTCAGCCTCCAGACGAACGGTTTTAGTCTCTGAACGGGGTTTCGCTAAGGTGGGCAGAACATCCTGCGTGGCGAACGTGTCGGTGCGGTTGAAACTCTCTTTTGTACCGTGCTATACTTTACATACTGAAATCGATGGGGGACGGCGACCTGCCTTATGTGGAGCGTTTGGGAACGCATACGCGAAGACATTCAGACCGTTTTCAAAAAAGACCCGGCAGCACGTAGTGTATGGGAAGTATTAACCTATCCCGGACTGCACGCAGTCTGGCTTCATCGGATTGCGCACTGGTTGTGGAATCATCGTCTGCTTTTCCTGGCGCGCCTGCTTTCCCAGATGAATCGCTTCCTCACCGGTATCGAGATTCACCCGGGGGCGAAGATCGGTCGGCGGTTCTTTATCGACCACGGCATGGGGGTGGTCATCGGCGAGACCGCCGAGATCGGCGACGATGTGCTGATGTACCATCAAGTGACCCTGGGCGGAACCACCTTGGAGCGTGTCAAACGCCATCCCACCATCGGCAATAATGTGCTCATCGGTATGGGCGCCAAAATCATCGGTCCTGTAACCATCGGCGACAACTGCCGTATCGGTGCGAACGCCGTGGTGAACAAGGACATTCCGCCGAACTGTACCGTAGTAGGCGTGCCGGGACGCGTCGTCATCCGCGACGGCAAGCGGGTCGAAGAAGCGCCACCGGTGATGGACAACGTGATCAACAAAATCGACCCGGAGGACGAAATCATCCAGAACCTGCGCCAGCAGATCGAACTGCTTCAACAGCAGGTGGAGATTCTGCAGAAACAGATTGACGAACAGCAGACGTCGATGCACCAGATGCAAGGTGAGTTGGACGCCGTGCGTCGTCACACGCTGACCCATGCACATCACGACAAGGGAGACACATGCTGCCGTTGAGAATCTACAACAGCCTAACCCGACGCGAAGAGGAGTTCGTTCCGCGTGAACCCGGCAAAGTGAGTATCTATGCGTGCGGATTGACCGTGCAGGGACCACCGCATGTCGGGCATGTGCGAGGAGCCATTGTCTTCGACGCTATTCGCCGCTGGCTGATGCACCTGGGCTATGAAGTGCACATGGTGCAGAACTTCACGGACATCGACGATAAAATCATCGCCGCCGCAGCCAAGGAGGGCATCAGCCCCGCGGAGGTTGCAGACAAATACGCCCGTAAATACATCGAGGTCATGGAGCGGCTGGGCATCTTGCCCGTGCAGTACTGCCGCGTCACTGAGAACATAGACGAAATCATCGCCATGATCCAGCGATTGATCGAGAAGGGTCACGCCTATGTGGTGGATGGCGACGTGTATTACGATGTGTCCAGCTTCCCCGAGTACGGCAAACTGTCTGGGCGTAATCTGGATGAAGTGCGGGCGGGTTACCGTATCGAGGTGGACGAACGCAAAGACGACCCCGCCGATTTCGCCCTTTGGAAATCCGCCAAGCCGGGTGAGCCCTACTGGGAAAGCCCCTGGGGCAAGGGGCGGCCGGGCTGGCACATCGAGTGCTCCGCCATGAGCCTGAAGTACCTGGGACCCGGCTTTGACATCCACGCGGGAGGCAACGACCTCGTCTTCCCGCATCACGAGAACGAGATCGCGCAGAGCGAAGCCTATCTGGACGGCGTCTTCGCACGCTACTGGATGCACTGGGGCTCGGTGAACCTGCGACAGGAGAAGATGAGCAAGTCCGTGGGCAACTTCTTCACCGCCGAGGAGATCCTGGCGGAGTTCGAACCGGACGTGCTCAGGCTCTTCCTGCTCTCCACTGCCTACCACAGTCCCATCGAGTTCAGTCGCGAGCGCATGCAGGAGGCACAATCCGCCCTGCGTCGCATCCGCACCGCCCTGCGCAACGCGAAGCGGTTCCTGCCAACAGGCGAAGAGCAAGCCCCCATCGCCCAGAACTACTACGAGCGCTTCGCCGACGCCATGAACAGCGACTTCAACACCGCCGCAGGCATCTCGGTGCTGTTCGACGCGGTGAGCGAAATCAACCGCCTCACCACCGACCTGCAAATCCACGATAACCCAGAGACACGCCAGACTCTGGCTTCCTTAGTGGCTACCGTGCGCCTCTTTGGCAAACTGCTAGGCATTCAGAAACTGGAAGAGGAAGAGCGCGGGCTGGATGACACCTTTGCTTTGCAGTTGGTCGAGAAAGCCATCTCCTGGCGCCAGATGGCACGCGAAAAGCGCGAGTGGAGCATCGCTGACCGCATCCGAGATGACCTACGCGAGCTGGGCATTATTCTGGAAGATAGCGTGACCGGCACCACGTGGAGACGGCAGAGCTGAATGAGCAGATAGCGATTCCTACGTCCTCCGCGCCCCGGCGAAGGCGACTGTCTGTGTTGTGGTGGGTGCTGATAGCCCTTTCGCTGGGGGGGGGGGTGCTGAGCTACAGCCTGCAGCGCTACCTGTCTGGGCTTGTTTGCGGCGTGCGCGTCGGCGAGACCACGCTGGACGGGTTGACGCTCGCGTCTGCGCGCCAGCAGGTGGACGAGATTTGCCAGCGGCTACAGCAACAGCGCATCACCCTCCAGTTCACCGACAACGCCGGGCGCGTGGTACACTCCCGCACTGTTACGATGGCGGAACTGGGCATCGCTCCCGACCCCGAAACCACCTGGCAACAGATCATGCACGCGACCCGACGACGCCATCCCCTGCTTACCCTCACGGCACGCTGGTTGTTTCCCAAGTCGGCGGCGATAGCGGTCAACGTGGTGTACACGGTGTACCCCCAGCAGAACGAACGGTTCTTCCAACAGATAAAGCGACACATCGAGCGGTCGCCACACGATGCTCGCCTGTTGATCGACGAATACGGCTCACGTCGGGTAGTGCCGGAGCAGGCTGGTGTGGCTCTTCCTCCAAAGCCAACGGAGTACGTTCTGCACGCTCTACAGCGGCTACAGACCACCCTGTCCATCCCTTTACAGGTCATCCCGCCTCGTGTTACCGCCAGCCACTTGCAGACCATCACCACGCCGCTGGCGGAGGCGTCGACGCGCTTCTCGGAAGCACAGCGCAACCGCTCGCACAATATCCGCCAGGCGGCAGCGCGTATCAACGGGGTGGTGCTGTTGCCTGGAGATGTCTTTTCTTACAACCAGACCGTTGGTCCACGCACCCTGCGCGAGGGGTTCCGCAAAGCACCGGTGATCGTCAAGGGCGAGCTGGTGCCCGGAGACGGGGGTGGCGTCTGCCAGGTCTCCTCCACGCTGTATATGGCGGTTCTGCAGGCGGGGTTGCAGATCCTTCAGCGCAGTAAACACGCCTTCCCCATTGGATACGCGCCCGCCGGGCTGGATGCGACGGTGGTGTATGGGGTGTTAGACCTGCGTTTCCGCAACAACATGGACTATCCGGTTGCCGTTATCGCCCATGCCGCACGCGGCAGGATGAGGGTTAGCATCTGGGGTGCGGAGCAGGCGCGCCGCCAGGTGCGCATCCAGCGCATCGTGCATGGCGTGTTTGGCGTGCCTGTCAAAACCGTGCCTTCCGCGAACCTTCCAGCAGGCGTGCGGCGCGTAGTGACCAAAGGGCATGTCGGGATGCGCGTGAGCGTCTACCGCATTATCGAGGAACCGGGCGAGCCCCCCATCCGCGAGAAGATCAGCACCGACACCTACCGCCCGCAGGCGCGCGTGGTGCTGGTCGGGCAGGCAAAACCGGCGGAGGAGCCGCTTGCTCCTCCTGCCATAGAAGGGGAGAGCGAACCGTAGTCTTTACAGAAGGGCTAAGAAGGTATATGATGGAACAGGGCTTGCACCCCAGAATGCTGAGAACAGCTGTCATGCCGAGCCTGTCAGGATGACAAGGTTCCATGACGGCGCCAGGAAAAAGTGAGCGATGAAACACGTAGTCTCGGTCAGTTTAGGCTCCAGCAAGCGCGATAAGAGCCTAGAAACGGAAATACTCGGTATCCCGATACGCATCGAGCGAATCGGCACCGACGGGGACAAGGCCCGGTTCCAGCGGATGTTAGCCGAACTGGATGGCAAGGTGGACGCCATCGGGCTGGGCGGGTGTGACCGCTACCTGTGGGCACAGGGACGGCGATATACGTTCCGAGAGGTGGACCAACTGGTTTCGGTGGTTCGGCACACGCCCGTGGTGGACGGTAGTGGTCTCAAAAACACGCTGGAGCGCTGGGCAGTGGAGCGCATCGAGCAAAAGGGCATTCTAGACTGGGGTCAACAGAACGTTCTGCTGGTCAGTGCGTTGGACCGGTTCGGCATGGCGGAATCGCTGGCGGAACGGGCACGCGCCGTTATCTTTGGTGATGCGCTGTTCGCATTGGGTATTCCCCTGCCGATACGCCGTATTCGCACCCTCGCCGTGCTTGCCCGGCTTGTTCTGCCGGTGGTGGTGCGCCTGCCCTTCCAGTGGGTCTACCCGACGGGTGAGAAGCAGGAACACAACACGCCACGCTGGCAGAGCTACTTCCGCTGGGCGGACGTGATCGCCGGCGACTGGCATTACATCCGACGCTACGCCCCCCACAACCTGAAAGGCAAGGTGGTACTAACTAACACCGTCCGCCAGGCGGATATCGAGTTCCTGCGCGAACGAGGGGTGGATTTACTGTTGACCTCGACCCCCGTCTTCAACGGCGAGACCTTCGCCACCAACGTGCTGGAGGCAGTGATCGTGGCGATCAGCGGCTCCGCACCCGACGACCTGCGCGAGTCGGACTATCACCTGTGGCTTTCACGGCTCGGTTGGGACGTAGGGATGGTAGAGGTAGCGGGTGTCCGAACCTGAAGCACTTTCCATCGCCCGTCAGAAAACACCACCGGGAAGCGGGAAGGCTTCTCGGTTGGCACCACCCAGTAATCGATACCATAGCGCGCTGCCAGATCACGCACCCGTTCGTCGCTCAGGCGCAGGTAGAGCTGATTGATGTTGCTCGCGTCGACCGGCGAGCGCTGGCGCCATCCCAGGCGATGCTGACGGATATCGAACCCCAGGCACGCGATGCGTTCCACCCAGTGCTCGGTATATCCCGGAGCAAAAAACACATTCGTTCCGTCCTTCCACGTTACAAATACCGACCTTTCAGATAGTGCGCGAAATAGAGGCCAGGCATCCTGAGACCCAGGCGGTATCAGAAACACCGCGTCGCGGGGCGTGTGTTGTTTCGCCCACTGGGCCACAGGGAAAATTGGAGCATCCTTGTAAAACTTCCGATCCGGCGGGTTACGCCACAAGGCTACTAGGCTCATTGCTACCATGCTTATACTGAGAAGTATACTCACTGCATCGCGGTTGTATCTTCTCAACACGAACAGTACCCCTGCCCCCCCCACCACCATCGACGCCATTTTTGGAAACGCCAAGAGGTGGCTCTTGAATGACCACAGGTTGAGACACAGTATCCAGAGAAACACATGGACAAGCGAGTCCTTCACACTGCTTGAAGCCAGGCTGCGCTCCACTAGGTACGCTGTCCCTACCGCTGTTAACACCCCAACAAGACACGCCCACACGTCGGTAGCACGAGCTGTTTGCATCACCAATAGCAGAGGAGATTTTAATAGGTAAGCCGGTACAAACGCCCAGACAACAAAAAACATGCTAGCAAACGTCCATACAAAACCGAATTGACGCCACAGCGGCTGATACTTTCCAACTATGGTTAATATGATTAGTGAAAACATTACAGAGACGAGGTACTTTGCCCAGCTGAGCAGGGAGAAGTACAGCGGGAACAGGTGGAATGGAGAACGCACACGCTGAACTTGGTACCAAAGGTCAACGTCGAACACAGAAGGTGAAAAATGCTGTGCGACAATCGCCCACGTTGGGATAGTGCAAACCCCAAAGAGAACCAGACTTTTTAACAGTTCCTTCCACTGACTCCGCCATTGCGGATGCACGAATACTGCTGCACCCAAATAGACTAATGTAAACGAAGCATATATCAACGTTATGTTGAATGCGATACCAAGCCAGATAGCGGCGTGATAGAATCGCTTTTCTAAGAACGCTGCTGTTGCCAAAAGGATGAAGGGGATCGCGGTTCCCGTTTGCTCAAAATAGCTCTCCACGATCATCCCCCCTCCCAGTTGGGGATGAGGCACGAGGCCGACCAAACACATACCGCTGACCTGGGCGAGCAGACTATCCGGTGCCAGCGCACGCGCTAACCGGTATGCTGAATAGATGAGGATCGCTCGCGTGAGGAGAAAAAAAGCCCCTTCCGCAAGGTCAACTGGCACTGACGCTGGTAGCCAGGCAATTAGCCACCACAGGGCAGAAACGTAACTATAGAGCGTATCGCGCACCGGATCATGGGGGTATAAGGAGGGTTCACGAAGCAGATGCACCAGCGCCAGCTGTATGGACTTGTTCGAGGCACCTGCGTTGTAACCTGTGACAACCAATGAAAACGCCCAAGAGACGATACCACTAACCCATAAGATAGCAGTTGGTCTGCGCATCATGCCTCCTCTTGTGAAAGCAGAGCTCCCACTACCTCCAGCAGTTTCTGTCCATCCACGCTCCAATTGTAGCGTTCCTCCACCGCCTTGCGTCCACGTTCGCCCATCTCCGCACGCAGAGCGGGATCGCGCAGTATCAACACCTTCTCCGCTAAATCTTCGGCAGATTGCGAGCAAAACACTAGACCACAGCCCACCTCTTCCACCAACCGCCTCATCGGGCGGCAATCGGATACCAGCACCGGCTTGCGAAACGCCATATAGTCATACACCTTGTTGGGCATGGTGTTGTGCGTGTGCTCCGAGACTATGTGCGGGACGATACCAACGTGCCCAGAACTTAGGATAGCAAGCATTTCCGAGTGCGGTTTCCAACCGTGCCAAACCACCACCCCGGCTTGCTCAAGATGGGCACTGCGAGATCGTAGATGGTCCATCAGCTTACCGGATCCTACGAACCACCACAAACATTGTTCACCCCGCTGGTATAGGATGTTAGCAGCTTCTAGTGTGGTCGGGATACCCCGATATAGATGTATCTCACCCGTGTAAACCACAGTGAGCGCCTCAACCTGTACTGCGGGAAGAACGTTCTTGTACGCCTCAAGGTCAGGAGTGTTTTCGACGACTGTAATACGGTCCAGAGAGACACCCAGCTGCTCAACCCTTTCCGCCGATTCATGAACCACGACGAAGACATGGTCCGATGCTCGTGCTGCCATCCGCTCAACGAGCCGTGCCAAAGTCACGTTTCGAATAAAAGCGTTTTTTACATAGCTAGCTACCCCTTCATAGCGACGCCAAACAGACAATGCTGCCGGATAGTTCTCCGCCATATCGAAAATCACGGGCACGCCGTAACGCCTGCCCACCGCCGTCGCCGCCAGCACCAGCGGCATATCGCGCACGATCAACAATCGGCAACCATCCCGCACCACCAGGTCGCGTATCGCCCGACGCCACACGGGGTTCACATGATAGGGCAGGGTCAACGGTGCACGCCAGCGCTCGGGTATCTCGTCCAGTAAGCGGCGTATCTGCAGGCGGCCGCGCCATTCCTCCCCTTTCTGGCTGAGCAGATGCGCATAGGGATGTGACGCCCCCGGCTCCGAAACTCCCTTGATGTTACGCGCGAGCAAGATGACCTCATAGCCAGCTTTGGCCAGCGTGTCGGTCATCTTCACCACGCGGATGTCCGGATACGTGCCGAAGTGCACGAAGCCGATGCGCGCGCTCATTGCAGGAACTTCAACCTCCGCCTGATGCGCTCCCACTCGCCCGTGACCCATAGCGCAAAGAGCGCCTCATCGAATCGCCCACGGTGGTCCTCGCACGCTGTCTCACGCACATCCACCCTACGCAGGCGATACACATCGTGCCCGGGCAAGTTCCAGCCATAGTCGGTGGTCACCGCAGAACGGTAGCCCGCATCCCGCACCAGATTCACCACTCGGTCATCGTGATCGCCGAACGGATAGGCAAAATGCACGACCTCGCGCCCGCAAATCTCCTGGAGACGGCGGCGGCTCTCTGTCAGTTCCCACTGCAGGTGCAGTTCCGGCTCGCGGGTCAACATCGGATGCAGCACCGTATGTGCGCCCACCATGATACCCCGCGCCACCATCTCGCGTACCCCATCCTCGTTGATGAACCAATCGCGGGGCAGTTTGTCCTCTTGCACCGAATACTGCTCTACTATCATCCGCCAAAGATGCTCGATGCGCCCGACGTCCAGCCCCCTTAACGCACGCATGGCTGACCCTACTGAGGGGAAGGGCTCAAAATGTCCTAGCTCGTGCGCCAGGTCTTTCAGAAGCCACCGGTTCCGCTCCAGCAAAAGCCCCCACCGCACAGGCCAATGCGGACGTCCGCCCAGCACGTCGGTAGGCACATAAACGGTCGCCGGAAGCCCGCGCTGGTGAAGCACAGGAAGCGCATGTTGATGGAAGCCCATCCAGCCATCGTCGCTTGTAAGTACCACCGCCCGGCTGTCGCCCGCCGTGCCATCCTGCAGTCGCCGAACCGCCTCATCCAGACTGATCACCTCAAAGTGCTGGGCGAGCCACTCCACCTGCCGTGCGAAGGTTTCGGGAGTTGTACACAGCTCGGCGAAATGGCGGAAAACGGGGCTGTGACGCGGCGCCACCTCATGGTACATCACAATAAGGATGCCGCGGTTGGCTTCTACACTACCGCCTAGCCATACCCTTCGGGCAATAATGCTTTTAATAATGCCTTTAACCCATTTTCGAATCATGGGTGTTTACCATGTTACCGCCTGGCGAAAGATCGACACGGTTCTTGAAATATTCTTCCCGTACCAATTGCAGAATGCGACTATAGCACCACTCCTGGTCCATCGGTAAGGCTACCTCTCGTGCTCGCGTTCCTATCCTGCGGCATTCTTCTCGGTGCTCCCACGCCCAGACGATCGCCTCTCGTAGCGCTTGGACATCTCGGGATGGTGTTAGTAAGCCTGTTTGCATATGTTCAATGTAATATGGCGCATCGACTGTATCCGTCACGATCACCAGTTTCCCCAGCGCCATAGCACTGAGAAACGACTGCTGTCCCGCCGTGCGCAGGCGCGTCATGTCCAGAGGTAGCACGATAAACCGAGAACCAGCCATCAGATTACGGAACTCTTGAGGCGACACCGCTTGCACTCTCACGTTTTCAGGGATCGGGTCGTCCAATTGCTTGCGCGTTGCTATCACAACGGGGATCCCCGTACCGTCCACTGCCCGTAGAAGCGTGGAGTAATCGTGCTGTGAATCGCCGCCAGCAAAGACGTAGTCTCCCTCGGTTACCTCGTATTCGAATCCTGTGAGGGAGTGATGAAAACGGATGGGGTACATCTTGTCTAACGGTATACCATACGCGGCGTGATAGCGCTCCGCTACATTAGGTGTATGCACGAGAAGCATGTTTAGCGGCTTTGTAAACGCACGTACCCAGCGCAGGCGGACCAGGGTAGGGGGCAGTAGAAGTGGATCGAGCCGCACAAGGAACACACTCGGGCGTAGGCGTCGGAGAGCGATCGTAGCTAGGCTCGCAGATAAGGGATAGGTATTGCCAAAAATCATCACGGCATCGTTCTCCACGTGTCGAAGGGTGGTAAAAAGATTTCGAAGGGCGGCACGAATGCGCCTGCGACCTTCCCGTTCCATCGGGAGCAGAACAGTGGACGAAGACCATGTCGGGCTTTGTGACACAGGATTGTCTGTATATATGCGTAATGTTGTCATTTCGTTACAATCTCCCTAGCAAGGTGTATGAGCGTACCACTCCACCGTCTTCTTCAACCCATCCTCAAACGGCACCTGCACTGTATAGCCCAGATCGCTTCGCGCGCTTTCGATAGACGCCTCTGAATGCTTCACGTCCCCTGCCCGCGGGGGTAAATACCGCACCTCCAGCCGACGCCCCAGTATCCGCTCCAACTGCCCGATTAACGCGTTCAGGGTATACCGCCCCCCGCATGCGACGTTGTACACCTTGCCCACCGCTTGACTCGACTCCATCGCCAGCAGGTTCGCCTGCACCACGTTCTCGATGTAGGTGAAATCGCGCGACTGCTCCCCGTCGCCGAACACCGTCAGCGGTTCGCCCCTCAGCGCAGAGGTGATGAACTTCGGAATGACCGCGGCATACTGCGAGTCGGGGTTCTGGCGCGGACCGAACACGTTGAAGTAGCGCAGGCTCACCGTCTCTAGCCCGTACACGCGCGTGAACACCTGACAGTAATACTCGCCCACCAGTTTGCTGACCGCGTAGGGCGAGAGCGGGTTGGGGAGCATCGACTCCCCCTTCGGGAGCGTGGGAGTATCGCCGTAAGCGGAGGAAGAGGCGGCGTAAACCACCCGTCTCACCCCAGCGTCCCGCGCGGCAAGTAAGACGTTGAAGGTTCCCGTCACGTTTACCTCGTGCGTGGTCAGCGGGTCCTCTACCGAGCGCGGCACCGAGCCCAACGCCGCCTCGTGGAACACCACCTCTACTCCCTGCAGAACCTCCTGCAGGAGGGCGCGGTCGGTAATAGAGCCTTTGACGAAGCGAACCTGCCCCCTCAGATGGGCGATATTCTCCTCACGCCCGGTGGACAGGTCATCCAGCACGGTAACTCTGTGTCCCTGTTCCACCAGCCTTTCGGTCAGATGCGAGCCGATAAAGCCCGCCCCTCCAGTGACAAGGATGTTCAAATCGTTTGCCTCCTTCTCTCGCGTTAAGCCCTCTATCGTCATGTTGAACGCAGTTTTGCATCCTATTCGTCATGCTGAGCGACAACCCTCTTGTCATGCTACACGCAGTTCTGCATCTCGGTTGAGATTCTTCGCCTCGCTCAGAATGAACCTTATTCCCTCATCACCTTCGGCGTCGTCTCTGCCAGTTCTCCACCGCCGCGTGCAGTGCCTGCTCCCAGCGTTCCACCTGCTGTTCCACCGTGAAGTTCGCCAATAGGTGCCTGTAAGCATTTTCGGCACGGCGGCGGGCTTCTTCAGGGTTCGACAGCGCATCCCGAATCGCCTGCGCCAGTGCGTGTGGGTCGCGCGGTGGTACCAGCCAACCGGTCTCCCCATCTTTGACCAGTTCGGGCACGCCGCCAACCGCCGTCGCCACAACGGGCGTCTTGTAGGCAAAGGCCTCCAACACCACGTTGGGCATTCCTTCCGAGAGGGAAGGGTTTACCAGCAGGTGCAACGCCGAGATCAGTTGTGCACCGTTTGGTATCTCTCCCAGCATGGTTACACATTGTTGCAATCCCAAGCGCGTTATCTCTGACTGCAGTCGGTGCCGCTCGATGCCATCCCCAGCCAACAGCAGATGTGCTCGGGGATACGCTTCCGTAACAGTCGCGAACGCTTCCACTAGGTAACGATACCCCTTCTCCGGGCTCAACCGTCCTACTCCCGCTATCAAAACGCTGTCTGCCGGCAAGCCCAACCGGGACTGCCACTCTGAAGCCGGCATTGGGGGGGGCAAGCAAGCGATATCCATTGCATTCGGTATCCACCAGGCACGATCGGGCAGCACGCCATATCGGATGGCGATCTCTCGCTGAAGCGGGGAGATAGCGATAATTAGATCATGGCGTGGCAGAAACAGCTTATCCAGAAACTCATAAAGGCGAACGGCAACAGTATGACCTGTCCAACCGTGCAAAACCTCCACCGTGGGCTTCAAATCGGCCCAAGCGGAAACAATCCCTGCCTTGTAGCCGGTCACACATACGATGTCGCAGTCTATCCGTCTGACGTGCTCCCCAAAACGTCTTGCACTACGTATCAAATTGCACTTCTCCGGCAGGTACAGAGGAACCACTGCAAAACCATCCTGCCGCGCCAGTCGAATCAACGAGATGTCCTGCTCGCGTTCGGGTGGGCGAACGAGTATCGGTGACCATGTGACGTCATAACCGCGTTCCCGAAGCGCGCGCGTTATCTGCAGTCCCTGCCGTTCAATGCTCGGCACTGACTGCCATGCAACCCCGGGTTGAACAAACAGCAAACTGTATTTGCGCTCACCCATGGCTTTCGCTTCCACGTTCCGCATGGGATAGTTGCTTGACCACCCGCGCTGGGTTTCCAGCTACCACCGTATAAGGGGGGACATCTCTGGTGACCACACTTCCGGCAGCCACGATGGCTCCCTCGCCAATAGTAACCCCCTTCAAGATGATACTGCCTTTACCGATCCATACATTGTCGCCGATGACCACCTCCCGACATGCCTCCGGCTCCGGAGGCAGATATTGTAGTCGTTTCAACGGGTCGATAGGGTGTCCATCGTTGTCCACGATGCTGACGTCATTGGCGATCAGGCAATGTGCGCCGATTTCGATGCGTCTCGCGACCATGATGAGCAGATTATTGCCTAAATGCGAGTGGTCACCGATGCGCAGTACAGGCTCATCAAATACCTTGGCACCACAGATCTCGCTGGAGCCGTGTAGCACCACGTAATCTCCTAGCTCAATACGCACATAGCCCGAGAGGCGTGGCATCCCTCGTATCAAACGCAAGCCCTTGCCTACCCGCGCACACTGGGAGGTGAACAGAGGCACGTCCCAGAAGGCATGGCGCGTCCAGAAGTACACGGCCAGCACACTGCGATATAGCACATACAGCAAACCGTGTAGCGGCTTGATACAGGGAACGCTAAAGCGCAGAAAGGCCTTGCTCCTATTATAGACCCAGACCGCCCAGGGGGATTGTCTTCGGCGAATCTGCATGATAATCGCACGCATGCTTCGTTTATCCCTCCGGTACATGACTTCACGGATGACAGCACGACACTCATCCAGTCGTCATGCTGAACGCCACCCCTCTTGTCATGCTACACGCAGTTCTGCATCTCGGTTGGGATTCTTCGCTTCGCTCAGAATGACAACAGAACGTCATGCTGACGCCAGCTTTGCACCCCGTCTTTGTTGTCATGCTGAACGGAGTGAAGCATCTCAGAGATTCTCTGCCTCGCTCAGAACGACCGGTAACAGACAGGCACTACTAATCACTAGCATCATTGCGACTACTTCGTCCATCGATAGCCTGCCGGTACACCTCCAGGTACCGCTCCGCCATGCGGTCGATGGTGTATCCCTGTAAGAACCGCTGGCGGGCACGGCGTGCCAGTTCCCGCGCCTTTTCCGAATTCGTCAGCAAATCCACCATCGCCTCCGCCATCGCCGGTACATCGCCGGGCGGAACCAGTATACCGCACTCGCCGTTCGCCAGCAAGCCCGGCGTGCCTCCCACCGCCGTAGCGATAATGGGTCTCTGCGCCGACATCGCTTCCAGGATCGCCAGCGACTCGCCCTCCAGAGTAGAGCTGAGCACGAACAGGTGTAGGTGATGCAGTAACACCGCGACATCCTCACGCAGACCCACAAAATGCACGTATTCCTCGGCTCCTATCCCGCGCACCAGATCTTCCACCGCCGGGCGGTGCGGTCCATCGCCGATGAGCACCAGATGCAGGTTGGGGACTCTTTGACGCGCCATCTGTACCGCTCGCACCAGCGTCGGTTGGTCCTTATGATGCCCGTCAAAGCGAGCAACCATACCCACCACCCACGCATCTCTTGGCACAGGGGCCTTCCAGTCAACAGGCGGCGGCTGGCTTAGGAAGATATCGGGCACGCCGTTGTGAATGTACAGCGTACGTTGCGTAGGCATCCCCAGGATATCCTGAAACAGTCGATCTATACCCGGTGCCACTCCCACGCAAAAGTCTGTCACCGCTGCCGCGTGACGCAGATACCGGGCGTGTTCCCGAAGCCACATCTCGTGATAGTTATGCAGAGTAAACACGCAGGGCACATGGGTCCATCGGCACGCCATGGCGGTTTTCAACCAGGCGGTGTTGTGACAGTGCACTACATCGGGACGGAATTGGCGGATGAGGCGAACCAGCCGTATGGGGTAGAAGCGTGCTATAGGTCCCCTGTTCTCGGTCTGCACCACGGTGACCCCCTCGCGGTGGAAAGCATGCACCAGAGTGCGGCCGCTGGTCAGATTCGCCACCAGCACCTCATGCCCGTGCGCGCGGAGCCAACCCGCAAGTGACACCACCAACTGCTCCGCGCCGCCCAGATTCAAGCCTGCTAGCACCTGCAGGATGCGCAAAGGGCGTCCGTCCATCTTACCGAATCACCATCTGAAACTGCACGGTCGCCTGCCCGCCCGCAGGCACCGACGGTATTGTCACGTCGATCTTTGTGGTATCCACCGGGTCTGCAACAGTCGCGCCATTCACCTTCAGGCTACCCAGCACGTAGGTCGCCTCGCTGGGGATATTGTGTTGAATCCTCACATTCTTCGCCTCCGCGTTTCCGACATTGCGCGCCGTGATGGTCACCGTCACCACATCCAGCGGCTTCGGGTTCGTCTTGTCCACCGAAATGCTGACCCGTACTTCGGGGTTGCTCGGCGGGGGACCGGCAGCGGGGATGAGTATTGCCGCTTCCTGCTGACGCAGGTTCAGGCGGGTGATGGGGGCGGTGAAATCCCAAGTGCCATCCGCACGCAACAGGTAGTAGGCGCGACCCAGGTCGAACGCGGTGGCATCGTTCATGCTCCGGTCATCTCGAACCCCACTAAGATCGCCGATGCGCACGACCACTAACGCCCGCTCATACCGCCTCGCAAAATACCAGGTCTTCGCAGTGTTGCCGAGGAAGTTCCCGTTGCTGTCATAGGCCGGGGCGCGATCGGTATAGTGAATCACATACAAGCCGGGGATGATACCCGGCCTCCAAGAGCCGGGATACGCAATCCACTGCGTGTAACCCGCGGGAACATCCGTCACCGGCCGACCGAAGTCTACCTGGGCCGCATCGATGTAATACGCCTTCTGCTTGGGAACGCCAGCCACATAGTAGGTATTCGCAGTATTCGGCCCCGTTTCGGTCAGATACTCCCCGTAATAGAAGTTCCGATGCCAGGCATTGAGATACACATACTCATCCTCAGCATCTTTGATCAACAAGGATATAGCCAACGCAAAGAGCTTCTCACGTTCCCACCACTCCCGGGTGTTCGTCTCCTGCCTAACCGCAGTGTCATAAGCATAGATCGGCACGGCATACCGTCCCTTGTCCGCCCATAAAGCGGCCTCGGCAAACAGTGTGTTCAACGGACTATACTTCGCGTTATAGTAGAAGTTGATCCGCACCGATGTCTCCCGGTTGGCAATGCCGGGTGCCAGATATTGCCACAGGAGGTCGGGGTTGGTGCTCGTTCGGTTGTTACTCCATTGGTTAAATGGGGTTAGGAAGAAGAAGTTGTTCGCGCAAGAGAGTTTCCCCATCGCGGTCAGTGCGATGCTACATTGCTCCAACACCTCGGAGAATTGTTTGGCATAAACTGTCTTATCAAAGACGCCCAACTCCAAGGTGCGCGTCTGCGCCGGGTCCAGGGGGTTCTCCGGCGCGGTATCGGGAGTGTAGTTATCGCAATACCACCCGTCCACACCCGGCAAGGACGCACGTTCCGTCAGCCACGCGCCCGTGAACCACTGCTGATAGTAGGAGTTGAACACATTAGTCAGGAACCGCATCAAGTCTGGACGATAGTACCAGATCCTGCTCCACCATTTGAACCGCGCAGACTTCGCCACCCCTAAGCCGCCAGAGGATGGGGGATTCGGATTGTACTCCGGGTCGCCGTTGTTCGCCGGGTCCCCTTCCCAAGTGCTGTCCCACCCCGGCACAACCCAGTAATTGTCTGCGGTGCGGGTCACGAAATCTTCATTGAGAAGGCACTGATTGGTCTGAACCAATCGGGGAGAATTACTCGCCACACTCGTGACACGGAACCGGATCAGGAAGAAGCGTTTCCATGGTTCGGTAAATGCGGTGCTACTACCGGTACCGTCCCAACACCGCGCGCGAACCCATTCCGTGCGCTCCTTCGGCGGAACGAAACGAACATACCCGCTCTGTGCAAACTTGGTCCCGCCGACTTCCGTCGTATCCGCAACGATCGTCAGCGGAGCCCAACTGATCGGTTTTCCATCGGCGTCGACACCACTGCAATACTCCCAAACCCCAGTATAGCCCCCGGCGGCCGGATTAGACAGGGTGACATAGACGATATCGAAGCGCAAGACACAACCGATCACAAGAAACCAACCCACCCGGTTCGGTAGATAGTAGGAATTGTGGTCTATCCGCCGGATCCCATAGTCCCAGGAGACTACCACGGTATCGAACTCGCGTTCTTGGGGATCACTCCGCAAGTTGACCTTAGTGTCTACCGCATAGTGAAGCGCGCAGTGCTCATAGCGGATCCCCCGCTGGTCCGCCCAGTTCATCCAATGCTCGTTCTTGTAGGCGACATCCCACCTAGCTGGGGCATACATATTCGTGATGTTATCATAGACGAGACAGACCGCATTGGGATTATGCCGCTTCAACGCAGGCGCGTTCTCCACAATATAAGCGATATCCAGGTCGTAATGCGCCGCGTTCCAGTCGTGATACGGGGCGTTTCTATCACCGGTGGACCAGGGGCCGCCGATGAGACTGGAGGAATAGCGAACCGTTGGGAGTACGTGCGAGAAGGCGCGGAACGTGCGAAAGGTCTGAACCGCACTGACCTCCTCGCCGCCGCCTTGCAATGCGACCCGCACCCGGTAGTAATACTGCGTATCGGGCTGAAGTCCCTTGAGGATCACATAGTGGCGCGTCACGTCGGTGTTCGGCCAGTCCCGCATCTCCGGGGTGGAGGTCATCCCAAGCGCTGGCGTGGTACCATACTCCACCGTCATTCTTCCAGGCGTCGTCGTCACACACTTGATGCGCGCCGACTTCGGCATAGCCCAAACAACCTCGGGGTTCAGCATCTGAGCCGATGCCGAAACAGCCACTACGCTCAGAAGCATGAGGTTCATTGATAGTCTAAGAATCATCCGGCACCTCCGCTGCACTCTAGACCTGGTACGATTGTTCCACACCTATGCCGTCCTGCTACCATGTGCTCCTAGTGCCCGCCCATACACCTGCTCCACCGCTCGGGCGTGTTTCACAGGATCAAACATCTCGTGGGCACGTTCCTGCCCTGCCTTCCCCAATCGCTGACGCAGAGCGGGATCACGGATCAACTGCTCGATAGCCTCTGCCATCGCCTCTGCGTCGCCCATCGGCACCAGTAGCCCGGTAACCCCGTGCTCAATTATCTCCGGCACTCCGCCCCCATCTGTGCCCACCACAGGAACACCAACCGCCATCGCCTCCACCACCACACGCCCCAGAGGCTCAGGCTCAATCGAAGCGTGTACCGCAATGTCCAGCTCAGCTAGCACGCGGAACGGGTCGCGCACGTAGCCTAGAAACTCTACCCTGTCTGTCAGTTCGTACTGCTTCACCAGCATCTGGAGGTGGTTCAGGTATCCCCGCGGACCAAAAGGCTCCGAGCCTGCGATTTTGGCGTGAAAATGCACCGACCGCCGGCGTAGTAAGTGAAGCGCCTCAATGAACACGTGTTGCCCTTTCCACCGTTGCAGCATGCCAACCATCCCTACCACGGGGATGTCCCGCCCCGCTGTTCTCTGCGGAGGCTGAAGCTCCGTCGGAGCCACGATTGGGTTATAAATCACCTGGCATTTCTCCGGTTTCACGCCGTGTTCAATCAGGTTTTGAGCCACTGCCCTCGAAACGCTGATATGGTAGTCGAAGTATCGCGCGACACGCCTTGCCAGCCTTCGCGAGGCAACAAAACCACGCGCGTGCGCGATGGTTGCTATGCCCCTCTGCTTCACAGCAACACCTCCCCCGAAACAGCCGAAGAAGGTGTTGTTGAAGTGAACGATATCGGGGCGATATTTTACCGTCAATCCCCGCACCACCCGATACCAGCCCAGCTGATGCGTTAAAAGACGAAGATAGCCGTGCGCTCCCCAAGGCTTCGGTGAGGTAATCAGCTCCCACTGGATTTTATCCGGCACGTCGCGATACTGCCTTGGGTCGTAGGGACACGCCACGATAGGGATGATCTCCGGGCTGAGGTAGGCGATCAGCTCCAACAAGCTCTGCATGGAACCCCCGTAACCCGAAGGGGTTTCTAGGTATAGTACTTTCACTTTCATCGTCCTCCAGCAAGAAGAGGTAACCATCGGCTCGCAATCTGCTTCAACGGCAGGCGGATGATCTCGCGTCGCAGGAGCCAAACAACAGAAGTCACGCTCAGCAGCCCCGCAAGCACCAGCCTGGCGGTGAGGTCCGTCCAGCCCGTAAGGTGAACGCAGTAATGATAGGCTATTGGCACTGCGGCAATGAGCAGCGCGAGCCCAACGCTCCAGCCGTCATGTCTAACCGCATACACGCGCTGGGAAGCGATTGTCGTCCCCACCCCCAGCACGGCAAACGATGCTACCGTCATCCACACCGCGCCCCACGCGCCGTAGCGGGGTATCCACAACACGCTCAGCCCCAAGCATACCGCCGCAGAGATGGCGTTCGCCACCGCCAGCAGGTCGGTGCGCTTGGCTAACCGCGTCCCCACGCTCAGCGGGCCCTGCGCCACGAAGAGCCAATAGGCAAGCGCCAACGGAGGCACGTAGTCTGCAGACTTCCAGAACGCCGGCGCAGACATCAAGCGGATAACAGGGGCACTCAGTAAGGCGATGCCTGCACTCACACAGGCAAATCCCAGCAGAATGAGAGCTGTCGCCCGACGCAGATGATGAGTGGCATCGTCGGTGCTTCCTACCTGAAACGCCCATGGCCCCCACGATAGCGACACAACACCGTAAAACGTACTGATCAGCATCCCGAAACGGTACGCCAGCGCGTACAGCCCCAGTTCCGCCTGCGTAGCATACTGCGCTAGGAAGAAGCGGTCGCTGAAATGCAGAACGAACTGCGAGATGCTGGCGGGCACCAGCGGTAAGCCGTATCGGAGCATGGCGAAAGCGAAACGTCGGTTGGGGCGCAATCCTGTCCGCCATAGCAAACTGCTGCCCAGCATCAGCGACCACATGCTTGCGCTCAGGAAGCCGCTCCAGATAACGCCCCACACGCCCCAACGTAACCACACCACTAACACGATATTCCACGTCAGGTGAGTGCACAGTTTCAAAATCGAAAGCATTGTGTAGCGCCAGGGCTTCCCCTCCGCCCGAAACAGCGTGAACGGCAACTCCACGAAACTGCCGATCAGCATTCCCGCCATGGCTAACCGCACATAAGAGGCGTAATCCGCGCGCCCAAAAGCAAGCGCGCTCATCTGCGGCGCCAAAGGCAGGAATATCAGTAGACCTACTGCACAAGCGAGCAGGTTGATGGTCACGGCGGTAGATACGAGACGCCGGCGCTCTTCCTCCGTACGCACCTCGTAATAGAAGCGAAGCATCGCCTCCGCCAGTCCCAGCGATAGAAACAACGCAATCACATCGCTCAATCGCGAGATGATTTCAATAATACCGTAATCCGCTGGGGTAAGTACCCGCGTGTAGACCGGTATCATGATAAATCCTACCAGTCGGCTGGCGATGGTGCCGACAGCGTACACCGCGGAGTCTTTGACCAGTGTGCGTAACATGCTTCAGTAGGTTCTTACCTTTCGGTTGTCCTCTCCGGGCTTCTGTGGCGACAGCATGGGCGACCGCTCCCACCTCACCTGCCCCCTGTTGCGTACGAAGGCCAGGGGTGCCACCGCAGCGGCAGCGTTCAAGCTCAGGAACGACCCCGCCAGCCCTGCCAATCGGAACCTTCTCGCCAGCGAGGGCACCATCCACGCCACCGCGCCCAGCAGGTAATAAGCGGTTTGCGCCACTGCTAACGCGGCACCATAGGGTTTATCCACCATCGCCCACGAAGCCGCATACATCCCCAGCAGAGCATATGGAACCAGCAGGCGAAACACCTTGTGCGAGATAAACTGCCACCACAACGGGTTCAACCCCGGCACCAGAAGCCAAGGCGCCATCCAGATCAACTGATAGTTGCCAGCCAGCGTACGCACCTTGCGCTTGAACTCCCGGTGATAGCTCGGCGTCACCACATCGTACGCCTTCGCCAACGGTTCGAAAGCGATGCGGTACCCCTTCCACACGACATGCAATGGCACCCACATGTCATCCAGAACCAACCCCGCTGGCATCGGCACGAAATGCTCCCTTCGAATCGCGTAGATCGCACCACTGCACTGCAAAGGCGAAGCGACTATCGCTTCCAGCTTGCGCACTAACTTCTCATACGCCCAATAGGCACCCATCACCTGAGGCGCCCCCTCGTGGTCTATCAATACCAGCTCCCCACCTACTGCCCCAATGCCAGGATAGTAGAGCCTCCGCACCAACTGACGCAGAGCATCAGGCGCAAAACGCTGACGTGCATCGGTAAACACCAGCACCTCACCAGAGGCGACACGCACCCCCTCATTGAGCGCACCTGCCTTGCCCCGCCGCGGAAGGTCAAGCACCAACACGCCCTCGTACCCACGTGCAATGGACGCCGTGCGGTCCGTACAACCGTCACAGGCAACCACGATTCCCAATCTGTCGCGCGGATAGTCACATTGTAGAATATTCTCTATCCGTGCACCGATGTTTGCTTCCTCGTTATGCGCCGCGACCACCACCGTCACCACTGGCAGGCAAGATGGCTCCTCGCCGGGTTCGTCCTTGCGTCTCTTCAAACATCCCAGCGTCCACAACAACAACGGATAACCTGCATAAGTGTAGCCAACGAACAAGAAGCAAACCGCAAATATCCATGCCTCCATCACACCACCGCTTCCCTTCGTGGTAACAGATGGGCCTGAGCCGCGGCCACCAGCGCCATCAGGATGTACTGATAAGGATAGTAACTGATGGATAAGAAATAACCGGTGACCATCAGGTCCAGTAGCCCAATAAAGGCCCCCATGCCCAGCGCATGTAACAACCACATGTGAGAACGAGCAATTTCCCACGCCGATTTGAGACTGCGAAGCCAGATGTTCAGAAAGACAAACAGTCCGAAACCGCCCAATTCAGCCAAAACCAAGTAGTACATGTTGTGTGTCGTCTGGGAACCAGGTGCCCCAAAATCGCGGGCAAAGTCGGCAAAGTTCTTGAAGCCGATACCGGTAAATGGATTGCGTTTGAACATGCGAACCGCCGCCTTGCGGTACTCCACCCGGTTCATCGCTGATTCGTCCTGCTCATAGTTGGTGATGCTACGGATGCGTTCCCGATATTCCGCTGGCGCAGCAAACCAGATAGCTCCAAATACTGCCAACCCGATGCATAGCCCAAGCACCTTGCGCTTAGAGAACAACCACAGCAGGAAAAAGAGCACCACCAGACCAATAAACCCACCTCGGGAACCGGTATAGACCACAGCGACGAGAATTATTAACATGGCTAAACCGTATATCGGCCGCAACCACCGTTTTGGATCATGGAAAAACAGATAGTAACACAGGGGAAACAACATCAGAATGTAGGATGCAAGGTCGTTCGGATCACCCAGCATACCGCCCTCTGCACCGGCACGCCGAAGCTCTCCACTTATCTCGACGTTGCCCGTCATATAGTTGTAAATGCCAGAGCCCCCCAGCCATAGTGCCATCCACGCCAGCATCCGCACCGCCAGAGCTATCTGCTTCTCGCTACGAATGGTCATGTAAATCATCCACACCATCGCCACGCTTTTCGCGAAGTCCTGCGCTCCGGAAAGAGACTGCGAGCGCCAAAGCGACAACGGAACGGATAAGAACATGACTACCCACCAGGCGATAAACCACTTCACGTACCACCCATCGATCAGCTTCTGGCGAGTAAGCAAGAGTTTGACAAACAAGCCTGTCGAGGTAACGCTGGCGATAAATAGCGGAATGCGCAGCATCGCAAGCTGCGGGAAAAAGTCTACAGGACGCAGATAGTAAAAAGCAATGAAAGTGATAGAGCCCGCAAAGGGGTTAAAAAGAAACACACACGCGGCAATGAGTGCACCCACCACACCCACCACATATTCTACATCCACCAGAAGCAGGGACACCCCCGCGGCTGCGCCGACAACGACCGCGATGCCCCAGATCAGTAGGTCCCGCCGCGGTGCCGGGACGTCTACCCTGACGCTCACTAACATCCCTCCCGACGCTTCAGGATGATCAATAGCGTCTTCCAGATAATCGCTAGGTCCAGCCGCAGAGACATGTGATACAGATACATCAGGTCGTAGCGTAACTTTTCGTGCACTTTGGTGTGATAACCGCCCATGACTTGCGCCAAACCGGTGATGCCCGGTTTAATCCGGTGACGCTCATCGTAGTAGGGAATGCGCTCTTTATACTCCTCCACAAAGTTGGGACGCTCTGGACGCGGACCCACCACGCTCATCTGCCCCAGTAGCACGTTGAGAAACTGTGGCACCTCGTCCAGCTTCGTGGCTCTCAGGATGCGCCCAACCGCGGTGATTCTGGGATCTTCTTTGCTCGCCAGAACGGGTCCCGTAGACTTTTCCGCATCGCGTATCATCGTGCGCAGTTTGAAAATGTAGAACCGCTTGCCGTCCTTGCCCACTCGCTCCTGCTTGTAAATAATCGGTCCGGGTGAGGACAGCTTGATGGCAACCGCGGCGATCAGCAGAAACGGGAACGAAATCAACAGCGCTAATGCCGCGAACACTACGTCGAAAACTCGCTTGGCAGCTAACAGTCGCTGGGATGGAAGACGCGGCGTGATGTCTACCACGGGGATGTCACCTATTTGCCCCGCCGTGGGACCGTTCAGTATCACCTCCACGATGCCGGGCACCATCTTCACTTTCACATGGCGATGCCCGTTGCGAACCAGCATCTCCGCCAGGCGTTGCTGCCACGTGGGAGCGTAGGCGACGATTATTTCATCCACCCGATAGTCGCACACGATGCGCTCAATATCTGCGCGCGAGCCCAGGACGCGCAACCCGCTGATGGTGCAGTCCATCTCGTCGTCCACGAAGCCAACCACTTCGTAGCCTGCATCGCGTAAACTGCGCGCCAGTAAGTGCCCGACCCCTCCCGCTCCTACAATAAGCACTCTCCGCTTTTGCGCCATTTCGCTCTCCTGCGACCATATGGACAACACGGGCTCCTCGTCCGTCACGGGCTGATGCTTCCACGCGGCAGATTCCGCTTGCGACTCTTTCATGGAACTATCCTCCATTGTCTCCTTTCCCCAGCACATCCTCCCGGCGCATCTCGACCCGGGCATTGGGGTCTGCAGGGACGATGTGCGTCTTTTCTACCTCCTTCGCCTGCGGTGCGCCCGGCGACGCCACACGCTTGCCCTTGCTCTGCCGCACCGCGACGGGCTTCGCACCAGACGAAGGCTTGGTGGAACTGGGCGGAGGCAGTTCGCCCTTGCCGTTGGTGTGGTGATAGTAATGGCTGTGATAGTAGTAGCTATCCACCATCTCCGGCGCGGTGTCGTTCAGTACCACACCAAGTAGTTTTACCTTCGCCTTGTTAAGCAGGTGCTTCACCTGCAGTTCGCTGCCGCGGGGGATATGGTTCGCCCGCACGACAACGACCACCCCGTCCACCAGCGACGCCATCACCGAGGCGTCCGCAAATACTGCCGCACTGGGGGTGTCAAACAGCACGATATCGCAGCTCTGCTCTAGCGCGTCCACCACCTCCTGCATCTTCTGCGAGCGGAGCAGTTGCCAGGGGTTCTTCGGCGGCGGACCAGCTGGAACCAACACCAGATTATCTACCTCCGTCGGACGGAGCACCTCCGCGATCTGCAAACCGTTCGCCAGCACCGAGCTCAACCCCACATCGTTGCTCACGTTGAAAACCTTGTGCAAGGACGGACGGCGCATATCCCCGTCTACCAGTATCACCCGCTTGCCGCCCTGTGCCAGCGTAATCGCCAAGTTGGCAATGGTTGACGTGCCGCCCTGCCCCGGACGCACCGTCGCCACCATAATGGAGCGAATCTCGGGATGCTCCTCTAAGGTAAGCAGAATGTCCTCCCCAACGAACCGGTACGATTCCGCGTGCGGCGATGCCGGCTGAACATGTGTGATTTTGGGCAAGAGGTTCCTGTCACCGCTCTCCAAACGCGGGATGACGCCCGTGACCGGCAAACCGATTAGCTGCTGAGCATCCTGGGTGGTCTTGACCGTGTTGTCCACCACCTCCAGCCCCACCGAGATGCCGATACCTAAGAACAGGCTCAGCAGGATGGCGGCGATGATGACCTGCATCGGGTTGGGACCTGCCTGCACCGGACCTTCTACCGCGGTCTTACCCATGAGTGTGATGAAGCTCTCGGTGTTGGCGTTCAGGTTCAATACCGCGGCCTGATACTGCGAGAACAAGCGGTTGTAGTTGTCCAGAAGGAGCTGGTAATCGGCGGTCGCTGCCTGGATGTCTACGTCCAGCCCCTGGTAGTTGGACAGCCGTCCCTCGTACTTCGCCACCTGTGCCTGCGTCTGTGCCAGCGCGGTGGCAAGCTCCTTTTCCTTTGCCTGCAGATTGCGAACCTCTTCGCGTAGGGTAGCGTAAGCGGGGTTTGGCAGGCGCGGACGTTTGCGCTCCTCTTCCTGCAGACGCTGTTCCACCTCGCGAATGCGCCGCTGGAGCTGTTGCATGATTGGGTTCTCTTGGGTATAGGTGCCCTTCAGGCTGGTGTACTGGGTAGTTAGGTCTGCTAGCTCCTTTTCCAGTGCCTGTGCGGCAACCGTCTTGCCCGTCGGGTCGGGAAGGGTCTCCGGAGTTTCCGCAAACTGGCGGCGTTTGACCTCTAGCAGGGCGCGTGTGGAAGCGAGTTGCGACTGCAGGTCCTCTACCTTCGCCCGGAGCGGCGTCAGCACCGAATAGTCACCCTGAACCGCCGAATTAAGGTCGACTATCCCCTTCTGCTGGCGCAGTGCCTTGAGCGCTTTCTCCTTCGCCTCCAGCTTCTGGCGGGCGTTTTCCATCTCGCGCTTGAGGAAGTTGACGTTCGCACGCAGGCTCTGTCGGCTGTAGTCCTCGTAGAACTTCTTAAACGCCACACTGAACGTATCCACGATCGCCTTCGCTTGCTCGGCACGGGGGGCTTTCGCCGTGAAGACGATGAGGTCGGTGTTGACTTTTCCGCCCTCGCCAGTGGTGGTATTGATCTGCGCGCTGATGGCGTTCTTCTGGCGCATTTGAGCGATCTCTTCGCGGGTCAGCCCCACGTCGCTCAGCACCGTCACGTTCGCACGCCCGGGCGGCACCTGCTCACTCGCCATGGCGATGTCGGCATAGGTTTGCGTCATGGCGAGGTCTACAATGTTGGGCGAGTTCGCCAACTGAAGCAGGGTTGCCAGCTTTCGGTCGCGCGCGCCGCGCTCGGCCTCGGTCGTACGCTCACCCGGAGGGCGCAAGATGCTCTCCGAGGGTTGAAGGTAGCGGTAAGCGATATACTGCTTCCCGAAAAACTGCAGTCCTATCACGGCAGTGCCAACGGTAATCAGCACCGTTGCCAGGATAAGCCATATCCGCTTGCGCAGGATACGGTATATCCGCCAGAAGTCCCACTGGTTTGTGCCCGGTTCGTTCATGATGACCGAATTCATGTGCCTCACTCACTCCTTACGTACGCTTCGCTTGCTTCCCGACCAGTTGATGTTGCACGATAGGCACCAGCTCCCGCGCGAACGCCCGCGCGATTTCGGCTGCCTGTTCCTCATTATCGGCAACGGGCACGATGATTCGCAGGAGCGCGCCCATCGCCGGACGATGCAGTAACCTGTCCTGCAGAAGATACCAGTTGTGCCGGAAGATGCTAGGCGTCACACGCCCGCCTTCCACAAAGCAGTACAGCACCACCTGCTTCTGCTCGTTTTTCTGCAGAAGGAAGCGGTTCATCTCCGCCTCGTACTGCCTGCCGTCGGGCGCGGTGACGGGGATGCGCTCCACCAGCTTTTTCTGGATCGCCCATCCCCCACCAGGCAGACAGTACCCCGGCGAGTGGAAGGTATCCTTCTGGTGTCCGTAGATCACCAGCACGTTGACCGGATACCCCGCTTCGCTCGCATAGTTGCGCACGATGTACGCATCCGGATTGAGCATCCGCTTCGACAGGTCGTCCAGGTCCTGTTCCTGCACCAGGTGAAACCCTGCGATGCTTGCGGGCACCTGCTTCGTATCTATTGGGAAGGTGATCACGCGCGTTTCCGCCTGCCTGGCGTAGACAACCATGCCCCACGCCACCAGGAACATCGCGATCACCAACCAGTAGTTCGGACGGTACTCTCTCATTATACCCTCTCCACGATTTTTTTGACGCCTAAAAGGCTTAACGCCGAGATAAAGAACAAAAATGGCGAAGAGTAGTCATGGAAAAAGGTCATGGCAAAATCCGCGTTGATGTAGTGCCCCATCAGCACGATCGCCGAGATGCGCAGGACGTTCGCTAGCATCGTAATCGGTATGCCTGTCAGGAAGACCACTCCTTTGCCCCAAAGCCTGCTCTGCGTCAGATAGCCCACCAACGCCGCAATGCCCAGTATCGCTACCATCGAACGGATGCCGCTGCAGGGTACGGCAACCTCCACATCGAAGCGCGGTGTCCACATGTGTACCCCGTCCCGCTCGATAGGCACTCCCATCAGCCCCAACAGCATCGCCGAGGATGCAGCGCTGAAATGCTGGAGTGGCACACTCAATGTTTCAATGGCAAAGTCCGGCCAGGGCACGGCGAAGTAGAGGAAGAGGTACGGAAACAGCACCATGCGTATCATCTGCGTGCCGATCAGATACCACACCAGACCACCCAGCGCCACCGGAACCGCCAGCGCCTTCAGAAACGTCACCGATGCCCACTCGCTGGCTATCTGCATCAACAGACCTGCGGCGAGAACCAGCAGTCCCCACCGGCAGACCTGCAGAGGCGTTTGGCGAATCACCTCCCGCTTTCGCCAGAGTAAAAACAGGCTGACTAACGGCACCAGAAAACCGTGCGAAAACTCATCACTGCTCGACCATCGGTTCACCAGGTAAGCCATGCTCGGCAGGAAAAAGCCGATGAAAAGAGCCACCGACACCAGCAGGAAAAACACCTGTCGGCGATCCATGGCAGACACCGCTGGTTGACGTTCCACTACTTGCAGTCCCATTCGCCTCACTCCTTCATTCGCATCTTGGTCGAGCGAACCAACAACAAGAATATACTATCCTATTTTTCGCGCGAGGTCTGCCGCCCCGCCTGCCTTCCACTATGTATATAATGCAAGAATCGTACCATTCCTGAAGGTAAACCCCCTGCGTAGGCAAAAAATCCATAATTTTTTTCGGCTAAAACCGGTAAAATCACTGGGATTATCGATAGGATAAGCCGGCTTTCTCTGTCCAGTTCCCTGCCCCACGCTTGACTCCTGAACGTCTCTTCTGGTTTAATGCATAGGTGGGAGCAGAAGGACACTTGTGTCCAAGTCGGCGGATGCCATTATTGATAGCATAGGTAGTCGTAGAGGTCAGCAATGGAGTACCCATACGAGCTGGATAAGGACCCCAATTTGTGGCTGGACGAGCTCGACCTGCTGGAGATCGAGTCGCTGACGCCAGAGGAAGCGGCGCGCCTGGAGGCGATGGTGGCAAACGACCTCCAGAGTGCCGAACTGGACATCCCTCTGACGCTCGAAGAGTCGGAGCAGGCGACCCGAGAGAGCGATGAGCATCTGGCACGAGGTCTTGTGGAGGAAGCCATCAGCGCGTACCGACGAATGGTGCAGGCGAATCCCGAATCGCTGGAAGCCCATCTGCGCATCGCCGACGCCTACCTGCTGGCGGATATGTCCTTCAAGGCGGTGCGCCACTATCGCAAAGCGGCTCGCAGTCATCCCAGGCGCGCCGAGCCGCACTTCCGGCTGGGAGAGGTCTATCGGCGATACGGTCTGCTGAAGGTCGCCATCGCGGAATACCGCAAGGCGGTGGACCTCAGCCCGCAAAACCCCTTCTACCGCTATCGCCTCGCCAAGACGCTGTTCGAGCACGGCGAGATCCGGGAAGCCATCGAGCAGATGGTGCAGTGCGTGCAGATGGCGCACTCGGATGCCTTCTACCACTATGCCCTGGGCGATATGTTCGCCCGCCTAAAGCAGTACGAGGAGGCAGCGCACGAAATGCACTTGGCAACGGTGTTCGCCCCGTATGATGACTATTACAGCGCGTGTCTGGGCATCATGTACCTGCACCTGCGCGCTCTGCCCGAAGCCGCCTCCGCCTTCCGGCAAGCGATACGCCTGAACCCCGATAACCCCAGCTATCACTACCTGCTGGCAGATACCTACCGGCGGATGGGCATGGCTAAACACGCCGCCGCTCACTACCGCAAAGCGGGCAGACTGGGAGCCTATGACTCCGCCTTCGTGCGGCGCGTGCGCGAGGACGTCAGTCGGTCGCCCGAGTAGCCGTCCGCACCACCCCTGCACGCGCCACCGCCCGTGCGCTCTGCCACGCATACAGCAGTGCCAACAGCACAAAGCCCGTCATCGCGCCTAAGGCGTCGATGCCCACGTCCCGCAAGGCGGGACCGCGAGAGGACACAAACACCTGGTGAAACTCGTCGGTGAAGGCATACAAGATGCTGAAACTGCCTGAGAACCCCAGCGCACGCCAGTGGCGCCACGCCTCACCGTAGCGGAACGCCCGGTAAGCCAGCAGAGCCAGGATGAGATACTCCGTGAAATGCGCGCCCTTGCGTATCCAGTAGTGGAGTTCAAAGAGCTCCTCCGGTGTGGCCTGCGCCAGCCAATCGGGGAAGAAACGCTGGAGTAGCCGGTACAGCAACGACGCCGTGTGCGCTGCTGAGCCCAGCTCCGTGGAGAGGGCAAAAATCAACCCCATCCATGCAAGCATCGGACCGACATACCACACAAAACGCGCTGTCTTGCTCATTCGCTTCTCTTGCTCCCACCATGCCTGCAATTACCGTGCTCCGACGGAGACCCGCGTGGTGCCCCGCAACAAGCCCTCGCGCACCCGTATCACCGCTTCGTCGGGGGTCTCTACGGGTACCAGACGAATGGTGGAACAGCTCTCACCACCGACCTTGCCGTCCATGACCACCAACCTGCCGCTCCGCCTGACGGCGATCTTAATGGGGTCACCCGGCTTCTTGCGGGCTATCACCGCTTCTATCCGCGTATTCTCGGCAGGTTGTTCGTCAATCTCCATGACCATATCGCCCGCTCGCAACCCCATCAGAAAAGCCGGGCTTTGCGAATCCACCGCCTGCACGATCACACGCCCGATCTCATCCACGGCGCTGGTCACCCCAAAATACGTGGTGGAAGTGCTCCGGCGTTCCAGCCGAAAGCCTGCGTACGGCAGAATCTCGTCGTACGGTAGAGGCTCGGTGCTCTGCACCATCCGGCGGTAAAGGTCACTCACATCACGCGCAATCACCCGGTTGATCGCCTGCAGGATACCATCCTCCTCGAAGCCAGGCAGAGGGTAGGCATAGCGTTCCATGAGGAAGCGCATCACATCGTCCAAGCTTTTGCGGTTGCCGGTAACCCCGCGAATGTACACATCCAGCAAGAACCCCACGACCTTGCCCTTGTTGTAGTAGCTTAAACCGCCGTAGCCCATGCCATTGCCTTCCCACACGTTCCAGCTGGCTTCCTCTGCTGAGACGCGCTCGCGCGCCGGGTTGTTCTCCAGCGTCTGCATCTCCCGTTCCATATCCTGCCAGAACGCACGGTCCGCGATCAGCCCAGCCCGCACCAACAGAACGCTGGCATAGTAATCCGTGACCCCTTCGCACCACCACAACGCCTTGGTGCGCACCGGCTGAGTGTAATCGAACGGTCCCAACACCCTGGGGCGAATGCGCTTCACGTTCCAGGCATGAAAATACTCGTGTGCCGCCAGCTCGTTGATGCTCAAGTCGCGCCGGTCGGGCACATTGAGCACGGTGGAGTTAAGGTGCTCCAGCCCGCCGCCGAATCCCCGTCCGCTCAGATGCACGAGGAAAAGATAGCGTTTGAACGGTGCACCTCCGAACAGGTCAATGCCCGCTTCAGCAATGCGCTGAAAATCGGTGGCGACCCGCTCCATATTGCACAGGATGTTCCCGCTCTCCGAGGCAAAGACCACCCGCATGGGCACACCGCGCGCGCGAAAATCGCGCACCTCGAACCGCCCCATCTGGATCGGGCTATCTATCAGTTCGTCGTAGTTCGGGGCGACGAAGGTATCGTCCTTATCGCCGAAAGGTCTTCGCTCGCTCTGTGCCACAAAATCCATCGCCGTGGCGACCTGCCACCCCATCGGCAACTGAAAGCGCACTTCATGCGGCACCTTTTTGGAGTCCATCTCGTACACGAAGGCAGCCGCGCCGTTGATAAAGGCATGGTGCGCGCCCATCGCCACGCCAAAGAAGCCCAACCCCTCGTCACCTGCCCGCACCCGATAGCGCAGACGCACGCTCTGCGAGCCGGCTGTCTCCACCCGCCAGCTGTAATGGTTCACGGGTTGCACGCTGAGGCGTTCCCCGCGCTCGCCCTCTGCTTGCAGGTCGCTGAGGCCCTGGCTGAAGGGCATGGTCTGATACCAGCCAGGCGTCCAGGTTGGTATCGCGATGGTCAGTGTATGGGAACTGACGTCATGCAAGGTGTATTCGAGGGACAGCGTGTTTTGGGATGGGTCATCGAGCCGCACCAGGATGCTGATCTTCGAGACGTTCGCGCAGACAGCACTGCTGGTAAACCACAAAATCGCCGCGAAAACCACGAAGAGCCGTTGTCGCATGGATGGGTACTCCTCCGTTCTGCTGAATATCCCTTACATTTTGCGGGATGACGCGGAGTAAGTCAAGCCATTGCGATCTATTCAGGGGGACGATCGTTGCATCTGTCCTGCATCTTTCGGTATACTAAGCACAGAAAACCACATCACGTGCTGTGCGCCAACATCCCCGTCCCGTGTAACCGGGACTGGTGCACAGCAGAGAAAGGACAAGGGAAGATGGTACAGGCTCCGTTGCCACCTGAGTATTCCCAGCTTTCCGATGAGGAGACGCACGAGCGTATCCGCCGGGCAAAACAGGCTCTGGGCGAGCGCGTGATGATTCTGGGGCACCACTACCAGCGCGACGAGATCATCCAGCACGCCGACTACCGCGGCGACAGCTACAAACTGGCACGGGACGCCACGCGCCACCCGTCCGCCGAGTTCATTGTCTTCTGCGGCGTACACTTTATGGCGGAGACCGCCGATATCCTCACGCCGGATTACCAGAAGGTGATCCTGCCCAACATGTCCGCCGGCTGTTCGATGGCGGATATGGCGAACATCTACCAGGTGCGCGCCTGCTGGCGCGACCTTACCACGCTCTTCCCGCCCGAAAGCCTTGTGCCCGTTACCTATATGAACTCCGCCGCCAACCTCAAAGCCTTCTGCGGCGAGCGCGGCGGCATTGTGTGCACCTCCTCCAACGCCCGATTCATCCTCGAATGGACGTTCACACAGGGCGAGAAGGTGCTGTTCTTCCCAGACCAGCATCTGGGGCGCAACACCGGTATCAAGATGGGCATAGATCCCGACACCGAGATGGTGGTGTGGGACCCAGACCTGCCCCTTGGAGGTAACACCGAACACGCCCTGCGCCGGGCTAAACTCATCCTGTGGAAAGGGCACTGCTCGGTGCACATGCGCTTTACGGTAGCGCAAATCCAGGCAGCACGCAAGATGTACCCGGGAATCAAAGTCGTCGTGCATCCCGAGTGCCGGCGCGAAGTGGTGGAAGCCGCCGACTGCAACGGCTCGACCGAGTACATCGTGAAGGTGATTCGCGAGTCGCCCCCTGGTAGTCAGTGGGCGGTAGGCACCGAAATCAACCTGGTGCATCGGCTGGCGGCGGAACACCCCGACAAGTTCATCATGTGCCTGGATCCCATCGTCTGCCCCTGCTCCACCATGTACCGCATCCACCCGTCCTACCTATGCTGGGCGATGGAGAACCTAGCGCAGGGCAGAGTGGTCAACCAGGTGAAGGTCCCTGAAAACATCGCCCACTGGGCGCGTGTGGCGCTGGACCGCATGATCGAGGTCACCGAATCGGCGAGGCAGACTGCGGGTACCACTGTGGCGCGATGAGACGGTGGCTCGCGACGCTTCTGGTCCTGCTCGCGCTAACGCAGACACAGGCGCAAGAGGAGGTGCTACGAATCCGCCTTGCACTTCTGCAGGGCGGCACCATCAGCGTCAGCACCGACGGCGGTGAGCGTTACACCGTTATCGGGCGCATCACCGCCTTGCCCTCCCGCCTGACCACCGGTAGGTACCCTCCTGCCACCGCCGTTCTACAATCCGAGCCCGTATGGCTGATCCAGCACAACGAGCGGGAGGCGGTCAGGTTGGCGCCGCTGGGCACGAAAGACGCCTCTGCGCTAGAGAGCGACCTACCTAAAGACTCTCTGCTATTCTCTCTGCCTCTGCGAGGCTGTACCGTCCGCCTCCTGCTTCAGGAAGGGCGAGTGGCTTACTCGCTACCGCCTGGCTATCGCTACAAAGTAGGCGACGTGTGGGTGCTTCAAGTGATGGCTTCAGACGAAGCGCAACGAGCCAGCATCGTCCAGTATGTTGCCGAACGCCTCGATACCTCTGCCCGCGACGCCGTTCAACGCAGTGTCGCTCGCGCCCGGCGCGATAAACTGCCTGTGGTCAACGGCACACTGAACCTCGAGGTGACCGCCCGCTATGCCGAGCGGGTGAAGTTCGTGTTCTTCGCGGTGGATGGGACCCTGCTCGGCACGTCCAACGTTCTGCCGACCATCTTCCGCTGGAACAGTATGCAGGTTCCCGACGGGGAGTATGTGATCGAGGCGCGCGCGGTGGACTCCGACAACCGCGAGCTGGCGCTGGTGCGCAAGCGGGTGCTGGTGCAGAACCAGGTGAAGGCTGACTAGGCGAACCGCACAGGAAAACCGAAGCCCCGCCCCGAATGAGCTTTCCAGCTTGTTGCGTGGAGGAGGCAGTCATGTGGTTACCAATTGCGCCTTTGCTGGGTGCTACTTTGCTGGTGACGCATCGGTCCGCCCCCCGGTGGAATACCTCAGCGAACCCATGCATCGCGTCCTTCTGCTGAACCAGGGCTGGGGCGAGCTTGGCATCGATACCTGCGCCCATGCTCCCGGACAAACACCCCTGCCCCTGCGCATTGGAGAAAAGACCTATTCCCGAGAGTTGGGACACCATGCACCGAGGGAGGTCATCCTCGACCTGAACGGCGAATACGCGCTGTTCGAAGCGGAAGTGGGCGTGCAGTGGCAACAGGGCACAACCGGCAGTGTGGTGTTTCAGGTGTATGTGGACGGCAAAAAGCGGTTTGACAGCGGCGTGATGCGGGAGACCGACCCGCCTAAACCGGTGCGCGTCCGCGTGGAGGGCGCCAACGAACTGCGCCTCGTGGTCACCGATGCGGGCGATGGCATCACTTGCGACTGCGCAAACTGGGCGAACGCGCGTCTCGTTCGGTCTACTAAGCCCCGGCAGGCGCTTTGCATGGCGGAAAAATAGGGCGGCACCCGTTTCTCGATCTCCTCGTCCCAGCCCCGTGCGCCCACGCCGTCCTGTAAAGCCACCACATCCACAGGACGCTCCTTCAGCAGACTCAGCCTCAACTGCTCGAACCGTTCGGGAGGCAGTAACCCTGCAAAGAAGGGCGCTAGCAACACCGGCTTGCCAGGCGCCATCTGCCGGCAGGCGTGACCGATGGTAGCAAGTAGTTCCCCAATCTGCGCGGCTTGGGTCTCGGTGAAGGGCGCATCCCAGATCTCATAGGGGATGTAGGAGCCTGCGAACGCGGGATGCTTGCCGTAGCGGAGGAAGACCTCGCGCGCTAGTGTCACGCTCTGCTTTGCCTCCTCCCGCAGGTAGACAGCGCTACCCCACTCGTGCCACCAGCGTTCGTCGTGGCGCAAGCCGAAAACCACCCGCATCTTCCGCCGATGGGCGATGTCCAACAGTTGAGCAAAGGGGTCTGGCGGTTCGAACAGGTTTTTACCCTCCGCTTGTGTCCACTGCAGGATCATGGTATGTAGTCCGGCAGTATGCATCGCGTTGACCTCGCGCTCCCATCGCTTGGAGCCGACGTCACGCATACTCCACCAGAACTGTAAAAAGGTTCCCTCTATGGGTTTCATGACATCATTCCTCTAGCGCGTCGGCGTCATACATAGCGCATAGCCGCTCTAGGATACCAGCATCCAGGCGATACACTCGAGGTCCTCCTCTCTTTGCGGGGCGAGGCTGTTAGTTTCCAGCGTGCTAGGAGCCGGCTGGGGATGGCTTTGGGCAAACTCCACTAGTTTTTCGAGCAAGGTATCGTGCGTCATCGCTATGCGTTCGCGCCAGAGGCGGTGCAGATCTTTTAGGTCGGTGCCAACCAGGGCACGCGATTCAAAATATTGTAGGGCGCGGTTTCGCTCTGTCGAAGGAGGCAAGGCGTGTAGCCAGTTGACCACCTGCCGTTGGGGAGCTGGCAATTTGGGTGGCGCGATTTGCGCGGCGCGCATGCGGTCCCAAAGATGGTTGCGCAGTTTGACGATATTGGAACGCGGGGCGAAGTCTTCCGGCAGAGGCTTGGCAGGCTCCGATGGCTCACATCGGATATGACGGATGGCAGGCAGTCGCTGTGTCACAATCTGCCCTTTCACTGTATCGAGGAAAAGCCAGTGGCTCTGGTTGGTCTGCGGATTGCGGAAGGCGGCAAAGAACCCCCGGCTTCCCTCTTGCCCTTCGCGCGCGGTGCCCATGCCCAGCGGAATGTTTTCGAGCCGTTCCTCCCCTAGCTCCTTCAGAAACCGAAGCAGGTCCTGCTTGAGAAACTCCCCGATGCTCAGCTCGCTCGCTTCTTCCAGCTCGTCCAGAACGGTTTCATCCTGCTGTTGCACCCGACGTAAGATGTTGAACTCCATCGGGCTGGGCTTTTCACCGATCACCGACGCGTCTAGTCCGACGGTGCGATTGATGGCGTCCAGTTTCTCATGGAGCCTTTGTACCAGACTCAGGAGCTCCTCCAGCTCCTCCTCCGGGAAGAAGTTATAAACCGAGATGGTCTCATGAGGCGAGCCGATGCGGTCTACTCGTCCTATCCTCTGCACCATCCGTACCGGGTTCCAGTGAAGGTCGTAGTTGATCAGCACCTCGGCATCCTGCAGGTTTTGACCTTCTGAGAGCACATCGGCGCTGATGAGCAGGTCAATCTGCTCTTCTTTTGGCATCCCTGCTCGGTGGTTCGCCTGAGGCGCGAAGCGGACGATGCGCTGGGTGCGCTCCTGAGGTTTGATACTGCTGTCCACAATGCTGATTCGCTGATGCCCCAACCGTTGTAGAAACGCGCTATCACCCATCAGATTCTGGTGCAGATACCGCGCCGTGTCCTTGAAGTAGGAGAAGAGCAGAACTTTTTGCCCGCGCCATTGCGGGGAAGTGAGCAGTTCTTTGAGAGTCTCGATCTTATTGTCGGATTGCTGGTTTTCCAACTCCGCCAGAACCGCTTCCACCCGCTTCAAGTCCGCTTCCACGGCTTTGCGAATGCTCTCAACGTCGTAACGCTGGTGCGCAATCTCAGGCAGTTCCGCCACGAACGCCGACCAGTTGCCGTTCTCTTCCGTGCTCTGCTCGTCCTCCCCTTCCCGCAAGAGCCACTGCCGGTAGTCCCCGCTTTGCAGGAGACGTCCCTGCTGAAGCGCCTCCAGAAATCGCTGGAGAAAGCCGTGAAGCCGTTTCAGGGAGATACGCAGTGCCTCTACCGAAGACTCGAGCCGCTTCGGATACAGCACGCGCAGGATATGCGCCAGTGCCGTCTGGCGACCGATGGTCATCATGAACTGCTCAGCCTCTTGCTTCGACCAGCCCAACCCATCCTGCAAACGCTGGACAATGCCCTCGTGGTCTCGGTCGGTCTCAAACAGGCTCAGCTGCCCGGCGTGTGCCCTTCGCGCTTCGATGAGCTCCCACCGATAGGTGTCCAGCTGATAGGGGGCGAGGAACAGCTCCTCGATGCTCTGCGCGATTCTTCGGTAAAGCGCTTCCCCATAGGTCTGCTTCAGGCTGTAATGAACAGTGTGCAAGCGGCGTTCGGGAAAACGGATTTTCTGCCCGTCGATCTCCGCTTCGGGGTAGTTCTGGCGGATGAACGGGCGACTGCACCACACCGCCAGCGCCTCCAACACCTCGTAAAGGGCTTCCCGGCTCTGTTCCGCCCGACGGAAATATTCAAAAAGGTCAGAAATGCCAGCGGAGACCAGGAAGTGCCGGTTATCTCGCGTGATGAAGCGCAGTTGATGATAAAGGTCAAACACGGTGTTGTTGACCGGCGTTGCGGTCAAGAGAAAGATTCTCTTGTCGGGGTCACCCTGGGTGATAAGCCGGAACAGGTTGGGCCAGCGGTTGGTGCTGGGGTTGCGGAAGTTGTGGCTCTCATCCACCACAATGACCCGGAAGCGCTGGGCGTATTCGTCCACAGGGAAGTCTTTTTGGCTCACCTGCTCCATCGACACGATCTCGTAGGGGATGGCAAACCTCTGCAGAAGCGGTTGCCACACGGTCTCTCGCACCGCCGCCGGGCAGATGACTAGCGCCGTTTGACGTTCGCGATAGGCGTAGTCCTCCAACAGGCGCAGGGTGAGAAAGGTCTTCCCCAAGCCGACGGAATCGGCGATCAGCACGCCGCCGTAGTTGTCCAGAATCTCTCGCGCCGCCAGATAGCCATCGTGCTGGAAGTCGGTCAACGCGATGGGCGATGGCTTCTCGTCCCGCTCGCCCAGATCCTGGTCCAGTCTGTCTCTCAGCGCTTCGTAGATCACCTTGATGTAGATCTCATAGGGGCTATAGGGGCGGGTGAAGCGTTCCAGCAGGGTCAATAAGTCGGATTTATAGTCCTCTGCAGATGCCCAGAGGGCTTCGAACCATGCTTTCAACTCCTGAACCGCCGAGGCCTACTTGAGCACCGCATTGAGCTCCAGATTGGTGGTCAACCCTGCCCCGGTCAGGTTGGAAAACCCCACGATGCCCACTGCACCAAGCGCGGGCACACCCTCTACGATGTACGCCTTGCCGTGGCAAAAGGTCTTGGTATAAAGGCGGATGTGCACCGAATCTTTCTGGATAAACTCCCTCCAAGCCTGTATCTCCTGCGCCGTCGTTTGCCCTTGTGCGGCGGCATCCTCCAGTTCCTCCAATAACCGCTCACCGACCACGAAGGACTGTTCCTGCTCCTTGCCCAGCAGGAGGCGCAGTCGCTCCAGCGCCTCTATCTCGGGTTTCAGCACCTCCAAGCCCCGCAAGTTGAAGAAGGCTGTGACCACGTCTAGGCATGGCGCATGACTCTGAGCGAGGATGTTTCGCAGAACCTCCGCCAGCCTGTGTTTTTGATTGTCAATCAGATCAGGAATGGGGGTCATGTTATAGGCTCCACGCTTTCCATAAGTAGTTCACCTGACGCGCTCATGCACCCATTTCAGGAACGCCCTCGTTTCCATCACACGCTCCTCGCCTTCTCCAGCCGCGCGCGCACTAGATTCACCACCGCCTCGTGCTCGCCCGCCGTCAAACCTAAGACGTCAAACACCACTCGCTGTCACAGGCGGACTTGCCCCGGCGCAGAAAGCGGTCGCAGCCCCGCGCCTCCTTGATCTGCCCGAAGACGGGTTCCACCGTCTGGCTTCGCTGCTTGTATCGGGTGCGCCCCCGCTTGGTTAGAAGCTTTCGTTCCATCCGCTCCCGCAGAGAGAGATTCGCCGGCATGCGCCCCCGCGGCACCGGTTGTTCCCGCATGGCCTTGCGCTGCTTCCAATCCTTCGTCGTGGCGATCAGCAACTCCGGACCCTCGGGGTCCGCGTGGCGGAGGTTCGCCTCGCTCCAGTAGCCCGCGTCCGCATCCGCCGCTTCGATCCTCTCCCAGCAGCCGGCGACCGCCAGGTTCTCCTTCGCCTGGGACAACATGGGGTGCCGTTGGTGGACGTCGTTCTCCTCCTGGGTCACTTCCGTCGCCACGATGATCTGGTCTTCCGTCACCACCGCCTGGGCGTTGTACCCCTGGACGTAGACCGACCGCGTCTTCATGATCCGGCTGTCCGGGTCGGTCACGTTGGCCCGCGCGTCCGGTGCCGGCGCCGGACTGGCCGCCTTCGGCTTGCGTCCCCGCCGCTTCTTCCCGGTGGCGGCCTCCTCTTGCCTGCGCCGCCTCGATCTTGGCCTGCTGCCTGGCCGCGGCTGCGGCCGTCTCCCGCTCCAACCGCTCCTTGCATTCCTTCAGGCGGGCCAGCCGGCTCCGCCGGTCCGCGAGTTCAGGCGGCAGTTCGTCGCCACGCCGGTCGGGACCAAACAGACGATCCTCCTCCTCGTCCGTGGCCTGGGCCTCCTGCAGCCACCTCCGAACCGCTTCCTCGATGGAGGCGTACGGCCGATTGGCGGCCAGCGCCGCATTCGCCTGGATCTTCGTCCCGTCCAGGGCCACCAGACCCACCTTGACCAATCCGGCCTCGGTGCACAGCCTCAGCACCTGGATGAACAGTTCCCCCAACGCCTGCTCGAAGGCTTGCCGGAAACGAGCGATCGTCGTGTGGTCCGGCGCTTGGTTGGCCGTGATCACCCGGTACGCCACGTCCCGTTCGCACAACCGCTCGATTCGGCGGCTGGACCGCTCCCCCATGCAGTCGCTGTACCGAAGCAGGCTCACCATCATCGACTCGACGGGTCATGGGCTGCGTTGCCGCGACCATCCTCCCGGTACCTGCGATAGAACTTCTCCAAGTCCATCTCGCCCACGGCGTCTATCACGAACCACGCCAGGTCGTTTCCCGGCAGCCACTCCCGCAAGCTCGGCGGCATCAGGGACATCTGGTCCCGGTCTGGGCGGCGGAAATGGTCGGCCATCGGCTCACCCCGTCATCGCGTTCGCTCTCGGGGTGGTATTCTTTATCCAGCGCCTTGATCCCTGACGGAGCCGGATTTGTGCGACAGGCTCTAATCTCGGAAGAATTGATCAGTGACCCGCTGGACACTGAAGGCGTCCTCGTGGCGTTTCCAGACCTCCTCCGCGGACAGGCCGTGGGCGCGGATGCGCTCAAGTACCTATAGGTCGGTACGGAACGGTCTTTCTCGTCGGAGTGGCAAAATGCGAAGCCAGAGCCGAACCTTTGTAGGATTGCGCGGATTGAGCAATCGCCTGGGAGAGACGAAGTGCAGTTCATCGAAACTCCCGCCTAGCGAGAACACGAAGAGGTTGTCGCCCTGAGGGGTGTGGCGATAGAAAGTCTCCAGAAAGCGGCGAACGTCCGTGCGCCGGACGCTCGGGGACGAAGCAAAACATGGTACACGCGAAACGGCGAACCGTCTTTGAGTTCGGCTAACTGATACACAGAGGCGACCAGCTGTCGTACCCCTGACGGGAGGTTTTCCAGTTCTATCGGAACAGGCGCTATGACGGGATAACCCAGGTGTTGAAAGAAAGCTTTCGCTCCATCCAGAGAGGCATACTGGCTTAAGAGACGCTGGATCTCTGAAAGGTCGTTCACATCTGTACCTCCTTGGCGCCCAGACGCACCGACTGAGAAAAACGGGACCGCTCAGCACTTTGTCATTACTTGACAGTAATGATAACACAATGCAAGTACCGGTGTCAACCCTGGCAAGCGTGCCCGGTTAGAAACGCGCATGGCGAGCTAGAACAGGGGCTCCAGGGGCATAAGCAAAATCGCACCAACGCCCGCCCCGCTTGTCTGCCTAGCACCGGTTCGGGTATACTGGCATTGCAGGAGGCGTGGTGCGATGGACACCTTCCAACTCAATCCGAACTATACCCCCAGGGGTGACCAACCGCAGGCGATCGAGAAGCTGGTGGAAGGGGTGCTCAAAGGCTATCGCTACCAGACCCTGCTGGGCGTGACGGGAAGCGGTAAAACCTTCACCATGGCGTCGGTCATCGCCCGGCTCAACCGCCCCACGCTGGTCATCGCTCATAACAAAACGCTGGCAGCACAGCTCACCCAGGAGTTCCGCGAGTTCTTCCCCGAAAACGCGGTGGAATACTTCGTCTCTTACTATGATTACTATCAACCGGAAGCCTACATCCCGCAAACCGATACCTACATCGAAAAAGACGCATCCATCAACGATGAGATAGACCGCTTGCGCCATGCCGCCACCCAGGCGGTGCTGGAACGACGCGACGTGATCGTGGTCGCCAGCGTGTCGTGCATCTACGGACTGGGTTCGCCGGAGGAGTACAAACAGCAAGTGCTGGTTCTGCATCGGGGCAAGGCATACGACCTGGAGGCGATCCGCCGACAGCTGGTGCGCATGCAGTTCAACTTCAACGACTTCCTGACCGAACGCGGTTCCTTCCGCGTGCGCGGCGACGTGCTGGAAATTCTGCCCGCGGATGAAGATATCCTCACCCGCATCGAGTTCTCCGGCGACGAGGTGGAAAAGATCACCCTCATTGACCCGCTGACCGGCGAAGTTTTGCAGTCGCGCAACAGCGTCAGCATCTTCCCCGCCACGCACTACGTGACACCCTGGGACCGGCTGGACAGCATCATCGAGCAGATTCGGCAGGAGATGGAGGAACAGTGCGCGCGATTCGAAACAGCGGGCAAATTGCTGGAGGCACAGCGATTGCGCCAGCGCACCGAGTTCGACCTCGAAATGATGCGCGAACTGGGGTACTGCTCTGGCATCGAGAACTACTCGCGCTACTTCGACGGTCGTCAGCCCGGTGAACGCCCGCATACCCTGCTGGATTACTTCCCCGAAGACTACCTGGTCTTCATCGACGAGTCGCACCAGACCATCCCGCAACTGCACGGCATGTACAACGGCGACCGCCAGCGCAAGGAGACACTGGTGGAGTATGGTTTTCGCCTGCCCTCCGCGCTGGACAACCGCCCCTTGAAGTTCGAGGAACTGGAACGGCTGTGGAAACAGGTCATCTTCGTCTCCGCCACGCCTGGACCCTACGAACGCGAGCACAGCGAGCAGATCGTGGAACAGCTCATCCGCCCCACCGGACTGGTGGACCCCGAGGTACTTGTCAAACCCACCAAAGGGCAGATCGATGACCTGGTGGAGCAGATCCGCCAGCGGGTGGAACGGGGCGAGCGCACCCTGGTTACCACCCTCACCAAGAAGATGGCGGAAGACCTGACCGCCTATCTGGAGGAGCTGGGCATTCGGGTGCAGTACCTGCACTCGGACGTGCAGACCATCGAACGGGCGGAGATACTGCGCGACCTGCGGCTGGGCGTGTTTGATGTGGTGGTTGGCATTAACCTCCTGCGCGAAGGGCTGGACCTGCCCGAGGTGTCGCTGGTCGCCATTCTGGATGCGGATAAAGAGGGTTTTCTGCGCTCGGAAACATCACTCATTCAGACCATCGGGCGCGCGGCACGCAACGTGAACGGGCAGGTGATCCTCTACGCCGACAACCTCACCCGTTCGATGCAGAGAGCCATCGACGAGACCAACCGACGCCGGCGCGTGCAGATGGAGTATAACCAGAAGCACGGCATCACCCCGCAGAGCATTGTCAAGGCAGTGCGTGAGGTAGTTCGCGCCGAGAAGGTGGCGGAGAAGCGTGCCTCCTACACCACACGCTCCACCCTGCCCGAAAACGCCACCCCTGAAGACATTCACACCGTGATTGCCGAGCTGGAGAAGGAGATGAAGGCGGCGGCGAAGGCGCTCGAGTTTGAGCGCGCTGCCGAGATTCGCGACGAAATCTTCCGGCTCAAGCAGTTATTACCGCCTGTTCCCAAACGTTAAGCGCACAGCCCGGCAGACAGGTATGCGGAAAAGGAACCTGATGTGTCCGCCGGGCAGGTTGTCGTGGCAAAGCAGTTTGTGGCGATCTACCGCGGTGCCTGTGGCGCAGCTGGCGGCATCACGTCCGGAGTCATCCCCGGTCCACCGGCGTCATCACGCGCTCCACCCTTCGGCAGTTCCCTCCCACAGACATCGGCTTCGGTAGGAGGCGGAGGCGCCGTCCGACTGTAGTAGAAGTAAGTGACGAGCGCCAGCACAATCACGATCGCACCTGTCGGCAAATGGATACTGCGTAGTGCCTAATACCGTTCCTGCCGGCTCAGCGATTGCAGGGGTGGGTTCAACTCGTCCAGAGGCACCCGATTGGGCAGAACGGTATACGGCGTGAAGTCGGGTTTATCTGTGAAGCAGGCGGTCATCACCGGAGCCATCGCTAACTCCTACTCGGAAGCGGAACACGGTTCACCGTCAGGGGATTGACAGAAGCCTTTTGCGAGCGAACCTGCGCCTGTCGCCAGCAGAGCGTTTACGGCGTTTGGAGGCGCTTCTTCAGTTCGCTAGAAGGTGGCGTATATCCTCATTGGGGGGATGGATGGGGTACTACACGGCTCCGCGCGGTCGGTTCACGCAGGAAGAACGTCAAAGTACCCCACCGCCTTCCGAACAAGGCTCCTAACACGGTTCCCCCTCATCGCCTGTTGCGGTAGACGAGATAAAGGCATATAATGAAACTGTGAATGCTGTTGGAGAGGAGCCATCGTATGCGCGCCATTGTCAAAGCTCGCCCCGAACCCGGCGGGGAGGCGATCGACACCGCAGACCCGTCTACTATACCTCCGGGTCACGTGCTTGTAAAGCCTCGGGCATGGTCTATCTGCGGCACCGATGTGCACATCTGGCACTGGGATAACTGGGCAGCGCACCGAATCCACCCCCCTCGAATCCTGGGACATGAGTTCGCCGGTGAGGTTATCGCTGTGGGCGCAGGCGTTACCGAACGCAAGGTGGGGGATTTTGTTGCCAGCGAGTCGCATATCGTGTGCGGAACGTGCTACCAGTGCCGACACGGACAAGCGCATGTGTGCCGGAACACGCGCATCCTGGGCATCGACACCGATGGCGTATGGGCAGAGCTGGTGGTTATCCCGGAAGCCAACGCGCGCCCCACACCGGCTCAAATCCCCGTGGAGGTCGCCGCCATCCAGGATCCGCTGGGTAACGCAGTGCACGCCGCGCTGGCAGGACCACTGGAGGGGCGTACGGTGGCGGTGCTGGGATGTGGGCCGCTGGGGTTGTTCAGCGTCGGCATCGCCCGAGCCTGCCACGCCCGCACTGTCTTCGCGGTGGAGAAGCATCCATACCGTCTGCAACTAGCGGAGCAGATGGGCGCCGATGTGTTGATAGACCCCACCAAAGAGGACATGGAAAAGGTCATCATGGCTCGTACACACGGGGAGGGGGTTGACGTGGTGTTGGAGATGTCCGGTGCATCCGCAGCGGTGAAAGCAGGTTTTCGCATCGCTCGCCCCGGCGGCAGGGTCACCCTCATGGGCATTCCCAGCGACCCTATCTCTATTGACTTCGCCGAGGATGTTATCTTCAAGGGGTTGGAGGTGCAGGGCATCGTTGGAAGGCGACTGTACCAGACGTGGGAGCAGATGCAGGACCTGCTCACCTCGGGCAGGTTGGACGTGCGCCCGGTGATCACCCACACACTCGGATTCACTCAAATCGCGCAGGCGATGGAGCTGATCGACACCGGCAAATGCGGGAAAGTGATACTGGTGCCGGACTAACCCTCCTCGTTCATCGCGGCGATAATGGCGTCGGTGATCTGGGTGGTGGTGGCGTTGCCGCCCAGGTCGCGAGTGAGCACCTTGCCCTCACTCAGCACGCGGTAAACGCCCCGTCGTATCCGTTCCGCTGATTGCACCTCCCCCTTATCCTCCAGCATCATCGCCGCGCAGAGGATCAACGCAATGGGATTGGCAAGGTTCCTGCCCGCGATGTCCGGAGCGGAACCATGCACCGCCTCATACACCACGATACCATCTTCGCCCAGGTTCGCACTGGGTGTCAACCCCAAACCGCCCACCAACCCGGCGCACAGGTCGGACACGATGTCGCCGTACAGGTTCTCCATCACCATGACGTCGAATCGTTCGGGGCGGGTCACCAACTGCATGCAGGTGTTGTCTACAATCAGCTCCTCATACTCGATCTGCGGATAATCGCGCGCCACCCGCCGACAGCACTCCAGAAATAGCCCATCGCTCAGCTTCATGATGTTCGCCTTGTGTACAGCGGTCACTTTCTTGCGCCCGTGCTTGAGGGCGTACTCAAAGGCAAATCGCGCAATGCGCAGGCTAGCACGCTCGGTGATGATCTTCAGGCTCTCCACCACGCCCGGAACCACGATATGCTCCAGCCCCGAATAGAGGTCCTCGCTGTTCTCGCGAATCACCACTAGGTCTACGTTCTCATAGCGGGTTTTGACACCGGGCAGGTTTTTGGCGGGACGCACATTGGCGAACAGGTTCAGCCGCTTGCGCAACATCACGTTGGGACTACTGTAGCCCGTGCCGATGGGAGTGGTAATGGGTCCCTTCAACGCCACGCGGTTGGTCAGCACAGAATTGAACACTTCATCGGGCAGGGGTGTGCCGTATTTGTTCATCACCTCGGTGCCCGCCTCAAACCGCTCCCACTGCACCGGCACACCGGTGGCTTCCACCACCCGCACCGCCGACTCCACCACCTCGGGACCGATACCGTCGCCCGGTATGAGGGTCACTGTGAACATCGGTGTTCCTCCTGATGGGGCTCAGTTACGCGAGACTACCTGCTCCTCCGGTCGGAACAGATGCACCGCGCTTGTAGCGGGCTGTTCCGTCGCCTTCAGCAGTAGCCGCTCTATTTCCTCTTCCAGCAACGCCAGCCCAGCCTCCAAACGCTGGACCACATCGTCTATCTCAAGGAGCTTTTGCTTCTGGATGAGAGGGACTTGGAGGATGGCACCGATGGTGTTGGCTAACACGCGGGGATTGTTGGGGAGCTCCACCACAAAATGTTTACCGCCCTCTGGGCTGAATAGCAGACGCACATACTGCTCCAGTTTGTCGGCCGCGCGATGCACGATGGGCAGAATGCACTTTTCGCACCCATCCCAGAGGTCGGGCAGCAGCAGAACCTTCGCCACCATGAAAGGCTCGTGTTGCGTGATCTGCACGATGCGGAAGCGCTGTTCCCCGATGGTCCATAGGTTCATCGTGCCGTCCGGTCGATTCTGCAAAGCGGTGATGCGGGCGAGAGTGCCCCACTGGTAGGGTATCGCCGGTCCGCCCACCTCCTTGCCTTCTCGGATAAGCACCACGCCGAACTGCCTGTCCTGCTCCAGCACCATGTGCATCATCTGGCGGTAGCGTTCCTCAAAGACATGCAAGGGCAAAGGCATCCCCGGAAACAAAACAGCGTGCAACGGAAACAGCGGCAACGTTACCAGCGGTTCCATACAGACGCTCCCCAAAAGTGATATGGCATATGTTCAGTGTTCATCACGCATAGAGTGTACCCTGTGCGTTTCACGCAGTGCAAGAGGCTGTAAACAAAAAGATGCTCCTCTCGTAGATGGGCTGGGATGTGACCGCTTTTGGTTTTGAGACCGCCCGCGCACACGCTCCTCAAGGCTTCCCGCGGTTCCCACCCCTCTGTGTTCAGTACTGGTCCAGGTCTTTGAACAGAGAGGCAAAGTATTCGGCGTACTGATGCTCTACGGCAGCGAAGGCGAGGTCTATCGCCAGTGTCCACAGCAGGATAATGGCGTCGTCGCGCGGCATCTCCAGCACGCGGGCAAAAAAGTCCTTGATGATCTCTTCGTAGGTGGTTCCGGTTTCGTGGATTTCGAACCGCTCCCCCGGTAGCCTGGTGGCAACCTCTGGCACCTGGAGCCTGTCTAGAAACTCCCGCACGTTGGCAAGGGTGGCGTGCTCCAGATGGTCGCCAAACTCCCTGTAAACCAGTTCTTTGAACGCCTGCAGGTCCACCGCCGTGCAATCCCTTCCTGTTAAGACTATCCTAGAGTATATACGCATATTCGCCCTTTTGGCAAGTAGCCAAATCGGGGTACAATAATCGCAGACGATGGACGTGCAGAATCTGCATGAGGTGGTGCCTCTCCTGCGCGCTCTGCCGGGCGTGCGGGCGTTCGCTCATCTGTTCACTCCCGCGTCCCATCGCACCGAGTTCACCGGCGTTTCTGGCAACCTGCTCCCTCTGCTGATCGCCAACGCACTCAACGACAACAGCCCCTTGCTTTGCGTGTTGGTTGCCGATTCCCAGCGGGCGGAAACGCTGGCGATGGATCTCGCAGGGCTAGGCGTGCCTGAAGCGCAGAGCGTAGTGCTCCCCTCCATGCTGAGTGAACTCTTCGAAGATACACCACCCGACCTGCATCTCATCGGCAGCCGCATCGAGTCGCTGTGGAAGGTAGCAACGGGACAGGCGAAGGTGCTGATCGCCACCCCCCAGAGCCTGCTGGAGCCGACACTCCCCGCCGTCTCCTTGCGCGAAGCCACCTTTACCCTACGCCGCGGTGAGATGGCGGATATGGAGGAGATTCTGCGTCGGCTGGTGCGCCTGGGCTATGAGCGCGAAGAGATGGTGGCGCAACGCGGGCAGTTCCGCCGACGCGGAGGCATTCTGGACGTGTTTCCCGTGCACGCCGACGAACCGGTGCGGATGGAGTTCTTCGGCGATGAGATTGAGCGCATACAGCCGTTTGACCCCGACTCCCAGCGTTCTACAGGGCACCTGAGCGAGTGTACGATCACCCCCGCCCGCGAGGTGTGGTGGCAATCTGCGAACGTTTCGGGCACCTGCCAACGCCTGCAGGACCTGCTGGAGGAGACCATCCAACGCCTCATCGCGCGGAATCTCGGACGACCAGCCGAGCAGTTGCGCCAGCGAATCGAGGACGACATCCTGCGCCTGCAAAACCGCGTGGCGTTCGAGCGTTTAGAGCACTACATCGCTCTACTGCACCCGGGCGTAAACGCCCTGCAGTATCTGCCGCCAGACTGCCTGCTCGTTGTGGAGGAACCACTCCAACAGCAAACGCACTATCACCAGTCCAGCCGCGACGCATTGGATGTGCTGTCGCATCGCGTCCTGCGCGGCGAGATGTTAGCGACCGAGAGCCTGTGGGAAACATTGCCCTTTGCCATACCCCGGCCCGAAGGGTTTCCCGCCGTGATGGGGCACATTCTCGACAGTCGGCGGTGGCTTGCCTTCAGCAGTATTCCCACCCCGCGCGAGGTGATACCCAAACTCAGGGAGCAGGAGTTGAACGCACGTGCCCTGCCCGGCTATCGCGGACATCTGCCTGCGCTGATCGAGACGGTGCGCAACTGGTTGGAAAGCGGATGCGTGGTGGTGGTTGCCACTGAACAGCCCCATCGCGTCAGCGAGATACTGGAAGAGCACCACCGATTCCCGTCCACCATCTCACCCGACGCCGAACAGGGTGCACTGACGGTAGTACACGCCCGATTCTCCACCGGATTCCTGTGGGAAGAGGCCCGGCTGGCGATACTCACCGATGCAGAGCTGTTCGGCGCAAGCCGCCTGCGTATCCTGCGGCGACGGGTGCACGAGGGCATCCCGCTCTCCTCCATTCTCGACCTGCGCCCGGGCGATTACGTCGTGCATATCCATCACGGTATTGGCATCTACAGGGGCATTGTCCAGCGCGAGGTGCTGGGTGTGCGGCGGGATTATCTGCTCATCCAGTACGCCCCGCCCGACACCCTGCTCGTTCCCACCGACCAGATCGACCGCTTGCAGAAGTACATCGGCTCGGAGGACAACCCGCCGGAGGTGCATCGGCTGGGCGGCTCCGAGTGGGCAATGACCAAACGGCGTGCCAAGGCGAAGGCGCGCAAGATGGCGGAAGAGCTGATACGCCTCTATGCCGCTCGAGAATCCGCCGAGCGACCGCCCTACAGCCCCGACACGCCCTGGCAGCAGGAGATGGAATCGGCGTTCCCCTACGAAGAGACGCCGGACCAGCGGCGCGCTATCCTGGAAGTCAAACGCGATATGGAAGCGAGCCGCAAGCCCATGGACAGATTGATCTGCGGAGACGTGGGTTTCGGCAAGACCGAGGTGGCGATTCGCGCCGCGTTCAAAGCGGTCATGGACGGCAAGCAGGTGGCGGTGATCTGCCCGACCACGGTGCTTGCTGCCCAGCACTACAACACCTTCCGCGAACGGTTTGCCGCCTATCCCATCCGGGTGGAACTGCTCAACCGTTTCCGCACGCCCAAAGAGCAGAAGGAGGTGGTAGAAGGGCTTCGGGTAGGAGCGGTGGACGTGGTGATCGGCACACATCGTCTGCTTTCCAAAGATGTGCAGTTTCACAATCTGGGCTTGCTGGTGGTAGATGAGGAGCAGCGCTTCGGCGTCGCGCAGAAGGAGCATCTCAAACGCCTTCGCATGCAGGTGGACGTGCTGACGCTAACCGCCACCCCCATCCCGCGCACCTTGCATATGGCGCTGGGCGGACTGCGCGCCATGAGCATCATCAATGACCCGCCCTTCGGACGCCTGTCCGTGCGTACCATCGTGCGCCCCTACGACGATGATGTGGTACGCGAAGCCATCCTGCGCGAGCTGGAGCGCGGCGGACAGGTGTATTACGTGCACAACCGCGTGCAGAGCATCTACCATGTGGCACAGCACGTGCAGGAGCTGGTGCCCTTCGCCCGCATTCGTGTGGCGCATGGACAGATGCCGGATGACGAGTTGGAAGAGGTGATGCTGGGCTTCTACCACCACGAGTTCGACGTGCTGGTATGTACCACCATCATTGAGAACGGGCTGGATGTGCCCAACGCCAACACGCTGATTGTCGAGCGGGCACACCGGCTGGGGCTGGCACAGTTGTACCAGTTACGCGGGCGAGTGGGACGCAGTGACCGACAGGCATATGCCTATTTCTTCTACCGCAACGATGCCAGGCTGGACGAACGCGCCCAGCAACGCCTGAACGCCCTGCGCGAGTTCGCGGGACTGGGCTCCGGGCTGAAGCTGGCTCTGCGCGATCTGGAGATTCGGGGTGCGGGCAACCTGCTAGGTGCCGAACAGCACGGGGCCATGCTCTCCGTGGGCTTCGAACTGTACGCACAGATGCTGGCAGAAGCCATCCGCGAACTGCGCGGTCAACCCGAAGAGACCTTCTTCCTGCCCCCGGTGGATGTGCCTGTTAACGTCTATCTGCCCGCCAGCTACATCGCGGACGAATCCCAGCGCATCTTCTTCTACAAGAAGATGGCGGCGGTGCGCCAGAATAAAGACGTGGAGGAGATCGAACACGAACTGCGCGACCGTTTCGGTCCTCTGCCGGAGGTGGTGCAGAATGCGCTGTGGCTGTTACGCCTGCGCCTGCAGGCGGCGCGCATCGGCGTGGCGGAGGTGCAAGCCGACCGGCAGTGGGCGAACGTGCGTTTCGCCAGCCATGTCCGGCTGACGCCGCAGGCGGTGCACGCCTTGGCCCACGTCTATCGCCAGCACCAGTTCACTGGTGAGGGGGTGCGGGTGTCGCTGGCAAACGCGGGTTCGCCTCTTGCCGCGATCGCCGAGATGTTTGACCTGCTGGAGAACGCTTTGCGTAAGCCTGTGAAAGACAAGTGAGGGCGAAGGATGCCAGCACCATCATGCGCTTCTGCGCGCCTTTTCCACCAGCAGTTGGTTCAGCCACTTTGCGCTGTCGGGGTCGAGAGGAGGCTCGGGATCAGAGGAGTAATCTATCAGTTGGTCATAACGCCCTATCCGGTAGCAACGGTTGGGAACCTCCTGCAGATTCAGCGCAATGTCTGCGTCCGTTGGGCGCAGGGGAACGTCTATGGTGGGCAAAGACTGATTCAGAAAGATCGGGTAGACCTCGCGTCGGCGTGGCTGGCTACCGCGGAACACACACACTATATAGGGTGCGCGCAGAGACGGGGCGAGAACGTCTTCCGGCACGCTCAATACCCTCTCGCCTGAGCGCAGAAGGTCGATCTCTACCAAGTTTACTCGTGCTTCGAGCAAGCTCCGCTGTTTCTGACGATAAACATCCTGCCCTGTGCCCGGCACTTTGTTAGAGATACTTAGTACAGAGATACTTAGTACTTCGATAACCGTCACAACTCGTCCGCCAGCAAGGTCCACTATTTCAATATAGGTCTTCAATATAGGTCTCGGTGATGGGCTCCTCGTCCAGCTCCACAACGACGCGCGTGGCGGTGGCAACCGATTCTTCCGAGGCGGATGAGATTGCTCTTCCCGCTGGGGGCGCGAACGGCTGATGAATCTCGCCGACACGAACGTCCGGATAGATAACACGGCTGCCCCCCTCTCGCGGAGCGTCTACATAGACACGCTCTTCGATGCGCGCTACCAGCCCGGGTGGCAGGCGTTCCTGCAGTGCCTCCCGCGCATACACAATGAAAGAGGCGTGTACATCCCGCCAGTACTTTTCCAGATATGGGTTGATGCCGGGAAAGGGGTTCATGCCTCTATTATACCTGACATCACTCGGCGGGGAAAGCATTACCGCTGTATCATCAGCGAGCGGGAAAGTCGAGCGGCGCGGTCGGGAGGCAGGAGTGCAAGGATTTGCGCGACCTGACGCTGTTTCATCCGGCGCAAGAGGGCGATCATCTCACGGTCGTTCATCTTCTCCAGGATACGCACCGCCTGTTCAGGCTCCATGTTCTCGTACACCTTTGCCACCCAGCCGACCTGGTGACTGGGGTCGTCCGGTGTGTTTGCCGCGGAAGGCGCGGCTGGAGGCACAGGTGGCAACGGAGCAGGCTCAGGACGTACCGTTTTGGAGGAGGCTGGCACCGAAGGGGTGGCAGAGACAACACCCTGCTCTTTGGTGCTTGCCTGCACAGTCTGTCGACGCGGCATCAGACCGACGGAGCGGGCAAACTTCGCCAGAGCGGGGTTCTTTGCGCACAGCTTCGCGACGGGGATAATGCCCATCTTCGCCAGCCCGTACGGTATACCTAGCAGAATCAGCAATATCGCCAGTAGCACCAGCAAACGCTTCACCGGCTATCACCCTGCCATAACTGCAGAACACGCTGTACGAACCGCTGAGTTTCCGCGTAGGGAGGAACTCCCCCGTACTGACGCACCGCCGGTCCACCCGCGTTATACGCCGCCAGGGCGAGGCGTACATCACCGAACTCGTTCAGCAACCCCTTGAGCAGGCGCACGCCACCCCGCAGGTTCTGTTCCGGGTCAAACGGGTTGCTAACGCCCATCGCTTCGGCGGTGCGCGGCATCAACTGCATGAGCCCCATCGCCCCCTTCGGAGAGACCGCGTTCGGGTTACCGCCCGACTCCGCCTGCACGACCGCCCGCACCAGCGACTCATCCACGCCCTCCTCGCGGGCAACACGCGCGATCAGCTCGCTGATGGGCAAGGGAAGCATGGTGCTCATCCCCTGCTGTGCCACCTGCAACGCTTGGGCGAACGTGCTCGGTTGCGAAGCCGGGGGTATGCCCGTAGAGAACTGCTCTACCCTCTGCCACAGCGCGTGCATCCGGGCAACAGCCTGTGCATACAGGTCACTCATACGTCTGCCCTCCCGGCTGGAATACCGCCCGTACGGTCGCGAGGTCGTCCAACGCGCGTTGTTCCCAGCGCAGGTACTCCTGGCGCCATTGCTCGTAGTGCTTTTCGCGCAGACGTTCCAGGGTTTTGCGCTCGCGTTGCGCCTCGATCAGGGCACGCCGTCTCTCTTCCAGGGCTGTCTCCGCTTCTGTGACGCGCCGACGTTGTGCCTCGATGCGCTGTTCCAAAGCCGAGAGATAGGTCTGCTCGACGTCCAGCATCTGCACTGTCAGGCGCCTTGTCCTTGACGACTGCTGAAGACACTGCGTGCGTAGAGTCATCAGGTGTGCTAGCAATGCCTGTTGCTGATGAACGCGCTTTTGCGCTTCGGCGAAATCGCGTATCGCCTGCTCCTCCAGTCGCTGGCGGTATTCCAGCACTTTCTGTAGCGAGAACACAAACCGTCGCATCCTTTCACTCCGCGAACAGCGCTTTCATCTGCAAGGCGGTCTGCTCCAGCGGACAGCCTTCCGTCTTGCCTTGCTGAAGAAAGGCGCGCACCTTGCCGATATAGCGCAGGGCGTAGTCGATGTCGGGGTTACTGCCCTGCTGATACGCGCCGATGTTGATCAGGTCCTCGGCTTCGGCGTAGTCCGCCAGCACCTTGCGCACCTGCGCCGCCGCCTGTTGGTGTTCGCTATCCGTGATCTGGGGCATTACACGCGATACACTTGCTAGCACGTCAATCGCCGGATAATGGTTGCGATGCGCCAACGTACGCGACAGCACAATGTGCCCGTCCAGAATACCGCGCACGGTGTCGGCAACGGGTTCGTTCATATCATCGGCTTCCACCAGCACGGTGTAAAGCCCGGTAATGGTGCCTCTTTCCGATGTGCCCGCCCGCTCCAACAGACGCGGGAGCAGAGCGAACACCGAGGGAGTGTATCCGCGCGTCGCGGGAGGCTCGCCGATAGCCAGCCCGACCTCGCGCTGTGCCAGGGCAAGGCGGGTTACCGAGTCCATCATCAGCAGAACGTCCAACCCCTGGTCGCGGAAGTACTCGGCGATGGCAGTAGCCACCATCGCCGCCTTGATACGCAAGAGCGCAGGCTGGTCGGAGGTTGCTACCACCACCACCGACCGCTTCAGCCCCTCCTCGCCGAGGTCTTCTTCCATAAACTCCCGCACCTCGCGCCCGCGTTCGCCCGTGAGTGCGATGACGTTCACATCCGCGCTGGTGTAACGGGCGATCATACCCAGCAAAGTGCTCTTGCCAACGCCTGAGCCGGCGAAGATGCCGATACGCTGTCCCCTGCCAACGGTCAGCAAGCCGTCAATGGCACGCACGCCTAGGCTGATGGGCTCGGTGATGCGCTTGCGGGTCAAGGCGTTGGGAGGCTGGCGGTTGACCGGATACAGGGTATCGGGGACGATGGCAGGTCCGCCGTCTATCGGTCTGCCCAATCCGTCCAGCACCCGTCCGAGCAAGCACTCGCCAACAGGCACTTGATGCACCATGCCCGTCGCCACCACTTGACTGCCCGGCGTGATGCCTTCCATTTCGCCAAGCGGCATCAACAGCACCCGGTTCTGGCGGAAGCCTACCACCTCGGCAAAGATGGGCGGGCGCGTGCGTTGGAAGTGGATTTCGCACACCTCCCCCACGCGCGCTGCAGGACCGACGCTTTCAATCACCAGCCCAATCACCTGCTGGACGCGCCCATGTACCTTGATGGGGTCCAGCAGGCGCAGTCGCTCTCGCACTGCCCACAGGTCGGGCGGAGGCAGCGGTGCCAGGGTATTCATCTCACGCCGCCTGTTCCTCCTCGCGCAACGCCTTCTCTACCGATTGCATCTGCGTGCGCAAAGAGGCATCAATGGTGCCTCTGGCGGTCTCGATAATGCACCCACCACCTCCGACGCGCTGGTCATCGATGATCTCAATCTGTTTCACACCGTCGCACACGGCGAGGAAGTCCTCGCGGTGCTCGCGGGCGATGTGCAGGTCATCGGGATGCACCCGGATGCGCACATGCTCGGTATCGGCGACGCGACGCAGGGCATGTTTGATGATGGATAGCGTCGCTTCGCGCCTAGCCTGTATCTCCTCGCGCAGCACCTTGCGAGCGATCTCCAGCACCATGTCGATCACCTGCGGTTCCATCTGCTCCCATAGCCGTTGTCGCTCGGCAAGGATGGCGTCTACCAGCTTCTGCACCTCTGCACGCAGAGACTCGATAGCCTGCTGATACTCGCGCTGTCCCTCTTCTCGCCCCATCTGCAAGCCGTCGGCATAGCCCTTGCGAACGGCGTCTTGGCGCATCTGGTCCGCCTGTCGGTGCGCCTCCGCCAGCACACGCTTTGCCTCCGCCAGCAGGTGCTCTGGGGTGGGTCCGGGTGGCTCCTCTGGCTCCAAAGGCTCTGCGTCCGTGGGCGTTGGGTGCAGAACCTCCCCCACCCATCGGGTGAAGCGAGTCAGCTGTGCACCTTTGAGCACCGGTGTGCGCATGGTTTAAACCACCATCTCTTCGGCTCCGCCGCCGCGCGCGATGACGATTTCGCCCGCCTCTTCCAGACGGCGAATGATAGCCACAATGCGCTGTTGTGCCTCCTCCACATTGCGCAGGCGCACCGGTCCCATGAACTCCATATCCTCCTTGAGCATGTTGGCCGCACGCTCGGACATGTTCTTGAAGATACGCTGTTGTACCTCCTCACTGCAACCTTTGAGCGCAAGCGCCAGCTCTTTCATATCCACCTCTTTGAGCACCTGCTGGATGGAGCGGTCGTCCAATTGCACGATGTCCTCGAACACGAACATCATCTTTTTGACCTCTTCCGCCAGCTCGGGATTGGTCTCGGAGAGGCTGTCTAGGATCATGCGCTCGCTCGTCCGGTCTACCCAGTTGAGCAGTTCCACCAACGCCTTGACGCCGCCCGCCGTGGTGAAGTCCTGCGAGATCACGGAGGAGAGCTTGCGCTCCAGCACCTTCTCCACCTCGCGGATCACATCGGGCGGCGTGCGGTCCATAATGGCGATGCGATGCGCCACCTCCGCACGCAGTTCGGGCGCAAGCCCCTGAAGCACCTGCGCCGCATGATTCGGTGGCAAGTACGCCAACACCAGCGCGATGGTCTGGGGATGCTCGTCCTGAATGAAGTTCAGCAGCTGGCTGGGGTCAGTCTTCTTAATGAAATCAAACGGCACAATCTGCATCGCCTGGATTACGCGCGTGATCAGCTCGTTGGCTTTTTCGGCACCGAAAGCGTTCTCCAGCACCTGCCGGGCGTGTTGTAAACCTCCCTCAGCGATGAACTCCTGCGCCACGCACAGTTCGTGAAACTCCTGAATAATCGCCTCGCGCACTTCTGGCGAGATTTTGCCCATGCGGGCGATTTCGAGCGTGATCTGTTCTACCTCGTCCTCATCCAGATGGCGTAGCACCTTGCCCGCCACGTCGGGACCCATTGCCACGATCATCACCGCCGCCTTCTGACGATGGGTTAAAGAGGTTGTCGCTCGTGCAGACATTACCGCTCATCCTCCGCTAGCCAGCCTTTGATCAACATCGCCACCTTCTCCGGCTTCTGGTCCGCCAGCCGGATGACGCTCTCCAACGTGACGTCCACGCGCTCGCGAATGGGTTTGATTTGCACCTCTTCCTCGAGCCGCTCTTCCTCGGTGCTTCGCGCTTTGCGGGTGACCGCCTCCGCTACTTGTTCCGCTAGCTGCTCTTCCGCCTCAGGCACCGCACCACCCGGCAGAGACATTACCACACCCTCCGGCGTTTGTGCCATCCGCGCCGGGCGCAACGCCTTCGCCAGCAGGAGCAACACGAGCAACAACATCGCCAGAGGCAGGTAACGCAAGGCGGTGTCGATAAGCTGACGGCTCTGGAACTGCTTTCGCGCCGCCTCAGCCTCTTTTGCCAAGGTGTTGTCGAAGGGGATGCTCTCCACAATCACGCGAAAGCGACGATTGGGGTCGTTGGACTCGGCACCGACCGCTCCCTCCAGAAACGTGCGCACTTTCTCTAACTGCTCCTGTGGCACCGAGGCATCTATCATCGCCGCCACCGACATGCGCACCACCTTGCCCGGCGTCTTCACGCGGTGTATGGTGCTCTGCCCTACCTCGTAGTTGGTGGTGGTGGAAGAGTGCTTATACTCGCCGGGTGAACCCGCCGGGGCGGTGGGATAGGTGGGCACAGCGGCGGTGCCGCCCGCGCTTCGCGCACCTGCTCCTCGTACCGTCTCCTCCGTCCGCGTCTCGCTGATCGGTGTGCCCTGCCCATCGGGACCGGTCTCTATCTGCTTCTGGTTGATCTCTTCACGGTCGAGGTCCAGCTCGGCGGTTACGGTCAACCGCGATTTGCCCGGTCCCAGCACAACGTCTAGCTGCTGTTGCAGTTCGCGCTGGATGGCAGAGGCGTAAGCCCGCTCGAGCTCCAGCTTGTTGCTTGCCACACCAGGCGCCATGTCGGAAGCCTGGGAGCCGTCCCACAGCAGGTTGGCGTACTCGTCCACTACCGATACGTTCTCCGGCGATAGCCCCGCCACACTGCGCGAGATGAGGAACACGATGGAGGCGATCTGTTCGCGAGTGAGCTGCTGACCCGGCTTCAGGTCTACCATCACACTCGCTTTGGCGGGTTTTTTCTCGCCGACGAAGGGCGAGTCGATGGCAGGAGTGATATGCACGCGCGCACCCGCTACTGGCTGGAGGCGCGAGATGGTGCTCTGCAGAGCCTCTTCATGGGCGATACGGGTGGTCTCCTGCTCAACCGTCTGCGTGGTGCCGAAACCCAGCTTCTCCAGTCGGCTATAGCCCAGCGTCCCCTGGTTGGGTAGCCCCTCTGCCGCCAGCGACAGGAGCATCTCGTCTCGGTAGCGGGATGGCACCTCGATGGTGCTTCCTCCTGCAGATACGCGATATGGCACCTTCGCCTGCTTGAGGCGCGCGACAATAGCCCCCGAATCGGACGGCGACAAGCCGGTATAGAGCACATCCCACTCGGGCTGTGTCGCCCAGAAGGAGAGGGCTATCATCACGATGACCAGCCCTGCCGCCGAGCCGATAGCGATCAGTCGGGTCTGGCGGTCACTAGTCTGCCACCACTCGCGTACACGCTCTAGCATCGGTTATACCTGCATGCGCATGATTTCCTGGTAGGCTTCGATCACCTTGTTGCGCACCTGCACCGCCATCTGCAGGGTGATAGAGGCTTCTTCCGCCGCGGTGACCACCTGCACCAGGTCGTCAGTCTCTCCGACCGCAAACTGCCGCGCCAGCTCTGCCGAATCGTTCTGCATCTGGTTCATCCGCTCAAAAACGGACCGCAAGGTCTCGCTGAACGATGGAACAGCGTCGCTGTGCCCAGAGCGAGCACTGCCGGTGACCCCGCTCGTTGTGTTTGGCAGGAGGGTGTTCAGGCGAATCTCCATCGTCTATTCCCCCTTCATGCGTTTCTGCCGATATCCAGCGTGCGCAAAGCCATTTGTTTCGCCGCGTTCATTGCGGTTACGTTCGCTTCATACGCGCGCGTGGCGGTGATCATATCCACCATTTCAGTGACCACGTTGACGTTGGGCATCTGCACGTAGCCATCCGCATCGGCGTCGGGATGACCGGGGTTGTACACGCGCAGCGGAGGCGTGCTATCTTCCGCGATGGCGACCACGCGCACCCCACCCCTGCCCAGCGCAGGCGCGGACGACATGCCCAGCAAGTCGGCAAAACCCAGCTCGCGCTCCTCTAACACCGCCACCTTGCGCCGATAGGGACCACCCTCGGCGGTGCGCGTGGTGTTGACGTTCGCCAGGTTGTTAGCAATGACATCCAGGCGCATGCGCTCGGTGGTCAATCCCGATGCGCTAATCTGCAGGGCACGAAACAGGCTCATTGTGGCTTACCTCCCTCCGCCTGTGATGACCAGCTTCAGGCTCTGATAGCGTCCGGTGATCAGCTGACTCAGCGCCTGAAAGCGAATCTGGTTTTCCGCAAGCTGTGCCATCTCGTAATCGATATCCACCGTATTGCCGTCGGGGCGCATGGGCGCATCCTCAATCTCTGTTTGCGATTCCGCACTCCGAAAGGGTGGCAGGGCATAGTGCCTAGGGTCTGTGGTTTGCAAGGGCGCTACCTGGGCGGCGCGCAGGAACTGTTCAAAAGAGACGTCCTTGCGTCGGTAGCCGGGGGTGTTCACGTTGGCGATGTTGTGTGCAAGCACTTCCTGCCTCAGGGCGCACGCAAGAAGCGCCTGCTTCAGCAGGGGATAGGGTCCTCCAAATAGTTTATCCGTCATCGGTCTCCCTCCTCAGAATGCCCCGCAACCATCGTTTCCATCGGTTCTCGTCGGTTGACACCTTCTGCCAAACCTGCTCCAGGGTGATCGTTTTGCCCTGCAGGAGGGCGTCCGGTACCGTAAGGGTTAACATCCGTGCGACATGCGCTCCGTAGACGCGCTGAAGGAGCTGGTACGCCTGGCGCATCTCGCATCGGCGAAAATCGGGGTCATGGCAGTCTGACGCGACGACGCTGACCAGCCGACCCTCCATCAGCGCATAGGCACACCGCGCGGCAGAGGGTCCGGTCCTGCCACCGACCAGCGAACTGGTGGTGACCTGCAGGTGCACCCCCATCTGCACCAGTTCCGTCACCAGCGATTTCTCACGCTGGAGCACGCTGTTGCGTTCGGGGTGCGCCAGCACCACCGTCCAGCCCGCCTCTATGGTGCGCCGTAACACGCTAGTAGCGTACGCCGTCCACTCCTGCCAGGGGGGTTCTACCAGCACGGTGCGTGCTTCCCCGCCTAGCGACATCCACTCCTCGTGCTCCAATCGCTCCAGCAGGTCGGGGGCTATCGGGATCTCACAGCCGGGCAGAATGGTTACCGCGATGCCTTTTGCCTGCACCAGCTCGTTCAGCTCGCGCACCGCCTGCTGGATGTCGCTTGCGCTCAGCGCCTCTCGTCCCGCCCAGTACAGATGCGGAGTAGCGACTACCGTGTGCACCCCCTGTGCGACAGCATCCTCTGCCATCAACAGCGAGGCGACAGTATCGGGCGCACCGTCATCGACGCCGGGCAGGATGTGGGTGTGGATATCGATCATTGGAGGTCAGCGGCGGAACGCGGAGTAGGTCGCCAGCAGAGTGCCCAAGACCGCCGTCCACTCGTAGCTCGGTTTCGGTCGCGAGGGCACGATGACCACGTCGGTCGGCTGGAGAGGGAAACGCGCACCCTGTGGGGTAGCGGCGTTCACCTGCAGGAACCTGTCGTCGCGATGGATGAGCACCCGCTCCAGGCGTGCCTCCCGCGTAGGTCCCCCCGCGGTAGTTAGCGCATCCATCAAGGTTTCACAGCGTCCCTTTATCCAGCCGTACGCTCCCGCGCGCGCCACCTCACCGATGATGAAGAGGGTCTTCTCCTGCTCGGGCACGCGGATGGCCATGCCCGCCTGCAGGGGTCGCTGGCGGACGCTTGCGTCCAGCAGGTCCACGACCTTTCTCCCCTCGCCTACCTGCACTTCGGCGCGAGACGGGTCTCCGGATGTCAAGGTGCCCCCTGCGGTCGCCAGTGCCTCTTCCAGGTTGCGCAGACTGCCAATCGGATACACTCCGGGACGTGCCACCGCGCCTGTGATGGTGAAAGTCGCCTCCGGCACGATGAGATTATCGCCCGGTTGAAGCACGAAGCGCACCGCCGAATCCTCTCGTGAGGGATTATCGGTAAATCTGACAGAGAACTTTACGTCTCGCGCCTGCTGTTTGCGCAGGACCGTGAGGGCGTTGCGGTCGGCGGACGACGTGAAACCGCCGGCCAGCGCGATGGCTTCCGCAACCGTCAAGCCTGGCTGAAGGGGATAGGCGCCCGGGCGAGCCACCGCGCCCAAGATGAAAACCTGATGCTGGGCGAAAGATTTGACGATGACGCTGACACGAGGGTTCTTGACCCAGCGCGCCAGCGCGCTCCTGACCTGTTGAGCGAGCGAATCGGGGGTAGCGCCCTGGGCACGCAGTTCGCCCACCACCGGCAGGGAGATGTTTCCATCAGGGCGCACGATGACCGTGCGGGAGAGGTCGTCATACCCCCACACGGCGATTTCCAGCGTGTCGCCTGGGCTGATGCGGTATTCGTCGGCGTAGCCTGCCGCGCCCAGCAAACACCACATACCAATCAGCAGGAAAGCCCTGCTCCACATGACCGCCTACCCCTCTTCTTCCTCTTCCTCTGCGCCCTTCTCTTCTTCCTGAACCAGCTCCTCCAGCGAGGTGGTATCCAGCCCTTCCTCGCGCTCGATGATGTCCAAGTCCTCCACTGGCTCATCCGCCAGCGGCAGGTCGTTCATCACCACGAGGGGGACACGGTGCTTGGTACGGCATTCCTCACAGGTGAACTTGACTTTGACGCTCGCCAGCCACGAAGGGATTTTGTCAAGGGGTTTCCCGCAGTCGACGCAAGTGACTACGCTCATTGACGCGCTTCCTCCTTCTTAGATGATTGCTGTTGCTCCTTCATCTTCTGCTCGTAGTGGCGCACCGACAAGATGGCGTTGACAATCATCAGCAATGCAGCACCAAAGTAGAGCCAGGGCAGTAACGGGTCATGCGGCTGACCCGGGTCGCGGATGGCGTCTGCCCCATAGACTAACCCGACGGCGCCGATGATGAACAACAGCACCGCCAGACCGGTGAAGCTGTTTAGAAACTTCCACACTTTAGGAGCCTCCATCAGATACGGGTTGCACTCAACTATTGTACCCGCTTTTTCGCCCGGTGTTGTGCCCCTTGCGGCAAGACGCCCCCTCTTTCCGACGATACCAGATAGAACAGGCAGGCAAAGGAAGCCAGTGTCTCCTCTGCTATCGGCTGGTACATCGCTACTCCTACTTCTCCCGCATCAGACTTCACAGAGGTATGATAGCGGTTTTCCTGCGCAGTGTCAAACCCCCCAGAGATTCCGGCAAGATGAACGGTGCGACTGAGATGAGGTCCTGCCATTTGTGCTTCATCTCTTGGAATGCCACTCCCCATCCACGGGGGCTGGGGTCAACCCCCCCTCCTCACCTCCCCAGTGAACGGGGGAGGAACCACTCCCTCCCTGCGTACGGGGAGGGGGTGGGGGTAACGGCTCACCACGTCATGCTGAGCGCAACCCTCTTGTCATGCTGAACGAAGTGAAGCATCTCGTTTGAGACCCTTCGCTGGCGCTCAGGGTGACGAAACAGTGGAGGGCGAGGCTCCCGCCGAGCTGAAGGCCCCCTCCCCGCCCGCGGGGAGGGTTGGAGTGGGGGTGACAGCTCACCGGGAGGTTTGCCCCCCCCACAGCGCCCGCAGGAATCGCTCTCCTATTGGCGAACCCACTCTCCAACCGGCAACAGCTTTGGGAGGAAGGAAAGATGGGTGAGACCATGTCGGCGCGCAGGAATCTGCTGAAAGGCATTGGTTCACTGGCGGCTTTTGCGATGTTTGCCGAGCCCACAGCGTCCGCACAGCCTCAACCAGCGGACAGACCGGGCGTGCTGAACGTGCGCGACTTCGGTGCTAAGGGAGACGGCAAAAGCGACGACACACAGGCGTTCCAAAAAGCCATCGACACCGCACACGCTATGGGTGGCAATATCGTCTTCGTGCCCCGCGGCGACTACCTCATTGTCGGCACACTGGACGTGCGCGAACATGTCGTGCTGAAAGGTGTGCTGGGGGCGTCGGCAAAGTGCTGGCGAAACGCCTCACGCGAGCCGAGAAACAGTGTACAGCAGTCATGCGCACGCGGAATCACCAGTCGCGTCTTTCTCGCCGTGAGATGAAGCGTGGAGTTCCCGCACAGCCCGTAGCCCAACAAAATAGCATCGTACCGACGCGCGGAGGATTCGGCCTCGTCGATATGCGACTGGATCAGCGCACGCAGTCGGTTGCTATCGTCATGCGCCCCCTTAGGGGTGAACTCAAGGTCAACGGTGTGCGGGCTGTCAGCAACGTAGCGACAAACCTCGCGGGTCAGCACCTCACAGGCGATCAGTTTGAGTTGCATCCCTCGTCTTCCGGCGTCTTCTTTGCATGATTGTACCGTTCCCGCCTCCCAAAGTCAAACAGAGCAGGGAAATCTTCCAACACGGTATAATAACGGTAATAGTGCAGACAAGTGTGTAACGGGTGATTTGTATGGCGCAACAGACTCCTACCGCCGCCGAGCATTTCGCACGCTGGGTGCAGGAAAACGACCCTTCGGGGTGCGAGAGGATGGTGCTCGTCGCCGGATGCGGGAACGGTGCGGAGGCGCAGCGAATCCATCAGATAACCAAGGCGACGGTGATCGGCTGCGACATTCGCGAGAAGCCGCCCACGGGCTGGGAAGAGACGAACGGATTGCGCTTCCTGCGAGCGGACGTGACGCACCTGCCCTTTCGTGAAGAGACCTTTGACTACGTGTTTTACCATCACGTGATCGAACATGTTTCCGATCCGATGGAGAGCCTGAAGCAGTTGCACAGCGTGCTGAAGAGCGATGGGTATCTGTATATCGGTACGCCGAACCGACACCGGATAGTGGGGTATATCGGTTCGGCAGGCGCCACGTGGAAGCAGAAGGTGTTGTGGAACATAGCGGATATGAAAGCCAGACTGCGCGGGCGCTTTCGCAACGAGCTGGGTGCCCATGCAGGCTTCACCCGTGCTGAACTGGAAGATATGCTCCGGGAACGATTCGGGCAAATCACGTGGCTGACAGCAGACTACCTTCGCTTCAAATACGGCGCCCGTTGGCCGCGGTGGTCTCTGGCATTGCTGTGCCGCGATGGGGTGCTGGAGTTTACCGCTCCAGCCATCTACGCCCTGTGCAGGAAGTGAGGAGGGACGTGTCGGATGTCCACACGTGTGCGTAAACCGGAACCGGTGCCGCCGTCCGTGCTGAGCCGGCGCGTGTACGACATCGTGGGTATTGTGCTTTTCACCACGGGAGCGGTGGTGCTAGTTAGCCTGACCACTGCCGAGAACGGCTATCTGGGACAATGGCTGAACGAGCTCCTACGCCGAATCGCAGGGCTGGGGGCGTATGCCATGCCGTTGCTTCTGATGCTTCTGGGCACGCTGTTCCTCATCGGCTACGAGCGGTTCTCCTTCACGAATACCTCCTGGGGCGCGGTACTGGCGTTCCTGGCGTTCACGGGGTGGACGCACGTCCTGCGCGTGCCCTTTGAGCGCAACTTCACCCCCGAGGGTTTGCGCGCCGGCGGTGGCTATATCGGCGGCGTGATCGTGTACGTGGTGCACTCCCTGCTGAATCTGGCGGCGGTATATATCGTGCTGACCGCGTTGACCATCATCGCCCTCTTGTTGATAGTGGACCTGCCGTTCGTAGACATCGCCCGACGCACCATCGCAGGCTGGGTCAAAGGCTTTCAGCTGGCAAAGGAAGGGGCGCGCACCGTCAAAGAGAAGGGTGTGGCTATCCGCAGTGCTCGTGCGGCGCGAAAGGCAGGCAAGGAGGAAGTGAAGCGCACGCTGGCAAGCAGTGAGAATCGCGCGGTGGCATCGGCTCCTGCCCCCGCCAAAGAGGCTCCCAAACGCAGTGCGAACCTGATTGAAGCCGTACAACAGCGGCTCACCCGCGAGCCTTCCGCCCGAAGCGAGGAAGACACGGTGGTCGCGCCGATAGAGGGGGAGGTCATCGAGGAGTATGAGTATCCACCGCTGTCGCTCCTGAAAGAACCCGCTCCACCGCCCAAGCGCATCCAGGCGGAGCTGTCCGAAAAAATCCGAATCCTCGAGCAGACGCTAGACGAGTTCGGCATTGGCGCGAACGTGGTGGAGATCGCGCACGGTCCCACAGTTACCCGCTATGAAGTGCAGTTGGCGCCGGGTATCAAGGTGAGCAAGATCGTGAGCCTCGCGGATAACCTGGCGATGGCACTGGCGGCGATTGATGTGCGCGTGGAAGCCCCAATCCCGGGCAAATCGGCGATCGGGGTGGAGGTGCCCAACGACAACCCGCGTATCGTGACCCTGCGCGAGGTCATCGACACCGACGAGTTCCGCAACGCTCCCTCCCTGCTGACCTTCGCGCTGGGCAAAGACGTGGGCAACGAGAACCGCTACGCCGACCTCGCCAAGATGCCCCACCTGCTCATCGGCGGCGCCACCAACTCGGGCAAGAGCATGTGCCTGAACGCACTCATCGCCAGCATCCTGTACCGCGCTACTCCCCGCGAAGTGAAGTTCATCATGATTGACCCCAAGCGGGTGGAGCTCTCGCTGTTTGATGGTATCCCGCACCTGATGTGCCCAGTGGTGAAGGACGTCAAGCAGGCGTCCGGCATACTGAGAGCGGCGATCAAGGAGATGGAGCGGCGCTACGACCTCTTCTCGCGCGCCGGGGTGCGCAACATCGACGGCTATAACTCGCGGGTCAGCGAGGAGGAGAAACTGCCCTATGTGGTGATCGTGGTGGACGAGCTGGCGGACCTGATGATGCAGGCGGCGGCGGAAGTGGAGACCTCCATCTGTCGACTGGCGCAGTTGGCTCGTGCTACGGGAATCCATCTGGTCATCGCCACGCAGAGACCCTCGGTGGATGTCATCACGGGCACCATCAAGGCGAACATCTCGTCGCGTATCGCTTTTGCGGTCTCCTCGCAGGTAGACAGCCGCACCATTCTGGACATGACGGGCGCGGAGCGGCTCATCGGGCGTGGCGACATGCTGTTCCTGCCCATCGACGCCTCTAAGCCCACGCGCATCCAGGGCTGTTACATCAGCGAGCAAGAAGTAGAGGCGCTCGTGAAGTTTCTCAAACAGCACGGCGTGCCCGAGTATTCCCTCACTCCCATCGAAAGCGGTTTCAGCACACGCGATGACATCGAGGAAGAAGAGGAAGACGAGCTGTTCGAGCCGGCGGTACGCCTGGTGGTCATGAACGGTCACGCCTCCACTAGCCTGCTTCAGCGGCGGTTCAAAATCGGCTACACGCGGGCGGCGCGCCTTATAGACATGATGGAACAGCGTGGCATCGTGGGACCGCTGGACGGCGCCAAGCCCCGCGAGATCCTGATTACCCGCGACGAGATGGAGGCGATGTTCGCAAAGGAGTAGCGCGCTACCGCCCCAGAACCTGCACGACCACCTGCCGCTGGCGAGGGCGAGTGTCAAAATCTATCAACACCACCTGTTGCCACGTGCCGAGCGTGGCTTTGCCCTGCACAATCGGCACGGTCAAGGATGGACCCAGCAAGGACGCCCGCACATGCGCATGCCCGTTATCGTCACCCCAACGCGCTTCATGCGCGTACGAGGCGTTCGCGGGGGCGATGCCCTCAAAAGCCCGCTGAAGGTCGCTCACCAGACCGGGCTCGAACTCCATCGTGGTCAGCCCAGCAGTAGAACCGACCACAAACAGCACCGCCATCCCCTCCTGCACGCCGCTTTGGCGGATCACCGACTGCAGGTCCGGGGTGATGTCTATCGTATGCCCGTTGCCGCGGGTGTCGCGCGTAATGGTGGCGTGAAAAACGGTCACACGGCTATCTGCCATCCCATCCCAGACCTCCCGTATCGCTTCTGCAACAGGTTGATACGCCACACAGAGACGTCTAACCTGCCGTCCACTTGGAGAGCGAACCTCCTGGTGAGCCGTCTTTCAGGCGGGGAGGGGGTGTTCGGCTCGGACAGAGCCTCGCCCTCCAGAGGGTGGTGGTCTCGCTACCCTTGGCGGTTTCGTTAACAGCTGTGTTCTCCTATTGATTTTCGCGGGCAGATCGTCCATAATATCAATAGTTGAACAACTGTTCCAATGTTCAGAAAGAAGGATGAAGACCGATGATGCCCATGACCACCGAATGTGCCCCACATGAGCAGGCGGACGAGGCGACCATCGCCCGCGTGCAGCAATCCATGCCCGATACGCACACCCTCGCCCGAATGAGTGAAATCTTCGGTGCACTTGGCGACCCCACCCGCCTGCGCATCGCGCTGGCGCTGTGCCGTCAGCCGCTGTGTGTGCATGACCTGTCGCAGATACTCGGTGTCAGCGAAAGCGCGGTTTCGCATCAACTGCGCACTTTGCGGATGCTCCGGCTAGTGACTTCGCGACGGGCGGGAAAGCGGGTGTACTACTCGCTGGACGATGCGCACGTCTATCGTTTGATCGAGGAAGGCTTAAAGCACGCACAGGAGCGATAAACGATGGCTATGAATGGGACACAACCGCGCACCTTTCGCGTGGAAGGAATGGATTGCGCGGACTGCGCCGTCGGGCTGGAACACGCTCTGCGTCGGGTGCCCGGCGTCCAAGAGGCGAAGGTGTACTTTGGGTCGGCAACCCTGCGCGTGTGGGCAACGCCCGATGTGCGCGAGGACACACTACGCCAGGCGGCACAACAGGCAGGGTTCCGCCTGCGCCCCCACCTCGCCCATGCGCACGAGCACGCCGACCGCGCCCGCATCGGGCAGGTGGTTTTGGCATCATGGCTGGGGATACTTGGCTTTGTGCTCCAGAGGATGCATCTGCCCGCATGGGCGTTCGTTCCCCCCTATTTAATTGCCATTATAGTCGGCGGACTGCCCACTTTCATCGGCGGCTGGCGTGCCATCCGCATGCGCAATCTGGACACCGACGCGCTGATGAGCATCGCCATCTTCGGCGCCATCGGGCTTCGCGAATGGGCGGAAGCGACCGCTGTGGTCTGCCTGTTCGCCATCGGCAACCTGCTGGAACACCTGACCACAGAGCGCACCCGCCGTGCCATCCGCGAGCTGATGGACTCCACCCCTGAAACCGCCACTGTGGTGACCGCTGAGGGCTTGCGTAGCGTGCCCGCGGAGACGGTTCAGGAAGGCGAGCGCATCCGCGTGCGCGCCGGCGAACGGTTTCCGCTGGACGGTGAGGTGCTCGAAGGCCACACCGACGTCGACCAGTCCGCCATCACCGGTGAAAGCCGACCGGTGTCCAAGTCGCCCGGCGACGAGGTGTTTGCGGGCACCTTGAACCAGACGGGCATGGTCGATCTGCGCGTGACCCGCACGTATGAGAACACCACACTCGCCCGCCTCATTCACATGGTGGAAGAGGCACAGGAACACAAAGCCCCGCTTCAGCATCTGGTAGACCGTTTCGCGCGGGTATATACGCCGACCGTGATCGCACTGGCGATCTTGCTCTCCACCATCCCTCCCCTGATCTGGGGCGATTTTGCGCGCTGGTTCTTCCGCAGTTTAAGCCTTCTGCTCATCGCCTGCCCCTGCGCGCTGGTCATCTCCACACCGGTTGCGCTGGTAGCTGCGCTGGGCACGGCCTCGCGACGTGGCGTGCTGATCAAGGGGGGCATCTTCGTGGAAGCGATGGCACAGATAAGCGCCTTCATCTATGATAAGACGGGCACGCTGACCACCGGACGGCTGAGGGTGCGCGAGATACAGCCAGTGGACAACTATTCGCCGGAAGAGGTGCTGGCACTGTCCGCCGCGGTGGAGGCGGTTTCCACCCATCCACTGGCGCAGGCTATTCGCGAGGAGGTCAGCAAGCGCAATCTGTCCCTGCCATCCGCCCAGCGCCTCACCATCGTGCCCGGCAAGGGGGTCGAGGGATTGATTGACGGCAAGACTTGCCGGGTGGGCAACGCCGAGTTCGCCTGCGGTTACGTCGCGCTGGACATGCCCCTTCTGTCTAGCGGCGAGCAGGAAGACTGGGTACAGGTGTGGGTACAGTATGATGGCAATACCATCGGTCGCATCCTTTTTGAGGACGCGAAGCGGGCAGAATCGGCGCAAGCCATCCGCGAACTGCGTGCACTGGGTATCAACTATCACGTGATGCTCAGCGGCGACCGGGAATCGGTGGCGAGGCAGGTCGCTCGCGAAATCGGGCTGGACGAGGTGCGCGCGCCGCTTCTGCCCGAACAAAAAGTGCTGGCAGTACGTGAACTGCGCGAGCGTTTTGGGGCGGTGGCGATGGTGGGCGACGGGGTGAACGATGCCCCTGCGCTAAAATCCGCTACGGTGGGCATCGCGATGGGTGCGGTGGGCAGTGACGTGGCGATAGAGGCAGCGGACATCGCGCTGATGAACGACAATCTGCGCCTTCTGCCCTATCTGGTGCGCCTGAGCCGCGCCGCGGTAGGCATCATCCGCCAGAACATCGCCTTCGCTATCGGCACGAAGTTACTGCTTCTGGTGATTGCGGCTCCCGGCTACTTGCCCCTGTGGCTGGCGGTGATGGGCGATATGGGCGTCTCGCTCCTGGTCACGCTGAACGCCTTGAGGCTGGTTCGGGGTTCGCAATAGAGGGCAGATAAGATGACACTATTGACACAACGCCTCGTCAAGCCGTAGAATGAACACAGCAAACAAAGCAGGCTCGTGTGTTGTGAACATGGCTATTAGACTCAGCGGGACTATTTCAACATTACGCTTCGGAGGACAGATATCAAATCTGCCAGAGGCTCACTGGTTGGACTTTGATATTAACCTCGTACCGCCAGCGTGCAAACTTGTAATGCCTGACGGAAGTACTATGGCACTCTCGCGCTGGTCTACACCGAAACGAACTCGAACATATCCTTTTGCCAGGGTGTACGACACCTACTCCCACAACGGTAAAATCGTAACGGTAATCCCCGTCATCAAAGACGAAGGCAAAGGTCAACGCAAATGCGACACAAATAACGACAGAATTAACTTTATCACTCTGTCATGGATGAACCTGATGAATGTATACGTGGTGCCCGCCTATTACGTAGACGCGGACAAAGTGGATGATTGCCGTATCACAAACCAGCGTTTGCATAATGCCTAAGTCAAGCGCAAACTGCAAGAAATCGCTGATTTTAAGCTCGATGGACACCACTGGAACCAAAAACACCTTTGCGAGAATTTTGTCCCTGTTTTCGAGTGTGCAGTTAATGCCTACGAAAGAATCGCACAGGAGAAGCAAGTGCAGATGCATTCCTTCGAAAGGCATCGATGCTTTCTCGGCAAGGTTCGCGACGGCACCCACGGTCAATTGCTTGACCTAGACAAGTTCCGTGAGCACACTCTGCGACAATCCCGTTTAGCCGCCTTGCGTGAAACGGCCACACAACATGCGCGCGAGTAACTGTCCGTAGGTGCTACGAAAGCGCTCTTGGAACTGCAGAATAATCTCGGAGGCAGATACATGCTAACCGCTGACGAAGTTTTCCAAACCAGCGATGGTATACTGATTATACAAGAAAGCAAAAACGCAGAAGACGACATCAAAGACGGATTGTTCAAGCTCCTGCTATACTCAAGTATAGACAATCTCTCCCTTGAAGGGGTAAGAATTGCTTTCCGCACACGGCCTCGTCTCACTGGTGAGTTCAAAGGTTCCATAGAACTGCCGGCTGATGCGGATAGGTTGCGGAAGTTTTGCGAGCAAAATGCGCTCAACAAAGTACACCACGACCGCCTGCGTTAGTTGAACGAGGAGCTACGTCGGTTAGGTATCTCTGGACTACTGGAGGGTAGAGGGTAATCGTGTCGGCAAGTCGGTCGTTCATTAAAAGCCCCTTACGTTTTCCGGGCGGCAAGTCCCGCGCCCTCGAGCGGATTATCGCCCTCATCCCGCCCTTCCGCGAGTTCCGTGAACCGATGGTTGGGGGAGGCTCGGTCTTCTTCCGTGTTAAGCAGATATATCCCGACCGCGACTACTGGATTAACGGCTTGAACTACGAGCTGTACTGCTTCTGGAAAACGGCTCAGTCAGACATGCGTGCGCTAGTGAACGCCGTCAAGCAGATAAAGGAGAGCACCTCCGATGGGCGCGCCCTGTTCTACCAATTGCTGGAGCAATACGGTACGGGCGGTGAGTTCGAGCGGGCGGTGCGCTTCTTCGTGCTAAACCGAATCACCTTTTCGGGAACGGTGGACTCCGGCGGCTATTCCCAACAGGCTTTCCACGCACGGTTCACCATCTCCTCTATCCGCGCGCTGGAACAGGCATCCGCCGTTTTGCAAGGCGTGCGCATCACCAATCTAGATTACGCCGAAGTGGTCAACGCACCAGGCGAAGAGGTGTTTCTCTTTCTGGACCCGCCGTACTATTCGGCTTCCCAATCGCGCCTGTATGGACGACGCGGTGAACTGCACGTGCAATTTGACCACGAGCGATTCGCCCAGGTGGTTCAATCCTGTCCGCATCGCTGGCTGATTACGTATGATGACTGTCCTGAGGTGCGTCGACTCTTTCGCGGCGCGTGTATGGTGGAGTGGAAACTGCAGTACGGTATGAACAACTATAAGCAACCCACTGCCAGACCGGGCAAGGAGCTTTTCATCGCGAACTACGACATCCTTTCCCGTTATGAAAAGCAACTGGCGCTGGTCTTTGAGCGCGGGTGCCCCTACATGCCTTCAGAATGATTGCCCGCCCGTGTGAGCACTTGCAGGGTCTGTTGCGCGGCATCATCCCAGCGAAATCGCCGGACTCGTTGCAGACCGCGTTGCGTGATTTGCCGACGCAGTGCCTCGTCTTGTGTGATGCGCTGTATGCCCTCCGCCATCTCCTGCACGTTTCGCGGGTCAACCAACACCCCTGCCTCGCCGATCACCTCCGGCATTGCAGAGACGCTTGACGCCAGCACGGGCGTGCCACAACCCATCGCCTCCAGCGGGGGCAGTCCAAACCCCTCATAAAGGGACGGATACAGTAGCGCGCGCGCCGCGGCGTACACACCGGGCAGATGCTCGCGCAAGATATAGCCCGCCAATCGCAACTGCCCCTCGATGCCCAACCGAGTTGCCTGCGCCAGAATGCGCGCGTTCTGCCAGCCGGGCGCACCGACTAGCACCAGCGGCGGCAACGGCGATTGCCGCTGCGCTAGCGCGTACGCCTCCAGCAGACGGGGCAGGTTCTTGCGCGGTTCCAGCGTACCCACAAACAGCAGGAACTCTTCGGGCAGGCGGTACCGTTGCCGAGCCATCTGCTCCAGATGGCGAGCGTGGCTGGGGTTAAAAAAGGTATCTAGTCCGTAGGGGATCACGACCATCTTGCTTTCGGGCACCTGGTACAGGCGGATAATGTCTTCGGCGGTGGCTCGCGAAATGGCGATGACCGCCCGAGCACGGTGCGCGCTCCGCCGGGTGATCGCCCGCAGATACGCTCGACGAACAGGGTGAATCGTGTGGGGAGAAACCTCGAAGTTCAGGTCATGAATGGTCACCACCCCCACCCCCTCCCACATCACCGGCAGAATAAACGCCGGCGAGAAGAACACCTCCACCCCGTCTCGCCGAAGCAATCGCCCCAGGGCGGTTTGTTCCCATAGCACACGCTGTGTTCCAGAGCGCAGGGGACGCGCCGTATGAACCCAGCGGATGCGCTCGCTGGCAGGCAGGAGCAGTTGCGATGGCTCACCGTACAGCACCACCTCGTGCGTGGGGATGGCGCGTTGTACCAGTTCGGGAACCAGCGCGCGGATATAGTGCTGGATGCCCGTATGCGTGGTGGACAGCAGATGCACGTTGATGCCGATGCGCATCCCTTTAAAGCACTTCCAGCGACCGCAGACGCCCTAGCAAAACGTCCGCCTGCTGAGCGGTCAAATCACAAAGCGGGGGACGCACCCACATTTTCGGCAAGCCTCGCCATTCGCATATCCGCTTGATCGCGGGAATAAACGGCATCGAGTCCACCACTTCTAGCACGCCAGCCAGCCGCTCGCTCAGAGCGGTAGCATTCCCCTTGCGTCGCACCGCGAGATCGAGCGCAATGAGCAGCTCGGGCAGGGCATTCGCCAGACCGGAGATGCACCCCGCTGCGCCTCCCGCCAGTCCATCCGCCAACAGGCTCTCGGCCCCCACAAACACCTGCAGGCGAGGAAGGTGCAGGAGAAACGCCAGCAGGGTCCCCCACTCGCCAGAGCTATCCTTCAAGCCCCAGAGATACGGATAGTCCAACAACCCTTCTACCACCGCGGGAGTGATGCTCACTCCAGCCAGATCAGGGTAGTTATACAGCAGGGTTGGCACATCCACGCTGTCCAGCAGGCGCATAAAGTACGCTATCAGCCCCTCCTCCGATACCGGCTTGTAATAGAAGGGCGGAAGCACCAGGACGGCATCACAGCCCTCCCGTTGGGCGAAGCGGCTGAGGCGGATGGTCTCCGGCAGGTTGGCGCATCCAGTGCCCGCGATCACCTTCAGGGCATCGGCGTGCTCGCGTACCGTAGCGATTGCGCGTTCGCGTTCGTCGACGCTCAGCGAAGTGCCCTCGCCAGTCGTACCGCCCACCACCACCCCCTGCACCCCGTGCTGGCTCTGCCAGTCGATCAGGGCACGGAACGTGTCGTAATCCACCTCGCCTGTTCTGGTTATGGGTGTAACTAGAGCGGTGTATACGCCTTGCGGTAGTGCGTGCGACATGTCGGGCTATTCTGCTCCCACGGGCTGAGCCGGCGGCTGAGGTGCGGGCGTCGTCACGCCAACCTGGCGAATGAAAGGCAGGAGCAGGTCTACCGGAACCGGGATGATGGTTGTGCTACCGCTCTGTGCGCTCATCTCGCTGATGGTCTGCAGATAGCGCAGTTGCAAAGCGGCGGGCTGAGCTGCCATCATCTGCGCCGCCTGCACCAGTCGCTCCGCTGCCTGGAACTCGCCCTCGGCGTTGATGACCTTCGCGCGGCGTTCACGCTCGCTCTCTGCCTGGCGCGCCATCGCCCGCTTCATGCTGTCGGGCAGAACCACATCGCGCACCTCGACCGTCTGCACCTTCACGCCGTAGGGCTCGGTCTGCTCATCGATGATGGTCTGCAGTTGCTGGTTGATTTTGTCTCGGTGCGACAGCAGGTCGTCCAGTTCTGCCTGTCCCAGCGTGCTTCGCAGGGTAGTCTGCGCGATCAGCGAGGTGGTGCGAATGAAGTTCTCGATGCGGGTCACCGCCGCGGCGGGGTCGATCACCCGAAACAGCACGATGGCATCCACCGTGACCGGCACGTTATCGCGCGTCATCACCTCTTGGCGCGGCACATCCATCGTGACCAGCCGGGTGTCCACGCGGATAGGACGGTCGATATACGGTAGGAGAAAGATGATGCCGGGTCCCTTCACGCCCAGCAGACGCCCTAGGCGCAGGACGACGGCACGTTCCCATTCGGGCAGAACCCGCAGAGTCGCCCGCAACACCAGAACCACAAACACAATGACCGCAATCAGAAATGCGCCCGATTCGCTCGCCAGCAATTGCTCGATGCTACTCATGCCCCTTGGTCCTCCTTCCTGACCACCGCCGTCAAACCTTGCATGCGCTCGATAATTACCCGTTCGCCTGCTTTGATGGTTTCTCCTGCGGTAACGGCGTTCCAGTAGGTGCCATCATAGAAAATCTTGCCTCGCGGAGCGATGTCGGTACGTGCTACGGCAACCGCCCCCTGCATCGCCTCCATGCCGGTTACCCGTCGCGCACGCTGTGCCCGGATACCCGCCGCCACAATCGCCACGAAGAACAGCGAGGTCAACCCGGTCAGAGTCAGTGCCACCACCCACGACACCCGCAAGGCAGGGTCGGGCGACTCGAACAGCATCAGCAGTCCCAACAGCATCGATATCGCCCCGCCCAGCGTCAGCACACCATGCGAGGGAGCAAACGCATCGGCGATAAACAGGATGATGGCTAGCATCAGCAGGGCGATACCCGTCCATGAGACCGGCAAGACCGAGAATCCATACAGCATCAACAGCAGGGATACTGCGCCGATGACGCCGGGGAAAATCGCGCCGGGGTTCTGAATCTCCGCGATCAGCCCGTACAGCGCCAGCACTCCCAACAACGCCAGCACGTTGGGGTTGACCAGCACCTGCAGGATGCGCTCGCGCAGGATCATCTCGGAACGCTGGATGGGGGCATCTCGCGTCTTCAGCACCACTGTTGCTTGGGGCAGCTTGACCGTGCGCCCATCCACTTTCTCCAGCAGGTCGGTTAGGTTTGACGCAAGCAGGTCCACCACATTCTTTTGCAGTGCCTGTTTCTCGCTGATAGCCGCGCTTTCGCGCACTGCCAGCTCCGCCCAATCGGCGTTGCGACCGCGCTGTTCGGCAAGGGAGCGAATGTACGAGGCGGCGTAGTTGACCACCTTCTTTTCCATAGCGCCCCGGATATCATCGCCTGTTGAGGTAACCGGATGTGCCGCGCCGATACTGGTGCCAGGCGCCATCGCCGCGATGTGCGCGGCGACGGTGATGAACACGCCCGCAGAGCCCGCCTTCGCCCCCGACGGCGACACGTAGACAGCCACCGGGACGTCGGTTGCCATGATGTCCTTGACGATCTGCTCCATTGAGCTCATCAAGCCACCCGGCGTGTCCAACTCCACCACTAGCAGTTGCGCGTTGCGTTCACGGGCGATGCGAAGGGTGCGCGCAAAGTACTCCGCGTTCGGCGGGGCGATCACCCCCTCCATCCGCATCACAATGACCGGGCGAACCTCCCGATCCTTCTGGGCAAGCGAGAACCCCGCCCATAGGAGGAGCAAGAGAAGTAGCGACCACCTCATCAGACGAAACGAAGGATTCCTCATACAGCACCCTTGCCTTTCTCTGCCAACGAACGGTTCCATTGATAAGTGTATCACCAAAAGGGGTGGCAGGTCAATCTAAACGGAGTATCCCGCCCATCAGCCAGCAATGGCAAAGTCGCATAAACGCAGGAGCACGAGCGGCGAGAACGGTTCGCAAACAGGTATTGCGGACATAGAAGCACCTCCGCAGGATGGATAGTTGCCCGTCCGCGGTAAGGAGGGTAGTGTCCTGCGGAGGCGGTGTGGCGGTTAAACCAGGTCAGCGGCGGGCGCGGTCACTGTCCATTCGCTTTGCAGTTCCACGCCTGCGGACTTGAGCAGGGTGTATACGGGACAGCGTCGCTGAACCTCTTCCTGCAGAGCGCGTATCTGCTCGGGCGAAGCGGTCGAGACGAGCTCTACCCTCTCGCGCACCGTGCGGAAGTATGGTGGCACACTCGGATCGCCCATCGCCCCACGCAGGTCCAGGTCGCCTTCGGCGTGAAGGCGCACTCCCCGCACCTCCACACCCTTTTCGCGGGCAATCACCTGAATCATGACAGCCAGACAGCCGTTCAGCGCGGACAGGAGCAGTTCCATCGGGTTGGGTGCGCTGTCCTGCCCGCCAAAGGAAGGTGGCTCGTCACTGTAGATGGGAGCGAAGTCCCGCACCTGCAGACGGGTGCGCATTCTGCCTTCCCACTCGCCGTCCGCACTCAGGCTCATCCAGATGGGTTCACCAGGCATACGTCACCTCCGGTGTAAAGATATTGTTGACTAAGTATACCATAAAAATCAAGTTTAGAGTCAAGCCTTTTCTCACGCCTGCAGTTCGGCGCGCGCTCTGCCTGCCGTTTCCGCCATCTGTGCCTGCAGGCGGTACACCTCGGGGTTGCCCTCATCCATCTGACGGGCAATTGCCAGCCGCCTCACTGCGTCGGAGGTTTGTCCCGCTTGTAACAGCCTTAGCCTTTTCTTGCACCAAAACAAACCTCATGCCTTCTAGGGTAAACTTGAGAAAGCGATGTCAGGAGGTGTTTCGGTGGAGCATCTTGCCCTATCCTTGCATCTGATTCAGAGTGATATCCCTCATGCGCATTGCGTGCTGGTGCGGAAGTCGGGCTCCGCTCCCCAAAGCGCGGGGGCGCGCCTGCTGGTTCGGCGAGATGGCGTGATGCACGGCACGATAGGGGGAGGCTGTGTGGAGATGGAGGTGCGCCGCCTTGCCCTCAACGCCCTTCGTAATGGTAGCCCCCAACTGCAGGTGTTCCGCATGGACGATGACTACGGTTACGACGATGGTTTAATCTGCGGCGGCAGGGTGTGGGTTTTCATTCAGCCCGACCCCGCGCGGTGGCTGGAGTCCCTGCAGTTCGCCCAAAGACTGCAAGAGGAGGGCAAGCCCGGGGCATGGGTGTTGGTCGCCAGGGCGGAGGGGCACACAGGCGAAGCGTTCTGCGTCTCGGAGGAAGGCATTGCTCCCGCTCCACCCGAGGGCTGGGCAGAGGCACTGCAGGAACACACACGCACCGCGATTCAGCAGGATAGCCCTCTCTACATCGCGGTGCAGGCACAGCCAGAGCTTTACGTAGAGCCGGTACAGCCACAACCCACGTTGGTGCTGGCAGGAGCGGGACACATCGCCCACGCGCTCGCCCCGATGGCATCCGCCGCGGGGTTCGATGTGGTGGTCATCGATGACCGCGCCTCCTTTGCAAGCCCCGAACGGTTTCCCACCGCCTCACGGTGTCTTGTAGGGAACATCGCGCAGTGTCTGCACGAACTGCCGACGGACGCTCGCACCTACATCGTCATCGTCACGCGCGGGCATCGGCACGATGCGGACGCTCTCCAGGTGGCGTTGCGCAAACCGTCCGCCTATGTGGGCATGATCGGTAGTAAGCGCAAAATCACCGTGATCTACCGCGATCTACTAGAGAAGGGCGAGGCAACGCTAGAGCAGTTAGCCCGGGTGCATTCTCCGCTGGGGCTGGACATTGGTGCCGAAACGGTGGGCGAGATCGCCGTTAGCATCCTGGCGGAGCTGATAGCGGTGCGCCGGGGTAAGCTAAAGGGTAGAGAAAACGTGCATATCGCCTCAATGATGTCGCTATACGATATTTCTATTTTGGCGCGGTGATGATATTGTCAAAGCTGGCACTACCTGCGTCCTGAATGCGTATTCTTTTTTGGGCACAAAATCTCAATCTTAACATTTTCTTAACAAAAGCCATGATACAATAAATAGTCGGTAGAGGGAAAGAGCCGCGACGACCAAACAGCAATCATCGCTCCGGTTATTCCTTCGCGGCGATGAAGACAGGCTTAACAGCACCCTCTACACAACAACAAGCGAACACGGGAGACTGTGCGCATTTGGCGGGGCTAGCTACCCCGCCGTTTTTTTGCTTTGGCAGGGCGATCGAACGCGCACAAGCGTACTGCAAGGGAGGGGATGCAGATATCCCCAACGCGGAACGAGAAGAGGGGTTCCGGAGTGACAAGCAGGGCGTCTTCGTGACGCCCTGCCCCATGGCGGATATACCTCATGCGGTGTGCGATGCCGCCAGCCGGTTCAACTGCTCTAACTGTTTCCTCTCCAGGAGCTGGTCGGGCTGTAATAACAGCACCAGGGTCTCCCCATCGTGTCCAATGGCGTGTACGCAGCTGTTCTGCTCGTTCAACAGCAGGGCGGTCGGCGGCTCGATATCCTCTTGCGCGAAACCGTGCACGGTGGAGACGCTATCCACCAGAAACCCCACCGGCTGACCACACACCTCCGCCACGATCACCCGCATCTGTGCCGTCGGTGCAGTGGTCTCCATACCAAACCGCTCGCGCAGGCACACGATGGGGATACTCTGTCCACGCAGGGCGGTGACGCCTCTCAGCCAGTGGGGCGCGCGAGGCACACGCACGATCGGCGGAACATGAATGATTTCGCGCACCGCGGTGACGGGAAAGCCCACGTTCTCCCCGCCTACTTGCGCCCGCACGTACAGATTCCGCCCGTGCTGAGACATCGGAGCACCTCCTGAATCGCAGGCTCAGGCACGGATGTCGAGCAATCTGCCCGCATCCTCAATCATCTGCACCAGCTGTTCACCGGTCTGCTGTTGCGCGTCCATCGTCTTGCGCACCAGGCGGAGCTGATACTCCTGCCCTTGCTGTTCACTGCGCAGGATGGACGCCAGCAGTCTCATAGAAGCTTGGTCGTCAATACGCATTTACTTTCGCTCCTGCAAGCTGACGTTGATCTCGATGAAGCCAAAATCCCCCAGCAAGATGGGCACCACCAGAGCGGGTGTGTTGACGGTGGTGATTTTGACGTTACTGCCACGGATGATGCTTGGGGGTGAAATCTGGCAAGTGTAGCCCTTTTCGGACAACAGCGAGGCGGCGTTGCCCGTGATCATGTTGCCCAGCTCGGCGATGGCACTGGCTGCCAGCGCATCGAAGGTGCGAATAGGCTGACCAATCATATGCGAGGCGATCTTGTCTGCGGTGGCAAGGGTCATGCCGTAGATGACCGAGCCTTCCACCTTACCCGTGACGCCCATCACGATACTGCATTGCTGGGTGGTGAAGACACCCGGGCGCATCGCCAGCTGACCCTTTTCGGGCTCGATACCCAGCACCGTCTGGAGCACGGAGTACGCCGCGCTGACAAAGGGGTTGATGTATTCGACACGCATCATGGTTCAGGCTCCTTTTAGTTACCCAGCAGTTTGTGCACGCTCTCGATGACGCGCTCGGGCTGGAACGGCTTCACGATGAAGTCCTTTGCACCCGCCTGGATCGCCTCCACCACCAGGTTCTTCTGCCCCATGGCGGTCACCATCACGATGCGGGCATTGGGGTCAATCTTCTTGATCTCCTTCACCGCACTGATACCGTCCATCCCGGGCATGGTAATGTCCATCGTCACCAGGTCGGGCTTCAGGTTTTTGTACATCTCCACCGATTCGCGTCCGTTGGTGGCTTCGCCCACCACCTCGTAGCCGTGCTGGGTCAGGATATTCTTCAGGGTAACACGCATGAACAGCGCGTCATCAGTGACCAGAATCCGTTTGCCCATCACTCGTTTTCCCCCTCGTCGTTCCTCCTTTTGGGTTATTCCATGTTTAAGCTGCCTTGCGCGCTCCGAGAGCCGGCTTGCGGTAGAAAAACGCCAGCGGCATCTCGAAGCCGATCTCGCGATAGTTGAAAATGCGTTCCGTGCTTCCCACAAACAGCACTCCACCAGGCACTAGCGACTGGAAGAAGCGAGCATAAAGCTTGTCCTTCGCCTCTTCCGTAAAGTAGATCACGACGTTACGGCACACAATCAAGTGGAACCCGGAATCAAACGGGTCCGCTAGCAGATTGTGTTTGCGGAAAATCATATTGCGCTTCAGCTCGGGCTTGACCTGATAGCGGTTTGCTTGCTGAACGAAGTACTTTTGCCGCCACTCCGCCGAGACGTTGCGCATGTCCTCTGGCGCGAAGAAACCCTCCCTTGCTTTCTCCAGGATGGTCTCGTCAACATCGGTCGCCAGAATCTGATAGGCTAACGGGCGCATCTCCTCGAGCAGAATAGCCAGCGAGTAGGGCTCGGCTCCATACGAGCATCCCGCGCTCCACACCTTGAGCGCACTGCCCAAATGGCGCAGTTCGGGAAGTATCACCCGGCGCAGTTCGTCGAACTTCTCCGGGTTGCGGAACAGCTCCGACACGTTGATGGTAACGCGGTCAATGAAGTAGGCGAACTGCTGGGCATCTCGCTCCAGCACCGCCCAGTACTCCTCGAGGTTGCGTGCTCCCACGCGCTCTGCCATCGAACGCAGGCGGCGCTCCACCTGGGGACGCTTGTACTGCTTCAGGTCCAAACCCGTCTTCGCCTGCACGCGCTCACAAAACCACAGATAGTCGTCCATCGCGGTCTTGCTCATCGTGCTACTACCTCTGGTTGTGCCTGCAGGTCGGCTATTTGAGCCATCTGGTCCACGATCTGCCCGCAGAGTGTATCGATATCCGGCTGTTCCAGCCCAAGCCTCGCCATTGTGCCCTCCTCTAGGGTGTAGTAGAGCCCGTCCCCGCCGATGCCAATGCCTAGCGTGATGGAAAGAATGTCCGCCAGATGCACCACGCAAACCAGCATGTCGGCTTCTGGCATCTGAGAAGGCTGATGATGATATCGGATGACCGACACCAGAGACGGGGGCAGGTTCCACTTTTCGGCGATCAGCGCGCCTGCCATCGCATGGTTGAACCCCAGCACCGCCTGCTCCGCCTCCACAAACGGGATGCGCTCCTGCAGGGCATGCTCCATAATCTGGTCGAACTGCTCGCGCACGAAGAGGTTGATGGCTACCTTGCCGATATCGTGTAAAAGCCCCCCCACAAACGCTTCCTCGGTGACTGGTAAGCGTACGCGCTGGGCGATCAACTGCGCCCCGATAGCGCAAGCCAGCGAGTGCCGCCACAGCTCGCCTCGCTGAAGCCAGTAACCGGCGATCTCCCTGTTCAGCAGTTCGAACGTGGACGCAGCGATAGCGAGGTTCTTGATGGTGCGAAATCCCAGGATCACCACCGCCTCCGAGAGGGTGCTCACGCGACGGGGTAGCCCATAGAACGCCGAGTTCGCCAATCTCAGTACCCGTGCCGCCATCGCCTGGTCGGTGGCGATCACCCGCGCAATACTCTGCGCGTCGGAGCGAGGGTCCTCCGCTAGGCGCATCACACGCACCACCACCTCCGGCAGGGCAGGCAGGTCTCGGATGGTGTGTACCAACTGCTGGAGTTTCTCCGGTGCCCCTGTCGTGTTCATGCCGCCACCCCCGAAGAGGCTAAAATGTTACCCAATACCGCCAGATCACGCTCATTCCCACCAATGACGCGCACCACCACCAGCCCGTTGTCTGAGATCAAGCGCAAGGTTCGTCCTGCACTTCCACCCACATCCCTAGCGACTAGCGGAATGCCCATCTGCTTCAACGCCTCTACCACCGCCTCACTGTTGCGTGCGCCAACGTCCAGCGAATTGTTCACCCCAAACTGAAAGAGCTGTGCCCCGCCGGCGAACGCCGCCTTCAACCGCGACGCACTGGCTCCCATGTTCACCATCTGCTGAACGATGGCGGGGATCGCCGTATCCGCAAATTTGCCCGGCAGGTCGCCGGGTTTGTCCGCCTGGCTTTTGGGTAACACCACGTGAACCATGCCCGCGACGCGCGCCAAAGGGTCATACAAACACACGCCAATACAGGAGCCCAATCCGAGAGCCGTTAACACATTGCCTGCGCCGCGAACCACACAGATCTCCCCCATGCCCACCGTGAGGTTACTGCTCATCGTCTCAGCCCATCCCTATCGCTGTGAGGATTTTTTGAATGCCACCTGGTTCGGGCAGGAAGATAAACGTCCCCGAAATCAACCCCTCGGGGTCGTAGATATCGGTAGCGATCGTGACGGCAAAATCGTCCAGATTCTGCATGTTGGCGATCACCGCGCTCAAGATGGCACAGCCCATATCGATCGCCATCACCGGCGGGCTAGGCAGAAGCTGCAGTCCGGTGAAATCACTGGTGGCGGTCAGGTACGCGCTCAACATGATGTTGCCGACCTCCATCAGCGCGGAGGCGCTGACCTCATCCAGCTGCACCTCCGTTAGCCCGAGCAACATCCCTGCCAACCGATGCGCGCTGTTGACCTCGAAAATAAAGGTGGCGTGCCCCGGCACATCGCCCGTGACCTGCAGATAGATGCCTGCGGTGACCGCCTCCGGGTCGCGCAGAACATCTGAAAGGTGGTTGATCGGTATGCAAACTGCTTGGGGGACACTAATCAGGATCGTCGTGCCGAGGAGGTCGGCTAAAGCCGAGGAGGCTTTACCCATCCCGATATTGGCGATTTCGCGCAAAGCGTCGAACTGCTCTTCGCTGAAGGTATACTCTGGCTGGGCGCTCATGCTCGTCATCCCTTTGTCTTCAGGCTATACCCATTATCGGCGGTTTGCGCTGTGAACTACAGTGCGCCCAGCCAGCAAGAGGGATTGTTACTTCGCGTGGTCTCTCCACGAGCGCTGTGCCCGCCACCCCAGCACCTGTTCGGCATGGGAGGTGTCGATCAGCGCACGATAGGGGTTTCCCGCCACGTACTCGGCAAGGTTCCCCCGCCAGGGGAGATGCGACCAGTACTTCTGCACCAGCTCGGCGGTAGGCACTTCCAGCGTGGTATCCCGTGCGCTTAGCAGAAAGGCAGAATGCGTGATGCCCTCAACAGTGAGCGATTGAAGCGCCGCATCACACACATCCTGAAGGTCTACATATGCCCACAACTCATCCTTACCCCAGTCTGTCCGCATCTCCGCGGGCATCCGACGCCACCAGGGAAACGGCTGTTCGGTGTTGACCACAAACACCGGGCGCAGGCATATCGTCACTATCCCGTAGCGCTCGGTGTAACTGCGACACACCTCTTCCGCAAGATACTTGGACAGCTGATAGGGAGTCATGGGATGGCGCGGATGGAAGTCATCCAGCGGAAGATACTCCGGAGGACGGTATCCGCCCACACAGCCCAGCGCGTTGATGCTGGAGAAGTAGACCACCCGTCCCACGCCCGCCTCGGCGCACGCTTGCAGGACGTTCCATGTGCCCTGCACGTTAACCTCCAACACTTCCTCCGGAGCGTTGCGGCGGTCGCTCGCCATCGCGCCCAGATGCACCACCGCATCCACACCCTGCACCACCCGCCTGACGGTAAAGGCGTCGCGTAGGTCACCCGCAACGTGTTCCCAATCCTTACCTGCGCTAGCGGTGCGGTCAAAGGTGCGCAGGGTATAACCTGCCTCCAGCAAACGCTTGACCAGTTCCTGCCCGATGAATCCGTTACTTCCCGTCACCAGTAGATGCATTCTGCGTTGTCCTTCGTCACCACCCGCTCCTTTCCGGACACGGAGGCAAAATAACCGTGCACATCTTGCTCCCTCTGGAGCCGACGAGGGGACTCGAACCCCTAACCTGCGGTTTACAAGACCGCTGCTCTGCCTGTTGAGCTACGTCGGCTCATTAGGAAATCTACCACAGAATGGGGCGTTCGTCAAGGGTGCTTAGCCCTCCGGCAGAAAAAATAAGATTTTCAACTTTGCAAATACTTGACAAATATGGAAAGAGGTGCTATAATGGAAACACCATGAGCACTGCAAGGCGGTTACCGACATATGTTCTGCTCGCGGAGCGGATCAAGGCGGAGTGGATCAGCCGCCCCGACGCGCGTCCGGGCGATAAACTGCCGACCCAGCACCAACTGCGTCACCTGCTCAACGCTAGTCGTCCAACCATTGCCAGGGCACTGGCGTTGCTGGAGGCGGAGGGGCTGATTGAGTCCCGACAGGGTAGTGGCATCTATCTGCGTTCCGTGCTCACCAAGGAGAGCCGTACGCGCCTGCTGAGCTTCATCGCGTCGTACTCCCATGCTCCTTTGGTGCTGCGAGCCTATTACGGCATCGAGCGCCGGGCGCGTCAGCGAGGCTATCACCTGTTGATGGCGAGCTCGGAGAACGACATCCAGCACGAGGAGGCTCTGATAGAACAGCACCTGCAGGCAGGCGCGCAGGGCATTATCCTCTATCCGGTCACGCGCTGGCGCCACCAAGTAGCAGATGACTACCTGCGTCGGCGATGGCGCGAGGTGCCCATTGTCATCTTTGACATCGGCTACGAAGAGTGGGAACGCCCGATGGTGTTGTTTGACAACTTCCGGCTGGGCTACGAGATGACGCGGGCACTGCTGGCGCACGGACATCGGCACATCGCTTTTCTGCACCTGCACAGCGACTATCTGCACCGTTCCATCCATGAACGCCGAGACGGCTGGCTGTGCGCCATGCAGGATGCAGGGATACCGGTGCCCCAGGCATATCTGAACTGGGTCTCGCTTCCCCCCAACGCGCTGAGGCACGAAAACCTGCCCGCCGAGGAGGTGGCGCATCGGCTCATACAGTTATCGCCAACCCCTGACGCGCTGATCGCCTGGGAGGACAACACCGCCATGCCGATCATTCGCGCCCTGCAGAAGATGGGGGTTAGCGTGCCCGAGCAGGTACGCGTGGTGGGTTTTGATGACCTGGAGACCTCGCGGTTCTTCCAGCCGGCGTTCCCCACCTCCCAACCCGACTTTGCCCGGTTGGGCGAAATCGCAGTAGAGGTGCTGGACGAGTGGTTGAACCGCAGGCAGTCCACTCCGCGCACGTACATCCTGTCGGTACCCGTGCTGTGGCGCGAACCCCGCGCGCCACGACACACAACTCACAAAAGGGGAGGAGTGATGCTCTATGAAGCGTGAGGTTTCTCCCGTAACGGCCGCCGTGGTGATCGTAGTGTTACTGGTAATCATTGGCGCGGCATACTGGTGGATGACAGAAGGACGCACGAAGATGGCAGGTGGCGGAACACCGCCCCCCATCCCACCGGAGGTTCAGCAGGAGTTTCAGCGCAGAATGGGAGGGATGACTCCTCAAGGAGCCACCACGCCCGCACGGCGCTGATGGTTCACTACACATCATCAAAAAGGAAGGTTACCCATGAAACGAAAAGGCTTCACACTCATCGAGCTGCTTGTGGTGATCGCGATTATCGCGATCCTAGCAGCCATCCTGTTCCCCGTGTTCTCGCAGGCCCGCGAGAAGGCGCGCCAGACGTCCTGCCTGTCTAACTTCAAGCAGATCGGTCTCTCCGTGCGCATGTACTCGCAGGACTATGACGAGGAGTTCCCGATGGGTACTTACCCCGGTCCCCGCAACTGGGAGGTGAACCCAGATATCAACAACTATAGCGGCGACGGAGGCGAGCCATGGGCCGACTGCCTCGGCTGGTGGGAGGGGTTTGACCCAGGCGACGGCGGGCCCCCGTACCGTCGGTGCGCCTACGGTTCCCAGTTCTACCGCACCCTGATGCACGTTCAGCTGGGACCCTACCAGAAGAACAAGAACATCTGGTACTGCCCATCGGACAGGTTCCGCGACCCCAACATCAACAACATGCGCCTCGGTTTGCAGTCCTACCATTGGTTCCTGAACTGGGTGTTCAACGTCTGGTGCCCCGGCAGTAGCGCAGGGTATCCTGGTCCCTTTCCCTGCGTGCGGTATCCGGACGGCACGTTCAAGAACTTGGGGGATGATCCACCCAGCGAGAGGTCCAAATGGATTTCCGAGCGCATCCTGTTCACCGAGCGAGGCGTGTTCGGATGGCACGGTCCCGATGGATGCACCGGTGGCTGCCCGAACAGAAACTTTAACCACTCTCAGGGCTACAACGCCGCCTTCTTTGACGGACATGCCAAGCTGATCAACTACGGCCGCAAATGGACGACTATCCCCGCCACAGGGTGGCCGCCAGATCGCGCGCCGCAGTAATCCTGTAGTAACTAACGCGCCCCCGCCGGGTGGCGGGGGCGTTTTTTTAAGCGTGCGGGAGAACCCTCACCCTTTTGCCGACCACTCATGAGAATCGCCCTCCGTCCCCAGTACATGACTATGTCGACGCCGACCCAGTGCCAGCAACGCTGAAATAGCTACGCCTGTGCGCCCTGCCAAGCATAGATACCGATTCGGGGTGTTTCAGACGTGCTAGTGCGACGCACAATGCATCGAACAGCGCCATCTGCACCAAGCGGGCAGTGATGGTTTCACCCAACCCAGCGGAGGTGATAAGGCAGATGTCGCATAGCTTCGCCAGCGGCGAGCGGCGGAAGCTGGTGACACAGATCGTGCACGCCCCGGCTTCCTTCGCCAGCTCCACCGACTCTATGGTCTCCCGACTCTCCCCCGAATAGGAAACCGCCAACCCCACATCACCTGGCTCCAGCTGGCTAGCGTTCATGGACTGGATATGGTGACCGATCGAAAACAGCGTCTTCACTCCACAACGCTGAAGACGATACTGCAGGTCCATGCATATCGGTAGCGAACTGCCGCCCCCGAAGATTGCGACACGCGGCGCATCAGCAATAGCCTCCACTGCTCGCTCGAACTGCGCCATATCCAGCAGGTCCCGCGTGCTGGCTACCGCCTGCGCATCCATACTCAGCACCTTCTGCACGAGGGTGGGCGGGTCGTCTTCGGGCGACACATCACCGTGCAGATCCTGAGTCGATTCGCGGTGCGGCGCTAGGTCCGCCACCAGCGCCATCTTGAAATCCGTGTAACCCTTGAAGCCGATGGAACGGCAGAAGCGCACGACCGTTGTCTCGCTGACGCCGCTTAGGTCGCTGAGGTGAATCACACTACAGCCTCGTGCCTGCTCGGGGTTATTCAGCACGAAATCCGCCACCTTGCGCTCTGCTTCATTCAGCGAAGTGTATAACGCCGATACCCTTTCCAGTACCGAAGCCATCACCTGCGCCTCCCAATCGCCTCTATTGTATCACTGCAGAAAAATTTTATCAACATCTTGCAAATGAAAGAAAAAATGTATAACCCGCTTGCTCTTGATTCTACGTGCGGGGCAGGATACAATAAGAGCGAGGTGAGTGTGGTGGCGTTTCAGATAGAAGATCTCGCGGACCTTCTGCGCCTAATCCATGAACATCCCGAATGGCGCGACCAGCTACGGGCAGCTATCCTCCCCAGTGAGGTGCTCGCTCTGCCACAGTCCATTGCTGAGGTGGTAGAGATGCAGAAGCGCTTCCAGCGTTTGCTAGAAGCGCACAGCCGACAAATCCAGGAAAACAGTCGGCAAATTCAAGAGCACAGCCGGCAAATAGAGCGGCTCCAGCAAACAGTGCAGGCGCATAACGAGCGATTGGACCGCCTGGAAGCAGACGGTTGCAGAACTGGCGGAGACGGTTCGCAACCTGGTTCGGGTGGTAGAAGATCTAGACAGACGAATGGCGAAAGTATCCGGCTTCTACTACGAGTTCCACTACCGCGAACGCGCGCCAGCATACTTCGGACGCGTCCTTCGCCGCACCCGCGGGCTATTGCCCCAGGATATCGAGCACCTGGTAGAGCCATATCTATCGGATGAGGAGAGGGCGGATTTTTACCGCACGGATGCCATCGTACGCGGGCTGTGGCAAACGGACGAGCAGGAGAATATACTTCGTCACCGAAGTTTCAGAGACGGTTGACACAAACGGTGTGGTGCGTGCCATACAGGGCGCAGACCTCCTGCGCAAAGCTGGACTGCGTGCACTACCGGCGGTGGCGGGTAGCAATGCCACCGAAGAAGCGCGCACGCTGGCGAGCAGAGAGAAGGTCCTGCTCGTGACCGACGGGACGATGGAGAATCTGGAGGCGGTTCAGCAGGGCCTGAACGCTGGCTCTTAAGTATTGCCAAGTCCCAGTTTGGGCAACTGCTCTTCCATTCTCCGCCAGACGTCTTCTCCCGTGGATACGCCCGTCTGCTCCAACGCCATACACACCGCCGCAACGACCATCGGGAAGCGTGGGGCCACCACTTCTGCCAGTGTGCTGCGGTAAATCCGTTCGCGAAAGGCTTCGTGCAGGGGCTTCGCCGCGCTCGCAACACCACCTACGATGCCCACGTTGACCCTCTGATACTGCATCCCCAGCTTGCGCAATACCACAACCGCCATCAATCCCAGCTCCCTGCCCGCACTGCCTAGAATGCGTATTGCCACACGTTCGCCCAGCTTGGCAGCGTCGGAAACCGCCCGGGCGGCAGACGCCAGGTCAGCACGCGACATCTGTCCAGAATAGACGAGGCGATGCAGTGCTCCCAAACTGTCCAATCCGAAGTGCGTCAGGATGGTTCGCTTGAGCCATGTGCTGGGGATGCGACCGTCCTCGGCGCGCGTGCATGCGTTCAATGCCTGCACAGCAATCCAGTAGGCACTGCCCTCGTCGCCCATTAGGTACCCCCATCCTCCAACGGAAGCGGTCTCACCCAGCTGGTTCATCCCATATGCCACCGAACCGGTGCCCGCGATTACCACCGCGCCCGGCGCACCTCGCGTGATGCAGTACAGAGCAGTGCTCGTGTCATGCATGACAACCACCTTCTCGGCAGGCAGTTCCTGACGGCAGGTCTCCTCGACCAGCGTGCCTCCACCAGTCATCCCGCAAAGCGCCGCGGCGAAGCGAGTGTCAGCGGGCAAAGAGGCCGATCGCAGGGCACCGCTTACTGCTTCACGCAGAGATTGGCGCAAGCGTTCGGGTCCACCTGGCTCGTGGATATGATTGGCTGGACCTCCCACCCCTAAGCCGAGCAGGTTGCCTTCCGTGTCTGCGATCATCGCACGCGTAGTGCTCTGCCCGCCGTCGATACCTATCACCAGCGTTCGCGACATTCCCATCTCTCCCCCTGCGGTTTCTGAACTAAGCCTGGATATGTGCCACCAGGAGCTCTTCCTCGGTTGCGCTGGTCGCCTGCGCCAGGTATCCGGAACCGTCGCGGGTGCGTGAGACGTGAGCCACAATACTGGACCGCCCCTCGATCACGACATCCTCGAACAGATTACCCACCATCATCGGGTTAATGCCGATGACCTCTGGGTACTGCTGGCACGCCTGCCACAAACCGGTCTTCCAGCTTTCCGCCTGCTCTGGCGTCCATGGTAGGGGGTTAAACGATGGCTGGGCGATTAGGCGCGCCTTCTGTTTGACCAGAGACTCTATCACATCCGCATGGAACCCATCCCAGCAGATAGCGACTCCTAGCGTGCCAGCGGGAGTATGGACGACCTGCAAATCCTCCACCCTGCCCGCGCAGAGGTCCATGCCCTCCTGCTGTTCTAGCGGAATCAGATGCACCTTCCTCTGGGATAAAATCAAGTTCCCTCTAGGGTCGAACACATAGCAGGTATTGTACACCTCGTGGGGACGCTTCGCGTCGGGTAAAGGAGCACTGCCCGCGACCAGCGTCACCCGATGCTTGCGCGCCGCCCGCGAGAACAACCGCCGATACCGAGCCGCCAGTTTCTTGCCCAGCACCGCCAACAGCGCACGTGTTGGCGAAACTGTGGAAGCCTCCATCACCTGCTGGACGGATGAGGCGTAGCGTTGAGACAGTTTTCCCTGTGCCTCGCGGATGCTTTTGCATCCCCGCACCGCCTCGTAGTCGTCGAGGAACAGCATCCCCAAGCCGATATCCTCGGGAAAAACGACCACTGCAGGCACATCCCGCATCACGCGCGATTGGACCGAGGCAAGCAGTCGGTCGATACGGCTCACCAGATGCCTTTCGCTCTGGTAGTCCTCCAGCGTGGTGCGCATCTGCACCGCGACCAGCGCAATGTGGTTTCCGCTCTTCATTGTTCGCTCCGTACGATACCCCCCTTCTTTTTCGGTTCGGTATAACATGTCACTTTTCCTGCACATTATCCTCCTGGAAGGCGAGGCTCCTACCCAATCGCACCCCCGCGTTGCGAGAGGGCTTGACACCACCCCACAGTTACTGGTACATATACCTGCGTGCTCTTGAGGGAGAGATAAGCCAATGCATGATGAAACCATCCCGACCCATTGCGGCTTCGTGGCAATAGTTGGCAAGCCCAACGTGGGCAAGTCCACCTTGCTGAACGTTATGCTGGGGGTGAAGGTGTCCGCGATCACCGCGCGCCCGCAGACCACCCGCCGCGGCATACGAGGCGTCTACACCGAAGGCAACCGACAGGCGGTCTTCGTGGACACACCCGGTTGGCACCAGCCGAAAGACCGCTTGGGCGAGTTCATGCGCGAGCAGATAGACACCGCGCTGGAGGACATTGATTTGGTATTATGGGTAGTTGACCTGCGACACCCGCCAACCCCTGAAGATGAAGACCTCGCCAGCCGATTACAAGGGGTAGGCGTGCCGGTATGGATTGTGGGCAACAAGCGCGACGCGGCAAAGTACCCGGAACAGGCGATGCAGGCGTACGCTGCCCTACTGCCGGATGCCCAGAGGCATATCACCCTCTCCGCGCTGAAAGACCCGAAGGCGGTGTATCGCCTGCGTGAGGAGATCCTGCTGGCAATGCCCGAGTCGCCCTTTTTCTATCCGGAGGATATTCGCTCGGACCAGTCGCGCGAGCAATGGGCGGCGGAGATCGTGCGCGAGCAGGCGATGAGCCTACTACGTGAGGAGATACCTTACAGCATCGCCGTGCGCGTCACCGAATGGCAAGAGCGCGAAAACGGGGTACAGTATATTCGCGCCGAGATCATTGTGGAGCGCGAGGGGCACAAATCGATCGTCATCGGCAAGGGTGGACAGATGCTCAAACAGATTGGGCAAGAGGCACGCAAGCAGTTGGAACTGTTCCTGGGGAGCAAGGTGTATCTGGAGCTCGTGGTTAAAGTGATACCCGACTGGCGACGCGATCCAAGAGCGTTACGGGAGCTGGGCTATGAGTAGAAAACAGAACACGGGGACGGCGAAGCCATTGATCATTGTGGAATCGCCTGCTAAAACCAAGACGCTAAAAAACTTTCTGGGCAACGCCTACCAGATAGAGGCTTCGATGGGACATGTGCGGGACCTGCCCGAAAACGCATTTGGGGTGGACCTGGAGGACGGCTTCAAGCCTGTCTACGTCACCCTGCCCGAACGCAAAGAGGTGCTGAAGCGACTGGAAACGGCCGCTCGGCAGGCATCGGAGGTGTATCTTGCTTCTGACCCCGACCGCGAAGGGGAAGCCATCGCCTGGCACCTGAAAGAGGCGCTGAAACTACACAACGCCAAGCGCATCGAGTTCAACGAGATCACCCGCCAGGCGGTGGAACAGGCGCTACGCAATCCGCGCGACATCGACATGAACCGCGTGAACGCCCAGCAGGCACGACGCATTCTGGACCGCATCGTGGGCTACAAACTCAGCCCGCTGTTGTGGAAGAAGGCGAAACGCAACACCCTTAGCGCAGGGCGCGTGCAGTCGGTAGCGGTGCGGCTGGTTGTAGACCGCGAGCGTGAAATCGAGTCTTTCGTACCGGAAGAATACTGGACGATCACCGCTCGCCTGACGCCTGACACGCCTGCCAACGCCTTTGACGCCGTCTTACGCCTGCGCGACGGCGAGAAGCTAGAACTACACAACGAAGCCGAAGCCAATGCCGTCTTGCAAGACCTGCAAGGGGCACAGTACATCGTGCACAAGGTGAAGCGCACGCAACGCAAGCGCAACCCTTCGCCGCCCTTCATCACCAGCACCCTGCAACAGGAGGCGGCGCGCAAGCTGGGGTTCAGCGCAAAACGCACCATGCAGGTTGCCCAGCAGTTATACGAGGGCGTGGAGCTGGGCGAACAGGGCTCCGTGGGCTTGATCACCTATATGCGCACCGACTCCACCCGCGTGGCGAATGAGGCGCAGGCGCAGGCACGCGAATACATCGGCAAGGAGTTCGGCGAGTGTTACCTGCCCGAAAAGCCTCCGCAATATCGCTCGCGCAGTCGGGCGCAGGACGCCCATGAAGCCATCCGTCCAACATCTGTCGCACGCACGCCCGAATCGGTTAAGCAGTACCTTTCCAGCGACCAGTTTCAGCTTTACCGCCTGATCTGGCAGCGTTTCATCGCTAGCCAGATGGAGTCAGCGGTGCTAGACGTGGTTACCGTAGACATTCAGGCGAACCGTTATACCTTCCGCGCCACTGGTTCCAGCGTGAAGTTCGACGGCTTTATGCGCGTGTACGTGGAGGGCAAGGACAACGGCGAGCTGAGCGACGAAGAGCGTCCGCCTCTACCACCCCTGCTCGAAGGGCAGGTGCTGACCCTGCTCAACCTCTTGCCCGAACAGCACTTTACCGAGCCTCCACCACGCTACACCGAAGCCACGCTGGTCAAAGCCTTGGAAGAGAAAGGCATCGGCAGACCCAGCACCTATGCGACCATCCTCTCCACCATCGTGGAGCGGGGTTATGTGGAACTGCAAGACAAACGGTTCTATCCGACGCCGCTGGGCAAAGCCGTCACCGACTATCTGGTCAAAAACTTCCCCGACATCCTGGACGTGCAGTTCACCGCTGGGGTGGAACAGCAGCTGGACGAGATCGAGGAAGGGAACCGCGCATGGACCGAGGTCCTGCAGGCGTTCTATCAGCCGTTTGCACAGAGGTTGATGGAAAGTGAGCAGAGCGAGGAGCGGGTGTACGTCCAGCCCCAGGAGACCGAACATCTGTGTCCCAAATGCGGGAGCAAGATGGTGGTGCGGCAGGGACGCTACGGCAAGTTTCTGGGATGCTCGCGTTACCCGGAGTGCGATGGCATCCTGAAGTTAGCCAAAAGCGGCCAACCTGCCCCGCCCGACCGCCCGTCCGACAAGGTGTGCAGTCAATGCGGTTCGCCCATGGTGATACGCTGGGGCAGATACGGCGATTACCTCGCCTGCACCAACCCGGAATGCAAAGCCATACGCCCTCTGCAGGAAGAGACCGATGTCCTCTGTCCCTCCTGCAAGCAGGGCAAGCTCGTGCAGAAGCGGTCACGGCGAGGAAAGGTCTTTTACGGGTGCGAACGCTACCCAGATTGCCAGTTCGTACTGTGGGACAAGCCGACGGGCGGTGTCTGCCCGAAGTGCGGCAGTCTCCTGGTTGAGAAACGCGGTGGCAAGCGCCCCGTCCGCGTCGTTTGCTCGAATAAAGAGTGCGACTATCAGCAAGAAGAGTCCCCGGACGAGCAGGCGCTGGCTTCATGATGCCGGAGGACATTTCGTAGATAGTCTGTATGCGAAAAGTCTTCAACTACTGCGCGCCGGCTCCGCGAAGAACGGGGAGAGACGAGTAGACAATCTTTCCCCTTCCGCCCCTGCAAATCACAGTCTGCACAAACGGTACTTGTGCTTGTTTTCGCTTGCTAGCCTGAGGTGGCGCGTACGAACAGCCGATAACAATAGTATGCGCAACCTGATGTTCATGATACTCATCGTGGCGAGCGTACTGCTTGCGCTCTTGCTGTGGTCACCAACGCTCAGCACCGGCGACCATCGGCAGAGTGCGCTTGCCTCTGCAGGCATGCTACGGTAGCAGTTCGACCAACGCGATCTGAACCTTCACCCCGGCGCGCGTGCAGGGGTCCAGGCGTAGGCGCGTGACCACACCCCTCCAGCGCGGATTTTCCCCCATATTCAGCACATACTCGTGCCATTTGCCGTCCACCGACACGGGAAACCGCACGCTGGTGGCTTCGCTCTCGGCGATGGAACGAGTTGTCCAGAACACCTGCCCCATATCCTCAAATGCCTCGCCTGCTGTCTCCAATCGCATCCGCAAGCGAAGCCTGCGGTATTGGGAGGCGTTCACTTGTATCGGCGGACCGAAGAAGGCGGGGTCGCTGCCGGTAGTTCGGGTGGTGAGTGCATTGTTTTCGATGCGCCCCCCCTCGATAGCCATGCCATGGTCCCATCCCAAACTGCCCTGGCGGAACTCCCAGCGCGGCATGGTCACGGAGGACAGCTCCACCTGCGGTACCAGCAAACTGATGTCGGCAGGAGTCAGGTCGATATGCCGTCGCGGCGCGGAGGTAAACACCTCTCGAATCGCATCGAGGTAACCGAAACCGAACTCCTTGTGCGGTTCGATATAGGAACCCTCGCCCCACTCGTTCCACGCCTCTATCAACACCATCGGTAGCACGGAACGCGGATAGCGCTCCAGAAAGCGCAGGGCATCCTGTAGGTGCTGTTCGAACTTTTCGGGTGTGCGCCCATAGCGTACCAAAGCCGATTGCCCATGCCATGGTCGACTGTCCCATCCACCAGACACCGGCGGTAGCAATGGAACAGGACTGTTCTGCACAATGCTCTCCCACTGTTTACGATAGCCTTCGATGAGGGTATCGTAGGGCGCCCACTTCGCATCTCCGGTGATACCCAGGTAGGGCCAGTTGTAGGCGGTGACGGCGTCGTACCCCTCGCGCGCCGCGATCTGCGCCTCCCCCGCCCCGCCGATGCAGGCGAGCATATACAGCCCGCCAAGCCCTGCCCGGGTGCACTCCTCGCGCATGGCATCAAAAGCGCGTCGAACCCCTTCGCTACCCATATCGGCGCGCAGCTGGTAAGGAGTGAAGATGATAACCACCGGCTTACCGTCGATGCGCAGGTATTCAGGGCGGTGAAAATAGCGCTCGATCCAGTATCGGGTTAAGGCGATGCAGTCCTCGTGTGAGGAGGTATTCGGCGGATTATGGTTCGCCCACAGCAGGCAGAACTGCAGGTACCGGTGATACCGACTTTGAAAGTAGCCCTCATGCAAGGCGTGCTCCAGCGCACGCGCCCCTTGCACCCAGTACCAGTCGTAGACAAAGAAGGTGATGCCATGTTCGACCGCCCATTTGATATGCCAGTCGGCGATCTGCGGCTCGCCCTCTCGGTACCAGCCAAGCACAGGCTTGCGTTCAGGAAAGCGGGTGATGGGAAGCCACTGCCCCGCCGTACGCCAGCCGGGGAAATAGTATACCCCCACAGGGTATTGGGGCTTGACCGGCATCGGAGCCGGTACGACCGGGGATTTGACCTGCACCAGTCGGGCTGTGACCTCCGCCGACGCACTGACCAGAAGGGGCTGTAGATTCGCTCCCCGAACCTGCGCGGTGAACGCGCCTTTCCACGGGCGCGCAAACACTACCTGCCAGCGCCACTCTGCCTCCACCCCAAAAGGCAGTGTCGTCACGGGGGTGCTCGGCTTCTGCAACACACGCGCAGTGGGTGGCAATTGGAGCGTCGCCGTTAGCCTCTGGGCAGGCTCCCCGCCGGTATTGACCAGCCGGAGCGTTACCGTGACAGCCGAGCCGGCGCGGGGTAGTGCAGACTCCACGCCAAAGAACAGGATGCGCAATTGGGGTTTGCCCAGCGGCTGAGGGACGATTTGTACCTCCTCCAGAACCATCTCCTCTCCTGCCTGTTCACCTGGGCGGATGCCCACCATCACCACCTCGCCGTTCCAGCCGGGCGCGTCCAGCATGTCCACGTTATAGAGAGTGGATTTGCCGTCAGGGATAAGCGCAACCGTGTGCTGTTGGATACCGTAGGCAGAGGTCGTGGCGAACACCAACTGGCATCGCTTTGCCGTTGTCGAGCCCAAACGGAGGGCGACCACTGGAAACTTTTCCGACGGAACCCGCACTAGGGCGGCAAAAAAGCCGTCGGGTTCCAGTAGACGGAGGTGCACTCCGCGCGGTGACGGTTGTACCATTACGCCGCGCCACGCTTGCCAGCCGTCCGTGCGGTTGTGAAAGAGGAACATCCGCCTCCCCAGTGAGGCACTGACATGGGTGACCTGCACCACGCGAATGGCGCGTAAGGCGCACTCGCTCATGGCGGGTGGGTCGAACCGCAGGCGCACGATGCGCCCCTCCTTTTGCCAAAAAGGGAAGACGGGGTAAGTATGCCAGTTCCCATCGCCACGCACCGAGAAATCGGTCCGCTTTTCTGGCAGGAAGCCACCGTATGGGGATTCGGTGGTGTTGCTCCAGAACAGTTCAGCAGTTCCGGGTGCGCTAGCTCTGAGTTCAATCTCTATCGCCTGGTTTGGTAGCGCCGGCAGGTCCAGCGGGGGGAGATACACTAGGATAGGATCGCTCCCCGTGGTGCGAAAGTGCATCGCCCCTTGCTCGAAGCGCACTTCGGATACTTGGCTGTTCGCGTGCCATGCCCGCAGGATGTCCGGGCTGTCAAAGCGCCACTCGATCACTGTTTGGGCTCCGTTCATTATCGCTCCTCGCTTTGGGCAACCTCGTTCCAGTAGCGTTCCGCCAAAATGACGGCAACGTAGTCATCGTACGGTTGCTCGGGAGTGCGCAGGAAGGCGGGAATCAGCCGCCGCCAGCCCTTAGGCGGGTTTTCGCGCAGATAGCGCCGACGTGCCTGCTCGGAGGTGTATGCCTCGTTGACCACCTGGAGCGGCACATCGGGCAGGAGCTGGCGAAGCAAAGGCTCCAGAGCGCGCAAACCGGTGCCGCCGCCAACCACGATGCGCTGTGGGCGAAAACGCTCGCACAGTGTTTCCGCCTCTCTGGCAAAGTCCTCCAGCGCCAGCACCGCACGATACAGCACCCGCCCGTCGCTCTGCACCACTGCCAGCCCCACTTTACTACGTCCGGGGTCTATGGCTAAGATAACCGGGTGAGCCGATGTGGGCATCACAGGTTCTCCTTACTGCACGATCCGAAACCGCAACCGCAGGCTGTCGGCGGAGTAGGTGTCGGCATCCGCGACCGCCACCACGTTCACATAGCGTCCTCTGCCCTCGCGCACGATACGGTCAGCCAGATCGGTCAGCTCTGCATTCGCAACCGTGCCCACCGAGGGCTGACCATCCGCATCCACGCGGGGAATAATCCCCGCCTCTATCGCGCGGGAACGCACCTCGTCGCGCAGGAACTCGATAAGCGTGTTCAGAATCTCGCCGGTGCTGTGTCCCGACCATACCCTCACGCGGGCGATCTCCTCCCCTTTGCGATACACCAGCTGGTTTCGATAGGGGCGCAGTTCTACTTGGATCGGCTCGCCGGCAACGCTGTTGCGCACCGCCGCCAGTACCACCACCGGCTCGCTCGACTGGGCGATCTGCTCCGCCAGCACCTCCACGCTCGTGGCTTCATCCGCCACGATCTCCGTGCTCCCTCCCGTTGATGTCGGCAAGCTGATACGCTTGAGAGGTACATACGCCGCCCGATGGGCATTCCCTGCCGATGCGCCCTTTGCCTGCGCCACACGCCCCGCCTCCACCAGCAGGCGGTAAACCTCGTTGCGGGCACTTCGCACGGACAGTCCACCCGGAATCACCCTGCGGGCGATCTCCTCGTCCTTGCGTGCCACAATCGGCTTCTCTTTCATCTGTTCCAGCCGCTCGATCAGCCCGCGCAGTTCGGCTTCCTGCGTTTGCAGTTGCTGAATGGTTGCCCTCAGCGCATCCGCTTGCTGCTCCAGTTGCCGACTTTGCGCTTCGAGCTGTTCGGTCTGCTGACGCAGTTGCTCTGCCTGCTGTTGCAATCGAGTGTTCTCGCTGTTCAGGCGTACGTTTTCACTGGCATAGCGCATATTCTGGGACGCTAGCTCGGTGTTGTTCTGCTGGTAGAGTGCGTTCTGCTCGCGCAGAAACAGTCCCTGCCGCTGGAGCCGTGCGTTCGTCTGGCGCAATTGCGCACTGATCTGGCGCAGTCGCTCACTGCTAAGATTCAGAAGGCTGTTCTGGGTCTGCAGGGTTCGCAGCTGCCGGCTCTGCTCGGCGATACGTCGGTTCAGTTCCGCCACCTGCTGAAGTCTTCGCTGAAGTTGCGCACGCACCTCCTGCAGTTGCCTCTCCTGGTATTGTAGCAGGCGTGCGTTCGCCTCCATCTGTTGCTGTTGTTCACGAATACGCTGAGCGGCGGCATCATAGCGCTGTTGGAGCTGTCGGTACTCGCTGGCAAGCTGAGCATAGCGTTTTTGCATCTGGCGCGACTGTTCCAGAATGCGCTCACCCCGCACGATGATTTCGCGAAACGTCTGCGCCGTAGCCAAAATCGCCACGATGGTCAGGAAAGCGATGAGCGAGCCGGTGAGGCTGGTAATCAGCATGGCGGTGTGACGCGGGCGCAGTCCCCACACAGAGATGCGTCGCTTGCCCAGATAGCGCCCTAGCCAGTCGCCAAAATAGGCGATAAAGCCGCTGACCACGATAAAAATCAGTCCAATAATGAGTGTCCGGATGGGCATTTCTGCAACCTCCTCACCGCCCGCGTCTCCACAGGATGATGATGCCCGCAACCAGCCCGAGCGCATCGGGCAGGAAACTCGCTACCAGGGGCGAGACGGCACCGCCCCGCCCCAGAATAAACAGGTACTGCGCCATCGCCCAGTACAGGAAGATGATCACGATACTGAGCGCGAACCCCGCTGCGGCACTGCCCCGCTGTCTGCGGATGCCCAGAGGTGCTCCTACGACTCCGAAAATCAAGCTGGCAAGCGGCAGAGAGAGTTTGTTGTAGAGCTCTACCTCCATCTGCCGGGTGTCCTCGCCTGCCCGGCGGTACCGACGGATGCGCTCCAGCGTCTGCGCGAAACTGCGGCTATCCGGGTCCGGCACTAGGTCGGTCTCAATCTCGCGCAGGCTCTTGCGGATCCCCCCGCGTAGCAGGCGCGTGCTGGTGCGTTCGAACCTCGCCCATACCCGCCCATCCCCGGTCATCCAGTAACCGTCATACAGGTCCCACTCTCGTCCGCCTAGCCATTTGGCGCGCCGGGCGTAAATAATCAACACCGGATGCCAGCTCTGCGAGGAGGGAGCAAACTGCACGGCGGTCACATCGTAGAGAACGCCTGCCTGCAGGTCTACCCCGCCCTGCGCCGTTATTAGCGTCTCCACTTTGCCGGCGCGCACCACCGTCTGGGTGACCGGCTGTGCCCGTTCCCCTATTTGACGAAGCACCGCAGTGCGCAGACGCCACATCTCCGCAGTCGCAGGCGGCACCACTATCTCGTTGAAGCCCATCGCCAACACGCTGACCACCGTCCCCATCGCCAGCACCGGCGTCACGATGCGCCACAGGCTGTAACCGGCAGCATACATGGCTACGGTCTCGCTCTCACCTGAAAGCCTGCCAAAGGACAACAGCGAAGCGAGTAGCATCGCCATCGGAAAGGTCTTGACCATAATCTGCGGCACGCTGAGTAGCACCATGCGCCCTACCGTCCACAGTGATGCACCTTTGACCACGTACTCCGTGAGCTGAAATAGGTTCCCGCCCGCGAAAAACAGTACGGTGAACAACAGCACACCGAATACAAACGGCCCGATGAGCTCCTGCAGTATCAAACGGTCTATCACCTTCAGGCGCATGGGTTAAATATGTTCGTACTCCTCACCAAGATAGAACTGCCGGGCGATGGGGTCCTCGGGCAGTTTGTCCGAACTCCCCTCGGTCAGGATTTTGCCGTTATGGATAATGTACGCCCGGTCGGTAATGCGTAAGGTCGCCCGGACGTTGTGGTCGGTGATCAGAATACCTACACCCAGCCGCTCCCGCAGATGCGCGATGATGCGTTGAAGGTCGGCAATGGCAATCGGGTCCACCCCCGTGAACGGCTCGTCCAACAGGATAAACCTGGGAGAAGCGGCGATGGTGCGCGCCACCTCCACCCGGCGACGCTCACCGCCCGACAGCACATACCCCCGGGCATGGCGCAGGTGCGCGATATGAAACTCCTCCAGCAGTTCGTCGATGCGCTGGCGTATCTGCTTCTCCGGCAAGCCCTGCAACTGCATCACCAGCCGCAGGTTGTCCTCTACCGTCAATTTGCGAAACACCGATGGCTCCTGCGCCAGATAGCCAATACCCATCCTCGCCCGCGCATACATCGGCAGATGCGTGATCTCCTTGTCGTCCAACCGCACCCGCCCGTCGTTCGGATGTACCAGCCCAACGATCATGTAGAACGTGGTGGTCTTCCCTGCCCCGTTCGGACCCAATAGTCCTACAATCTCCCCCATGCTCATCTGCAGGGAGACGCCATCCACTACTCTTCTTCCTTTATAGATTTTTACTAGGTTTTGGGCACGAAGTATCATTTTTTCGGCTCCTCGGCGGGCGGGCGTTTGGGTTGGATGACGGTCTCGGTGCGTTCGGGGTCACCTTCCAACACCACCCGCAGGTCCTCTTCGCCCAGATAGATAGTGCCTCTATCGCCCTTTTGCGTCGCCACAAACTGCGGGTCATCTACCTCCACAAAGATACCGTTTTGCAGGGTGACCTGACGCGTGGCATCATCATAGAGCACAACACCTGCGTGACCACGTGCCGTGCGCTTCTCTTTAGCCTGAACTAAGCGGAAGGTGACCTGTCCCTCTGCCCTCGCCTTCGTCAAGCGTGTTTCCTGCCCCGTTCGCAACCGGGACTCGGCGGTGATGCTACTCGCTTCCAAACGCACCTGCCCATCCGCGCTTTCCAATACCACCCGATTCCCTGTTACTTTCACTACCACGGTGCCATCTCGCTTGTACTCGGTCACGATCTGCTGGTAACGGCTCAGGCGGTATTGTCCCACTTGCACCTGTGCCAAAGCAGGCACTGCGGCTATCACCAGAGAGGCTATCAGTATCAGTTTTTGCTTGAAACCCATCCTTCTACTCCTTGCTCTGCCTTCAGGGCGACACGACTCGCATCACCTGCAGGGCGGTATCTAGCTCCACCTCGCGCGCCTGCAGGCTGAACTGCTTGCCGGTGATCTGCACGTTCCCTCGTGCTATCAGACGATTTTGCCGTGCCAACCATATCACCCTATCTGCCTGGAGCCGCACCACGTTGACGCGTGAGTACGCGCTGACGCCTCGGCTGGCTTCCACCCGCCACTGTTTCTGCAGGGCGCGTATCCGCCCGGCGCGCAGGTCGGTTGTCGGTCGGCCCTTTTCGTACAGCACACACCGCACGTTCTCAAACTCGCCCGTCGCCCCTGCTTGCGCGCTACTTGCCTGGGCATAGGGCACGTGTGCCTCCCAGACCATCTGGCTGGGACTGCCCGGCTCCAGCCATCGCAACTGCAGTCGCTCGGTCTCCACCCGCAGGGAGGGCACATTGGCTGGCTGTTGAGCGGACTGGCGAGGCGAGGTCGCCCCGTGTCTTGCCGGCGCGCCACAGCCTCCGCTTATCCATACGCACCCGCATAACAGCACAGTAACCCACTTACCCAGATTCATAGCGAGTACATGTTACAGGAAGGCAAGGGGGATGCGCAAGCCACAGAAACAAAAACGCCGGCACTCGGGCAGAGTACCGGCGTCCGTTGCTAGGGAGGCGTTACTTGATCTCCACAGTCGCGCCTTCGGCTTCAAACTTCGCCTTGATCTGCTCCGCCTCTTCTTTGGTCACTCCTTGCTTGATGGGCTGAGGTGCGCTTTCCACTAGGTCCTTTGCTTCCTTCAAGCCAAGGTTGGTTACCTCACGCACCACCTTGATGACCTGGATCTTCTTCTCGCCCACCGACTTGAGAATGACATCGTAGGACGTCTTCTCTTCCTCAGCGGGGGCAGATTCAGCCTGCGCGCCTCCAGCTACCGCACCCGGCATCGCCGCGACCGCTACGGGTGTCGCAGCCGTCACGCCGAACTCCTCTTGCAGAGCCTTCACCAGCTCATTGAGCTCCAGCACGCTCATGCTCTTGATGGCGTCGATAATCTCCTCTTTGGTCAGTGCCATACTGTTACTCCCTCCTTACGCGCTTTGCGCAGATTTCTTGTCGGCTATCGCCTGAACCGTGCACACGAAGTCCCGCAGGATACCATGCAGAGTACCCACCAATCCCGTAATCGGCGCTTGCACACCGCCGACCACTTGGGCAATCAGCACCTCGCGCGGCGGCAATTTCGCCAGCTGCTGAACCGCCTCGGCATCATAGCGCTTTCCGCCCAGAATCGCACCCTTCACCGACAACGTGCGCAGTTCGCGAATGGCGTCGGAGAGCGCCTTGGCAACTGCCGCCTCGTCACCCTGAATGAAGGCGACCGCGGTCGGTCCTTGCAGGATGTCATCTAGGTTATTGCTGATCAGACCCTGCGAGGCGAGCCGGAACAGCGTGTTCTTCACCACGTGATACTCCGCCTGATGCTGGCGCAACTGCCTGCGAAGCCCCGTGATTTGTGCCACGCTCAGCCCGCGATAATCTGTGAAGATCACGCCCTTGGACGTACTCAGCCACTGGCGAATCTGTTCCACCTGCGCCACCTTCTGCGGATTGGGCTTTGCTCGCATGTATCCACCTCCTTTCCCTTTCGCGCCCACCAACGCACAACGGGGAACCCGCCAGAGGCGAAGTTCCCCGTACATCAACATCACCTGCACCTGGCATCAGGCACAGGGCAATGCCGTTCTGCGGTTGCGTTGTTTCGCCTCGGCAGGTGGAAACCCCATTAAGCTCTTAGCGAGCGCCTGCGTCTTCGGACCAAGCGGTATGATTATACTTGAAGAAACGGGCAAAAGCAAGGGTCTTAGCCGCCAGCGAGCGCACCATCCCGCTTTTTCCGGAAGTAAGCCACCTCCGCCTGCACCATTTTCACGAAGGATGCCCCAGAAGGAGCCTCGAACTCGGCATGAACCGAACAGGGTCCCGCGAAACCTTCCTTTGCCAGCAGGCGAAACACCTCGCTCCAGGCAACCCCACCCTGCCCGGCAGGCACACACTGCCACTTCAGCCGGTGCTCGTCCCCCGATGGCTGAAGCATCGGCTTAAAATCCTTCAAGCCGACCATGGCGAGGTAGGGCTTGACCATCGCCAGCGCAAAGGCGAACGGCTCGCCGTTGACCACCAGATGCCCGGCGTCCAGATATGCCCCAATCGCAGACGGGTCCAAGTCCCTAATCAGATGCATCAGCGCGCCGGCGTTCACTCCCATATAGCCCATCCCGCTGTGCGTGTGATACACCACCTTCACGTGGTATCGCCGAGCAAGCCTCTGCCAGCCATCCAGCGCGCGGCGGACGTTATCCACCTCCTGCCAGTAGGACTGTTTGGCGGGGGCGAAGAGGAAATAGCCCAACTTCAACACTCGAACCCCAGCTGTGTCCATCGCCCGCAATAACGGCTCCGCGTAGGGGGTGTTGGGATACAACAGATCGGGTTCACCTGTTACCGCGAGCACCGGCTGTCCTGCCTCTTCCAGGTGGTGCACCGCTGTGGGCAGAGCGTTCTCCACATTGTCGGGGTTCACCGGATGCCCTTTCCGCACGGCAAGGTCCCAGCCTTCCACACCGAGCTCCTGTCCCAGGGACACCAGACCGTTTATATCGTACTGCCGAAACATCTTGCTGAAGACCACAATTCGCACGGTCGGTCCTCCTCTCTTTACTCCAGTGGCAATACCGGTCTTCGCCCGAAAATACGCGCGATCTGCCCCGCTCGACGCACATCGGGCGGAGAACCGATATTGTAGTTTTCGCGGTCCATCTCATATGCCCGCTTGATGCTACGGGTCGCTTCGTCCAGCTGTCCCGCTCGCCACTGCGCACTGCTTAGCACCACCAGTGCCCACGGGTCCGTAGGAGCCTGCCTGACCGCCTTCTGCGCCAGTTCAACCGCTTGCCGTTTGTCCGGGGCGCACAGCGATTGCCCACACAGCACCCATGCGTCATTGGGGCGGATGCGCGCCGCCAGGTCAAAGTAACGTGCCGCATTCACCACTGACCCCACCGCCAGCGATTCGTAGCCCTTCTGCGCCAGAGCCTGCCAGTTCAGCGGATGGCGTATCAGGGCGTTGCGAAAGTGGTCTTCCGCACGGGGGAAATCGCGCACCTCCGCAAATGCCGACATGAGTAGCGTGTCCAGCGCGCCGGGGGCAACCCCCTGTGCCTCGAGTGGCAACAGTGTGCGCAACGCCTCGGGCGCCCTCATCTCACGCAGAGCGATGTTCGCCTGCGCCAGCGCAACCAACACTCGCGCCTGTTCGCTACTCTCCAGGCTCTGCAGAACGCCTCGCGCGTCCGCTACCCTAGCGCGCAGAGCCAGCACAAGCGCACGATACACCCCAACAACTGCCTTATCCGCCGCGCGCTGCTCCGCCAGATTGCACATCCTGTCGGCGTCCTGCCACTGCCCAGCCAGCAGGTAACAACGCGCCGCGGACAGGAGGTTGTCTGCGGTATTGCCCGCCTGCAGATAGGCGTTCGCGGCTTCTTCAAGCCTGCCGAGCTGAGCCAGTGCCCGCGCTCGCTCCACCGGGCTCTTCGCGGAGGAGAGGCGCAGTTCACCCGCACGCAGAGCGGATTCCACAGCCGCTTGCAAAGACGAAAACCGCTTCCCGTCGTCGGTAGTCTGCGAGAACGCCATTCGCATATGCGCCTCTGCCAGCGTGCTCAAGGTCTCTGGCGACGGCGACAGCGTTGCCGCCCGCTCCGCGCTCTCCAGCGCCCTTGCCCATTGCGACACACCCAACCACGCCCGCGCCAGTAGGTGGTGTGCCTGTCCGTCATCGGGTAGCAGGCGCACAGCACGTCGGGCGGACCTCACCATGGCCTCCCAGTGCTGGGCGGACATCTGCTCGCGCGCAATATTCAGATAGAACGCCCCTCCGCGCGATAACCCGTTATCTACGACATAGCGCACATCCGTCGACGCCGTCCGGTCGTTCATATCCATCGCCCGCACGGTCACCACATGCTCGCCCTCGGCAACCGACAGGGTATCCCACGTCCAGGTGTAGGGCGTGCTGGTATCACTGCCCACGGGGTTACCATCCAGCAAAAACTCCACCCGCTTCAGCGGTTCGCTGGCGGTAACACGCACTTCCACCACATCCGACACGGTGCTCCCCGCCTCGGGGGTGATCGTCAGGCGTGGGGGATACCACGCCAGAACCGCCAGAGCCACCCACAGGAACCCTTTCATCGCTACTCCTCCTTCTCGTCTTCCGCAGGACTACAGGACACCTTCAGCCGGGCGTATCCGCCGTTGAACAACAGGCTTAGCGTGACTGCAGATGCCGATGGCTCGCCCGTCCATCTAAAAGACGCCTCAGCGTGTTCCATCGGTTTCACATGTGCCAGCACTACTGCCTCCTCCGCGCCAGCCTCTGGCACAAGTCGCAACGCCGTCCAGACCTGCGTGCCTGCGTTCACCACTTCCACGGCCAGCCTTTCGTGATCACAGCGCAGGCTTGCCACGATGTTCATCAGCGCAGAGGAAAGCTCCGACAGGGCGTCAATAACCTTCTCCGCCTGTGCCGCCACCTGTTCCGCACCAGCATATTTGGACGAAGCGACGCGCATCCCGCTTGCCAGAAACAGCATCCGATGCACGCCCCGCGCCGCCAGACGCACATCGCCACGGCGCAGGCTCGCACGCACCTGGTACCAATGACTGTCCGTCTCGCGAAGCAAGGCAGAAAGCCGGGAAAGCACACCCTGCGGCACCTTGCTCTGCCATACCGACCGCCGAAGCGCGCTCAGCGATCCTTCTGCCGCTTGCGTGCGCTCCACGAAACGCAGGATCATCCCCGAATGCCCACCAAGCCACTCGATGCGGTTGATCCTTGCGCCGACGCTCAGACATAATCCGTTGCGCCGCTCGATAGCGATTATCCTGCTGTTTTCCGCCAACAGTAGACGCTCCACCGTATAAACGCCTGCGGGAAGGTCGCCTACCAGCACGACCTTCGTCTTCTCATCGGCGTCGTTCCACAATGCCAGCGTCCACACCCGGGGCAGATGCCACATCACCGCATGCAGAGAGTCCCTGGTGCTGGTGCAGGATAGCCTTTCGCCGATTTCCCAGCCCGCCCACCGGGCAACGGATTGCGTGGTAGCGGTGGGCTCGGGGGCTCCAACAAACTGGTGGAAGGGAACAACGGGGGCGTCCGTGCTCTGCGAGCACCAGGTGACCTTTTGCTCGCCCTGCGCGATGACGCCGGGTATCGCCCACAGGCACAGTAGAGCACTAACCGCTAGCCGTCTCATCCCCCTGCTCCTTCCCCGGCAGGCGCTGGCGCACACGCCGTTCGAATTCGTCACGCGGCAACAGAACTCTTCGCCCGCAATGCGCGCACACCAGCCCCACATCTGCACCCAGCCGCACTACCTGCCAGCAGTTCGTGCCGCAGGCATGAAGCTTGCGCAGTATCACGTAATCTCCCACTTGCACAGGCAGGATTCCCATCCGAACTGTCCAAAATCTCCTCAAGGTCCTTATCGCTTTCGGTCAGCGAGGGCTAAGCGGTATGGAGATACGCGCTCCTCACCCCAACGAACTGGACGAGATGCTGGAACTGATGTGTCGTGCCTTTGACCTCGACGTCGAACTGGCACGAGATATATTTCACTCCGATCCTTTTTTTGACCTGTTGGAGCGCCGCGTGCTGGTAGACAAAGGCAAGGTGATCTCCTGCTTGACGATCGTGCCGGGCGTGATGGCGTTGGGAAACGCGCGCATACCCGTCGCCGGCATCGCAGGGGTTGCTACCGACGAGGCTTTTCGCCGCAGGGGCTACGCCGCCGCGCTCCTGCGTGATACGATCAAGTGGCTGTACGACAAAAAGTCGCCCCTGTCGATGCTGTATCCGTTCTCGCCGCGCTACTATCGCAAGTTCGGCTGGGAGGTCGCTTCCGTAGAGTGGTCCTGCGAGATACCGTCGCGTCTCCTACCGCCCTACTCGGAGAGCCGCTTCGTCCGTCCATACCGCGCTGGTGACCTCGAGCACCTGCGGCGGCTTCACGACGTCCATCTGCACAATACCGCAGGTGGTCTCGAGCGCGAGCCCGCACGTTGGCAATGGATCTTGCGACAGAAATATCAAACCGTTGTTGCCGAGTTCCATGCAAGCGTCGAGGGCTACATGATCTACGAAGTGCAATCGGGGTGCAATCGTGTAGAAGTTCGAGAGTTTATCTTTATCACATCACGGGCACAACGGGCACTCCTCGGCTTCCTCTCCAGCGCGAACATCGCCGAAACGATAGGCGTGTATGCACCAGTGTATCGCGCCCAGCAATGGAGCACATGGCTGACCGACAACGAGGACAGCTTGCTGATGCAGGTACAGGGCACCCTGCGCCCGACTTATATGTTACGCATGACCCACCTACCCACGCTGATCGCCCATCTGCGTCCACACTGGAGGCATTGGCAGGGGGCGATACGCCTTGTGGTGGACGACAGCCTTGTGCCCGGCGGTAAACACCAGGTGGTACTCACGGGAGAAGGCACCATGAAGCCCACGCCTCCGACGGAATGGGCACGCGGTGGCATTCACGTCTGGAGCCAGATTGTCGGCGGCTACCTTGCCCCTTCAGAAGCCTACTCCGCGGGGTTGATCACCGTTTCCCAGCCCGAGGTTGTGGATATACTGGACGACCTGTTCCCGAAGTACTACCCGTTCACAACGCTCGCGGAGCGGTTCTGAACTATTTGTCCAGCATGCCGCGCCCACTGCCCGGCAGTGCCCGGTGTCCCTCCTTGATCTGCACATAGACACCGTACAGCAGGAACGGGATGCTGACGATGCCCGCGATGCGAGTCAGCCAATGGGCTAACTGCGCCAGCAAAAGCACCATCCACCCCACTATCGAAGCGGTCAGCAAGAGCAGGCCAATGGTCAGATAGATGTTCAAGCCCTTCATGATACGCTCCTTTCGGACAAGTTTCTATCTTGCTCGACACACTGGCTCTGGCAAAGTTTCGGTGCGCCCTTAGTCGGCGAGTACTGCACTCGTCCTGTGCGGCACCCCGCACAACGTGCGTGCCGCTTCCACAATATGCTCGGTGGACAGTCCTACTAGCCTGCGCAGAATGTCCACTGTGCCGTGCTCAATGAACGTATCGGGCACACCCAGATGCTTCACCTGCACACCGGTAACGCCTTCATGTGCCAGCAGTTCGAGCACTGCTGAGCCAAAGCCTCCACACACCGTATTCTCCTCTACCAGTACGAAGCGTGGCACCCGGTGCGCATAATGCAGAATCGTCTCGCGGTCCAAAGGCTTCGCGAACCGAGCATTTATCAGCGCGGCGTGTATCCCCTCCTGCTCCATCTGCTGGACGGCTGCAAAAGCTGTTGCTACCATCGAGCCAATGGCGAATATCGCCACATCCTGTCCATCGCGAAGCACCTCCGCCTTGCCCAGCTCGATGGGCGATTCGGGCACACCCCAGTCGATGGCAGGCACAGAACCGCGCGGATAGCGCAGGGCTACAGGTCCTGAATGCGCGATGGCGAACCTCAGCATCGCCCGCAGCTCCTCGCTATCTTTGGGTGCCATCAGCACCACGTTGGGGATCAGGCGAAGGTAGGAGAGGTCAAACACTCCGTGATGTGTCGCACCATCATCCCCAACTAGCCCACCCCGGTCCAGCGCAAGCACCACATGCAGATTCTGTATGGCGACATCGTGCAAAACCTGGTCAAAAGCCCGCTGAAGGAACGTAGAGTAGATGGCGGCGACCGGGATCATTCCTTCGGCAGCCAGCCCCGCGGCAAAGGTCACGGCATGTTGTTCGGCGATGCCCACATCGAAGTAACGCTCCGGGAACCGCTCTTGCAGTTTCACCAGCCCTGTACCGTCGGGCATCGCGGCGGTGATACCAACCACTTTCGGGTTCTCCTCGGCGATGCGCACGAGCTCATCGGCAAAGACCTGCGTGTAGCTCTCACCGCCCGTTTTCTTCTCCATCTTGCCGTCGTGGATGCAGAACGGCGTCACGCCATGATACCGCCGTGCGTCCGCCTCGGAGAACTCGTACCCCTTGCCCTTGACGGTAATCACATGAATCAGCACGGGACCTTTCAAATCCTTGGCGTGGGAGAACACATCCACCAACAGGTCGATATCATGTCCATCTAGCGGACCGATGTATTCAAACCCCATCTCCTCGAAGATGGCGCCGGTGTTTTCAGGGGCAATGATGTGGGTGATACCGTGCTTGAGCCCTCTGGCGTGCTTGGCGAGCACCCGCGCCTTGCCAGGCAGTCCTTCCAGCACCTCCTTTGCCCTCTGCTCCACCCGCTGGTACCAGGGCTGGGCACGCAAGCGCGACAAAAAGGTCGCCAGTGCTCCAACGTTCTCGGCGATGGACATCTCGTTATCGTTCAACACAACGGTGATGTCCGTTCGGGCTTCCGCGGCGTTGTTCATCGCCTCCAGCGCCATGCCGGCAGTCAACGCCGCATCACCAACCACCGCCACCACGCGCTCGTCACTGCCACGCAGGTCCCGCGCTTTGGCAAACCCCAGCGCCGCGGAGATCGCGGTGCCCGCGTGCCCCGCTCCCCACACGTCGTATTCGCTTTCATCGCGACGCAGGAAACCGCTGATGCCCCCATACTGTCTCAGCGTGCCAAATCGCTCTAGCCTGCCCGTAAGCAGTTTGTGTGCGTACGCCTGATGCCCTGTGTCCCAGATCATTTTGTCCTTGGGCATGTGCCAGACGCTGTGTAGGGCGATGGTCAACTCCACCGTGCCGAGGTTGGAAGCTAGGTGCCCCCCGGTACGCGAAAGGGTTTCAATAATGGTCTCACGTATTTCCGCCGCGAGCTGCCGAAGCTGCTCCCGGCTTAACGCTTGCAAATCTGCGGGTGAACGAACGGTCTCTAGTAAACGCACGCACGGCCTCCTTTGGCGAGGGTTTCACTGCGATAATCAGTTTACCTCACCGCGCATCAGGTGTCAATAAATCTGGAAAGGGGACAGGGGTTGGGTTCGCCTATGGTTGCTCGCGTACCAAACTTCAAGGGGATTAGAAACTATCCAGCTGGGGCTCTCTCGCTGCGCTTCTGCTCGTACATATCCTGGTCCGCCAGCAGGAGTAATCCGGGGGCGCCGTTCGTGACCGTTGCACAGCCGATGCTAAGCGTCACCGTGCAGGGCAGTCCCATCTGCTCCCCAATCTGTTGGACCGTGCTCTGCAGACGTTGCGCCAGAATGCGCGCTCCTGTTTTGTCGGTGTTTGGCAACAACACTACGAACTCGTCTCCACCGTAACGTGCGGGGACGTCTCCTGCGCGCACCTGTTGAAGCACCTGCCCCACAACCTGCAATACCATATCTCCCGTCTCGTGCCCCCAAGTATCGTTGATCTGCTTGAAGTTATCGATATCTATCAGCAATAACGATACGGGATGCGGATGCCTCTGTGCGTTATGCAGAATCTGCCGATATGCCACATCGAAGTAGAGGCGGTTAAACACCCCCGTGAGCGGGTCCTGATACACTCTCTGCAGGAGCTCCGTCTGGGTCTCCAGCACGTCCAGCGAAGCGGCAACCATCTGGATAGTGACCCGAAGCCACTCCACTTCATCGCTGGCAAACTCTCCTAACGAACGGTCGCGCCATACGAAGAGGCATCCCTTAACCATACCGCGTACGGTCATTTCGTCCGCCACACAGTGATACCCGCGCTGACGAACGAGGGATTGGGTGCCCTCTACCCACATATCCAGCCCCTCACCCGGCGAGGGCATCTCCCAGAACTGCTGATACAGCCATGTCGGCACGTTGCCCACCGCGAACCGATGCCACGAGTTGTTCCACGGCGAGAACCACAAGAGGGTACAGCCCGTGGCTCGCGTCAGTTCGGACAGGCGGCGCAGAGCCCCCTCCACCACCACGCGGTACGCCTGATGGTTCGTGTCCTCGGCAGGCACTCCAATAGGCGCGTTGCTTGTCTGCAGAAGGGTCTGCGCCAGGCGCGTGAAGCGAGGCATCAGCCGCCGATGCACCGAGCGCAGCTCCTCCACGCCAACAGCGGTATACACCCGAAGCAGTGGGTAACCGGCGCAAGCCACGGCATAGTTCTGTTCCTGCACTTGCAACACCACCGGATAGGGTTGTCCGCAGGCGGACATGGTCTGCTGGAGTGCCTGCAGGGTCTGGATGGTGATGTTGCGCAGGACAAGAGTGTAGATTTTGCCCTCGTGCTCCAGCCAGACCGCCCCCGTTTCTGTGTGCAGTGCCGCGAGCATGGTGTCCGTGATCTGCTCCATCGCCTTCGCTGTCGCCCGGGGCAACGAGGCGAGCTGGCACGGTGGAACCGCCACACTACCTGCCCTGTCAACGAGACGCTTGTCCTCTCTGGCTATCATCCACCGATGCCTCCGCTTCGAAATAGCGCGTCCTCCTCATGATGCGTCGCCAGCCACCCCACAATGACGTCACGGTGGAAACGCCAGTGCTTGCCCACCTTGCGTCCGGGCAGTCTGCCCTGCTCTGCCAGCCGATAAACGGTGTGCACCGAGATACACAGGTAATCCGCAAGCTCCCGTACACTCATCACCTCGGGGTTCAAGGTTCTCTCACTCTGTTTTTGCGCCCGTTTGCTCATTGTTCGCTCTTTGTTGCAGATATTTGCTGTTGTTATCATCGGCAAATCTCATAAGGTTCTCTAGGGTGGTAGTGATTTGCAGGAGGCATGGCGAACAGATTCCACGCGATGCATGTCACGTTTCTGCTGGCACATCCTTACGCTCCCGCAAGCATGAAGCGGGTCGCGCAGGCACTACACCGTTACCTGCCTGTGCCCTCCGAGGTGCGCACTGTTAGCCGAGAGGTTCCCGCTATCCTTCACGCACCTCTGCCCGCGGGCATGGTGCATGTGCTGTATGTCCTGCATGCTCGCCGTTTCCTGAGGCGGATGGCAAGTCACCTGGGTCCTCAAGAGGTGGTGCATCTGGTGGACCACAGCGACTCCTTCCTGCTCTCCGCGCTGAGCGCACGCCTCAAGGTGGTCACCTGTCACGACCTTATTCCGCTGATAGAACCAAGCCTCTATCGTCATCCATGGAGCCGGTGGCTTGGACGCTGTCTGTACTGGCTGACGGTACGAGACATCACGCGCGCCGACGGAGTGATCGCAAGCAGTTTTGCCACCGCCCAACACGCACAGCGTCTGCTTGGCGTCCCCTCGGAGAGGTTGAGAGTGGTGTATCATGGCGTAGATGCCGACTTCTTTGTCCCCTTGCCAGCGGAGGAGCGTCGCCACCGCCGGCAGATGCAGGGGTTCCACCCGCACGAGATAGTGCTCCTGCACGTCGGCTCCAACGCGCCATACAAAAATATTCCTGCCATTCTGTATACGCTGGCACTCCTGCGACAACAAGGGCACTTTGTGCGATGGATCAAAGCTGGACAGCCGCTCTCCGCTCCGCTGTACCGGCTTGCGCGTAGGCTGGGCGTCGCCGATTGCGTGCAGGTCGAGCCCTTCGTTGATGACATGCGCCTGCGCGAGCTGTACCAGATCTGCGACCTTCTGCTGTTCCCCTCCCTACAGGAGGGCTTCGGTTTGCCAGTGCTGGAGGCGCTAGCGTGCGGCACTCCGGCAGTTATCGCCGACACCCCTGCCCTGAACGAATGGGCGCGTGACGTGTGCCCTGTCGCTCCGCCGCGCGATGCGCGTGCGCTGGCGGAAAGGGTGCTCCAGAGCGCGCAAGACAGCCATTCGGAAACCTTCCGGGATCGGCTTCGCGAGTTCGCCGAACAGTACCACTGGCGCAGAATCACTGCTCACCTCGTGGAAGCCTATCGCCAATGGGAAACGCCATGCGGGTGCTGTATGTAAACCAATGGGCTGGACTAGGGGGTGCGGAGGTCAGCCTCCTGCGACTCCTCGAATATCTGCCGCGCGAGCAGATACAGCCCGCCCTGGCATGTCCGCCCGGTGCGCTGGCGGAATCTGCTCACGCCCTGGGGGTAGAGGTCTTCTCGGTGACGTTCCCTTCTCTGCGCCATGGTGGCAAGCCCACCGCCGGCGACATGCAGAGGCTATCTCATGCCATCGCTTCCAGCGACCTCGTGCACGCCTATTCAGTGCGCACGGGCTGGTATGCCGGGCGACTCTGTCGTCGCCTGCGCGTGCCGATGGTCTGGTCGGTACACGACCTGTTCCCCTTTTTCTGGCAGAGGATGTGGCTCCAAATGGTCGCCCGGCGTTACGCGCAAGCGGTGGTGGCTTATTCGTCGATTCTGCAGAGGCAGTTCGGCAGAGGGCCGGAGCACAAGGTATACCTCATCCCACACGGGGTTGATACCCACCATTTCGCCCCACTGGACGATTCCGAGCGCGCCGAGGTGCGCCGGCTGTTCGACACACCTACGGATGCCCCAGTCGTACTGCACGTGGGACGAATCATGCCCTTTAAGGGTCAGCATCTCTTTTTGCAGATGGCGCAGAGGCTCTTAATGGAATATCCGCGCATGCCTCATCCGCCCATTTTCTGGCTCGCCGGGGATGCAAGCATGGGGAACCACCGCTACGCCCAGCAGGTGCGGGAGATGTCGCGTGTGATAAAGCCGTTCGTGCGGTGGCTGGGCTTTCAGCGCGACATCGCCCCGATTATCGCATCGGCGGAGGTGCTGGTACATTGTAGTACCCGCCCAGAGCCGTTTGGGCTGGTTATCCTGGAGGCGATGGCTTGTGCTACCACGGTGGTCTCGGCGAATCGGGGCGCGCCGGCAGAAATCCTCGAACAGGGGCGTACAGGTATACTCTCACCGCCAAACGATGTCACCGCCCTTGCCGAAGCAGTGTATCGGCTACTCGTAGATGGGGAACACAGGCGATTCCTCGCGACCTCTGCTCGTCGGGTGGTGTGCGAACGCTACACCTTACTGCAAAGCGTCCAGCGATTGACCGACCTCTACCGGTCTTTACTGTAAGCCGCTGCGCCACCGCTCGAAGTGCTCGCGCGCGAGGCGTTCCCAACCCTGACGCACCAGATTCAGACCAAACATGTACAGTTCGAAACGCTCCGATAGCCGTCGGAACAGCGGCGCCTCGTGTCGCCACTCGCCCTCCTCAAAGGTGGAAACAATGTAATAGGACTTTTTACCCTGCTGAACGTAGTCAATCAGGGCATCCTTACTCAGTGCGTGGCGCAGGCGCGGCATCGCTTCGGGATACACACCGGACCAGAACAGGGTGAAGTCTCCAATATGGCGATGCACTTCGCGCTCCCGCGCAAAAGAAGGTGCGTTCAGCAAGACGTCGCCCTCTGCCAGCATCTCCGCGACCTCATACAGCGGTCGCCCGCGCGCGTCTCGGATACGATACACGTTATCGATATGGGTGAACTCGGTCAGCAGGTTTACCATGTAGCGCAACACGTCGGGCTGGTACTCTTGCAGGACGCGGGTAAACGCCTGCTCTACCAGCGTGCCGAACAGTTGCCGCAACGGATGTCGTTCCGAGATGGTCTGTGGCATCCTTTTCTCCCTCCTGCCCAAACCATGCACCGAAAGCTTGCCACATCCCTCACTTCTAGTCTAGTATACGGTATCTTGGTGGCGATGGTTCAAGGGCTTATATAGAAGACGCGGACACCAGAGAAAGAAACTCGGCTGCGGTGACGATAGTGACACTCTGATATCTGCCCATCGGCAACAAGTGCCGTCTATCCCCAGTCACGATATGGGTAGCGCCTCCGACCAGGGCGCATTCTAAAACCTTATGCAGTGCCCCTCCACCCCAAAGCCGACATCAAGATATTTGTATCGAATACCGCTACATAGAGCACTGCCTATCCTCATGTATCAGGTCGTCTATGAACGCCTGGCGCTCCTGTTCACTCATAGCGTCCCAGTTCAGCCCGCGCTGGGCACACAGATGCTGCAATCGTGCTTCAGCATAGCTCTGGTAAGCCTGCTGTCGAGAACGCGCACTTTCCGCCAGTGCTAGCAGTACCACCCGCTTGCGCTCCGGTGGCAGTTGCTTGATGAGTTCCAGCACTTGCTCGTCAGTCAATTCTAGCGTCGGCATCCTATTCACCTCTGCCGTTCATTCTACTGAAATCTTGCCACATTCACCCGCATCTATTATACTGTGACCGTGTGGTAGGAAGTTTCTTTCTCTGGTTTGGAGGCGTTCAAAATGTCCCGTAACGGCAAGCCCAACGACCGTTCCGCGCTCGACATGCCGGTGTGGATGATAGTGCTAGTGATTGCCGTGATGCTGTTGATCGCAGGCTTCGCCTTCTGGCACAGCGCAAAAGTCTCCTACCAGTCGCTCCCGCGCCATCAATCCGCCATTGCCCAGTAAGGCAGGGTGCCCTTGCCAATGCAAGGGCACCCCAACCGCTATCAGCGCGGGAACTGCTCTGGAGCAACGGTGGCGTTCGCCCCTTTGCCCTTCATCGGTCCCGTGTAGTAGCCGGGCGCGGATGGTTCCGGCAGGGGTCTCGGACGCGTGTTGACCCAATACGCCACCACTGCCAGCGCCACAAGCACCAGAATGAGGATTGGCAGACTCTTTTTCACCCCAAAGCCTCCCCGCTGTGTCGGAATGCTACTTATCGATCGCGTAGTAGCGCTTGTACCAGCAGCCGCTGGCGTCCTGAAGCAGGTAGCGCTCGGAGTTGCGCGCAATCCACTTGGCATGACCGTCCACAAAGATGTGTGTGCCTCCGCCCTGGTGCGAGTCGGCGGCCTCACAACCCATCGTGGTGCCAAACCAGTAAGGCTGTAGGATGCCCGTCATGCCGTCGGTGACGATGACGCTCTCCGCGGGGCGGTTCACCTCTGCCAAAGCCATCACTTTCCGTCGGACGTCACTGCCCGCGAAGTAGTAGTAGGGGTCCTCCTGCGTGCAGCTGCCGCCCTGTACGCCGAAGCCGATGCCGTAGTGCGCATGGTATAGGCGGATGGGCACCCAAGCATCCAGCGCACCCGGTCCATCGCAGTCGGGCATGTGCGCCATTCTCTTCCATCGCTCTTCGCTGAAAGACGGACAGCGCATTAACCCGTTGGGTGGCACCCCCACGAAATCGGTGGTGGCAGGGCGGGTGGGGCACCGTTCTTGATGTAGGGTTGTAGGTTCTGCACCCAGCTGACAAGGTCATCCCGATACTCATTGCGCGGAAGCCCGGTGCGCACAAACCACGGGATCAGGGTCTCATCGTAATCCTGCCCGTACATCTGGTGGGCGGTGCCGATCTGCTTGGCGTTGCTCAAACAGGTAGTGGCGCGTGCTTTCTCGCGTGCCTGTGAGAACACGGGGAACAGAATCGCTGCCAGTATCGCGATAATCGCGATCACAACAAGCAGCTCGATGAGTGTAAAGGCGGTTACGTTGCGCTTCATGTTGCATCCTCCCTTGTGCTCATGGAAATGTAAGACTGTCAAAGAAGCCCTTATGTATGAAGGGCTTATATTTATCGTAGCACATCGCGCCGGATATGTCAATAAGGCTAGGAGGGTGTTCGAGAAAAAAATTCTTGAACTGCCCACCAGTGACCCATGCCCACCCCTAGCACACACCATACACACAAAAAACACACCACCATACCCACATTACAAAAACGCTCATACATCTCCT